>PLTT01000009.1 GCA_003164595.1 Candidatus Saccharimonadota bacterium | reverse complement strand
ATTGTTTATTCACTACCTAACTCAATAGGGAGGGGTAGTGCAGTAATTAATTCAGTTGAAAAGACTCTAGTGTAGTCAATGCTTGTTGAAAAATCGAGACATTATCCCAGGTAGTGCTAGTTATACTTAAAAGCGTTTGGTTAGAGCCGCTACAGCTCTGTGTGGCACATTGATAGAAGCTGGCGCTTATTATGGGGTCTAAACCACTTAGATACTCTGCACTTACCGCTTGCCCTAGTGGGAAGGACTGGCCTCCGGTTATTATAACTTCCTCGAATGCACCACTAGCTTTTGATCCATCAGAGAAATGAAAATAGCTTAGATAGGGATAGCTTGTTTGACTACTGGTCGGTTGGGAGTAGGCGATTTGCGCGGATGCCAAGGCCGCAACTGGAGAATTATTGTTCAATTCACTTACCGTGTCACTACCAGGCCTAACTTGGATAATAATTTTACCAACCACACTAGCCCCGTCAGCATTGACTACCGAAAATAAGGGTGATGTCAGGGTAATAGTCTGATCATTTGGATTGTCGTTGGTTGGGGGCGTAACTGACCAATTACTGGGGTGGCTGAAAGACAGGCTTAGATCACTGCCATTGGATACGTACTTGGTGGTTGCAGTTGAATTGGAGGAAGAGGGGATCTGTATAATTTTTTGTGCAGTAATCTGCTTTTTAGGTTTGGTAGTCTTATGGTTCATGAAGTAGAAGAGACCACCGACAACAGCAATAGCTACCACTATAAGGGCTATCCAGAGACCAATTCTCTTTTTATGTTCACTCGGCTTAGTGGCTGGCGCAGGTGTTTCCTGTGGCTGGCTATCAACCCGATATTTATCTGAATCGTCCATAATATTGCCTATTTAATACTAACTATTTGATTATACGCTGAATATATTTGGATTATAGATCTAACAGATAAGTTAGTAGCTTAGGATCTGCTTCTGAATCTCTTGCAACCTGGATGGATCCATTGGGGGACCCTCGAGGGTAGTGAGATAGCCCAGGTACTCTTTATTGAACACTACTTCGTCTAGGTGAATACCAGTCTTACTAGCTAGTTCACCATGCAGGGGGTAGAGTTTAACATGCACATAAGCTACGCCCGTGCCCTCTACCACCATTGCTACCCGTCGGACGTTAAGAGATTTTTCGAGTAAATTACCGACCGTTTTTGCGGCGTTCATCAAAGCAGCATAATCATCGTTATTTAAACTGAAAACATTATCGCCAATATTCTTCTTTGGAATTACAACGCTTACGCCGGGGGTATTTGGAAAAGGAGTTAGAAAGGCTAAGAAATCATCCGATTCCCAGATCTTATAGCTGATTATTTGACCGCTGACGATTTTGTCAAAAATAGTATCATTCATGATATTCCTATTTTAACAGAACAGCTGGGGAAGTCTTTAAAAAGCTTCCGGAGCTTTAACGGTTGTCCTAAGGGGTGCTTCTCGAAGAAAGAGTGCTACTACGAAAGCTACCAATATTACTGGTACAGCCAACAGGAACATATCGTGGAAGGATAAAACAAATGCCTCAAAAATATCATGTGAGATACTATTTGGAAATTTATTAATTGTCGCTGATGATAGCCCATTTTGGATGTTTGCTGATAGGTTTGAAACGTGAGACACGCTGGCACTGGGTAGTAATTGCTTCAAATGGTAGGCCAAGCGATTGGTTAGAATTGCGCCAAATATTGCTCCACCCAAAGAGCTTCCTATATTCCTAAAGAATGCGGCCGAGGCTGTGGCTACGCCGAGCTCTGAACGTGGAACAGAATTTTGTACAGCGAGGGTCATAACCTGCATAAACGATCCAATACCAATTCCCAGGACTATCATCCATATCGAAAGCTCTAATTGGGTAGTCTTAAGTGTTAAATGGCTAAATAAGTAAAGACCTAGAGCGGTAATAAGTGTTCCAGCGATTGGAAATATTCGGTAATGGCCAGTCCTTGTAATAAGTCTACCGGAACTGATCATGGCAATCAGCATTCCAACAACCAAGGGTAATAGTAGTAACCCAGATTTAACGGCCGAATATCCACGGACGATTTGTTGATATTCTGGTATGAACAATATTGCGGCAAACATGGCGATACCGGATAGAATTGATAGGATCATTGATACAGTAAATATCTTGTTCCTAAAGAGGTTCATTGGAATGATGGCTTGTTTAGCTCTTCTTTCCCATAGAACGAAGCAGACCTGTGCCAGCACGCCTAGACCATATAGTCCGATTATTGTGCGTGAAGCCCAAGGGTAGGTAACCCCTCCCCAGACAGTGGCAAGTATAATTGGCACAACACTTGCCGTAAGCAAGACAGCACCTAAATAATCGATCTTATGTGAACTTCGTTTTACCGGTAAATGCAGACGAGCAGCAATGGCAATCATGGCTAGAATTCCAAGCGGAATATTTATATAGAAAACCCATCGCCAAGATAAACTATCTGTGAAAAATCCACCAAGCAACGGTCCGGCAACGCTAGATATAGCAAACACGGCACCAAAGTAAGCTAGGTATTTACCTCTTTGTCTAGGAGGAATTATATCGCCGACGATTGTCATAGAAAGCGCCATCAATCCACCGGCACCGATCCCTTGAAGAGCTCTGAAGATTACTAGTTCGTTCATAGTTTGCGAAAGACCACATAGGGCTGAACCAACCAAAAATAACACTATGGCGAACTGGAATATTTTTTTTCGGCCAAACTGATCGCTGATTTTTCCGTATAGCGGGGTTGATACCGCACTGGTCAATAAATAAGCCGTGGCTACCCAGGAAAGCTTATTAAGTCCATGGAGGTCGGTAGCAATACGAGGCAGGGCAGTGGCTACGACGGTTTGGTCGAGGGCGGACAACAACATGGCCAGCATGAGCGCGACAATAATAACCATAATCTCTTTATGGCTTCGCTCTGGGTGTTCTTCTATGTGGGTTACGGCTTCTGACATTCTCTAGAAACTAATCCTTGTAAGCAGCTTGGGCGTTACTTAATTTTTCAAGCATGCCCTTGGCTGCCGATTCTAAACCATCCGGCTTCATTAACAAAACACCCTGTTTGGTTGGGTGTACCATCACTAATAATTTGTCACCTGGTTCTATATCCAATATAGAACGGGCTTGCGCCGGGATGACAACCTGGCCTTTATCGTTGACTGAGACAATATCTAATATAGTGTGCTCATGTGTCGTACTTTTACTACTTTTCATACTAATAGTATATAGCTAAACGATGGAATTTCAAATACTAAATTTACTAAGCTATTCTGAAAACAATTTTTTTAGTTGTTTTGGCAACTTCCTGGAGCTGTGGACTAAGTTGTCGCAAGGAATCGGCCAGTGCCGAACTCCTGGAGATGATAATAATTGAATTTTGCTGCAACTGGACGCTGACTACTTCTTGAAAACGCTTATTAACGAAAGTTTTTATTGCCTTACTTTCACTAGGTTCGCTAAAATCTTTGTTTCGTAATATATCGTCTAGTGAATCCATAGTAGCTATTATAACTGATACAATATAGCTTACTATGCCAGAATTGCCCGAGGTTGAAACTGTAAGTCGAGGTCTAGCAGAATTGCTGCCAGGCCGTAGAGTGGTAGCCGTAAGAAGTGATTGGCAAAAAAGTTTCCCTAATGCCGAGCACGATGTTAGTAGTTTCTTAATAGGAGCAAAGGTTGTTAACGTCAGCCGACGTGGAAAAGTTTTACTAATCGATCTAGACACTGACTATAGTTTAATTATTCATTTAAAGATGACTGGACAGTTGGTGTTCCGTGGTGAGCAAAATTTTGGTGCAGGCCATCCCAACAAATCGCTTGTTGGCCAATTACCCGACAAATCAACGAGGGTTGTGCTGACTTTTGATGACGATAGTAATTTGTTCTTCAACGATCAAAGAAAATTTGGTTGGATGCGTCTTTTTCCTACTTCGGAAATCATGAATCTAGATTTCTTCAAGAAACTTGGTCCGGAGCCTTTGTCGAACGATTTCACTGCCGTCAAACTCCAGGAAAGATTAATGCGCCGATCGGGAAGTAGTATCAAGGCCGTCTTATTAGATCAGAGCGTAATAGCAGGAGTTGGTAATATATATGCCGATGAGAGTCTCTGGGGAGCAAAGATACACCCCAAAACTCTGGTGCGTAATTTGTCTAAAAAGAAGGTCGAGTCTCTGTACGTGGAACTACTGGCAGTCTTAAGACTCTCGATTGCCAAAGGCGGCTCTACAGACAGGAATTACGTAGATGCTTTAGGAAAAAAAGGTAGCTATTTGGCCTTTGCTAAAGTTTTTCGCAGGGAAGGGCTTTCGTGCCCACGTTGTGGCAGTATAATAATTAAAATTAGAGTTGCTGGTAGAGGAACGCATATATGTCCGAAGTGCCAGAAGGAGATTTTGTGAAAATAACTCTAAGCGGCCATAACGATTACATGATCAGTAATGAGCTGAATAGACTTGTTTCTGATTTTACAGCTAAATATGGTGATATGGCAGTCGAGAAACTCTATGGGGATGAAGTTGATTATCAGAGAATATATGACAGCCTAACAGGACTACCGTTCCTATCTACCCAAAAAATGGTAGTTATAAGAGACCCGAGTTCCAATAAGCAGTTTTTAGAGAAGGCTGAATACTTACTCAATAATTTACCGGATTCAACAGATGTTATCTTCGTAGAATCGCGCATGGATAAGCGCTCCAGTCTCTATAAAATGCTGAAGAAACAGACTGATTACCGCGATTTTTCTGAACTTGATGAAAATGGGCTAGCGTCCTGGTTGGTGGCCCAGGCTAAAGTCAAAAACGGTAGTCTATCAAGCGCAGATGCTAGATTTTTAGTAGAAAGAATTGGCACGAACCAACAATTACTCTCTTCTGAGTTAAGTAAAGTTCTCTTATATGATACAAACATCAACAGAAAGACGATTGAACTGACGACAGAGGCTATACCTCAGAGTACAATATTCGACTTACTGGACTCTATATTCTCGGGCAATAGTAAGAGGGCTCTAGCCTTGTATACCGATCAGAGGGCCCTTAAAGTTGAACCCCAACAGATTATTAGTATGCTGGTCTGGCAATTTCATATAATTGCGCTAATTAAGTCTGCTAAACAATTAAGTACTGAACAGATAGCCAAAATAGCCAAAATCAACCCTTATGTGGTGTCAAAAACCGCTAAAATTGCTTCAAAAATCACTTTGCGGCAACTGAGACATATGATTCATGATCTACTGGAACTAGACGTCAGGCTGAAGAGCGAGAGTCTTGACACTGACGATGCTCTAAAATTATACATTTTGAGCCTTTATAGTCAGTAGTTCTTTTCATTGGCTAGTGAATCGTTCTTGAGATATTCTTGTCTTAATCTGCTATTATTGCGATAGTATGCAACAATCTGAAAAAACTATTTTTCGTGTACGTTTGGGAGTTATATTATATATAATATCCTGGCTACCGTTTGAGCCTTTAGTAGTGATCTACGCACACCATTATCACGTAGCTGATGGCTGGAAACTATCTACCATAGCGATTCTTATTCTTTGGATAATTCAATTTACTATTGGGATAATTGGTATTTTTATAGTTGGCAGGGAAGTCATGAAGGAAAGCCAGAGCTATGGTTATAAGAAAGCCGTAGTTAACCTATGGCACATTTTTTTACACGGTCAAGAGAAGTCTACTTAGATTTTTTAACAGGTTTTTTGACTGTAGTTTTCTTGGCAGGGACTTTTTTAGCAGTTGTCTTTTCAGCAGGAGTCTTTTTTAGTGCTTCTGGTTTTACATTAGCGGCCTTAGCAGCTTTGGCTAATTGTTTCTGCTTACGCGCAACTTTATTCTTATGAATAACATTTTTCTTACCAGCCCTAGCGATTTCACTCTGAGCAGCAGCTAATGAGCTAGATGCCTTTTTCTTATTGTCTTCTAGGTGTTTGTAAAATGTTTTTACTGCCGTCTTTAGGCTGCGCCTAGTCTTGGCGTTTCTAACTGTTGCTTTATTTGCTGTACGAACACGTTTCTTTGCTGACTTGATGATTGGCATGAAGATCCTTATTTAAATTCTTAATTGTTATTATCGTCGAAGAATGACTATATATGGATATGTGCTTTTTGTAAAGTGTTAGGACGCAATTTAGAAGTGTTATAGCAATTCAATATTAGACGGCAGGTCAGGTAACAGCACTACCAAAAATACCTATCGACAATTATAAGCGTTTGTGGTAAACTTAGTTTATAAATTTAAAAACAAAAAATGGATAACGTAAAGCAACAAATCATTGAACGCATTAAACAGGGCAATAACGTCCTGGTTACTGTTAGTAATAATCCTACTGTTGATCAGTTAGCAGCTTGTATTGGCCTGACCCTAATGCTTAACAAACTCGGGAAGCATGCAACGGCTGTCTATAGTGGCGAAACGCCATCAACACTGGAATTCCTTCAGCCAGAAAAAACTATCGAAAAGAATACTGACTCACTTCGCGATTTCATAATTTCTCTAGACAAATCAAAAGCCGATAAATTGCGATATAAAGTTGAAGACACAGTCGTCAAAATATTTATTACCCCATATAAAACATCAATATCTGAAAAAGATTTGGTTTTTAGTGAGGGAGATTTCAATGTAGATTTAATTATTGCCCTAGGCGTTCATAACCAAGGAGAGCTCGACCAGGCCATTGCTGCCCACGGCCGAATCCTTCATGATGCTACGGTTGTTAGCATAAATGATGGAGCCAATGGCACGCTTGGTTCGCTCAACTTATTAGATCAATCAACCAGCGGTCTTAGTGAACTAGTCACTCAGCTTGATGGGCTGCTTGGTAAATCTGTACTTGACGCTCAGATAGCAACAGCACTACTAACCGGTATTGTTGCTCAAACCGATCGATTCAGTAACGAGAAAACAACACCAGGAACAATGAGCACTAGCTCTAAGTTAATGACAGCCGGCGCAAATCAACAATTGGTATCTGTTAAGTTGGAGGAAGCTGAAGCTCAACCACCGCCACCAGTTCAACCCCCCGAAACAGATCCTCAACCAACTCCTCCACCGCCAGTAGTAGAGGAAAAACCTCAAGCTGATGGAGCGGTTGAAATTTTGCATGAACCAGAGCCAAGTAATGACCAAGCCACCAACGATGGCCAGGATGCAAACAGTACTCAGATCAGAATTGATAATTTAGGCACATTGCACAATAACTTCAGCGATGAAGAGGAAATCAGTGAGCCCGAGAATACAGCCCCCACTGAAGTTGCGCCACCCGTAGCGGTTCCCCCCCAACCAGAAGCCCAAAATAACCAAGTAGGCACGCCAGATCTCAGTGATGCTCGCGGGGCAGTTGAGTCAGCTATGGACTCTGTAACGCCAGCTCAGTTGCCACCTATCCAGGCCCTAAACGCTCAGTCAGTATTTGATTCTAACGAGGAATCATTTGACGGTATAAATAATGAAGATGAAGAACGCCCATCAGGAGAACCAGCCTACGGGATGCCACAATTACTTGATGAACAATTTAGAAATGGCATAAACCCCTCAACTGGTGCCGGATCGACCATACCTCAAGTTTTACAGGATCAGCCACAGAATACTTTAGATATGCCGATGCCTAGTGCTATGCCACCATTACAATCACAGCCTCCAGCTGGCCTGGGTGTATCGACCGAAGCTGCAACCAACAATTTGCCGCCACCAGTACCTCCACCACTGATGCCATTTTCGCCAGGCTCCGGACCATTCTAGGGTTCTAGAAATTAATTGTAGTAATATCAGTTCATGTTTAATGGCATTATTCTCGTAGATAAACCCGAAGGTTGGACTAGCTTTGATGTTGTCGCAAAAATACGGGGAATAGTTTCGGTTACAGAACAAAAGAGAGTAAAAGTCGGCCATAGTGGGACTCTGGACCCATTTGCAACAGGGTTACTAATAATATTTTTGGGCAGTTATACTAAAATGGCTCAAGAATTTACCAAACTGGATAAAATCTATGATGTTTCTTTGCGGCTTGGAGAACATAGCACTACAGGAGATCCTGAGGGCGATGTATCGGGCATTTCCAAACGCGTACCGGCCAAAATTGAGATAGAAGAAGCTCTAGCGAAGCTTAGTGGCAAACAGATGCAAACACCGCCTATTTATTCTGCAATCAAGGTAAACGGGCAAAGATCATATGATCTAGCTAGGCAAGGGAAAGCTGCCAAGCTCGAGCCTCGTCCGGTTACGATTTTTAATAATTCATTAATTAGCTATACCTATCCTGTGGTTCGTTTTTCAAGTCACGTTTCTAGCGGTACCTATATACGTTCCCTGGTTGAAGATATCGGCAAAGAACTTGGTGTGGGTGCCTATACGTTTGAGTTGAGGAGAACGACCGTGGGGGACTATGACATAAAAGATGCCATCAGTATTCTTGGATGCAGTTCGGTTGAAATCGCTTCACACCTTCTCACTCCACAAGAAAATAAAAAATAAGTTTGCTTGCATAACAGATGGTTTTGTGCTAAAATGTTGTTCAGATGATTACAAGTGAGAAAAAACAAGTCACGATTAAAGGCTTGCAATCTAGCGAAACTGACACCGGAAGTTCGGCTGTTCAAGTTGGTATTATGACAGAGCGGATTAAAGAATTAACTGGCCATCTTAAGACCAACAAGCACGATTTTATGGCACGCCGAGGCCTTCTTCAATTGGTTGGAAAAAGAAAGAAGTTGTTAAAGTATATTGCAGATAAAGATAGCCAGAGCTACCTTGATCTGATAAAAAAGCTTGGCATCCGACGCTAGTGCCCAGACTATTGTCTCGAGATTCGAGACCTTAAGCTTGTGCACATTAACCGTTTGAGATTAAATTTCGCGGACAAAGGACAGATATATTGCACCCTAATAATGCACAAGGGGTAAACTGCTTTATATTTGTGCTGTGTCTCGGGAAGATCTCAAGCAAGAAAGGTTTAAAGATTATATGGGACAGACCATAAATCCTTTTGGTAAAAAAATAATTAAAGTTGAGACAGAGTTTTGTGGCAAAACACTGACTTTGGAGATCAACCGCGTAGGTTTTCGTACTAGTGCCAGCGTCTTAGTGAGTTACGGAGATACCGTAGTACTAGGAACGGCCATGGTTGGAAGTAAACCTCTTAATGGATTTGACTATTTCCCACTAAGTATCGATTACGAGGAAAAATTCTATGCAGCCGGTAAGATAAGTGGCAGTCGCTTCATTAAACGAGAAGGTCGACCCAGTGACGACGCAATCCTTATAGGAAGATTGATAGATCGCCCAATACGCCCCCTGTGGCCTAAGGGTTTTCGACATGAAGTGCAGGGCGTTGCTTCAGTAATGAGCATGGATCCGAATTTCCGACCAGATATGATAGCTATGATAGCTATGAGCACCGCATTTATGCTTACAGGGGCTCCTTTTGATGGGCCAGTCGCTGGTGTCCGAGTAGGTATCGATAGTGACGGCAACTTCAAAGCATTTATGACCGCTGACGAACTCAATAAAGGCAAACTCGATCTTGTAGTGGCTGGTACGGCAGATGCCATAATGATGGTAGAGGCCGGCGCGCAGGAAGTTAGCGAGGAAGAGATTGCTAAAGCCCTAGAGTTTGCTCAAGAGGCTATTAAACCAGCCATTGCTTTGCAGAAAGAACTTGTAAAGAAAGTTGGTGTTGAACCTTTGGCCTATGAACTAACATTGCCCAATGATGATATATCTCAACGAGTTGAGACGTGGCTAAGTGGTAAAATTGGAGAGCAACTGCGCAAACCATATCCTGAGCGAAACAACATTATTGCCGATCTTCGCAGCGACATGGAAGAACATTTCAAGGAAGAATACGCTGATGATTACGAATCGCTAAAGGGCGAATTTAACGATGCCTTCCAAATGGCACTTCACAAGGATGTTCGTAAGGGTATCATAGAGGACAATTCCCGTCCAGATGGTCGCGAATTAACCGAGATACGGCCGCTTAGTAGTGAGATTGGTCTATTGCCTCGTGCTCACGGATCAAGCCTATTCACGAGAGGAATGACCCAAGCATTCAATATTATTACACTGGCGCCTCTAAGCTATGTCCAGCTGGTTGATACGATGGAACGAAGTGATGAGCGACGCTACATGCACCACTATAATGCACCAGGCTATACAGTCGGGGAAGTGCGTCGCTTAGGCAGCCCTGGCAGGCGAGAGATCGGTCATGGCTATTTAGCTGAACGAGCTTTAATACCTGTTCTACCTAATGAGGCAGAATTTCCTTATACAATTCGTTCTGTGACTGAGATCATGAGTCAGAATGGCTCAACTTCAATGGCTGCTACTTGTTCAAGTACTTTGGCGCTCATGGATGCAGGAGTTCCAATAAAAGCACCAGTCAGTGGCATTGCCATGGGCTTAATGATGGAGGGCGATAAACCCTATATATTAAGTGATATCGCTGATGCTGAAGACTTTGCTGGTGATATGGACTTCAAAGTAACAGGCACCGCTAAGGGGATTACGGCTCTACAAATGGATATGAAGGTTCATGGGCTACCCGTAGCAATCCTAAAGAAGGCTTTGCTTCAAGGGAAGGAAGGACGAATCTTTATCCTCGACCACATGCTAAGTACTATTGCCAAACCAGCCAAAGAGCTTAGCCAGTATGCTCCGCAAGTCCAATCGATACAGATTAACCCTGCGAAGATTAGAGAAGTAATTGGTAAAGGCGGGGAAACTATCAACAAGATTATTGCCGAGACGGGCGCCGAGATAGACATCAAGGATGATGGGATGGTATACATTGCCAGCCCAGATAAAAAGTCTATTGATGCGGCCATTGCCTATATTCGTGGCATTACTGTTGAACCAGAAGTTGGAGCTATTTACAAAGACTGTAGAGTAGTTAGCGTGCTAGACTTTGGTGCATTCGTAGAGATCCTACCCGGCAAAGAAGGTTTAGTACATGTTAGTGAAATGAGCGAAGAGCGCGTTAATAAGCCAAGTGATGTGGTATCAGAGGGTGACCGTGTTACTGTTAAGCTAGTGGCAATTGATGACCGTGGTCGCCTGCAGTTAAGCATGAAAGCCGCAGCTCGCGAGCTTGATACGAAGAAATAGATATATGAAAGTCCAAACCATTAAACATTGGCATAACACTAAGATAGGTTTGACAGCGTTTGCTGTCGTTGAGCTAGCAATAGCTTATGGCCTGGCCAGCCTATCTATTAATAGTGGCAACCTATGGTGGTATTTGTTAACAATTATCTTTTTATTTGGGACAACCCAAAATATTGTCAGACTTATAGGGAAATTTATTAATGGCAACAAATCAACAAAAGCTTGACGCAATCAAAACATCTATACTAAGCGATAATGTCTGCCCAGAGCTGGCCTTAACAGCCACTCAACTAGTCTTTGGTGACGGTAACCCCGAGGCAGACTTAGTGTTTATCGGTGAAGCACCAGGAAAGAAAGAAGACATAGAAGGCAAGCCTTTTGTCGGCTCATCAGGTAAGTTGCTGTCGGAAATGCTAGAATCTATTGGACTAAACCGTCAGGATGTATATATAACAAATATCGTTAAATACCGACCGCCCAACAATAGAGACCCTTTGCCTGATGAAAAACAGGCTTTTCTGCCATATCTGCAGGCACAGTTGGATATAATCAAACCAGCTTTGGTCGTAACCTTGGGACGACACAGTCTGAATTGTTTTTTGCCAGAGCTAGTAATTAGTCAGGTCCACGGACAGCCGAAGCGCTATAAAGGTCGAGTTTATTTGCCTTTATTTCATCCAGCTGCGGCTTTATACAATGGCTCAATGCGTCAAACATTGATGGAAGATTTTGCACGAATACCGGCAATAATTGAGTCGATTAAGTAGATAAAGAAAATTTTTAATAAAGTAAATCTTAAAAGGAGAATTACATGAATCCAAAAAATCAGAATAATAAACAAAAAACTAGCACATCTAGCCTTACAGGCCGAAGTGCATCAAGAGGGGCGGCTATCAGAGCCCAGAGGCGAAGCATGGAAGACGCCCAAAGAGTAGCCAACCAATATGCTGCTGCCACGCCAGTCGCAGACAACCAACCCCGGCGAGCCAATGTCATTGACGATAGTCCAAGATTACGCGTTATTGGACTTGGCGGTATGGATGGTGCTGGTTCAAAGAACACCATGCTTATTGAGTACAAAAATGATGCTGTAATTATCGATTGCGGCAACGACCTTGGTGTTGATCTGCCAGGGATCAACTACGCTATAGCTGACACAGCTTACCTAGAGTCAATAAAGCATAAGATAAAAGCCTACATTATCACTCACGGACATCTTGATCATATAGGTGGTTTGCCGCACATTGTACCTTTGTTCCCAGCGCCAATCTATGGAAGTAAATTTACCATAGGCCGTGTTGAGGAAATCTTTGAGAACTTCGGCCTGCCAATGCCACAAGGTTTTGAGCTTAAGACAATAGTCATGAATGAAGATACCCATGAAAGATTAAAAATCGGTGAGTTTTTCGTTGAACTGGTCAGGGTAACACACTCTATACCGGGCAGTACCTGCGTAGTTCTAGATACGCCCGTTGGACGTATCATCAACACCGGCGATTTCCGTTTCGATCCCAATCCGCTTGACCATGAACGAACCGACATGGAAAGATTGAAGGAGTTGGGTAACGAAGGGGTGCTGGCGCTGTTTAGTGAAAGTACTTCAACCGAACGTCCTGGACGAACACCAAGTGAGAGTAGTCTTGAACAGAGTTTCGTAGATATCATGAATCAGGCACCTGGTAGAATTTTCATCGGACTTTTCTCGACCAACATGAACCGCGTTCAGATGATTGTCAATGCCGCTGTACACCACAATAAGAAAGTGGCTATGGACGGTAGAAGCATGGTTAGTACGCTAGAGATGGCTGTGCGGCATGGTTTCATGAAAATACCCAAAGGTACCTTTGTGCCAATTGCATCGTCGGCTAATATACCTGATGATCAATTAGTGGTAGTTTGTACTGGTTCACAGGGAGAGCCAAGCTCAGCTTTGCAGCGGATGGCTAATGGTGAGCATCGTCATATCAAGATGAAAGAGCAGGATACTGTTATTCTTAGCTCCTCTCCGATTCCAGAGAGCGGTAACGATGCGCTCGTTGGGGCAATGGTTGATGATTTAATGCGAAAGGGTGTTCATGTCTTTCAGCATATAACCCATGAACTAGACGGCGTAGGCCCATTGCACGTTTCAGGGCACGCTAGCATAGATGAATATCTTGAAATGGTTGAAATGACCAAGCCAAAATTTTTCATCCCAATTTATGGACCATTTCGTTCCAAGCGACGTTATATTGAGAATGTCGTTGAGCAGGGACTGGTGCCAAGGGCCAATACTGTTAATGCCGAGAATGGTGCAGTGATTGGCTTTACGGAAAATAAAATGGAGATAAGCGGCGAGGAAGTTCCACATGGAACCGTACTAGTTGATCAAACAGGTGCAATCGTTAGCAATATAGTAGTAAAAGACCGAGTTCTCCTCAGTGAGGAAGGCTTAGTGGCTATTATCCTAACCATTGATAAGAAGAACGGCGCTCTTCTAACAAGTCCAGACATAATCAGCCGTGGGTTCATATATATGCGTGATAACGAAGAGCTGATGAACAACCTTAGGCAAGAACTGCGAAGAGCCGTCCAGCAGCGCTTCAAACGTATTGACCTGGATAGGTTCAAGGCGGAACTCAAAGACCACATAACTCATTTCCTTTTTGAGCAAACCCAGAGAAGTCCTATCGTAATACCAGTAGTTAATGTTATTGGGGGCGGTACTAATCCTAAAGGTGAGACCAAGACTACACCGACCGATAAGCCGACTCAATCACCAGAGGATATTGCCCAAGAACAGGAACGCCGTTTCAAAGAAATGCGCGAACGACTACTTACCCAAGACGCTCGCATCGACTGATTGGACAAAAGTTGTAATATTTGCTATAATATATCTATGATAGTTGCTGTAAATGCTAATGGTACTTACAGCAACTAGCCAAAGTGTTATAATATTCGGGAAATAGCATGGCAAAAAAGAAAAAATCAAGAAAAAAATCATCCAAGAAGGCAATCGAAGAAACAAAGACATTGTCTCCTAATTTCTGGAGAACTTTGATCGCGATCATTCTGTTTGTCATGGCTTTATTCTTATTACTGGGCGGTTTCCACGCTGGAGGATCTCTTCCGAAGACTTTGTTCCATGCAACTTTTTGGGCTCTTGGTTGGGCGGCCTATATTGTTTCTTTTGCATTCATAACACTGGGTGTCTACAAGCTAGCAGCTGAGGACAAGAAGATTCCCCGCAGTAAACTAATTAGCGCCTTTGCTGCCGTACTATTTCTGAGTAGTCTACTGTTTACAGCATTCACTACTCGTCAGCCAGATGGTAGTTATACCAGTGGTCATGGCGGAACCTTCGGAAAAATAATAGGGAAATCTGTTCTTAACTTACTCGATAAGTTCCCGGCATCACTAATCTTTTTTGTATTCACAGTGCTAGCTGCTTGTTTCGCAGTCGGCGTGTCACCAAAAGTATTCCTGAAAATCGGAAATATTTTCAAGAATAATACCGAGGAGGGTGAGGGTGAACTTGCAACACTTAAGAGCAATTCCGAGCCCAGTAGTTTCAAAATGAACGAAGGTGTTCCAGTGGAACATCACACTCCCCGTGAGCAGACGAGACTGGCATCTTTGAAAAACACTGCTCAAAAAATGGGAGTTACGGAGACTCATCAAGCCTTGACCCTAGCAAGTGACCCAGATTGGAAATTCCCGGGCGTAGACTTACTAAATCAGAAGCAAGATAAGGCAGACGCCGGAGACGTTGAAGCGAATGCCAAGGCTATCCATAACACTTTTGAAAACTTTAATATTGACGTTGAGATGGAAGGAGCCAATATTGGGCCGAGGGTAACACAATTTACTCTAAAGCCTCCAACTGGGGTAAAACTAACTAAAATTACTGCTCTAGAGAATAACTTAGCTCTAGATTTGGCGGCACATTCAATTCGTATTGAAGCACCAATACCCGGCAAGCGAGCCGTAGGTATTGAGGTGCCAAATATTAAAGGTGCAACGGTAAGACTGAGTTCAATCTTTCAGTCTAGAGAATGGGCAGAACTAAGCAGCCCACTGGGTTTTGCCATTGGTAAGGATATCGCCGGGAAGCCAGTAGTAGCTGATCTTGGCAAAATGCCACACATACTAATTGCCGGGCAGACCGGCTCTGGAAAATCGGTCATGATTAACACTCTTCTTACTAGTCTGTTATACCGCAATAGTCCGAGTGATTTAAAGTTAATTTTAGTTGACCCAAAACAAGTTGAGCTAAAGCCCTATGATGACATCCCCCACTTATTAACACCGGTTATTACCGAACCGGAAAAATGTATTAGCGCACTAAAATGGGCGGTAGCCGAAATGGAGAGGCGTTACCGCGCTCTAGCCGATGTTCGCAAACGTAACATTGATGAGTACAATGCTATAAAAAAAGAAGAGGGTATGCCATTTATAGTCATCGTCATAGATGAGTTAGCTGACCTAATGATGATGGCTTCCCGTGATGTTGAGTCATTGATTGTTAGAATAGCCCAAAAATCCCGTGCTGTTGGCATACACCTGGTTATTGCTACGCAACGCCCAAGTGTTGACGTTATTACCGGTCTTATAAAGGCCAATATACCGGCTCGTATTTCATTCACGACTGCTAGCCAAGTTGATTCTCGCACGATTATTGACGGGGTTGGAGCTGAAAAATTGCTTGGTCAAGGAGATATGCTGTTATTAACATCCGACATGGCAAAACCTAAGCGCATTCAAGGGGCCTATATAGACGAGAGTGAGACCTCTAAAGTTACTGACTTTGTGCGTATGCAAAGACCGCCACAATACGATCAGGAAATTATCAGTCAACCGGTACAAATTAACGGTAAGGGTGGGATGAGTAATGACTATGGCTCGTCGAACGATGTGAATGACGAGATGTGGCGTGATGCAGTCCACGTGGTCTTGGAAGCTCGTAAGGCTTCGACAAGTTTGCTCCAGCGTCGGCTAAGGATTGGCTATGGACGTGCAGCCCGCCTGATCGAAACAATGGAGGAGCAGGGGATAATAAGTCCAGCCGATGGCTCAAGACCTCGGGAGGTGCTCGTTAGTAGCATGGACGAAGTCTTCAATAATGGTGATGATAGCTTGTCCGCTAATTCAGTACCTGTCGATAATGATCAGTCAAACAATCTATAAAACCTTTGACTAACAGATGTAAATTTGTTAAAATAGTATTTAATAACAACTCAGCTCACAGTGACAGCGGCGTGCGGGCTTTAACCAAAGGAGTAAACTTATGAATGAGTATGAAATTGCTATCTTATTTGATCCTGATCTTGAGATAGATATAGAGAGATCGACACAGCGTGTTGAAAAGATCTTTACAGACAATGGTGGGAAAATAGTCAGTGTCGATAATTGGGGCAAACGAAAGCTTGCTTACCCAATAAAGAATCACGAGACCGCCATGTATAGTATTTATACTATGCAATTTCCTCCTCAATCAGTCATCAAGGTTGAAAAGACTCTAAATATAACTGATGAAGTCATTCGATTTCTAATTACTCGTCCCGATCTAAAAGCAATTGCTAAGGCCGAGGCTGCTAAAGCCGAAAAGGCTAAAAGAGCCGCTGAACGTGGCGAAGAATCAAAGACCACTGAAGAATCAGAAGAAGAGTAGTACAATAAACCTATAAACGAGGAATATCATATGGCAAGGAGTTTGAACCAAGTAACTTTGATGGGTAATCTAACCAGAGACCCTGAGTTACGACAAATACCAAGCGGACAGAGTGTTTGTAGTTTTAGTTTAGCCCTTAACCGATCCTACAAAGATGCAAGTGGTGAATGGCAAGAAGCAACAGATTATGTCGATGTAGTAGCCTGGGCAGCACTGGGCGAGCGTGTGGCGCAGTATCTTGCCAAGGGCCGACGATGTCTAGTTCAAGGACGATTACAGAGTCGCAGCTGGGAGCAGGATGGTCAAAAACGTAACAAAGTTGAAGTGCTAGCCAACGACGTAACTTTCTTAGACGGCAATACTGGAACTGAGGGAGCTGCAAAGACTTCTAAGGGAGACCAGACTGCAACTACCGAAGAACCTTCCGGTAAGAAAGACAAGGAAGACGTTGTTATTGAAGACATAAGTGATGAACCAATAAACCTAGACGATATACCATTTTAAGGAGATATATGGCAAAAATATTTAAGCAAAGAACAGACGTAGCATATTTTGATTACAAGGACGTAAAAACGCTCCAGCGTTTTGTTAACGTCTATGGTCAAATTGAATCTCGAAAGAAAACAGGCTTGACCGAAACTCAGCAGCGACATCTCGCTGTGGCTATTAAGCGTGCCCGACATATCGGCTTGCTGCCATTCGTAGCTAACAATTAAGAGATTTTATTTCTAAAGTGAATTATATTTCGCCACTGAGGCTACTTAAGGATGTCGAGGCTCTTATTTTAGAAGAGCTACAGTCCATAGATTTATACCAAACACCTTTAAGCGAGCAGCGGCTGATTACTCGGATAAAAAACGAGCTAATTGATAGCAGATTGTACATCAGAGATTATGAATCAAGTGATACGCGCAAATCGCAAGAAGCTATTGCTGGTAAACTTCAGCCAGTCCTAGAGCATCTTCAAAAGAATATACTGAGGCTTAGCGAATACAATATATTAAGTGCCGTTGATGTCGCTCAGATATCAGCCCAACTCGGTCAAATTATGGAAAATACTGTCTAAGGAGATAAATATTATGTTACTGAATATTACTGAACTAAAAAAAGGAACATTGCTGCAACTTAACGGTATTCCATACAAGGTTTTGGAGTATAACCAAAAAGTTGTTGGTAGGGGTGGATCTATAGTAAACGTTCGAATTATAAGTTTGACCGATGGTAAAGTGCTTGATAAAACTTTTAAAGGCAACGAGCAATTGGAAGCTGCTGATGTAACTAACCGTAATGTTCAATATTTATACAATGACGGAACCTATTATTATTTTATGGATGAAGACACCTTTGATCAATTTGACATAGCTGCAGGCATAATCGGTGACCAGGCAGGTTATCTGAAAGAGGGCGATAAGGTTCAAGCCCAAATGTTTAATTCAGCGGTGATTAATGTCGAACTACCCAAGAACGTCCCACTTGAAGTTACCTATTCTGAGAATGCCGTTAAGGGTGATACGAGCTCTACAGTACGCAAAAACGCCGTATTGGAAACCGGCATAAGTGTTAAGGTTCCGCTGTTCATCAAAACTGGTGATGTTATTAAAGTTGATACTCGGACAGGTGAGTATCTTGAACGCGTTAAGGCCTAAGCCAAGCCTATAACTTAGGGAAAATATTATGACTAAGATTCGTCTAGATAAACTTCTTGTAAGTCGGGGCCTGACCGAAACTCGTAGTCAGGCTGAGGATCTTGTGCGTCGGGGTTTTGTTAGCGTCAATGGAGAGCTTGTGACCAAGCCGGGTATTTTTTTAGACAGTAATGCCAAGCTTGATATTGCTAAACATGAAGGCTTTGTTTCTAGGGCCGGAGAGAAGCTTAACTCTGTAGTAGGTACCTTTAAGCTTAATTTTACCAATAAGATAGTACTAGATGTTGGTAGTAGTACGGGGGGTTTTAGCGAACTTGCGCTTAGGAAGGGTGCTAGCAAGGTTATAGCCGTAGAACTAGGCACTAATCAAATGCACCCCAGACTTCGAAATGACCTACGTATCGAGCTTCATGAAAAGACTGACATTCGAGATTTTCTAACCAGCCAGCGAATTGATATTGTAGTTATCGATGTTAGTTTTATATCACTGCGCGAAATCTTACCAGCCGTTAGTCGTCTTAGTAGACCCGATACTGAGATAATCGCAATGGTAAAACCGCAGTTTGAGGCAGCAACAGCTGGTTTAAAGCACAAAGGTGTTATAAAAAATGACCATATGCGGAGAGAAATTCTCAAAGACTTTGAAAATTGGTGCCGTGGTAATTTTACGATTAAGGCTAAAGCGGACTCAAAGGTTGCCGGCGCCAAAGGGAATGTTGAAAGATTTTATTTGCTTTACAAAAAATAGCAGCTAACTCCAAACAGTGACTAAAAGTTTGGAACTCTATCTTACCAAATAACTTTTTAATCCATCTACATCAGTTAGAGTAAAAAAAAGCTGGCGGTTGGCTATTAACTTATTTCTTTCCAAATAAGCTATCTCACGACTCGTTGTTTCTCTACTTGAATTAATAGAGCTGGCCACGTCTTGATGTCTCAGGGGAACCTTAATGAGGGTGCCTTCGTCATTTATTTCCCCAAAGCGCCTAGCGGTAGTCAGTAAAAATGAGATTAGCCGTTCCCGGACAGTCCTGTATTCCAGATTCAGTATTCGCTCAGAGTGAACGCGGTACATTTCTGTTAGGTTATCTACTAGCGGTAAAGCTATCTCGGGATTTTTAATTAAATTACTAGTAAACTCATCATGCTTTAGTAACCAGAGGGTCGCAGGGGTGAGTGTCTGATATATAATTTTTTTGTCGTCACCTGTTACGGTAAAAGTTAATCCCAAGAATTCGCCATTCTTTCGGATGACCAATAAGTTCTCTTCACCGTACTTCGTAATATCGTAGGCTCTAACAAGACCTTCTTCAATATAAAAAACGCCCGGCGGAGATTCGCCGGGCCTCATTACAAATTCGCCTCGATTATAAGTCAGTTTAGTCCCGTGATGGAACAGGTCCACCAGTGACTGGGATTGGTCATTGACCGCCAACATAAATTAATTATGACACAAATTATCATAATCAGTCAAAGACCTATCAAATTTTTGACTCCTATTTGTGATGAATGTCTCTTTATTATTGTGACATAGCTAACGGCATCACCCTATGTTCCGGTCTATTATATGAATGTAACAGTTGGAGGGAAATGCGCTATGGTAAGTGCTCTCAAAGTAGAAGAACAGCTACGTGAGATCGGCTTTAGTGCTCGTGGCTGGGGCAGAGGCGAGGTCAGGGAGCTCTGTAAGGTATTGGCAGACGATGAGATAATTCTACAATGTGCCAATGGATACTACCAGAATGGTTTTGCAATGCTTGTAGCTACTAACCAGCGCTTAATATTAGTTGACCGAAAGCCCATGTTCCTAACTCTCGAGGCTATATGGTACGACAAGATCGGGCAAGTTGATTATAATCACCGACTACTGAACTCTACTCTCTGTATATCCTCCCCGAATAAAGACATAAGTTTTACCAGTGTTAACCAGGGTCGTTTACGACAAATTCTGTCTTATGCTCAAGAAAGAATGATGGCTGCAAGGGGGCAGAACCAGATTTTCAGCGGGAGTGTACGACAAGACTATCCAAGCAACTTTCCGCAATTTGTACATCAACATCCTATCTCAGTGGCTTCTCAAGCAAATACTGTGACGCTACCACCGACAGATCCCTTGGTTGATGCGATAAAAGATACGCCCGAAGTCAGCAATATTTACTCAGCCACTAGCTTGCCATTTACCCGACACCGCTATTTTTCAAGATGATCCACTAATACCTACGAGCTAAACATTAAATCTAAATTCAACTACATCATCAGGCTGCATGATGTAGTCTTTACCTTCAGTTCGTATTTTACCGGCAGATCTAGCTGCTGGCTCTGACCCAGCTTCAATCAGGTCGTGATAATTAACTATCTGGGCTGCAATAAAGCCTCGTTCAAAGTCTCCGTGTATAACACCGGCGGCCTGTGGGGCAGTGGCGCTTTTCGGTATTGTCCAGGCACGGACTTCCTGTTCGCCGGCCGTAAGATAACTCTGTAAACCAAGAGAATGATAAGCTGCCTTAATAAGCTGGGTTAAGCCTGATTCATCTTGGCCGTAACTCTCCAGTAGCTCAATTCTGTCATAGCCGTCGAGGCTTTTTAGCTCGTCCTCAAGCTTGGCGCAGATGAACAGGGAGTCTGCTGGATTAACGAGTTGCCTCAATTTTTCCTTAGCATCTTCATCACCAAGAGTTACATCATCAACGTTGAATACATATATTATCGGCTTGGCAGTGATTAGCATCAAATCTTGGAGTCCAGCGGTATCTATCTCGGGGGTGCTCCATAGTGGTTTCCCGTCGTCCAGAGACCTATGTGCTGCGACGAGATTGTCCAAGAGTGGTTTAAGTTTTGGGTTCGACTTAGTCTCTTTCTCTAGCCGTGGTAGCCTTTTTTCAACCGTTTGGAGATCTGCCAGGATAAGTTCGGTATTAATAACGTCTATGTCTTTGGCTGGATTATGATCATTATCTACATGCGTAACATTGCTGTCGCTGAAGGCTCTGACAACTTCTATAATTGCACTGCAACTTCGTATGTGACTCAGGAATTTATTGCCTAATCCTTCGCCCTTACTTGCACCCGAAACTAATCCTGCGATGTCTACGAATTGGATAGTTGCCGGTACGATCTTCTCAGTTTTGTAGAGTTCCGCTAATTTGTTCAGGCGCTCATCCGGCACAGGAACAATACCGATATTTGGTTCAATAGTCGCAAAAGGATAGTTAGCAGCAAGTACATTGCTGTCAGTTAGGGCATTGAACAGGGTAGATTTCCCAACGTTCGGTAAACCGACTATGCCGATTTCTAAACTGCTCACGGCTTGATCTTATTTAACTTCATACGATTAAGTGTAACCCATAGGCCAAAAGAAGCGATAACATACAGATTTATCTCTTCCTCAGGAATTTACTTTTATACCAAGTACTTCGTTTACGATATCTAGTACTTGTTCAGGACTATAATGCGCTTTAATCACATATCTATCTATGTTAAGAAAACGAAGTTTTTGTGGTGCCTCGTCCTTGGTTAAGTTAGTTAGAATTATAACGCGGATGGAGCTGCCCCAGTCAGTAGCTCGAAGTTTTTCTAGCATCAGATCGCCGCTCATTACAGGCATGCGAATATCTAATAAAATAAGCTCTGGTTTGAATTGCTCTATCTTCTCTAGACCATCTTCGCCATTTTCTGCGCCCTCTACCTTAAATCCAGACAATTTAAGCTTCCAGACGTACATATCCCTAATGGATTTATCATCTTCTACGACCACGATTGTTTGATGCATCATAAACATTATATACTTTATATTGGAGACTATCCCCTCATAGCAAGTA
>PLTT01000017.1 GCA_003164595.1 Candidatus Saccharimonadota bacterium | reverse complement strand
TTGGCTAACAGTTTACTATCCGTTAGTAACGAGATCAATAGCCAGTGCCGCTGTCCAGGAGAAGTTATCTACTCCAGCCGGATCACCGGTGGTTGGACTAAAGTATTCGTGGAAACCGGATTTGCTTATTAATTCTAAAGTACTTTCGGTTAGTGCGGCGGCATGATCATTAAAACCATATCTCTTGAGACCATCAATTATCATCCAGTTGGTATTGATCCAAGTAGGGCCTTGCCAATAGCGTTCTGGATTAAAGAAAGGCGAGTCGAGTGGGGCAGAGGGTACGGGATAGGCTGGACCGAAACGATGTTGATTCTCGAGTAGACCAACCAAAGTTTCAGCCTTTTCCTTGCTAATACATCCGGCGTATAACGGCATTAGCGCGGCTATACTAGAGGTAGCAAGTAACTTATGGGTTACAAAATCACGGGAGAAATATTCACTAGCAAACGGATCCCAGAGTTGATCGAGAGCCTTTTCAGTCTTTTTCATGGAGGTTACCAGCGTCTCGGGTAATTCCTCGCGGAGAGTTTTTGCAATTTCAACTAGACAAGTATTGGCTCGTACGAAAATACTATTAAACGATAGATCTTCAATGGCAAAGAGTGCATGATCGAGTATCTTGTCAGTATCGTAAGCCTTACGCCTAAGTCGTCTTTGGACATCATAAAGAGCCAAAGCCTCGACGTTAGAAAAGCGCTGGTCAACTGGGATAAATCTGGTATCGCGCCTTAAGGGAGTCAAAAGTTTTTCAAGTCTCGATTTCTCGGCCACGCGTACCCACCAAGGCAGTAAATGCTCGTGTAGCTCATGCATCCATGGCGGCGTATTGTCTAGGCCAGTCTCCCAGGGATGAACTTGCAATACTAAACCTTCCCCATGGGGGTCGCGGTCGTTATATAACCACTCGTGATAATCAACAAGTGACTGATAGACCATCTTATACCAAGCTCTCCGCTCTGTAATTTTCATTTTTTCGCCGATACGTATAACTGCCTCGGCAATCATCGGTGGCTGGGTTATGCCACTAGTAGAAATATCGTCTGGCGCGTTAGGGTTTAGCCAGCTTCTCCAGATTTTGCCGTGCTTATCATAGGCATCTATTTGAACATCTGCATGAGGCGTTAGGATCATGTGCGGAATCATGCCATTTGACCACTGGCCTCGAAGTAGACTCAGGATTTCAATCTTGGCTCTGTCAACGTCATAGTTTCTAATCCCGATGGCGATAAAACAGCTATCCCATAGCCATTGATGTGGGTAGATTTTTGGCGATGGCATAGTAAAACTACCATGATCATTGTTGCCAAGGACTTCTATAGCCTGGTCAACCATATCTGGTACTTCGGGCTGCTTTGTCTCTTCTGGCAATGATCCTAGTGTCTTTGTATCTAAAGATTGAATTTCTTCTTCTGAATCTTCTTTTAGTTTTCTGTTAAACATTAGCCCTATTATACGAAAAAATGCTAGGAAGTTAAATTACCGAAAGTTTGTGAAGTTTATTGGGAAGCTTAGATCTTGGGCTCGTAGCAATTGCATAATGGCCTGTAGTTCATTTTTACTTGAGCTGTTGACGCGTATAGTCTCGCCCTGAATTTGAGCTTTAACTTTGGGAAAATGCTCTCTAATTGTACTGGTAATCGTCTTGGCTTTTGTTTGATCTATGCCACTGATTAGCGGTACTTCTTTGGTAGTCTTCAGATTGGCTATGATACTTTGCTTAGAAGTATCGAGGAATTTTTGACTTTGTTCGCGGGCGGCCAGTTTCTTGCGAATAATGTCTAGAATTGCATCGATTTGCCAATCACTGGACCCGGTTATTTTAAAGCCGGTTTTATCAGGGTTCAACCACTCTAGTGCTGCGGGTGTGCCCTTGAAATCATAGCGCGTGGCAATCTCTCGAAGACTCTGGTCGAAAACGTTGTTCATTTCCGCCTTGTCATATTCGCTAGCTATATCAAATGAAAATTGTGCCATAACTACATAATACCAGACCAAAGTTTTTACGCTTGGATGAGTAGTGAGTCTATTTGTCTTTAAAGAATCTAATACACCAACTTCAGCGTAGATCAAATCAGCCTAACTCTAGGTTCAATATATGATCTCGGGTAAAACTTTAAACTACAGTGGTCTTACTTTTCGTAAGCAAAATAGTTATACTAACAGGTAATGGATTATCAGAACCCTGATGTTGCTAAAGTTGCGGAGTTACTGAAGAGTCGGCTAAACGACCTGAGTAATAAAGCAGATATTTTGAGGGCCGTGGAGTTAAAGGCTCTTTTTGAAGGTATTAAACTATTACCCCCCGAGCAACGTGGAGCCTACGGCAAGGAAGTTAACAACTTACAAAATGAGCTAAAGGGGCTAGTTGCTGCCAGTGAAGATGTCCAAGTCTCCCTACTGCCAATAGATTTGAGCGCCCCATTTGATGTAAATGTTTCCCCGTCCAAGCGACCGCATTTTATTAGCAATAACCTTGGCAGTATTCACCCTCTGATGAAGGAACTCGAGACAATTTTGGATATTTTTTATCGTATGGGATTCTCAGCTGTTGAATCTCGCCAACTTGACGATGACTACCACATGTTTGAGTCCCTAAATTTTCCAGAAGATCACCCAGCCCGAGATGATTACGATACTTTTATGACCACCGAGGGACTGATTGCCCCAGCCCAAACTTCTACCATGCAAAATCGAATACTGCAGATGCACAAAGATAATCTGGAGAATGGTCTACCGATTGCCACAGTAATACCTGGGAGAGTTTTTCGTAACGAGGATCTTGACGCTAGACACGAGCATACTTTTTACCAGATTGAAGGAATATACGTTGCTAAGGGTGTAAACGTCGGTAATTTAATTGCTACCCTCCAGACTTTTTTGCAAGAGTATTATGGCAAACAACTTGAGGTCAAAACCCAGCCTTATTATTTCCCATTCACTGAACCAAGTTTTGAATTCGCGCTTAGTTGCCCGTTTTGTGAAAAAAAAGGTTGCAACATCTGTTCGATGACTGGTTGGATAGAGCTACTTGGCTGCGGTATGATTCATCCTAATGTTCTCAAGGAGGCCGGGATTGATCCGAACATTTACACCGGTTTTGCTTGGGGTGTAGGTTTAGATAGGCTAGTAATGATGAAATATGATATTGAGGACGTTAGATATTCTGAGTCAGGCCGACTAGATTTCTTGAGGCAGTTTTCATGAAGGTTAGTCTACAGCTGGTCGGTAATTGCCAATCGTCTTTCGATGTCAGCAGATTTAACGCCGATACGATTTCTGGCCTAACAGATAAAATTGCCGCTCAGCTTGGGGCTGTTGATGCTGTCACCGATTTAGCCCAAAAATATCAAGATAGCCTGGTGGTCAAGGTAGTAAGCTGCGAGAAGCATCCAAGCGCCGATAAGCTCCATGTTTGCAAAATAGATGATGGTGGGAAGTTTGAGAACATAGACCGTGATGAAAATGGGTTCGTCCAAATTGTTTGTGGCGCCCCAAACGTTCGTGAAGGACTGAGCGTTGTTTGGTTGCCCCCTGGGGTAATAGTCCCCAGCAGTATGGATAAAGATCCTTTTAAACTTGAGGCCCGCGAGATCCGTGGCGTAATCAGTAATGGTATGTTGGCCAGTGCCTCTGAATTAGGTCTTAGCGAAGATCATACGGGCATATTGGAAGTCGATGACGATATTGCCAAAGGCAGTAATTTTTCTGAACAATATCGGTTGAATGATTTTATTATTGATATCGAGAATAAAATGTTTACGCATCGTCCAGACTGTTTTGGTCATCTTGGAGTGTCTCGAGAACTCGCCGGTATTTATGGCCAGTCCTTTAAAAGTCCTGACTGGTATAGGGAAGACCCGGGTTCGCTGACCGTAACTGGCCAACCTCTTGAATTAAAAATCACCAATAACTTAACGAAAGAAGTGCCCCGCTTTGCCGCCGTGACTATTGCCAATATTACCATTAAGCCAAGCTCGGTACAGATCCAGGCTTACTTGAGCAGGCTAGGGATTAGGCCAATAAACAATGTTGTTGATCTGACCAATCTTTATATGGTCATTACCGGGCAGCCTTTGCATGCCTATGACTATGACAAGGTCAGTCAACTTACTAATGGTCAGGGGGCATCGCTAAGTGTTCGCTATCCTAAAGACGGCGAGAAAATTACTTTGCTGGGCGGAAAGGAAGTTAAGCCCTCTAGCAAAACCATTATGATCGCAACCGATAGCCAGGCCATCGGCGTAGGTGGAGTTATGGGAGGCTCTGAGACTGAGGTAGACGATCAAACCAAAAATATTATTCTGGAGTGTGCCACCTTCAATATGTACTCCATACGGCGAACTTCAATGGAACTTGGCGTCTTTACCGAAGCCGTAACCCGTTTCACTAAGGGTCAGAGCCCTAGACAAAATCTTGCCGTTCTTAAGAAAGTCAGCGAAGAGATCTGCCAGGCCAGCGGCGGCAACATCGCAAGCGACGTGATTGATGACAATAAAGATTTACCCACTCCCCCAACCGTTAAACTTAGTGCTGGTTTTATAAACGAGCGTCTAGGCAGCAATTATTCGCCGGACGATATTGCCCAAGTTTTAATGAATGTTGAGTTTGAGGTAACAATCCAAAACGACGACCTAATAGTTGTAGCGCCTTTCTGGCGAACCGATATTGAGATTCCTGAGGACATTATCGAGGAAGTTGGGCGACTACGTGGTTTTGATAGCTTGCCTCAGTCATTGCCGATTCGCAGTATTAAACCAGCAGCCAAAGACCCTCTCCTCAGCCTTAAACAAGAAATTCGTTTCCAACTTAGTAAATTGGGAGCCAACGAAGTATTAACCTATAGTTTCGTTCACGGAGATTTGCTAGATAGAATGTCACAGGACAAAAAGAATGCTTTCCAGATTACTAATGCCCTGAGTCCGAATTTGCAATATTATCGAACTAGTTTGTTGCCAAGTTTATTGGAGAAGGTACACCCAAACATTAAATCTGGGTACGACGAATTCGGTCTATTCGAGCTTAATCCGGTGCACAACAAACTGGCGATAGAACAGAGTAGCCAGGTGCCTATTGAAGCTCAACACTTGGGTTTCGTTTTTGCCGCCAATAGTAAAACTGCTAAAAGCCAATACGAGGGTGCCAGTTATTACCAAGCAAAACAATACCTATCAACTTTGATGTTTAGTCTAGGCGTTTCTGCTATGGTTGAGGGAATTAGCGATCCGAATGAAATACCTCCCGATCTTAAAGACGTTGTAGCGCCATTTGAGCCGTCGCGTCTGTCCGGGGTAATATTGCCTAGTGGTGACTTAATTGGCTTTATTGGCGAGTTCAAACCAAGTGTTAAAAAGGCCTTAAAACTGCCGGATTTTGTATGCGGTTTTGAAATTGATCTAGGCAAACTAATCGGGGCTAGCCCAAGTCGCCCAATCTACCAGAAATTATCCAAGTATCCATTTGTCGAGCAGGATATTTGCTTTAAAGTTGCCAATAATATGTCATATCAGGCTATAATAGACCTTGTTTGGAATGAATTTTCCAATGTTGAAGGCGGGGTAGTGCTAAGAGGTATTACGCTCGTTGATATTTACCAACGCCCCGACGATATTGACCATAAACAAGTTACCATTCGTATCAGTGCCATAAACTATGAGCGCACCATGACCGATGCCGAGATAACATTGTTACTAGATCAATTATCATCCGTAGCTAAAGATAAACTTAACGCAGAGAGGATATAGTTCATGGCCAGGAAACGAGATAGAGCATTTGCTTTGAGTGTTGCATTGTTATTTTTTGTAAGTGCTTTTGGTTTTAGTTTTTGGGTAATCTGGCAGGCAGTTAGTAGTAACTCAAGCAGTTCTTCTTCCTCGTCAACCGCTTCAACTACTTCTAGTACTTGTACGAGTGGCGAACCGGCGGCCGCCACCCTAACTCCTCCAGCCTCGGCATATATCCCAACTGGCGCGGTGACCTCCTTGCAGGTAACTGACCTGACGGTTGGCAAAGGTAAAGCAGCTGCCGACGGAGGCTGTCTAACGGTGAAGTACTACGGGACTTTGGCAACTACCGGAATAGTTTTCGATGAGGACTACACAACCAAGACAGGCTTTATGTTCGAACTTGGAGCAGGTAAAGTTATAAGTGGGTGGGATCAAGGTCTAGTTGGCATGAAAGTCGGCGGAACCCGTCGTTTGGTAATCCCGTCATCATTGGCTTATGGTAGCCAGTCACCCAGTGCAGCAATACCGGCAAATTCAAATCTAGTCTTTGTCGTTTACCTAGTAGCTATCAAATAATCCACAGCTAACGTCGCTGTTACCAGTGTGAGTAATTGTATACAAAAACACAATATATAGGGTATTGACGTAGCTACCCAACACTATTTATACTGTTATAGTATAAAGCATTAACAAAACTAAAACCTCTGGGGGAACCATGGTCAAGAACATCACAATATTTACTACCAACACCTGCGCTTACTGCGGGATGGTTAAGAAGTGGCTTGGAGCTAAGGGTCATACATGGACGGAAGTAAATCTTGATCAATTTCCAGAACGACAAGCTGAGGCTCTCAGGATTAGCGGAGCAATGACTGTCCCCGTAACCGTGGTTACCAAGCAAGATGATACTCAGGAAGTGATCATTGGCTTTAACCTAGCAAAATTAGCACCAGCTGTCAGCTAGAGTTATTGAACAAAGTTTAGCAGCATAATCTTTGTCGATTATGCGTTACAATTAGAGTCTAATTATGAGTGATAACAATACACCCAAACACGATGTGATTATGATCGGTGCTGGTCCAGCAGCACTGTCTGCTGCTATCTATACGACAAGAGAGAATATCGAGACCCTATTATTTGAGCGTGGCGTGCCTGGTGGTCTGGCTGCCATAACCGACTGGGTTGATAATTACCCGGGCTTTCCTGAGGGAATTGCAGGATTAGATCTGGCCGAAAATTTACGCAAACAAGCAGAACGTTTTGGCGCGGTTATCGAATACGGTGAAGTTACCAAAATTACTGACGAAGGGGAGTATAAGAAACTCGCAACAACCAGCGGCGACATGCTGGCGAGGGCTGTACTGATTGCCACCGGCAGTGATTATAAGAAGATTGGTATACCGGGTGAATCTGAGTATTATGCCCGAGGTGTCCACTACTGTGCGACTTGTGATGGCGCTTTTTATAAAGATAAAAAACTAGTTGTTATAGGTGGCGGTAATTCCGCAGTCCAAGAAGCTATCTTTCTTACCAGATTTGCTTCGCACATAGATCTTTTAGTTCGCTCTGAACTGAGAGCTAGCGAGGTTCTTCAAGAAGAGCTTCAAAAACTTATTGATAGCGGAAAAATAACAATTCACTTAGGCGCTGCGCCAAAGGAAATCGTCGCAGGCCCCGATAAGCTCGTCAATAAAGTGTTAGCCGAGCAACACGGTAAGGAAGTTACGTTTGAGACAGATGGCGTCTTCATATTCGTTGGGCTAATCCCGAATTCTCAGTTCCTGGCAGATAGTCCCATCGAGCTGGACAAAATAGGTTTCGTTAAGACCGATGAGCATCTTCAAACTTCAATGAAGGGCGTTTTTGCCGCTGGAGATATCCGCAGTGGCGCAACGATGCAAATAGCTAGTGCTAGTGGCGAGGGCGCTACTTCCGCCTTGATGATCCGAGAGTTTCTAGAAGGCCATAAGTAAAACTTTGATTTAATTTCGTCCTATATCGTGCTATAACCCGGGAAGAAATCTCCTACTAGGCGGTACTTCTCCATGCCCAAGGTCTCTAGACTAGATTGTAGCGATTCAACCATCTTTTCCGGACCAGAGGCGTATATTAGACTGTCTCTGGGAGGGTTAGTGAGATCAATAATCCGCTGTCCGCTTAGGTACCCAGTTTCACCTTCCCAATTAGCGGGTGGGTTATTTAATATTAGCTGAAGACTGAGACCGTAATGCTCGAACTGTTCTAAGAAAACTAGTTCACCGATGCTATTGGCCGCATAAATAAGATTTATGTCACGACTTTGCTTGGTATCACTTAGCCATTTAATAATGCTGTGGTAGGGGGTGATGCCGATGCCACCAGCTACAAAGATTAAAGGTATGGACTTGTCTTTGGGCAGAACGAAGTCTCCCATCGGATCGCTGATTATAACCTCATCACCCTCCCTTAATCCTTGTAAGGTTTGTTTAAATGAGCTGCTTTCCTCTGAAAATTTGGTCGTGATGCTCATGAGCGGGGCATTAGTAGGTGAGGACGAAATTGTAAACCAACGTTTGTCTCCGCGGTCATCGGTCTTTGGGTGGTGGATGGTCATCTCAATGAACTGCCCGGCGATATAATCGAGAGCTTGGTCTGTCTCAAACCAAAATGAACTGATTGTCTTGTCTCGGTTCTCGTGAACAATGTGGTCAAGCTTTGCCTTCATTATCTACACTCTAACATGCTACAATTGAAATCAGAAGAAGGAGAAAAACATGGCAGATTACAACAAAGTCTTAGAAGTAGGTGACTGGCAGAATGGTTTAGTTAATGCAGTTATTGATATTCCTATGGGCTCAATACTCAAGATTGAATGGGATCGAGATCGGGCCTGTTTTACTCTTGACCGAGTTGAGCCAAGCATCTACCCCAAACCAGTTAACTATGGTTTTATTCCCCAGACATTGGATGCCGATGGCGACGAGCTTGATGTACTAGTAGTATGCAGTCAGCCTATACCGACAGGTACTTGGCTAGCGGCAAAAGTTGTAGGTGTTTTTAACTTCGAGGACGACGGAGACATGGACTACAAGATCGTCTGCGTTCCGGCCGATGATCGCGATTCCGGCGATAGCGTTAATTCCTTGGATGATCTAGGGAAGAGGTGGCAGCAGAAAATTGAAGAGCACTTTGCTCACTATAAGGATCTCAAGAAACCAGGCACCACTAAGGTTCTCGGCTGGGGTGGAATTGATGACGCCAAAAACGTTATCAAAGACTGCATCGACAGATATACTGCAGGAGCATAACCTCGTGGTTAGTACTCTAGGCATTGCTAAGGCTGTAGTTTTGGATGCGGATAAACAGATGTTAGTTCTGCGGCGTAGTCAGACGCACCCAACACTGGCTGGCCAACCCGATTTACCAGGTGGTGAGATTGAGCCACATGAAGAACCAGGGGCAGCTGTCATTAGAGAGATATTGGAAGAAACTGGTTTGGTAATCGATCCCAGTAGTATTGAACTGGTTTATGCCGGAACCGATTTCTGGCACGATAACTATGTTCGTATGCTCTATATTGTTAAATTACCCTCTTCCAAGCCTCCTATAAGTTTAAGTTTTGAGCATGATCAATTTCAGTGGCGGCCAGTTGATGAACTGTCCGAAATTGAAAAAGATTATATTCCCTTTTATGCTCGCGCCTTTCGCTACATTCAAGATAACCAAATTCTCTAATCTACTTTTATTCAAGACGCCGCGATATAGTTGCATCATTATCCTTATGCTTCTACAATAATAAAGGTAAAATACTAATATCAACAGCGGAAGGGATAACTTCTTATTATGAAAACTAGGGTGGCAATCAATGGATTTGGGCGAATTGGGCGAAATGCCTTTAAAGTAGCCTTCGAAAGAGACGATTTAGAGATAGTAGCAATCAACGATTTAACAGATACAAAAACCTTAGCACATCTTCTGAAACACGATAGTAATTATGGTACCTATCACTACGATGTTGGTTTTGATGACACTAATATCATTGTCAATAATGTGCCAGTTAAAGTATTAGCAGAAAAAGATCCCGCCAACCTACCTTGGGGTGATTTGGGTATTGATGTGGTTATAGAATCAACCGGTTTCTTCGTGAAACCAGAACTAGCTAGGGCCCACGTCACGGCCGGGGCTAAGAAAGTGGTCATTAGCGCTCCTACCAAAGGCGAAGGAGCCACAACCATAGTCCTTGGCGTCAACGAGGATAAACTAGAAGGTGCCAGTGACATTATTAGTAATGCTAGCTGTACCACAAATTGTATTACTCCGGTTGCTGATGTCATTGAGACGGCCTTTGGTATCGAAAAGGCCATGATGACGACTATCCATAGTTATACAGCCAGCCAGAAGCTACAGGATGCCCCAGCTAAAGATCTTCGTGAAGCGCGTAACGCCGCTGAGAATATCGTACCGACCACAACCGGTGCCTCTATAGCCGCTGCTCAGGCCTTACCGGCACTTGAGGGAATATTTGGTGGTCTTAGTATCCGCGTACCGACTCCAGTAGTATCACTAAGTGACTTTGTGATAATTACTAAAAGGGATGTGACAGTCGAGGAAGTCAATGAAGCTTTCAAGAAAGCTGCTGCTGAGCCATTCTATCAAGGAATTTTGACATTCACAGAAGAAGAACTGGTTAGCAGTGACTTCATTGGCAATAGCCACTCAGCGATAGTTGATTTAAAATTAACGGCAGTTGTTGCTGGTAATATGCTTAAAGTAGTAGCTTGGTATGACAACGAATGGGGTTACTCCAACCGACTAGTTGAAGTGGTTGCCGATACAGGACGTTTGTTGCATCGTAATCAGGCGGATCAGAACGAACACGACCAATAATCTATGAAAATCTACATTGGTGCCGACCACAATGGCTTTACCCTGAAGAACGAGTTAATTAATATGCTTACTCGCTCGGGTTATGAAGTTGTTGATGAAGGAGACAGAAAATTGCTGACCGATGATGATTTTCCTCAATTTGCTGCCAAAACGATTAAAGCCCTACTGAGTAGCGATGATTCGGAGTCAAGGGCGATCCTGATCTGTGGTAGCGGGCAGGGAATGTGCATGGCTGCCAATCGCTTCCCTGGTATCCGGGCTAGCTTAGTTTGGGATGTTAATTCAGCCTATGAATCACGCAATGATGATGATGCTAATGTGCTGTGTTTACCAGCGAATATATTGAAATCCGAGAGAGCCAACGCTGTTGTTCATGCTTGGCTAAGCACTCCTTTTGCCGGAGCCAGCCGTTTTAAAAGACGAATCAAAGAAATGGATGAATTGGTAAAATGACGAACATCGATATTTGCCCAACTATTACTGCTTCTAATATTGACGAATATAGGTCGCAGATGAGTAGAATCACCCCATTTACTAAAAGGGTACATATTGATTTAGCCGATGGAGTTTTTACGCCAAACAAGCTGATAGACATTAATGATATTTGGTGGCCGGGTGGCATGATTGCCGATCTTCACATAATGTACCAAAAGCCACTGGACGTATTAGACAGTGTTATCGCGCTTCACCCACAGCTCATAATTGTTCATGCCGAAGCAGACGGTAAATTTATCGATTTAGTAGATATTGTTAAAAGCCATGGCATAGAAGTAGGCCTGGCGATATTACCAGGGACGGACGTTTTGGACGTAAAGTCAGCTATAACTGACATAGATCACATCCTAATATTTTCAGGAAACCTTGGCTACCAGGGTGGTTCTCAGGCCAACTTATCTTTGCTTGCTAAAGTATCAGCTATCAAATCTTTGAAACCGTCGATAGAGATTGGCTGGGACGGCGGCGTTAATCTTTCCAATGTTCGCCAGTTAGCCGAAGCCGGCGTAGACGTAATAAACGTTGGTGGTTTTATCCAAAGCGCTCAAGACCCTGCGGCACAGTACTGGGCTTTAAGGAATATTATCGAGGAACCAAATAATGCCTGAACCAAGACTTGATCATCAACAGATGCTACTTAAAGCTGATGATATCCGACAAGATATTATTAGAATGCTCGAACACGCCGGTAGTGGCCATAGTGCTGGGCCGCTTGGATTAGCTGACGTATTCACGGCTCTTTATTTTTCTGTACTTAACCATGATCCCGAGCATCCCGACTGGGCCGATAGGGATATATTAGTTTTGAGCAATGGCCATTGCGTGCCAGTCAGATACGCCGCTATGGCTGAAGCTGGATATTTCCCCAAAGAAGAACTGTTAACACTACGGCAATTGGGTAGCCGACTGCAAGGTCACCCCGAACGGCTAAGGCTTCCAGGCCTTGAGACAACTTCCGGGCCTTTGGGTTCCGGCTTGAGTCAGGCTTGCGGTATGGCTCTTGCGTTAAAGCTTGATAAGAATGCCCAGCGGCGAGTTTATGTTGTTATGGGTGACGGCGAGCAAGATGAGGGCAATGTTTGGGAGGCAGCGATGCTGGCTAGCAAATATCGGCTTAGCAACATTATTGCGTTAACTGACCGTAATAATATTCAGATCGATGGCCCGACTGAGACTGTCATGCCACTGGAAAATCTACGAGCCAAATGGGAAGCATTCGGTTGGCATGTTATCGAAGTTGATGGGAATGATATCCCAGCCATAATTGATGCTTATGCACTGGCTAAGGCAATCGTTGAAAAACCAGTAATGATCCTGGCGCATACCATCCCGGGAAAAGGTGTCGACTTTATGGAATATGATTTTCATTGGCACGGTATGCCGCCAAATCACGAACAAGCTAAGGCAGCACTAAAAGAACTACGTACTCTTCGCGGAAAAATTAAAAGTGAGGCCGACTAGATGACTGCTTACTTAGTACCCAATATACATGATCCCAACATTGCCCAGGAACCAATCCGCAAAGGCTTCGGCGCCGGCTTACTGAAGTGTGGCGAAATGTTCCCGAATGTAGTTGCTGTTTGCGCCGATTTAACTGATTCAACACAGATGAGTTTGTTCAAATCAGCTTATCCAGATAGATTTTTTGATATAGGTGTCGCGGAACAAAATCTAGTAACTGTTGGCGCTGGACTTGCAGCCATGGCTAGAATACCTTTTGTTAGCAGTTACGCCGCTTTTAACCCGGGCAGAAACTGGGAACAAATTCGTACTACTATTGCAATCAATGATCGACCTGTTAAGATAATTGGCTCTCATGCTGGGGTCAGTGTTGGCCCTGATGGAGCGACTCACCAAATGCTAGAAGACATTGCTTTGATGCGCGTTATGCCTAATATGGTGGTGATAGCCCCTTGCGATTCGGTGGAGGCAGAAAAAGCCACTATAGCCATGGCAGCGGATAGTCGGCCCAACTATATGCGACTGGCCCGAGAGGCGACGCCGATTGTAACTACTGCTGAAACCCCTTTTGTAATAGGTCAAGCTCAGGTATTCCGAGAAGGCTCGGATATTACACTCATAGCTACTGGCACAATGACTTACCAGGCTCTTATTGCGGCAATTCGCTTGGAGCCATATGGTATACACGCTGAAGTTGTGCACGTCGCTACCATTAAACCACTTGACGAGAAGACGATTCTAGCTAGTGTGGCCAAAACTGGCCTAGTAGTAACCGCAGAAGAAGGGCAGATAAACGGTGGTTTGGGCGGGGCAATTGCTGAGTTACTTGGCGAACAATTACCCGTGCCACTTAGACGAATTGGGATGCGCGATCACTTCGGTGAGTCTGGCTCACCAGGCGAATTACTGAAACATTTTGGGCTGGATAGCTCCCATATTGCGACGGCTGCCCATCAATTAGTAACTAAAAAACAAAGGGGATAACATGCCGCTGACACTAGATCAAATTAGGCATAATTGCAGCCAGGCTCGTGAGCGAATGGCAAAAGCCAGACACGAGCATTTTGCCTTTGGTGCTTTCAATCTCGATGACGAACCAACTCTTCGGGCCGTAGCACTTGCTGCAAAAGCCAAGAACGCACCAGTATTGGTTGAAGTCAGTCAGGGCGAGGTTGACGAGATTGGTCTGAACAATGTCAGAGACATGGTTGACAACTTTAAGGCGGAATATAACATCGAGATTTATGTTAATCTTGATCATTCACCATCTGTGGAAGCTGCTAAAAGAGGCATCGATGCCGGATTCGAGTTTATTCACATAGATATTTCTCAGGCCGATCATGATGCCACTATGGATGAGATAATCGACCAGACTCGCCAGGTCGTAGAATATGCCAAAATAACTGGCGCCCTTGTTGAAGCCGAAGAACGATACTTTAGTGGGTCATCAAATTTTCACACCGAGAGGATAGACTACGAAGAAGTTGATAAGTTTAAGACCAAACCGGAAGAGGCTTTGGATTTCGTGAACAAAACCGGAGTAGACACCCTAGCTGTTCAAATTGGGAACCTTCATGGGAAGTATCCTGTACCCAAGATACTTGATCTGGAACTCCTGCAGAAAATTCGCGATACCATCGACTGCAATATATCTTTGCATGGTGGCAGTGATACCCCCGGGCACTACTTTGTAGATGCCGTTAAAATCGGAGTTACCAAGATAAATATTAATTCAGACATGCGCTATACCTATAGAACAACCCTAGAGAAATCTCTCAAGGACAATCCTGACGAATTTTCTGTGGCCAAGCTTATTAATAATGACGTCGTTCCTGCCGTACAGGCTGTGGTTGAAAGTAAGATAGTTAATTTTAATTCGGAAAATAAGGCCTGCAAAGGTTGATTTTTGTCTAGCAAGTATGGGAAGATAAACATAAGCATGGACGATAACGGTGGACAAAATCAAAACGAAGAACATTGGCCTCTAGCTGATCAACATCAAGCATTGCCGGCTGTAGAATCTAGCCAAGAATCCGATAAAGCTAAAAATGATTCACAGATCGATATTATATCGGTAGGTGATATTGTTACTGATGCTTTTATCCGTCTCTTGGATGACCAAGCCCATACTTACGAGAACGAGCAGGGCAAATGGCTGGCTATGCAATATGGCACTAAACTGCCATTTGAGTTTGCTGAGGTTATTGAAGCCGTAGGTAACGCCGCTAACGCCGCAGTGGCTTGCGCTCGACTTGGTCTAAAAACGGCCTTCGTAACCAATGTTGGTGGTGACCAACACGGTAGAGATATGATCTCAACACTGTCCAAGGAAAAAGTTGACCACCGTTTCGTACGGATCAACCCGGATAAGAAGAGTAACTACCATTATGTCCTTTGGTATAAGGATGAGCGAACAATTTTGATCAAGCACGAAGCCTATGATTATCACTGGCCTAGCTTTAGCCCAAGCGAAATTCCGCGTTGGCTATACTTTAGCTCGATTAGTGAACACGCTATTCCATATCATGACCAGGTCAGCGATTGGCTTGACGCCAACCCGGGCGTTAAATTAGCTTTTCAGCCGGGGACTTTCCAGATCGAAGCTGGAGCCGAGCGACTGAAGCGAATATACCAACGTAGCGAAGCATTGGTACTTAACCGAGAAGAAGCAGTACAAGTAGGTGGCGGTAATCACGAAGACGTTCATGATCTATTAAATCGATTGCATGACCTAGGTCCAAAAATCGTGGTAGTCACCGACGGTCCAGCTGGGGCCTATGCTTCTGATGGCGAAAATAGATTCAAGATGCCCTTGTACCCAGATCCTAAACCACCTTACGATAGAACCGGAGCGGGTGATGCTTTTGCATCTACCTTTATCGCTGAGATTGCCAAAGGCAATAGCATTGAAGGTGCTTTGCAACTAGCGCCAATTAACTCTATGAGCGTTTGCCAAAAGATTGGTGCGCAAGCAGGGTTACTCAACGAAGCTGATATCCAGAACCTACTGAGAAATGCACCGGCTGGCTATAAGCCAGAGCGTTTTTAAGTAATTAGCGGTAGCAGTTTAAAGTTGCTTATGTTAACCTTAAATGTAAGGGTTACGTGGATAAATATATGTACAAAATCTACATTTTCTCAAACAGCAAAAAGGGTGAGATATGACACGAATGTTATCGAAGTTACTTAGTGCCCAGGAACCGGAGTTTCGTCTCGGCCTTAGGGAGCTGGAACATGCCAGTGGCGGGTCCAATAGTGACATCCGTTTGAGCGCCGAGATTATGCAACAAGTTAACGAAAAGATTCGTGATCTTGGATTGGATCCTACTGATACCACAGCCGAAGAACTTTATGCTGTCTTACGACAAAGATTAACAGGCGACGAAAGTCGTTTTCGCGAGTTACTTGGTCTTAGTGCAGATTCCTCAACTCCAGAAATTCTGGCGGCCACACTAAAGTTCGCCCAGGATCTGGATATCCCTAGGGAATGTTTTGCTATTAAACTCAGTGTCGGCAAAACTCTCTTAAAAGGTCTGCCTCCCAAGAAAGTAATGAAGGAACTTGGCTACCGCTCTATCGAGTCGATGATCAAGCACGAACCAGTGCCTCAACTTTTAGCAGCGGCTCTAATGTATGAATCAACACATTGGCAACAGCTTTTCTATGAACAATATAAAAAATTACACCCGACTAATTTTGAGCAACGATCAATCGCCATCTACTACCCTCAAAGTCGTAAGTGGGAGGCAATTGCCAGTGAATTTGCTCAGCGTTATAAGAATACAACTCTTTTACTGCCAGAATTCGGTTCGATAATTATTATGCCGATAACTGATTTAGTCCCGAACCTGGCAATTACCAGCACGCTTCTTTTATTATCACAGGTCAATGACATCCGTTGTAATAGTAGTTTTATAAAGCTACAGCAAGTCAGGCCGGACTTTGGTAACATTCTATATACATCAGCCTACGGCAAAGTAAATGCTATTGCCCAGTTAGCCGGCCAACCTTTGTCATGGAAGACTATCCATAATTACTACAGCCGACAGCAGGCTTCGGAGTTGCCAGAAGTTTTTGATCCTCATGTTCAGCCAGAAGATTTGCAACTGGTTAATGCTGAAAAAATTCTAGCTGAAAAAATTCCATCTTTAGAATTTTGGGTTGATACTGCCAAGCTGGCATTAGTCAGTGACACCAACACGGTATCCCTAAACATGCTTGATGTTGCGCTAAATGCAACCAATCGTTTGGATTTCAAGGATTCAATATTAAAATTTGTTCAGGATAGAGTCTGGAATGAGATCTTAATCAAATATCTTAATCCTCGTAACCTAGAAGACGTGCTTGGGCAACTTGGCGAAGGCTTGGCTCAACAACCCAGGGAGCTTAGTCCGGTTACGGAAATGGTTACAGCATGAGCCCGCAGCTAAAGAGTCGACCACTTCGCTATAGCATCTGTGTGTCTGGAGCGGCGGCAGGGGTTACTGTTAAACAATCATATAGGCTTGCAGAAGAGTTGGGAACTATTATCGCCAAGTCAGGACAGATATTAACTACTGGAGCGACCGTAGGTTTGCCATACTATGCAGCACACGCTAATAAAGTAGCTGGAGGCACTAGTGTTGGTTTTAGCCCAGCCGCTAGTCTTAGAGAGCATCTGAGGAAGTACCGTTTGCCATATGATTGTTACGATTTTGTAAATTTTACTGGCTTGCACTATGTTGGCAGGGATCTCTATCTTGTTCAGTCAAGTGATGCTGTCATAACTATTGGTGGACGCTTTGGCAGCCTACACGAATTTACCAGCGCCCTAGAAGCCGGAAAGCCTTGCGGTATTTTGATCGGCAGCGGCGGAACGGCCGACGTAATCCCTAACTTGATGGCTATCTTGGAACCGCCGCACCGCGACTTAGTTGTTTATGATACAGATCCTCAAAAGCTAGTCGATAAGATTATAGATATGATTGATGACAAGTACAGAGACATTCACGAACAGCTAATGAACAGAGACGAAAATTGGTTTCTGAGATTAGACAATCAACCCCCTCACGCCGGCTAATTAGATTATGATTATCCCCTAGATAAGCAAAGCTTGCTACACTATATTAGTGAGTAAATTCAAAATAACCAGTGACTTTCAGCCAACAGGTGACCAGCCCGAAGCGATTAGGCTACTAACCGAGGGGCTTAATAAGGGTGCCGTTCATCAGACGCTTCTTGGGGTTACCGGCAGCGGTAAAACATTTACCATGGCCAATGTTATTCAGAATGTTCAAAGGCCGACGCTGGTGCTTTGTCACAACAAAACTCTGGCAGCCCAACTCTATGCCGAATTCAAAGCCTTTTTCCCGGAAAACGCCGTTCACTACTTTGTTAGTTACTTCGACTACTATCAGCCAGAAGCTTATATGCCTCGTAGTGACACCTATATTGAGAAAGACTCTCAGATTAACGAAGAGATCGATCGTTTGCGACATGCTGCCACAGATTCCTTGCTGAGTCGTAAAGATGTCATCATTATTGCCAGCGTCAGTTGTATATATGGAATAGGCTCAGTCGAAGACTATGCTGATCTTAGTATTAAATTGAAAGTTGGTGAGCGACGTTTAAGGGACAAGTTGCTTAGGCAACTGACGGATATTCAGTATCAGCGTAACGATATTGATTTTCACCGTAGCACATTCCGCGTTCGAGGTGATGTTGTTGATGTCTACCCGGCTGGCGAAGAAATAGCCTACCGAATTGAATTTTTTGGTGATACGATCGAGAGAATATTACAAATTGACCCATTAACAGGTGAAATCCTGGCCAAGCCACAGTTATTAACGATTTTTCCTGGCAGTCACTACGTCACCCCAGCCAATAAGCTAAAGGCTGCCCTTGGAAAAATTGCTACAGAGCTTGACCAAAGGTTGGCTTACTTCAAAAAAGAATCTAAACTGCTCGAGGCTCAACGCCTAGAGCAGCGGACACGTTTCGATTTAGAAATGCTTGAGGAAACCGGCTTCGTCAAAGGAATTGAAAACTATAGTCGTTATCTGACCAACCGCGAACCCGGCGATCAGCCTGCTACTCTCATGGATTATTTCCCAGATGACTACCTGCTACTGATTGACGAGAGCCACATGACCATCCCCCAGGTCAGAGGTATGTATAACGGCGATCGAGCCCGTAAGGAGGTACTGGTTGATTATGGATTTCGTTTGCCCTCGGCCCTAGATAACCGGCCCCTGACATTTACCGAGTTTGAGCAACACGTCAACCAGGTTATTTATGTTAGTGCTACGCCGGCTGAGTATGAGCTTAGCCGTAGCGGCCAGCCCATCCAGCAAGTTATTCGTCCAACCGGACTAATTGACCCCGTCATTGAGGTACGGCCCATAGAAGGGCAGGTAGACGATTTGATTGCTGAGATACGTGATAATGTCAAAAAACATCAGAGGGTTCTCGTGACTACTTTGACCAAAAGAATGTCCGAGGATCTGGCCGAATACCTGAAAGAACTTGGTATAAAAGTAGCCTATTTGCACAGTGATGTTGAAACGCTCGACCGTACTGACATCTTAAGAGATTTGCGACTAGGCGTTTATGATGTACTGGTTGGAATTAACCTCCTGCGAGAAGGTCTGGATTTACCGGAAGTTTCTCTAGTAGCCATACTAGATGCCGACAAAGAAGGTTTCCTTAGAAGTGAGCAGGCCTTAACTCAGACTGTCGGACGTTCTGCTCGTCACATCAACGGTCGCGTGATAATGTACGCCGATCACATGACGGGTAGTATGCAGCGAACCATGGATGAGACTACCCGTCGTCGAGCTATCCAGCAGTCATATAACGAAACGCACAATATTACGCCAACAGGGATTACGTCCAAGGTTTCCAAGGGGCTTCGCCCGGACTTACCTGAAGAGGCCAAGCGCGCCAAGCTTGATCTAAAGAAAATCCCGAAAGATGAATACGGCTCTCTAATTAAAGACTTAACAGCTCAGATGGAGCTTGCTTCTGCCAACCTGCAATTTGAAACTGCCGCCGAGCTTAGGGATATTATCGGCGACATCAAGGCAAAATTATAAAATTAGCAGAAGACATAATAAATATCACTCTGATATACTAGGTTGAAATGGCGCAACTTACACGTGATGATATTATTCGTTTGGCTTCACTGGCTAGGCTAGATCTAAGTGATGAGGAGATAACGCACTTTAGTGTTGAACTTAGCAAAATTCTAGATTATGTGGAACAGCTACAAGGGGTCGACGTGACTGGCTTGGAGCCCACTTCTCAAGTTACCGGCCTACTTAATGTTCAGCGTGACGATGAGATTAAAAGCTATGGCTATGATCCGATAGTACTGCTCGAGAACGTTCCAGAAGTTGAAGATAATCAGATTAAGGTTAGGCGAGTACTGTGAGCCAGTGGTTACCGATCGAGGAGATCGCCGAGAAGGTCCGTAGTGGTGAACTAAAAGCGGTTGATCTAGTAAACATGGCTCTAAAAACGATCGAAGATAAGAATGAATACAACGCCATAATATCAACTACAAAAGACCGGGCTTTGCAGCGTGCCCAGCAAATAGATAGTGGCGAGAAAAAAGGTCGACTAGTAGGTGTGCCTTTTATCGCTAAGGATAATTTTTTAGCTTTTGGCGCCGAGACAACGGCTGGCAGTAACATGCTGAAGGGCTTTGTTGCGCCCTACCAAGCCACTGCCATAGAAAAGCTTGAAGCGGAGGGGGCAATCTGTGTAGCCAAAGCCAATCTTGATGCATTTGCACATGGGTCGTCAACCGAAAACAGTGATTTTGGCGTAACCCACAATCCCTACGACAAGACTCGAGTTGCTGGTGGTAGTTCTGGCGGATCAGCCGCGGCCGTGGTCTTGGATATGGCCCCATTCGCTCTAGGAAGCGATACTGGCGGTTCCATAAGGTTGCCGGCTAGTTTCTGTGGCTGCGTTGGCTACAAGCCAACCTATGGTTTGGTATCGCGCTCAGGCGTTGTTGCCATGGCTAGTAGTCTCGACGTAATTGGCCCCCTAGCTCGAACCGTGGAAGATACCGCTCTGATACTTGATGTCCTTGCTGGTCGCGATGAATTAGATAGCACGACTATCGACCGCGACCCGGAGTCATACACTATTTTGGCCCCAGCCAAAAATCTGAAAATAGGAGTTATTAAAGAATATATGGGCGAGGGACTTGATGATGGTGTCAAGAATCAGATTGAGGTATCTATAGCCAAGCTACGTAATTCCGGGGCTGAGATCATTGAAATATCCCTACCGTCATTGCCTCTGTCTTTGGCTGTTTATTATATTATTTGCCCTGCTGAAGTAAGCAGTAACCTCAGCCGCTATGATGGCGTCCGCTATGGCCATACCGACAAGTCGGCGAAAACCGTAGAGGAAAACTATATTAAATCTCGCGGTCAGGGTTTTGGGGCTGAAAACAAGCGTCGCATTATTATTGGTACTCATGTACTCAGCAGCGGTTATTACGACGCTTATTATAAAACTGCTCAAACAGTTAGAACCAAGCTGATAAATGAGTTTAATGAGGCTTTTAAAACTGTTGACTTTCTTATTGGCCCGGTAACGCCAAATACAGCATTTGAAATTGGCTCACACCACAATGAACCTATGTTAGACTATTTGACTGATATTATGACAGTCGCGGCAAACCTGGTTGGCATTCCGGCAATTAGTTTACCTATTGGTAGTGTAAATGGTCTGCCGGTTGGGTTACAATTAATGGGCAAACAACATTCGGATCGCCAATTACTGGCTCTAGCTAAACAAACTGAGGAGTTAAGTAAATGACCAGCAATATAAAAATTATTATCATCATATCTGTGCTGGTAGTAATTATTGGACTTTTTGGACTTTTACAGAAGAAGCCCCGCAAACTCAATAAAACACATTACAAGAAAAACTGGGATAAACTCCAACAGCTTCTTCCGAATAAGAGTACTTGGCCACTGGCCATTATTGACGCCGACAAATTGCTTGATGAAGCTTTGAAGAAACGCCGGTTCAAGGGCAAGACAACCGGCGAACGTCTGGTGGCTGCTCAACACTCGCTAACTGACAATGATGGTGCATGGTTTGGCCATAAGTTGCGCAATAAGCTCGTGCACGAGCAAGACATTAAGTTGCGCAAGAGTGATGTCAAGAATGCCTTAACTGGTATCAGACAAGCCTTAAAGGATCTGAAAGCACTCTAGATGGTAAGCTCTGATGTGCGCAATAAGTACAAAGTAACTATTGGTATTGAATGCCATGTTCAGCTTAAAACCAAGAGTAAGCTTTTTTCGGGTGCTGATAACGATGCTAAAGTGGCTAGCCCCAACACACTAGTAAATCATATTGATTTTGGATTGCCGGGTGCTTTACCTGTAGTCAACAAAGAAGCTATTCATTTAGCCTCTCGCGCGGCTTTTGCGCTGGGCACGCAGCCCCAGCTTTTCTCGAAGTTTGATAGAAAACACTATTTCTACCCGGATCTACCTATGGGATATCAAATCACCCAGTTTGATCTGCCAATAGTGGTTGGAGGTGGCGTAGCTATAGAAGTCGGTGGAGAAAAACTAGTCATAGGCGTAACCAGGGCTCACCTGGAGGCAGATGCTGGCAAGAGCATTCACCCGCCGGGAAAAGATTACACGTTGGTCGATTTAAACCGAGCCGGAACCCCACTACTCGAAATTGTTAGCGAACCGGATATGCACTCTCCGGAAGAGGCCAAAGCCTATGTTCAGGAATTATATTTGCTGATGAAGTACGCCGATGTGTCTGAAGCTAATCTTTATTATGGCAATATGCGCTTTGATGTTAACGTCAGCGTATCTCAAACAGACGAGCTTGGAACTCGTACCGAGACAAAAAATTTAAATTCCTTTAGATCCGTAGAAAAAGCCGCCGAATATGAAATAAATAGACAAATCGAACTTTTGGAGAAGGGTAACACTATCGCCCAGGAGACAAGGGGTTGGGGCGAGGCTAAGCAAAAGACCCTGAGCCAGCGTGGTAAAGAAGAAGCTCACGACTACCGCTATATGCCAGACCCAGATCTTCCGCCAGTCACTCTAAGTCCTGAATATATAGACAGCGTGAAACAAGAGATGCCTTTAATGCCAGGCCAGTGGCGCGATTTGCTCGAGCCTCTCGGGCTAACCTTTGATCAGATTGAGAGTCTAATTGAAGCCGAGGTTGATCATACTAGCATTAGCTACCTATCACTATTGAAAAATGATCTGCAAAATAAAGATCAAGTAATTGGCACCGCTAATATGATGATTAATACGGAAATCCCGCTTCGGCGAGAAGGTAACTTGCCAGAGATATCAGGTGAACAACGAGCCCGAATCTATAATGAGTTGGATGATTTACTTCAAGCCAAACAGCTGAGTTCTACGGCCGCCAAATCTCTTCTTGGCGATCTTTTGGCAGCTACTGACACGCCTGAAGATATTAAGGCTTTCGCCGAAGGCAAAGGCTATATCCAGATATCTGACTCGAACGAGATTACTAACTTTGTAAAATCAGTCATAGCCGATAACCCTAAGGCCGTTGAAGAACTCAAAGCTGGTGAGACCAAAGTAATTGGTTTTCTGGTTGGTCAAGTAATGAAATTGTCTAAGGGAAAGGCGAACCCCGGGCTGGCACAGGATCTCATTAAACAAGAGCTTGGCTTGTGATATCATAGGGCAATGCCTACTAAACCAGTAACTAAAGCCGTTATCGCCGCTGCCGGATTTGGCACGCGTTTCTTGCCTCAAACTAAGGCGATGCCAAAAGAGATGCTGCCACTCATTGATAAGCCCATTATTCAATATGTAGTTGAAGAGTTAGTTGAAGCCGGTATCAAAGACATAATCATAGTTACTGGCTATAGCAAACGATCCATCGAAGATCATTTTGACATCCCAAGTGAAGACCTTCTCGTCAATTTACGAATGGGCGGGAAAAAGAAAGAGCCACTACTCAGAGAAATTGAGGCCATAGCAAATCTTGCTAACTTTGTTTATGTTCGCCAAAAGGGCCCCTATGGTAACGCCACACCGATCAGAAATGCCGCACATTTGATTGGCAACGAACCGTTTATCTATACCTATGCTGATGAAGTCTTTACTGCTAGTCCAGGTCGCACCAGACAACTAATAGAGGCATACAACGAACACGAAGCTTCGGTTTTTGCCTGTAGGAGAGTTGAATCCGAAGAGGACTATTTTCGTTATGGATTTGTTGGAGGAGAGCCCCTGAAGGACAATTTAATTAGCGTCGATCACATTATCGAAAAACCCGGGAAAAATCACCAGCCAAACGACCTTGCCAGCGTTAGCGGGTATCTGTTGCTCCCAGAGATATTTGAATATATAGAAAATACTAACGCCGTACTTAATGAAGTTGGAGAATTCTGGGTTCAGCCGATTATGCAGAGGATGATGGATGATGGTCACAAATTTGTTGGTTGTGAGATAACAAACGGTATGTATCACGACACTGGTAACAAGTTGGAATATCTTAAAACCGTAGTCCAATTTGCCCTGGAGCATGATGAGCTGGGCAAGGACTTCCGAGATTTTCTTAAAACCATCGATCTTACTAAATAGCCTGCTGGTACCGATGGCGTCTTACTGCTAGAATAGATACTATGAATGAACTAAATAATACATCTGGCTATTTGCTAATAGTTCTGTCAATTGTTCTGGTAATCTTTCTGATTACCTCGATAGTAGCAGTAATCAAATTAATTAGCGTACTAAATAGGATGAAACGCTTAGCGGAAACGGCTGAGAGGATTGCCGATTCAGCTGAAGCAGTTGGTGAGTTTTTTGCAAAATCTACCGGCCCACTCGCTCTGGGCAGATTCCTAGGCACTGTTACAGGTTTTATTAAACGACACAAGAAAGGCTAAGAGTACCATGAAGAATACATCAAAGAAAATTGCCATCGGCACCGTTTTTGCAGCTGCAATTGGCTATCTAGCGGGAATATTGACAGCCCCAAAAAGCGGTAAAGAAACCAGGAAAGACATTAAAGACACCGCCGAAAAAGGCATTGCCTCAGCAGAGAAGGAACTTAAGAAATTATATTCTATGTTGACCGACGTAATCACCAAAGCCAAAGATCAGGTCAAGAAATTGAAGGGTGATGCCAAAAACGATTTACAAAAGGCTATCGACGTTGCTGTTGATGTTCAACAGAAAGCTCGAGAGATATTGAGTGCTGTCCATGAGGGTGAACCACAGGATAAGAATCTCCAGAAAGCCCTAGCAGAGGCCCAAAAAGCTCTTGCCAATCTTAAGACCTATTTGAAAAAGTAATTATTATCTTAAATACCCAGTAGAAGAATGTGGCAGAGGTCTGCCGACTCGTCTATAATGGTAGTTAACATTAGTAGGAGAGAGGGAAATGAATGCCAGCTAAAACGAATGTTTTAGAGCCGAGTGATTTCGTGCATCTTCACAATCATACACAGTACAGCCTACTTGATGGTATGACGAAAGTTCCTGCCCTGCTTCGCTATATCCAAGATTCCGGCATGAAAGCCGTAGCCATCACTGACCATGGGACCATGAGCGGAGCTATTGAGTTCTATGAGGAGTCCCTAAAACACGAAATTAAACCAATCATTGGGATTGAGACATATATCGCAGCCCGGCTGCACACCGATAAGGACGTGGCTTATGACAAGCGCAATTACCACTTAACCGTTCTGGCCATGAATAACGCCGGCTATCAGAACCTAATGAAGCTATCGACAATTGCTAACCTTGAAGGTATGTATTATCGGCCCCGCATAGATCATGAATTACTGAGCACATATAACGAAGGTTTAATTGTCCTGAGTGGTTGTATTGGCGGCGAGGTTGGAGATAGTCTCCGCCAGGATCAATACGACAAGGCAATAGAGATAGCTTCATGGTACAAATCTGTTTTCGGAGACAGGTATTATATTGAGCTTCTTGACCACGGCCACGAAAAACACCCAGCCGCTTGGGATGACCAGATTAAAGTCAACGAATTACTAATCACCCTATCTAAAGAGCTGGACATCCCCTGCGTAGTAACCAATGATGCGCATTATTTGCATCACGAAGATCGTGAGGCACACGAGATATTACTATGCGTTCAGACAGGATCCTTCATAAAGGATAAGGATCGCATGTCACTGGCAAACTTTGAGTTACATGTTTCCAAGGCCGAGGACATTATTGAAAGGTGGGGGACTGATCACCCTGATTATATTACCAACACCAGGGACATTGCTGCGCGCTGTAACGTCACAATTGACCTTGGCAACATCCTAATTCCCAAGTTCCCAGTACCAAAAGGAGAATCCGAGAAATCATTTCTAACCAAGAATGTCTACGCCGGTTTGGTGCAGCGTTATCTTAAACTAAGTGACAGTGACTTACAGGCTTTATCAATTAACGAAATTCAGAAACAACTACCCAAGGAAGTCGCCGAGCGCGCCAAGTACGAACTCGGGATCATTGACCAGATGGGGTTTAACGGCTATTTCCTAATAATTGCCGACTTCATCGTGTGGGGTAAATCCCAGGGAATTGTCTTTGGGCCCGGTCGTGGAAGTGCAGCCGGATCGATTATTGCCTACGCCCTGAAGATAACCGAACTCGACCCGCTGACCTATGATTTACTGTTCGAACGATTTCTAAACCCAGATCGAATCAGCATGCCTGATATTGATGTTGATATCCAGGATACTCGTAGAGACGAAGTCATAGAATACTGTATCCAGAAATATGGTACCGAAAGGGTTGCCAATATAGTCACATTTGGCCGAATGGCCGCTAGGAATGCCATTCGTGATGTCGCAAGAGTGCTGCAGGTACCATATTCTGAAGCTGACCATTTGGCTAAAATGATACCTCCGCCAATTCAAGGCCGACATATTCCCTTATCCAAATCTCTCAAGGAGGATCTTGATCTTAAGAATGAGTATGATAATAATCCAACCGCCAGAGCCATCTTTGACTTAGCTGTACAGCTGGAAGGTACGATTCGCAGCCATGGCGTTCACGCCGCCGGTGTCGTTATTGCACCCGATGATATTGTGAAGTTCGCGCCACTGGAAATGGCCCAAAAGGGCGTTGTAGCAACCCAATATTCAATGGGCCCAATTGAGGAACTAGGCCTACTTAAGATAGACTTCCTTGGGCTATCGAACCTCACGGTTATTAATAATGCTCTAAGAATTATTCGACGAGTCTATAAAAAGGATATAGATATCAACTCCATCTCCCTAACTGATAAAAAAACATTCAAATTGTTAGCTAAAGGTGATACAACTGGCGTTTTTCAGTTCGAGTCTAGTGGGATGAAACGCTACTTGAAGGAACTTAAGCCAACCGTCTTCGAAGATATTGTCGCGATGAATGCACTTTATCGACCTGGTCCTCTAGGAGCCGGGCTAACTCAGAAATTTATCAATCGGAAAAATGGGGTTGAGGCCATTAAATATGATCATGAGACCATGGAGCCAGCCCTTAAAAGTACTTATGGAGTGATGGTCTACCAAGAACAAGTTATGCAGATAGCCAAGGATATGTGTGGTTTCACTGGTGGCGAAGCTGATTCGTTGCGTAAAGCGGTCGGTAAAAAAATCCGTAGCATGATGGGAAAAATGAAGGATAAAATAATCGAAGGTGCGGTCACTAATGGTGTTGACGAAAAGATTGCTGAGAAATTCTGGAATGATGTCGAAGGCTTTGCCGATTACGCCTTTAACAAATCCCACGCTGCCTGCTACGGTTTGATTTCTTATCAAACGGCTTATCTCAAAGCTCATTATCCTGAGGCCTTCATGGCAGCCTTAATGACTAGCGACTACGATGATACGGAGAGATTAACTATTGAAATAACCGAATGTCAACATATGGGCATAGATGTTTTGCCTCCCGATGTAAAAAAGTCCTTTCTGGAGTTTGCGGTGGTCAGTGGCGAACAACCCCAGATTAGCTTTGGCCTAGCGGCGATAAAGAACGTTGGGGCAGCGGCGGTTGAGGAGATATTGAGAGCTCGTAATATTACTGGTGATTTCGCAGACCTAGTAGATTTTTTGACCAAAGTCTCGCCTCGCATCGTTAATCGCAAATCACTTGAAAGTCTGATTAAAGCCGGTGCGTTTGATAGCCTAGGCGACCGATCCACGCTACTCCACAACATAGACAGCCTTACAGCTTTTGCCTCAAGGTTACACAAACAGGAACGCAGTGGCCAGACTGATCTTTTCGGTGACGAAAGCCCTTCAGTGAGCCCGGCCTTGAACCTTATTCCGGCCAATACTTCTATTGATAAGCGCGAACAACTGGCCTGGGAGCGCGAGCTTCTTGGTATCTATTTAAGTCAGCACCCCCTAACAATGTATACTGCCATTCTGGAGACTAGCACGACGCCAATTAAAGAGGTCAAGGCCAGTCATACTACCAAGAAATTCACTGTCGGTGGATCCATATCCAGCAGTAGAGTTATAACGGCAAAAAATGGCAAGAAAATGGCATTCGTCCGTCTGGAAGATCTAGGTGGTGACGTTGAATTAATAGTCTTCCCAACAGTTTACGAGAAAGATCCAGAGCTTTGGGTAAGGGATAAGGTCATAATCGTAGAGGGAAAGGGCTCAAATCGTGACAACCAGGGTAAGGCTAGTAATGAATTTAAAATAATAGTTAATGATGGCCGGGAAATTCAAATCGAAGAAATAGATAATCCGGCCAAGGAGATCGGACAAGAGTCGGCAGGAAATGCTAAAGAAAAGACTGAACCAACCGAGCAAATACCAGAAAAACGCCCCAGGCTATTTATTAGAATTGATTCTAGCGATAACAATGAAGCACTTCTATCAATCAAGAATGTTCTCGACAGCTCCGGTGGTTCAACCGAAGTCGTATTGGTTTTAGGCCCTAGGAAACAAATCATAAAACTGCCACTCAAGGCTGAGACAACTAAGTTGGTTCTAGATCAACTTAAAGTAATTGTGGGTACGGAGAACGTTAAAGTCGACTAGAATTAAAGGGCGATCAGGAAGGATGCTACGGCTACTCCGACGCCGCCGAATATGGCACCTTGGACACCGAGCACATTACCACCTAAGACTGAAACGCCTACAACTGCTGTCAACATGAGAGGTAAATATGGCCAGTAAGTTTTTACAAAGCCCTTAGTTTTTCTCTGGTGTCGTCCGGAAATCTTCTTTTGATAAATACTTGTACCTGGACGCTTGGCTTTGGCTGCTGCTAGAGACATTTTTTGTTTTCCTTTTTTGATTTTTTAGGTTAATTAGAATATAACATACAAGCCCAGTCTTGTAAATATCGGAGGGTCAACTGAGTGTCTGGTTGTGAAGTTATATCTTAAGGCAAACTTTTAACAAAAAAATGGCATGAAAAAAGCCGTGTGTTGAATTGTGTTGTTGATGAGGAGAGAAGAACTATAAGTTCAAATATCCGTCAATCATGACACATTTTCGTTTTCACACGGCCCCCGTCCCCAAACGCGTTTCCTTTTTCATGTCTACTATAATGTTGACATTTACTGGCGGCGCGAGAGGGGCTCTGACTTTTTGGGAGTAAAATTCTAGGTTTCAAGTGTAACTCGTACGGGTGGTGCTCTGCTTGGCTCTTTGTAGATCATCCACATTAAAATTAAACTGAGGATAAATAACAAGATGGAGACAGGACCATGCCAGTTCAAGAAGAGGAATACCCAAAAGTATCCTAGTATTGGACTAGTACGAACTACACTGCCGATTATATCGGATTTTGTGGCAATCCATGGATCGACTGTTGGGTTGGCGTCGCCCTTCGTGGTTATGGTGCCGCTGGGATTGATCGCGATGAGGCGATGAGTCACAGTCAGACCATTTACTCTGAAGGAAATAACCTGCCCAACATGGTATTGATGTTCTCTGACGAGGACAACACTACCGGGCGGGATTGTTTTTCCCATAGAAGGGGTATGGATTAAGTAAAGCTTGTAAGGTAACTTCCCCGCAGCGAAAAGGCTGAAAGTTGTTACCATTGCAAGAATCACAATTACTGCGAGTGTTGAGACGGCAATTTTGAACGTCTTCAGCATTTGGTTACCTTCCTAATTCGGCAAAATAACTGATTGTTGGAAACCTCCTGTGAGGGTACCGTACCTTTACGATATTACGTACGGTACCCTCAAGGTAGCCTTGATCAGAAACTTGTTACTTCTAGTTGATAACCTGCCAACCGAGTCCGGTCTGTAATGCGACAAGCCTGATTGGAACTGTTAGGACAAGTCCGGACTGGTTCCAGTTGGTCGGGTTGTCGTAAGTTCCACCTGCCGTAAGCGCCAAACTCAGCGTTATGGTCAGATTAAAGCTTGTTCCAGGTGCCAAAACGCTGTAAGCCAATACGCTCTGAGGTGACAAGTCAGCAGTAGATGAGTTTAGACCACTCGATGGTGCTGACATTGACACGGTGAGCTGACTCGGGGTGGAATCTTGTGAAGGCAATCCCTGCACCACGCCTTGCTTGTAGTAGACATCTTCTGGCACAGTGCCGTTGTTTGTCACCACAATCACGCGGCTTTGGGGTGTCCCAGGCAGCAGGTTGCTGAATGCAACACTGCTTGATGACGGGTTCGCAAGTGATACGAATGCGACGCTGCTCGTCTGTGTAGCCGATACAGTGTCACTTAGGTAAGCACCAGTGAATCCAACTCCTGAGAAAGCCAAAAGACCCGAAGTACCCAAAGCTAGTGCTAGCCCAGCTCCAAGCAACTTCCTTCTATTGAGAAATTTCATTTTACTCCTTATTGTCAAGAATGCATTTCTGCATGCAAAAAGTTCGGGTTTGAACTAATCCAAGTGAGAATAACAGATAATACCACCAAAGTCAAATACATTGCACAATATGCAATCGTTAGTCGTGGTTTAACCCTTTTGGCTGATATTTATAAATCTAAGGTGGTATAAGCATATCGCACTGGCTTGCGCGACATTTAATGACTCTTTGGCTCCGGACATCGGAATCTCTACGATGCTATCAACCATGTCTAAGACGGACGCGTCTAGCCCAGTCACTTCGTTGCCGACAATAATCGCAATATTTTGAGTACTGCTAAACTGTGGCAGGGCTATAGAACCCTTGGCTTGCTCTAGTGCGACGACTTGTATACCACTCATTCTTAACGTCTTAATCGTGTTAGAGATCTCTGGGGCATGCAGCCACTTTACAGTTCGCTCAGCTCCAAGGGCTGTTTTATGAATTTGAGCGTCAAGTTTGTTAGAAATGTGGGGTAACCGTTGGTCGTTCTCGTAAATAGGGTAAGGGGTGTAGCCAGTTAGATAAACTATATCAACACCAAGACAATCAGCTGTTCTAAGTAAAGATCCAACGTTATGGGTGCTCCGGATATTATGGGCCACCAAAATAATTTTTGACATAGTATAACTATAACGCAATAGCTCGGTATATATTATGCTTATGGTCTATAATAGTTCGCATGACTATTGATGCACGCACCGAACAAGAGATTGCAACTCAGCGTCGCGCCGGGATTTTAGGCATAGACTATTCTGATACCTCAGTTGTCCGCGATAAGGTTTTGTATAAGGATATACTTGCTCTAGATGAACTTTATCGTGACCGAGTAATTCCGCTTCAAGCGGACTCCGGTAATATACTTTTCGGGATTACCAACATGACATCACAGCAGGTAATGGGTGATCTGAAAGCTAGGTTTACTGACCAAATTGTAAAATTTGTTCTTATTTCTGACATTGGCTACGACGAGTATATGCATCTTTATGATCCGCCAAAACCAGTTGTTTACCAGGATATAAGTATTAGTACTGCCGGTAATGAAGACCTTATCAAACGAGTTTCATCAATGTTGGATCAGGTCAAAGCTGACGATATGTTGGGATATCTTGTCCAGCAAGCTCACAAATTAAACGCTAGTGATATTCATATTGAAACACAGGAAGGCACAGTCAGAATTAGACTAAGAATTGACGGGGTACTTCATCCTATTGCGCGACTTAGTTATGATAAATACAGAATCCTGTTGGCGGCAATCGCCGCCAGTGGCAACATCTCAACTGGCGTTGCTGAGCCTCAGCAGGGACACATTGCCCAAAAGGTCCAACTGGCCGATGGATCGAGTGTTGATGTCAATGTTCGCCTAGAAACGGTCACGACCATAACTGGCATAGATGTCGTGATGCGTATTTTTAATTTCGATCAAAATATGTACAACATCGATAACTTGGGCTTATCTCCCAAAGAAAGAAAGATCGTTGATGATATTATCGACAAGCCGGCTGGTCTTGTTATGGTTGTTGGGCCGACGGGTTCAGGCAAGACAACCACGCTTTACTCGATGCTTAATGCCCTAAATAATGATGAACGAAAACTTGTTACTATCGAAGACCCTGTTGAATACCAATTCAAAGGCCTGACGCAAATTTCAGTATCGGGCGATCCGGATGGTAAAGATAATATTTTCGCAAATAATCTTCGCGCAGTCTTGCGCCTTGACCCAGATATTATCATGGTCGGCGAGGTTAGAGATAATGATACGGCTAAGACGGCTCTCCAAGCTTCACTTACCGGCCATCTTGTTTTGACGACATTCCATGCCAGCTCAGCGGCTGCAGCACTAACTAGGCTGATGGATGTGATTGGTCAGAACCCACTATTTGTATCGGCAATCCGTTTGGTTATGGCGCAGCGCCTAGTCCGTAGGCTCGATGACAGTATCAAACAAGCTTATGCTCCTTCAGAGGCCCAGCTGGCTAAAATCCATGAGGTATTAAACACGCTACCCGCTAACATTGAACGCCCAGACATTAGTAACCTGCAACTCTATAGGCCTGGTTCATCGCCGGAAAACCCATATGGCTATAAAGGCCAGATGGCTATCAGGGAGCAATTCACTATGAACGGTGAGATCAGGACGCTACTGGAGACCAAGACGACGATTCTTTCCACTGAAGATATCGAAGCGGCGGCAATAAGATCGGGCATGACAACTATGCTGCAGGACGCCATTCTAAAAATAATTGCCGGTGAAACAACTCTCGAAGAAGTCTATCGAGTCATAGGTTAGACTGCCTTGTTTAATGCGTTCATAGGCCCTAAGGTGGTTGCACAGATAGAAAAAATAGTGTAAAATCAACCAGATATGCAATCAGTTATTCAGAAAATTGAGGAAAAGTATAAGAAACCACAGGTCGTTGATGTACGTTCCGGTGACACTGTTAAAGTTCACCAAAAAATCCGCGAAGGTAATAAGGAGCGTGTCCAGGTTTTCCAAGGACTAGTTATTCGAACTGACCGTAAGGGTAGTCACACTAGTAAAATTACCGTCCGACGTATTGCCAGTGGCATTGGAGTTGAAAAGAGTTTTCTTCTTCACAGCCCACTAGTCACCAAGGTTGAAGTTACCAAGCGTAGCAAAGTTCGACGTAATTACCTGACTTACATGCGAGAGCGTACTGGTAAATCAGCTCGTTTAACTGGCGTAGACTTTGACCGTGATAAAGTTAATGAGATACCAGAACCAGTCGTAGAGGTTAAGGCTGAGGCTCCTCAAGTGGATGTTACTACTGAATCTCCAGTGGTCGAGCCAGCTAAAACCAACATCGATGACAAAGTTGTTGTTGCCGAAGTTCCAGCAGCATAATAACCCAACGACTAATTATAAACTTACCCAAATCGGGTTCTTCTATAATCTATAAAAGATTACATCTTAAAGAATTTCTTTATCGATTCGATGTCGCGTTTTTGCCAAGCAACATGCCATTCAATTGTTTCGACGCCTTGAGCCACTGATCGCTCAAAGGCTTGGCTCATGTGGGCATTGAAGAACTCTTTGTATATGGGTAGAAAACTTTCATTACTAAATCCTCTGGCAGCATAGTTTGGAAAGCGGTAGAAACTTAGGTCTGATCCGAGGTTTGTTTGAAGCCAATCCCAATGCTCAACCATCCAGTCCCAGGTTTGCTTCTTGGCGTGATGATTCATGAAACTATAGCCAACCCAGTAACCTACGTCCTGTAGTTTGACTGTGTCAGTAGTGATTGTATCCAAAGCTGCTTGTATCTGTTCTTTGTGTTTAAACCCAGTTAGAGCGCCGGCCAAAACGATCTTATCTTCGCTATTTTTAGTTTTTTTGTACATTTCCAATAGTTTATCAAAATCTGTCCCATAACCGGTCCTGGCAATTGTGCCAAAAACTATTCCACGAACGTCTGGGTGAATATCTTCAGGTTTCGTCGCCGTATTAAATAAGTCCCTGGCAGTTTTTAGAACTCCTGGTTCATCAGCACTGGCGGCCATTCCGAGGATTGTCGGGCGCAGCAGACTGTCAAAGTAACTCTCATCCTTTTGTATTTCCCAGCCTAATCTCGCTAGCTGTTTACTAACCAGCTCAGCGACAAAAGGCTTCATAGCTTCGCGCAGGGCTTCCTCATCCATTACCGACTTAATATTACCGATTAAACTGGCAATAATATCCCAAACGACCGTACTGTCTTCATGCTCATAGGCCTGCAAAAGTTTGAGTACGCCTACTGTTTTAAGATGTCCGGCTTTAGCCGCCTCACTACTATCACTTAGAATACCTAGTCTATCTAGGGGAGACACCTTACCGCTGAGGATGTCGGCAGTCAAGATCTCGAGGTAAGTCGAGTCATAAGCAACCCGGTAGTATCCGAAACGACTATGATTGAATATCGGAGCTGAGACTTTCTTCGGCAATTTTATTGTCATTTTCTTCTGATCAAAAATTTCTATTCCTAGCGCTTCACTGGGCTCAAGATCGATCGGCCAGGTAGTAGCATCTTGTTTAATCATCGGGTCTAGGAAAAAACGTTGTTGTTCAAGTTCAATATTATTGTCATTGATTTTGGCATGAATAATTGGGAAGCCAGCCTGAGAAGTCCAGGCATGCATAAACCTCTTTACTGGTTTTCGTGAATCTTTTTCTAGAGCACTCCATAAGTCAACGGTATCAGTATTGCCGTATTCGTGGGTTTTTAGATAACTCCGGAGCCCGTTACGAAATGTATCGGCTCCTAGATACTTGTGTAACATGTTAATTACGCAGCTACCCTTTTGATAACTAATACTGTCGAAAATTGTTCGAATTTCATCAGGGTGATTTATGGGGACTTCAACAGCATGGGTGTTACGCAGCGAATCAGGGCGCAGTCCTTGCTCTTGTTCGTCACTAATAAATTGTGTCCACACGTCCCACTCTGGAAATAATTTATCAACTGCTAAGTACTCAATCCAACTAGCAAAACCTTCGTTGAGCCAAAGGTCAGTCCACCAGCGCATGGTAACTAGATTACCGAACCATTGGTGTGCCAATTCGTGAGCGACCACTAAGGCCACGTATTGTTTGGTTATAAGAGAAGTATTTTTTGGGTCAACTAGTAGTGCTTGCTCTCGAAAGGTTATACAACCCCAGTTTTCCATAGCTCCAGAGGCAAAATCCGGTAAGGCAACTAGATCACATTTGGCCAGCGGATAATCAATCCCGAAATAATCATTGTAAAATTCCAGCATTTTAACCGCACATTCTAAGGCAAAGCTGGTATGTTTTACGTTTGCTGCGGTAGCATAGGAGCGGACGACTATACCGCTTGAGGTTTTGGCTTCAATAAAATCAATGTCGCCGTAGACAAACGCTAGTAAATAGGTCGACATTTTCGGAGTTGTTTCAAATGTGGTGACAATGCAGGTCTTATCTGTCCTTTGCGACTGAATCGGAGTGTTGGCGATTATGGTTTTAGACTCTGGGGTAGTAATCCTAAAATCAAAGGTAGCCTTGGCCTCTGGCTCGTCTATACACGGGAAGGCCTCCCTAGCATGATGACTTTCAAACTGGGTAGCAAGAATGGTCTTCTGGACTTTTTTTTGTTCGAAGTAACTTGGGTAGATACCGTTCATCTGGCGGCTGATCTTGCCATCAAATTTAATGCTCACGCTATATTGCCCAGGATATAGCATTTGCTCGGTGTGCAATCTAACCTCGTCAAATTTATTATGTTTGTTGATGCGTACGATCTTAATTTTTTCGGTTTTACCTTTAACCAGGCGGCTAATTGTTACATGTTCAAAATTGAGATTCTTTTGATGAAAAGTCAACCTTTGACTCGGCCTACCAACTTTTTGGCCGGTGATTAGAACACTGCCACTGAATAACATGGTTTTATCATCTACCGACAGCTCTAAGTCGTAGGTACTAGGATGAAATTGGTCATATAATCGGCGCATTCGTTTACCCATTCACAATATTCTAGCATTATTATTGATTTAGTGACTCATTGACGCTATACTTTATTATAGTAGATGATCCGGCCGCCAGGTCGGATTTTTTCATAAGGTGTGGGCAACAAATTTTGAGATATTAACGAAAGGAATAAGATTATGGAACTTGATATGAAACAATTGGCCTTGGCAATAAAGACCATAGCCGAAGAGAAAAATTTACCCGAAGACACAGTTCAAGAAGTTGTTGAGCAGGCTCTTGCTGCAGCTTACCGCCGTGATTATGGTGAGCGTGAACAGGAAATTAGAATAACAATGAATTTGAATACCGGTGATGTCGACGCCTATGTTGCCAAGGAAGTTGTTGATGAAGTAACTCAACCTGCTTATGAGATTTCACTGCCCGAAGCTCAGGTTATGAAGAAAAACGCTAAGATTGGTGACGAAATTGAAGTCCACCAAAAAGTATCCACCTTTGGTCGTGTTGCTGCCCAGACCGCTAAGCAAGTTATCTTGCAGCGTCTCAGGGAAGCTGAGCGTGAAATAATCATGGAAGAGTATGAAGACAAGATAGGTACCTTGATCAATGGTATGGTGGCTCGCGTTGAAGCTAATATTGTCCGCGTTGATTTGGGTCGAGCCCAGGGCATCATGCCTCGCAGCGAACAGATCCAAAGCGAACGTTATTATCCTGGTCAGCGTATTAAAGTTTTCCTAAAAGACGTGGAGCGCGGTTTTCGTGGGCCACAACTGGTTGTCAGTCGAGCAAGCGAGAAATTCATAGAATGCTTGTTCATGGCAGAAGTACCCGAAATGGAGAGTGGGGCCGTTGAGATTAAAGCTATCGCCCGTGAAGCTGGAGTCAGGACAAAACTGGCTGTAAGCTCCACAGTTCCAGGCGTTGACCCAGTTGGCACTTTCGTAGGTGGCCATGGCACAAGAGTTAACGCGGTTATGAGCGAGACCGGTGAGCAAGAAAAAATTGATATTGTTGTTTGGAACGAAGACACAGCGACATATATTATCAATGCTCTTAGTCCAACAGTAGTTAAAAAAGTTATTTTACATGAGGCAAATAAGAAAGCAACCGTTTTGGTACCTGAAGACCAACTCAGTATTGCTATCGGTAAGGGCGGACAAAATGTTCGGCTAGCAAGCAAGTTAACGGGCTACGAGCTTGATATTGAGTCTGATAAGTCTACTGAGCAGCCAGCACCCGAGGCCGTAACCGAGAGGGAAGCCACCATTGTTGATCTGCCAAAAGTGCCAAAACTCAAGAAAAAAGAACAACTGGAAAGCAGCCTTCTAGAAGCTATAGAAGAGCACGGCGAATAATAGCACTACTATCCGAAGATTGCGTCTCGTTAAGTTGACAGTACAAGAAGTCAAAGTTAGACTGTAGAGACTGATTTAGAAATTAAAAGAGGGGCGTGAGGAAAAATGACAAAGAAAACCAATCACTGGCTGATACTGATACTGCTAGCAACTGCCCAATTTATGGTGGTTTTGGATTCATCAATCGTTAATGTGATGTTGCCTAAAGTCCAAAGCGCCTTTGCGTTGAGTCCGACTAGTCTGCAGTGGATCGTTACCGCCTATACTCTAGCTTTTGGCGGATTCTTATTGCTCGGTGGACGAGCTGCTGACCTATATGGCCGTAGGAAAATGTTTCTAATAGGCGTTACGGCTTTTTCAGTTATCTCGTTAATCGATGGCCTATCTCACTCCGGCGGTATGTTGATATCCTTTAGGGCTCTGCAAGGTTTAGCGGCTGCTTTCATGTCTCCAGCTGCTTTATCAATAGTTCTGGTTACCTATAAAGAAGGTCACGAACGCAACCTAGCCTTATCGGTCTGGGGTGCAGTAGCCTCTGGTGGCGCAGCCGTTGGACTACTACTGGGCGGGGTTTTGACGCAGTACCTAGGTTGGCGCTGGAACTTTTTCATCAATGTCCCAATCGGAATATTTGTTTTCGCCATGGCTTGGCGAATTGTACCCGTTCACGAAGCTGAGGAGCGAGATAATGCCCTTGATTTACCGGGTGCAGCTTTGGTTACCTCCGGCCTAATGTTATTAGTTTATGGACTTGTCAAAGCTCCTGTCCAGGGCTGGACGGCACATTCAACCCTAGCTTACTTTGGTATAAGTATTGCCCTACTTGTAGCATTCGTTATTAATGAAATGAAAGTTAAGCATCCGCTTGTGCCACTAAGAATATTCAAGATTAGAAATGTTTCTGGTGCGAATCTTATTCAGCTGTTTACGGCGGCTGGAATGTTCTCGGTGTTTTTCTTCGTATCACTTTATATCCAAGATGTTTTGGGATATTCGCCTTCAAGAACCGGCTTGAGTTTTCTGCCGATGCCATTTGTGATAGCAGCCGGTGCCACCATAGCCCCTAGGCTTATTAAGCGAATTGGTTATAAGCCAATACTTATTGTTGCTCCGATAGTGACCGCTGCCGGGTTATTCATGCTAGCTCACGTTCCAGTTAATGGTAGTTACTTTACTCATGTTTTGCCTGGTCTTCTTGTCATGGCTGCCGGCCTAGGCTTTACTTTCGTTTCACTACTGGTTGCTGCCACTTCTGGCATTGCAGGTCATCTTTCGGGCTTGGCATCAGGGTTGGTTAATACGTCACAGCAAATTGGCGGATCACTAGGACTAGCAATTATCACGGGCGTATCAGCTTCCTCGACAGCACTATTCCTGAGCCACAGCAAAATTAAAGATCTAGCCGCTAGAAATGCTGCTACAGTTCACGGTTTCCACGCAGCTTTTTATCTGGCATCCTGTTTTGCCCTGTCAGCTAGCATTTTAGCTTTCTTTGTAATCAAGCAAAAGAAGCTCCCAGTCGGTAAAAGTACCCCTGTTATTGCAGCGGTTTAAAAATCATTAATTAGCACTCTTGACTAGTGAGTGCTAGTTGGCTATTATGGTAGTAGGCTATTATACTTAATAGAAAGCGAGACAAGCCAATAATGATGCCACAATCACCCGATTTCCAAGAATTTTTAAACTTTTTGACAGACAATGCTCTAAGCAGTCTTAAGCATGCTGATGCTATTGCTCGTACTACCGGCAGTGCTTATATAGGTACTGAGCATTTACTGCTCGGCCTGCTGGCACAAGACAGCTCAATCGGCTCAAAAATTCTGGAAGGTGCTGGCGTAACTTTAGACCGCGCCCGATTGGCAATGAATGTTAATGCCAAGACTTTGGTAATCAATATGGGTTCAAAGGGATTGAGCGAAACCGCCAAATTAACTCTAAAAATGGCATATGATGTTGCCCAAGATTATAACCAAGACTTTTGCGGCACAGAACACATCCTCTACAGTATACTAACGCAAAAAAACTCACGAGCATCAATTCTGTTGCGAGAACTTAATGTCGATATTGACTCGTTACTTGGCGAGCTTGAGCAATTCCTAAATCGTCAGCAATACGACGGTTCCTCCTCAGAACCGGCCACTCGTCGAAGGGCACCGGCCAGGAAAGCTCGAAAAACAGCCCTCGATTTTTATGGGACTGATCTAACAGCCCAGGCCAAAGAAGGCAAGCTCGATCCGGTTGTCGGCAGGGAGGCACAAATTGGCCGAGTGATTACTATTCTAAATCGGCGCACCAAGAACAACCCAGTCTTAATTGGCGAACCCGGAGTGGGCAAGACTGCCATAGTCGAGGGCTTGGCTCAACGCATTATTACCGAAGACGTTCCCGACAGCCTTATAGATAAAAGAATCGTAGTTTTAGATCTAGCTGGCATGATTGCCGGGACCAAATATAGAGGCGAATTTGAAGAAAGGCTAAAGAAGGTACTTTCTGAACTTGAGAATGACAGTAATACGATTGTATTTATTGATGAACTGCATTTGATTGTTGGTGCTGGCGCAGCCGAGGGCGCAATGGATGCTGGCAATATTCTCAAGCCATCACTAGCAAGGGGTAAAATTCAAGTTATTGGCGCCACAACTACCGCCGAATATACAAAGCACATTGAAAAAGATATGGCCCTGGAACGACGTTTCCAGCCGATTCAAGTTCCTGAAGCCACTACGGCTGAAACATTATCAATCCTAAAAGGTTTGCGCAAACACTACGAAGCGTTTCACGGCGTAACAATTACCGACGAAGTTCTAGGCGATATAGTTAATTTTTCAGATAGATACATTAACGAACGCTTTATGCCGGACAAGGCTATCGACCTAATGGATGAAGCTTCGGCTCATCTTAGAGTGAACAAGGTAAAGACTTCTCCTGAGGTGCGCAAGCTCCAAAAAGAGTTAAAGCTGGTTAATACCCGGATCGATGATGCTGTTGACGGTGAGGATTATGAACGAGCTGCCCGATTCAAGACAAGGGCTAGCCAGATCAATAAGGAGCTTTCTAAATTATCTTCTAGCGCAAAGGCTACCAAAAAAATGGCATTGACCAGTGATGATGTTGCGGCAGTCGTAGCCCGAATTACCGGTGTGCCAGTATCAAAAGTGATCAGGGCAGAAGCCAAGTACTTGCTTAACCTAGAAAAAAGCCTCGGTAAATATGTCATTGGTCAAGAGGAAGCCGTAACGGCAGTCTCTAAAGCTATTAGACGTAATAGAATTGGCGTTGGTAGTGCCAACCGACCGATTGGCTCATTTATATTCCTCGGCCCAACCGGCGTGGGTAAGACCGAATTGGCCCGAGTGCTGGCTAGAGAATTCTTTGGCAGCGAGTCGGCACTAGTTAAGATCGATATGAGTGAGTTTGCTGAACACCATAATATATCCCGACTCGTAGGCGCTCCAGCTGGTTATGTTGGCTATGATGACGGTGGTCAATTAACCGACAAAATCCGCCGTCAGCCCTATAGCTTGGTACTATTCGATGAAATCGAAAAAGCCCACCCAGATGTTTTCAATATGCTTTTGCAGATCCTCGAAGACGGTTATCTTACAGATGCCAAAGCTCGTCGCATTGATTTTACCAACTCGATAATTATCATGACCAGTAATATTGGGGCTGAAAAGCTCCAAAAAGAAGCTTCACTTGGGTTCCAAGCCTCGACCGATGATGATCTTAAGGATTTGACCAAATTGCATGAAGCCAATAAAGATAAAGTTTTTGCAGAACTCAAAAAGTCACTACGTCCCGAGCTCCTCAACCGTATTGATAAAACGATAGTCTTCCATGCTCTTACCAAGAAAAATATCTTCAAGATTATTGATATCCAAATTGACGAATTGTCCCAACGCTTACAAAAACACGGTATCGGTTTGGTTTTGACCAATAAAGCCAAGCAGTATCTGCTAGACAACGGCTACGATGCCAAGAATGGCGTCAGACCGCTTAGGCGTCTGATTCAAGACACCCTCGAAGACCAGATATCGCTAGACATATTAAATGAGCATTACTCCAAGGGCGACATACTTCAAGTAACTACCAAAAACGGTAAACTTGAGTACATCAAGACCACTGAATAATTGGCAGCCGAAGAAAAAGTAAGAAATTCATTAGCTGATCCTATGCTAAACTTGAGGAACAATGGCAAAAAGAACTAGCACTAGATTTGTCTGCAGTAATTGTGGAGCTGTATGGTCTGCTTGGACGGGTCGATGTACGACTTGTGGTGAGTGGAATACTCTACAGGAGGAAATTTCCATTAAGCCTCTTAGTGGCCTTAGCCGCAGCACTGGCAAATTACAGCCACAGTCGGTTGGTGACTTAGCAATCACAGACTATCCAAGGATAAAGTCCACTATATCAGATGTTGATTTAGTACTGGGTGGGGGCTTCGTGCCAGGCAGCGTAAGTCTGCTGACCGGTCAACCGGGGATCGGTAAGAGCACTATACTTTTGCAGATAGCTAACGAGATTGCTAAGACTAACCCGGTCCTATATGTCAGCGGGGAAGAGTCGGCCCACCAAATTGCTCTAAGGTCGCTTAGACTAAAGTGTGATGAGGACAACATGCTAATTGTCACCAGCAATGTTGCCGATGAAGTTGCCGATTCTATTGCCTCAGGGAAATATAAATTCGTAATTATTGACTCAATTCAGACGCTACGCTGTGATGCCTTGTCGTCTGCAGCCGGCACCATATCTCAAATTACCGGCAGCACACAGCTACTTACCTCGGTCGCTAAGCAGACCAATACTGCCATAATTCTGGTTGGCCATGTCACCAAGGACGGAGTAATTGCTGGGCCAAAAATACTTGAGCATATGGTAGACGTTGTTCTGCAGCTTGATGGCGACGTATCCAGTGGCTTCAAGATTCTTCGCGCCAGTAAAAACCGTTTTGGATCGACAACCGAGGCCGGAATTTTTGAAATGGTTGAGTCAGGCCTACAGCCAGTAGCCAACCCATCACAAGTCTTACTAGAAGAACGCCAACCAAGTGACGGGTCTATTGTCCTCGCGACACTTGAAGGCACCAGACCGCTACTCGTAGAGGTTCAGGCGCTGGTTAACCCTACCAGCTATGGTTATCCGAAACGAGCCGCTAGTGGCATAGAGTTAAATCGGCTAAATTTGCTCATCGCTATGTTGGAGCGGCGAACCAAACTAAAGCTTTCCACTCAAGACATATATATAAATATTGTCGGCGGGATACGAATCCAAGACCCAGCGGCCGATTTGGCTATCTGTATGGCAATTGGTTCCGCTTCTAAAGGTCTGCAACTTAAAACAAACTCAGTGGTCTTTGGCGAAGTAGGTTTATCCGGTGAAATCCGTCACGTATCATTCCTGGAAAAAAGACTGAACGAAGCCAAGAAAATGGGCTTTACTTCGGCAATTGGTCCCGTTCAGCGAGGCAGCAATAAATTTCCTATGCTCAAAGGAATTCCAGACGTTCGAACTGGCCTAAATACCTATTTGGGTGAGGGTAGAGACAAAGACGCTAAAGCAAAGGGGTAATATTGGCCTAGTGACCAAGATTACCGGTTGTATTACTTCCACCGCCTGTGGTGGTACCAGCACTCAGCGCCGTGACAGTTAGAGTGTTACTGTTACCGGGATAGAGAACGCTATCTATAACCTCTGCGTTTACCGTATCTCCAGCAGCGACATTGACCGTAGCGGTCGTACTATATGGGCTGGTGGCGCCTGAGGGAATTGCAATGCTCTGGACTTGGCTGCCGTCAACGCTAATCTGGACTGTCCCAGCAGGCGCTGTAGTATACGCTCCGCCAGATAATGGGTCGGTACCTTGAGTGGCTGTGACCGTGAGCGCACATGCCGCAAGGCTGGATCCGCAATCTGTTCCATTTGCATAGCTAAGTGAAATCTGTGGCATCGTGTCGCCACAGTTATGGATGTTGTCAGGTGTGGTTGCAGTTGTCCCGATGCTCGTTGTGGTGCCAATTGGGTAGAAAATGTCGATTGAAAAAGCGTTAACGTTAGCGCCGCCTTCAGTCTCTTTGGCTAGCGCAGGCGTACAACTTGTTGCCAGAAATCCTGATACCTTATCAATTGTTTCTGACGTCGAACTAGTAGTTTTTGCTACATACCAGGATGGGAACAAATCTGTGCTTGGGCTTGGCTCAATGTCGCCGTAGTGAATGTGATTCCTCACCACAAAAGCTGGTAATACCTTAATATCGGAAGGTTGTACCCAGTTAACTGGAGTACCAGAAGTATCTAGAGCATCCTGGATAAGTGGTCGGGTTATTGGTTCTGTTAAATATTCCATTGATTCGGTCAGCGCAACGTTACGGGTATGGTTGCCTACCCAAGAAACATCAGCCCACTGGGTTGTAGTAGCTGTCATAAGCCCGTCGTAACCATCATTGGTTGTGCCGGTCTTGACTGCGACATCCCAACCATTGTAACGCTGGAACTTAAATCCACCACGAGCCAATGTGCTACACGTAGTAGTCGTACATGATCCTGGGAGATAACTGGCATTTGGGTCGTCCATCATATTTGTAACAATGTAGGCTGTATCGGGCTTGATTACCTGGGTGCCTTTAGGAACGGTGTAGTTAAAAATTGTATTGCCACTACCGTCGGTAATTTTCAATATATATGTTTCAGGAATCGCAACACCCATGCGTCCGAGTGTCGACAATCCATTAACGTGATCGGCCAGTGTCAGATAAGCCCCATCACCTATGGCAGAAGAAGCATAACACTGCGTTGTCTGTGTCAGGGCAGCATCCGAGTAACAGTTGTAAGCGGAGCTTTCGTATGGGTTGTCTATCATGGTGTTGGCTGTTGATATAACTTTGTTGATCGAAGCAACATGTCCGGGGCTAGTATCGTTAGGTACGGCTTCTAACATGGCTTTTACGGCAGGTACGTTTCTTGATCCGCCAAGAGCGTAACGCAGTGTCAATGGGCCTGGGTATAGGAAGTCATAGTCCTCTAGGCAATTGCCGGTGCCATTTGGTGCTGGCAATGATTTATCGGTGCAGGGATAACCCGGCAATGGTCCTTGTGAGTCATATAGAACTGAACCAGCCCCCACGTCGGTGTTATTGTTAATTAGAGTTGAATAATCATAGGGCTTAAAACTTGATCCCGGCGGTATTAACACTCCAGCAGCGTAGTTCAGCTGTCCCCATCCTGGTTGGTTAAAGTTAACTCCGCCAACCAAGGCTTCAATCTCACCGGTTGGGACGTTCTCTAGCACCGTAGCTTCCTCATCAGCCCCATGCTCCAGGGAGTTGTTGTAGTTAGATGCAACTATGCTTTCGGCATCTGTCTGGAGCCCCATATTCAGAGTAGTGATCACTTTCCAGCCCCCACGGTTTACTGTTGCGGCACCGTACTTGTCCTCGAGTTCTTGTTTGGCAGTTAGTACAAAATAAGGAGCTTTAATACCGCCGTATAAAGTCTGTTGTTGATGAATCTCGGACAGGATATCAACTTTCATTGCTGCATTAGCTTGTGTCTGGGTGATATACCCTTGCTTAGCCATAAGGTCGAGGACATAATCCATACGAGCGATAAGTGCAGATTGGCCAAACTCGTTGACAGTTACCGAAGGGTTATAAACCGGGCTAGAATAAGGCGAATAATAACTTGGAGCCTGTGGTATAGCCGCTAACATTGCCGACTGCGCCAACGTTAATTGGCTGGCGTTCTCATTAAAGTAATCTTGGGCAGCTGCCTGTACGCCATAATCTACTCCTCCGTACGGAGCGATGTTTAGGTAGCCGGTTAATATATCGTTCTTGGAATACTCGCGGCTTAAATCAACCGCCAGAATTAGTTCCTTGGCTTTTCTAGTAATGGTTCGGTCGTCCGTCCATCCTTCGTTAAGCTTGACTAGCTGTTGGGTAATGGTCGAGCCCCCTTGTAGACCACCGCCACCACTAATAAAGTCATGGGCTGCAGCTCGTATGGTCCCAGTAACACTAAATGCTCCTTCGTGATAGAAGTTTTTATCTTCAACGGCGACAGTTGCCTCTTTAACGTATGTTGAGATTTGATTTGTGGGCACCGGAATACGCTTAACGGCATCATAGTCTTGCCAAAGCAGTACTGTGCCAGTTCGATCATAATAGGATATACTTCCGCCCAGGTTAGCCCCAGATATATTATCCAGTTGTGGCAAATCTTTTCTAAAATAAGCGAATAGGCCAACGAGTAAGACGAATAATACGACTATCCCGACGCCAAGTACTTTCAAGGCCATTAACGCGCCCTCACCGCTAGCCCAGTAGGTCACTTGATATTTTGGCGTAAGTTTTGATAGAAAACGCTTGATACGCGATTTTGGGAGTTTGACCAGTCGCTCAGCACGCAACCTTGCCAGCTTATCGCTTCTGTTTCTCAGCCTGTCTCCCATGGATCGATTGATCTTTATGGTGTTACCAGTGTGCGTAACAAACGTGTTCTTTGCTCGTCGTGGGCTACTAGGGCTTTTTCTAGCTCTGGGCATATCTAAATATTAACTCCATTTGAGATGAATGCTTTATATTATAGCAAAAATAAAGACATAAACAGTATATTAATTTGCAAAATATCCTATATTACTTCAGCTGCTATCCGGATTGCGATATACTCTATCTATGACATTGTCAGAAGAAATAGTATGGAGAGGTTTCCTTAACCAAACCACTTATCAAGACCTAACGGCTTTAGATAAAGGAAAAATCGTTTTTTATAACGGATTCGACGTATCCAGTGATTCGCAGACAATAGGTAATCTCGCCGCCATGATGCTTGATAGATGCTTTTTAAGACACGGTCACAAGGCACTTATTATTGCCGGAGGAGCCACCAGTTTGATTGGCGACCCGGGTGGAAAAGATTCTGAGCGCCAACTGCAGAGCGTTGAGACAATTGCCCACAACACGGCTTGTGCCGAAGAGCAGATCAAGCGCATATTCACAGGTTTTGATTTTACGCTTCTGAATAATTTGACCTGGACGCACAAGATGAACGTCATTGATTATCTTCGTAACTACGGTAAATACTTCAGTATGACGCCGCTTATACAGCGCGATTATATCGCCAAGCGTATCGGCGAGGATGGGGCCGGGATCAGCTATGCAGAGTTTAGCTATACTATTCTGCAGGGGATAGACTACTTGCATCTATATGATGAATATAACTGTACCTTACAAATTGGCGGTGCGGATCAATGGGGTAACTGCTTAAGCGGCGTTGACCTAATCCGTCGACAACGTGGTGCAGAGGTTAATGTTCTGTCTCTGCCGCTGATAATCAATAAAGCAACTGGCAAGAAATTTGGCAAAACCGAAGATGGTGCAGTTTGGTTAGACTCAAAAAAGACCACCCCTACAGAGTTTTACCAGTTTTGGATAAACTCTGATGATCTGGGATCTGAGAGCTACCTAAAAATATATACCGAGCTGTCTAAAGAAGAAATAGATGAAGCCGTATCAAAGCACCGACAAAACCCAGGGGCTAGACACGCCCAGCTGCTACTGGCTAGGGAAGTAACAACCCTAGTTCATGGTAAGGACAAAATGTTGGTTGCTGAGGCAGTCACAGAGTTTCTTACTGGCAAAAAACCAATTGGCGATGCAGGGGACATACTAGACCATATAAGAAAAGAGATCCCGACAGTAGCCACTAATAGTGACGGATCAATAATCGAAGTTCTCGTTACCTCCGGTTTGGCATCATCTAATACTGAGGCTCACAGATTAATTACAGATAATGCTGTCTCTATCAACGGCGTAAAAGTTAACCGCGATGTTTTTGAAGCCGGCGATTTTCAAAATCAAAGGTTACTACTGCGTCGAGGCAAGTCATTCAAAGACGCTACGCTTGTAGAATTAAAATCATAAGGTATACTTGACCAGATGACAGAAAAAACCAGCATGCCTAAGAACAAGAAAGCCGATCAGTATAACGATCCAAATCACAACTATTTAAAGTACTGGCAGGGTCGAGATTATGAACACGAAGCCGAAGTATTAGCTATAAAAAGGTTACTGAAAAACAAAAAATTCAAACTTGCCGTTGATATAGGCGGCGGCTATGGCCGACTTGACCCTTTGTTGGCTAAATATGCCGAAAAGGTAGTTCTGGCTGAGCCGAGCCAACAACAACTCGATATGGCTAAAGATTTTCTAGCGGAAATGCCAGGTGTTAGCCAAAAATTAATGCAAGCAGATGACTTGAAGTTTGAATCTGGTAGCGTAGATTTGGCAGTCATGATTCGGGTTATGCATCATTTACCAGACCCTACCGAGTCATTCGATGAGATTAGCAGGGTTCTAATACCTGGTGGCTACGCAATTATCGAAGTTGCTAACTATATGCACGCTAAAAACCGCCTTAAATATTTTCTGAAAGGTAAGAAGCTTCCAACCGAGCCGGTAGATATTCGCTCAAAGGAGCATCAGGGTAAAGATGAGATCGCTTTCGTGAATCACAATCCCCATACTGTCATTGCCCAACTCGCCAAATCTGGACTGAGTGTTAATCGGATTTTATCCGTTTCAAATTTACGCTACCCTGGGTTAAAAAAAGTTGTGCCAAAGCCTGTGATGCTCGCCATCGAGGGGATCTTGCAGCCAGTACTATCAAGTACCTTTTTTGGCCCCAGTATATTTTTCCTCGTCGTTAAGTCTTAAATTGTCCTATACTTTAGCCTATGAACTTGGATAGCCCGCTTACCAGTATTAAAGGAGTAGGCACCGAACTAGCTGCTAAATATAAGACCCTTGGCCTAGAGACTGTGGCCGATCTTATTAATCATCTGCCTTCGCGGTACGAGGATTATTCTAACGTTCTAGAAATTAAAAACATTAAACCGGGGTCGGTGACCATTAAAGCTGTCATTAAACAGGTTAGCGGTCGCTATGTTCGTCGAGGACTCCATATAACAGAAGCGGTGGCCAGTGATGACAGTAGTAGTGTGAAACTGGTATGGTTTAACCAGCCATACCGAGCCGGCAGCTTCAAAGCTCAAACAGAATATTTTATCTCGGGTCAATTCGAGCTCGGGAACCGCAGTTTCTCGATTATGAACCCTAGCATGGAGTTGGTAAGTGATTTCCCGATTAACACGGCTCGGATTGTTCCGATATACCGCCTAACCAAGGGTTTGACTAGTTTCCAGATACGCAAAAGTCTGCGAGAGGTTTTGCCGGTAATTCGTCAAGTTCCTGAGACTCTGCCGCAGTGGCTACTGAGTGAAGAAGGATTGTCTCCCAGAAGCGAAGCCCTTGAGTCGATACATTTCCCGTTAAATCAGGAGGATCTGGATAAGGCGAAACAAAGGCTCGGCTTTGAGGAGGTCTTTAGTCTTAGCCTAGCCAGCCTACTAAATAAATATGAAAACGATAGTGAATCGACAATCACCATTCCATTCAACGAAGAGGCTGCCAAAAAATTTGTTGGTGAATTACCGTTTAAACTTACTGATGCCCAAAGAAAGGTGATCTGGAAAATATGCTTGGACTTGGCGCGAGGCATCCCGATGAACCGCATCGTTGAGGGTGATGTCGGATCGGGCAAGACGGTAGTAGCTACTATGGCCGCACTAATGGTCGTTGTCGCAGGCTATCAAGTCGCCATAATGGCTCCGACCGAGTTACTGGCTCGACAACATTATGAAACGCTGCAATCACTGCTTAAACCCCTTGGCCTGGACAAGGGTGTGGGGTTGCTAGTTGGTGGCCAAAAGACCCTAGCCAGAAGCCAAATTCTTGAATCAATTGCCTCAGGAGATACCAAATTCATTATTGGCACACATGCCCTTATACAAGAAAAAGTTGATATGAAGAACCTGGCACTGGTTATCATTGACGAACAGCATCGCTTCGGCGTTGAACAGCGAAAAACATTGATGGCTAAAGCTGGGCACATGCCGCATGTACTCAGCCTGACAGCCACGCCCATTCCGCGCAGCCTAGCTCTGACTCTATACGGCGAGCTTGACCTATCACTGCTAGACACTAAACCCGAGGGCCGCAAACCAATAATTACCAAAATCGTGTCGCCCAATTCAATTGCCCAAACCTACGAGGAGGTTAAAAAACAACTAGATATGGGCAAGCAGATGTTTGTCGTCTGCCCGGTAATTAACGAATCGACTCGATCTGCGAAATCAGTGAATCAAGTCTATGATGAGCTACGTCAGAAATATTTCAAAGAATACCGGGTCGGTTTATTGCACGGCAAAATGCCTGGAGCTGAGAAGAATGACATAATGAAAAAATTTGTTGATCATGAGATAGATATTCTGGTCAGTACCACGGTTGTTGAAGTTGGCGTTGACGTACCCAATGCCACGGTAATGCTAATAGAGTCGGCCGATAACTATGGTTTGGCTCAAATTCATCAGTTACGAGGGCGCGTAGGCCGAGATGGAAGCCAAGGCTATTGTTATCTGGTACTCAGTAGTAGCGCTGCGCCCACTAAAAGACTGAGGGCCCTAGAATCTAACGACGATGGCTTTAAACTAGCTGAGATAGACTTGGCATTAAGAGGCCCGGGGGCAATATATGGGGCAGTCCAACACGGTTCGCTAGATCTAAGGATTGCCCAGTTAAGTGACCTTGGGTTGATCAATTCCGCACGTAAAGCTGCCGAACAATTTATATATAATAAAGAAAGCCTGCTAAAATATACTGAGTTGGCAAAAACAGTTAATGTCCTACGCTCAATTACTAATTTAAATTAAAGATTTATATAGATCCCAAATGTATTCATTTGTATTACGTGCTCATCAAAAGATAGATAAGGTTGCATACAAGCATTTGTCTGAGCTGACGCCATGCTCTGATTATTTGACCCTAAAGGGTGTTATTCACTTCGAAGGCCGAAGGGGGCCGGATTCGCCCAAGCTGAAGAAAGGCGTTAACCAACAACCTTGGCATTTTTATGACCCCGACGGCAAGAATGATGAATTCTTTAGAGTTGTTAAAGAGCATTATGATGGTCTTGTTAAAGAACTTAAGGCCGGAGATAAGGATCGGACGGGGTTTGAGGCAGCGTGGCTAGCCCACGCTCTCGTCGATGGATTAACCCCTGCCCATCACTACCCTTATGAAGAAGAGCTTCAGGAAATTCGCTCCGAGAACAAAAGCACCAGAGAGACCGTTAGGTCACACCTGTTAGTTAAAGGCAGTGGCTATTCTGACACCATCAGAAAAAGTATGCAGTTGATTGGTCCCAAGGGCTTGCTTACCACGCATACAACTTTTGAAGCTGGTGCGGCGACTATTATTCTACCCTTAACCTTGAACCGCTCTCAATTACCTAAAGAAATTATAAACAAAGCCAACGGCTATGACGGATTAGCAGACTTATTCAAATTATTTGTCAGCGAGATAGATGGCATACACATGTATGAGCGCTTTTATAAAAAGGGCTGGACGCCTTCATTGTCTTTGGATGTCCAACGCGAGTTAGCGCCACGGATGGTAAATATCGTAACTTATGCCTGGTACAGCGCCTTGAAAGAATCTAAAAAGATAACTGTTCCCAAATGAGGATAATCGCTGGCTATCTAGGTGGCAGGACGTTCAACTCGCCAAATAGTAATAGAACTCACCCGATGAGTGATAAGGCTCGCGGAGGGCTGTTCAATGCCCTGGGCGATATTAGTGGGCTAACAATGCTTGATGCCTTTGCTGGTAGTGGGGCTCTTAGCTTTGAAGCTATCAGCCGTGACGCCGAATCGGTTGTGGCGATAGATATTGATAAAAAGGCGCAAACAGCTATCCAAGAAAGTATCAAGAGCCTCGGGCTAGGGGATAAAATTAAAGCCATTCGGGCCAATGCTAGTGGTTGGTCGGACAACAACCCCGACCAGCAATTTGATATTGTTATTGCCGCACCGCCTTATGACGACCTGCAACTGTTCATTGTTACTAAAATGATAAACCACGTTAAACCAGGCGGTTTATTTATACTTGATTGGCCGGCAAAAACACCAGTTCCGGTTTTTGCGGGGCTAAAAGTAGTCGCTGAGCACAACTATGGCGATGCTCAGCTGATATTCTTTCGAGGCTAATCTTTTACTGCCTTAGATGCCTTTTTTATCTGTAGATAACGTATCGATGGTGCGCAGTAATAAGTATAGTAAACGACCAGCCCAATTACGTACAACCAGATTACTACTGCTTCCAAGATTGCAATAACTATAACTAGCATTGCCATTACTCCGATTAACCCCCAGATTGCGCCACTAAATTTCTTAGAGTCTTCGGCGCTGGCTTTCATGGCATCAAAAACATTCATGTCGCGGTCTAGTAAATAATATGGTGAAAGCATATATCTTCGTATCATAAAGAACCCAGGGACAATCAGTAATATGAAGCCGATGGTTATGATAATGCCCACGCAAATAATGAGGCCCATAAATCGCCAGAAATAGTGAAAACTTTCTTTTAGAGCGTCAGCAAAATCAATTGTTTTATTTTGAGCCGATCTTAGCTGAGTCAAATATACGGCGGGCGAAAATACAATTGCTAAGATTTCTCCAATTGAGGTAAGTGCAACGCCAGCGGCGTGTTTGAGCAGTGATCCAACCAAAATTATCAATACTGGGATTAAAGCTAGCTCGATAAACGTCACGAGGTTGAGTCTTAGAGCCTCCCAGCTTGGTTGGAACAGTGAAAAAGCACCTGGCAGTTCATTAGAATTTGTTTCAGTTTCGCTCACATCTAACTCCTTTAGTACTCTTAGATTAATTAAGCTTAACTATCGATTATGTAATTGTATTTGTCAACAAGATATCTGATATCATATAATCAATGCTTTACCCATGGGGATGTGGTGGAATTGGCAGACACGCTAGCCTTAGGAGCTAGTGCCGCAAGGCGTGAAGGTTCAAGTCCTTTCATCCCCACCAGGATATTGTTAAATTAAGCTAATGTTGTACTTAAATAGATGGATGACATTTTTTCGTCATCAACACTTGGATGCAAGCAAAAACTATTATGTCGTCAGATTACCTAGCCAAAGATCGTGCCCTACTAGAAGCAGTTTATAGGGCCTGCAAAAAGTATGATATCTCCTACAATACATTATCCGATGATTGGGTAATTACATTAGAGAAGAATGGCCTAAAACGATTCATTTACGGAAATATTTTTGATTACAATGCACAATCTCCAGCTGAAATTGCAACGGATAAAGTTGCCACCTCCCAACTGCTAGCCCAATCTGGTATAGCAGCAGTACCGCATTACTTGTTAACGACGGTTGATAAACCCAAGGTTGACCCCGTGGCAGTAGAAGAACTCTTGAAACAATATCAAAGTTTAGTAATTAAGCCATTATTCGGTCGCTGCGGCCAGCTAGTAGCGCGCTTCGACACTGCGCAGGATATTATCTCTCATATTGAGGGCACTGACACTGTTGCTTGGGCAGCTTCACCTTTTATAGATATCCAACGCGAAGTGCGGCTCGTTGTCTTGGATGATTCGATTGAGCTAGCCTACGAGAAGAAGAACCCCGTGCAAGTTGATGGGCTAAGAATGTTTAATCTTAACTTGGGAGCTACGCCGGAATCTATGTCTGTCGCTAACATCGGCGAGGATGCCCAAAGTCTCGCCATCCAATCTACTCAATCAATCGGTCTTAAACTTGGTGCCGTTGATGTGATATTTGATGCTCAGGGTACGGCCTATGTACTAGAGATCAATAGCAATTTCGGGCTAGCTCATTTTGCGCTGACCTCACCAGAAAACAGAGCTCAGGTTATCGATTTCTATATCCAAGTAATAGAGCATCTCTTCGGTCTTTAGGCCAGTGCTATAGACTTTGCTTGCTACAATTAAGTCATGCCGATAACCAAAGTAGGCGATATCAATATCTTATGAACGTAGCGGATGGCTGGCTTACAAGAACATAGCCGCTCGTGCTATGATTATTTATAGGCATAAACGAAATAGGACTAATAAGGGGCTACATGAGTAAAGTATCGTACTATCTACAAGATCACTTGTCAGGTGAGGTAATGGATTCCACTGATGCCCGACGATACTTTTCGACTGATGCTAGTGTCTTTACCATTACTCCAACACTTGCAGTTTACCCCCGTAACGAAGCTGATATTAGAAAAACTGCCCGCTTTACCTGGCAATTGGCTGAGCGTGGACGTTTGCTGCCGATAACCGCTAGAGGTAGTGGCACTGATCAAACCGGTGCTGCACTAGGTACTGGCATCATAATGGCCTTACCGGCACATATGCATAGAATATTAGAGCTTGATAGCCGAGGTGGCAAAGTATTGGTTGAGCCGGGGTTAAATTATGGTAAATTACAGCAAACCCTGATGACTCATGGTCATTTCATACCGGCCGCACCAAGCTCTATGGAGTATTCAACAGTTGGCGGAGCTGTAGCCAACAACGCCAGTGGTGATCGATCGTTTAAGTACGGCGATACAAGATTATACGTTGAAAGTTTGCGAGTAGTGTTGGCTAATGGTGAGGTTATTACCACTAAGCCCCTAGCCAAGCGAGAGCTTAGCAAGAAATTGGGGTTGGCTACTCTGGAAGGGGAAGTCTATCGTCGGGTGGACGCCCTAATTGAAGAGAACGAAAAGCTTATTACCGGTCTTAAATTGAACGTCACAAAAAACTCTGCCGGCTACGATATTTGGGATGTTAAGACCAAGAATACATTTGACCTTACGCCCTTATTTGTTGGTTCCGAGGGTACGCTGGGAATAATCAGCGAAATTAGTTTCAGAACGATACCATATAACCCCTCTAAGACATTATTACTTGGAACCTTTGATGATATAACTTCCATAGCCGAAGCTGTTCGTGAGTTAAGATCAATGTCGGAACTGCCAAGTTCAATTGAGTTGGTTGATAAGGGTGTGTTTGAATTATTACACGAGACCCACCCAAATCTCCTGAAAGACCCATTACTGAACCCTTATCCTAATTTCGTTCTACTGGTAGAGTTTGATGATATCAACGAACGATCTCAAAAACGTGATGCTAAAAAAGCCCAAAAGATATTGACCCAATATGCCAAAGCCATCAAAATTGCCACAACTTCAGAGACGCAGTTAGAGTTTCACAGGATCAGGCAAAGCGTCGCGGCAATTATTAATCAGAACCGGGGTAATTTAAGGGCTTTACCGATAATTGAAGATGGCATAGTCCCTCCAGAGTCACTAGCTGACTATCTCGATGGCATTTACCAGATGTTGGCTAAAAACCACATCAAGACTGCCGTCTGGGGGCATGTCGGAGACGCCAATCTTATCATTCAGCCGTACCTCGACTTGAGTCAGGTCGGAGATCGACAGACCATATTCCGTCTTCTAGAGGAATACACAGCTCTGATTACTAGGCTGGGCGGGAGTACTTCTGCCGGTCACGGTGATGGACGGCTAAGAGGGCCTTACCTTGAGAAGATTTATGGTAGCGAGATTTATGACCTGTTCCAGAAGGTAAAACAGATTTTTGATCCTTACGGGACTATGAACCCCGGGGTTAAAATGAATGTTGGAGTTGATGACATCAAAGCACTGCTCAGACATGATTACGATGTTGGTGCTGGCTATGAGCACTTGCCAATGCGCTAAGAATGTATAACATTGAAGATTTCTAGAAATAAATATTTACGGGAATAATGGTGCGCGAGAGAGGACTTGAACCTCCAAACCTTGCGGCACTAGTCCCTCAGACTAGCGTGTTTACCATTTCACCACTCGCGCGTATACGTATAGTTGTTATCTAAGTATATCAGTTCTACCTACTCCTATAATATTTATATTCTAAGTTTTAGGTGATTAATATCAGTGGGTTTTTTATGATATACTCTGTTGGTTAGGGTGATTAGCTCAGCTGGCTAGAGCATCTCATTTACACTGAGAGGGTCGGGGGTTCGAATCCCTCATCACCCACCATTTATACATTTTGTACACTTAATTCGACTTCTGTATCTGTTACCACTTGTCCGATCGCTCTCCCTAAAATACGAACATGAATTTCTTTCTTACAACGATCCACCTCTGTTGAACGGGGTTGTTGTCCACTGGCGTGTTTTGCTCACCGGTACACGTATGAGACAATAATTCCGTCATTTTGTGACAGAGGTAGATGTACCGGTGCCGCGTTTGAATAGATCGAAATACTTCATTCGTCATGGGCTTCTGTTTTACCTTTGGGTGACGCACCAACAAGTATTCAGTTACCTGAAGCCGACGGCCCAACTTGAATTACATCTATACTTCTTGCCAACGGTTGATATCGAAGAACACGAGCTTGCGAGTTATCGCGACTACATCAGCATGCTTGAGCCCAGTCTCGCTCACAAAGCCGGTAAACACTTCGTAGAACTCACCAGACCGCGTCCTGAGACCATCAAGATCATCACAAACCCGAGGAAGCTACGCGTGACATCGATCATGCACCCAGAACCTGATCTCGAAAAGTTGGCGCGTGTGTTTCTGGCGCTTGCAGATAATCAGATGTATGGTGATGATTGCAAACGTGCGACCGTCAGAGGATAATTATCCGTAGAACGGAGAATCTGGCAATGGCAAATCGTGACAAGGATGAGACTGCGACGGTTAAAGCATTGTGGGAGGATGCTAACCGAGTGATAATCGACTCGACGTATTCAGGTCGATCGCACCAAGCAATGGGCGTTTTCTGGGACAAGCTGAATAGATGGCTTGGAATCCCTTCAGTTGTTCTGAGTGCATTGTTGGCAAGTGGTGCTGGAATTACAGCAATAGCCGGAGCGCATAGATGGATTACTGCAACGTTGGCATTAATTTCTGCATTGCTTGTGTCTCTTAGAGGATTTCTGAAACCAGAAGAGAATGCAGACCTCCATGGGCTCAAAGGAGATCGTTACATTAGTTTGCGAAATGATGCTTTGACATTTCAACAAGTTGATTTGAAATCCGATCTTGATATAGATGTTCTCGTCAACCGAGGGAAAGATCTGAACAAGCGACGCAATGGTCTGAGAGAAGAACTTCCTCGCCATATCTACAAGTCTGTCTATAAGAAGACGAAAGCATCGATCGAACGAGGCGAGTCTAATTACGAAGACGACCCTCTCTGGAAGGCGCCTGAACTTTAATGGCAACTTCCGTCGCACAAGGTTTTAATGAATTGAGAGCGGGGTTTGATCTGACCGATCTTCAAGACGATTTTGCCAAAACCAAGATTCAAAATATACGCGAATTTATGGGCAAACATTTTGAGATGGCACACTCACCGATTTCAGTAGGGTCTTATGCCCGTAAAACAATCATCCGAGTTGAACGAGACGTTGACATAGTTGCACCACTTGATTACCCAACGTATAAGGATCGGTACGACAATTATTCAAGCGCGTTCTTGTATATGGTCAGAGACGCATTGAACGAAGAATTTGGATCAACAACCGTTAGTTCAAAAAAAGTCGCAGTGAAGCTAGATTTTTCAACATTCGCAGTGGATGTGGTGCCTTGCTTTAATCGAAGCGGCGGCGGATATTTTATGCCGAACGGAAACGGAGGATGGATGGCGACAAATCCTCCATTCCATACCGAATTCATGAGACTGGCAAATATTTCACACGACTACAAGTTAAAAGTACTTGTCAAACTGATGAAGTTTTGGAACATCGCGAACGGGCACCATCTGAGCTCACTCCATGTTGAACTTATGACAGAGAAAATCTGGAGAAATAGTGATTTTGAAGAAAATCTATATTCATACCTGGTCGCAGAGACCCTCCGGTGTATGGAAAGTTGGACAAGAAGCTCATTTGCGGATCCATGGGAATCTGGGAACGCAATTGACGTTCAATTGAGCTCAGATGAAAGAGATATGGCAGTTCGGATGTTGAATGAAGACGCCGAGAATGCTCGAAAAGCTGAGGAGTTTAGAAAGAACGGCCAGATCGAAAAAGCATTTGAACGTTGGGGCGTGATCTACCATCATCAGTTTCCTGCCTATGGCTGATTCGCAGGCAGCTGAGGAATGATTAGCCTGGGCTTGAGAATTAGACTGCGTTTACCCCGTGCTTGTTAGAGCGCGCCTTCACGACTTGCCTGGTAAACGGTTGAAACTTTTGGCTGGAAACCGAGGCTTCTGGCAAGCGTCCCGTCCATATGAAGCTTCCAAGGGTTAGTGAGAGGCTCGGCCGATGGTTCGTAGGAAACACCGACAATTTTGGCAATCTCGTAGATCGTGGTTGGTGCGTCGTCAGTAATATTGACGATGCGACCATCCATTACTCCAGTCAGCGCAAGTTCGACAGCGGTTGCGATGTCTTGATGGTGAATCAAACTCATCCTCTGTGCAGGATGCCAATGCATGCCAGCGAGTTGTCCTGTAGCTGATTCCAAATGTCCATCTTTGTCGCCATAGACAAACGCAAGTCTAAGTACACTCCAGTTGAGTCCACTCTTTCGAAGTTCGTTCTCTGCTTCAACCTTGCTGGCGGGGTACGCAAGTGTTGGGGTCACCGGGTCATCTTCACGACCTGGATGCGAAATGTCTGGATCGTAAACATTGGAGGTGCTTGCCATTATAAAGCGAGCCCCAGGTGCGTGAGACTTTACGGCCTCGATGAGGTTATGAGTGCCATGACGATTAACTCTCCAGATTTGATCTTCGTCGGTCGTACGGAATACCGCAGCGAAGTGAATGATTGCGGATACGCCTTCTACGGCAGCCGCTAGTGATTCGGGATCGAGGATATCTCCTTCAATTGCCGTGACACCGTCTGGCAGTTCCTTGCCAGGTCGCACTAATGCACGACAATCAATACCTGCTTCTACTAGTCGCTTCAAGAGTCGCGATCCTACGAGGCCCGTTCCGCCTGTTACTAGAATTTCATGACTTTTATCACTCTTGTTCATACTTTGTCCCTCTTGTTTTGTAATTAATCAGGCGCTGAGTAGCTTCATTAAGCACTCGGCTTGCCGTCGCAATCTCCTCGTCGTCTACTCCATCGAAAGCGACTGCAGCGATGAGCTCAATCGGATCGGGAAGTGTCTCCCACAGGTTCCTTCCAGAGGTCGTGATCTCCAGCACCTTCTGACGCTGATCATCAGGATCTGGCATTTGATCGATGAGTCCTTTGCGCACGAGTGCACTGATCACGGCGCTGAGCGTCGCTCGTTCAATCTCGAGCATGCGGGTCAGGTCTCGCTGCTTCATCGGCCCGTCATTGGCGAGCAGATAAAGGACGTACCACTGAGTGTTTCCCAGATCGTACGGACGCAGGACGGATTCCATCAAAGCCCGGCTCGCGAGGAAATACTTCTTAGCCCACGATCCGGCCGCTTCCATAGTTGACTTGTCAGTTTTGTTAGGCACCTTACCAGTTTGTCAGCTACCTAACAGTTTGTCAAGATTCAAGCTTGTCTGGTTTACCCGACTAGTGATCGCGAGCATGCCAATCGTGAGGTCCTCGGATTCGCTCTGCCCGTCTTAGAAGAGCGTTGCGAATCGTTTCTGGATTGACTGCAAATCCCTGACCGATGCTCGCGCATGATCGACCGAGTCGATAGAGGATCACAACCATGTCAATCTGGGCCTCCGTGAGAGCTCGGAACGAGCGCTTCACGCCAGCAGCCTCAAGAATGGCTAGGGCAGTGGTGCGATGAATCTTCAGGTCCTTCGACAGGGCTAGAGCACTCTCGCCTTCTAAGTATCTCCGGACTAGTTTGAACTTGGTTTCTGGACTCAGTCGCTTGGCTCTTGGGGGTATGACAAACTTCGATTGTGGCGTAGAATGCACTATGGACGTGGGAAATCCCTGACCACTGTACAATTCCAGGAGCTCCTCCAGGGGTCCAACGGGGTTGGAATGGTGTCCACCACCGTCCACCATCTGTGATAATAATGTCTTTAATACGTAAGCTACCATAATTATTATTACTTCTCCTAAATGTTGTATCATGGAATTAGAATATGTCGCTTTCAACACAACCATATAAAGGTGCTCGGGATTTTTATCCGCCAGAGAAAAGAGTCCAAAAATATTTGTTCTCAGTCATGCGAAAAGTTGCCGAGAGTTACGGCTACGAGGAATACGACGCGCCAATCATCGAACCGATAGATATCTACTTGGCTAAGAGTAGCAATGAGATAGTTAACGAGCAGACCTACGCCTTCGATGACCGCGGGGGACGTAAGGTCACGTTGCGCCCAGAAATGACCCCGACCGTATCTCGGATGGTTGCGGCTCAGAGGCAGGAACTGGCTTACCCGCTGCGCTGGTATTCGATACCGAACCTCTGGCGATACGAGCGACCACAACGTGGCAGGTTACGTGAACACTGGCAGCTTAATGTTGATATTTTTGGAGTGACCGGCTTGCAGGCCGAGCTTGAAATTATCGAGTTGGCCAATAAATTATTACTTTGCTATAAGGCAACTCCCGACATGTATGTCATACGAATCAATAGTCGTAAGTTGGTGGAATATATCCTGAAGGATTATTTTAAGTTTGAGTCTGACACTGTACTTAAATGTATAAGATTAATTGATAGAAAAAATAAAATTGAAAACGATGAATTTAAAAATCTTTTGGTCGAACTGACAGGTGAAGAAAAATCCGTTGAACTGCAGTCGGTCCTCGAAGCAGTTAGCTTGGACAGTCTACCCGAAGATATAAAGCAGCATTCTTCTGTCAATGAAGTTAAAGATTTGTTGAGCTTACTAGCACGAAACGGTGTGGAAAATGCCACTTTTGATATAACTTTGATGCGCGGTTTTGATTACTATACTGACATTGTCTTTGAAGTCTTTGATAACCACCCGGATAATCCAAGGGCTATGTTTGGTGGTGGCCGTTATGACGGTTTGGTTGGTCTCTTTGGCGCCGAGCCAGTAGCATCTGTCGGTTTCGGAATGGGCGATGTGACCTTGCTCGATTTTCTAATCGTTCACGATCTTTTGCCGCCAGTTCATTCTGAGACTGACGCCTACGTCGTGCTAGTCAACGAAATTAACGATCAAACCCAACAAGTCATTACATCGCTGCGAGATGCTGGCTTGAACGTGGCGGTGGATTTAAGTACTCGTTCGGTGGATTCCCAGCTTAAGACTGCTATCAAAAAGGGCATAGATTTTGTCGTCTTCATTGGCGCCGAGGAGATCTCCTCAGGCCAGTTCACCTTAAAGAATCTGCTAACTAGAGAAGAAACAAAAGCCTCTGTTGCCGATATAGTCACAACTATCAAGAATAATGCCCAGAAGCAATAAATGAGAGCCATTAACCACGCCACAACCGGTGCTATTATTGGTTTGAGCGTAATTGCGCCTATAGCTATTCCTTTGGCATTTGTGTCACATTATGCCCTTGATGCAATCCCTCACCATGACGACAACACTCTCAGCCATAACAAATTTACGGCGTTGCTGCTTGGAGACCTCAGTCTATGCGTTTTACTGGCAGCAATAATATTCTTTATCCACCCACCATATTGGTGGTTGGCGATACTGTGCGCCTTTATTGCAACTAGCCCAGACTTAATGTGGTTTAGACAATACTGGGATAGGCGTAGTGGTAAAAAATCTAAATCAATAGAAAGACGCAGTGGTATTGTAAGATTACACGCCAAAGTTCAGTGGTTTCAGAAGCCTATTGGTCTGGTGGTTGAGATTGCGTGGCTACTCATAACTGGGCTATGTCTATACTTTTTGTTAAGATCTTAGGGTTTGCGCTGCAACTCCATGTCTGGTAAAGTTATACAACTATGAACGTCAAAAAAGAGAAATTAACCGATTCCCGGGTCAAGCTGACAATAACTGCTGACTTACCCGAAATTACTGCTGTTAAGAAAGATGTCGTTAAAAAACTTGGCCGAGAGTTAAAGATCCAAGGCTTTCGAGCAGGTAAGGCCCCAGATAATATTGTTGAAAAGAGTCTAGATCAACATCGCTTACAGGACGAATTTGTCGATGCTGCCGTTAATAAGCTCTACGGCGAGGCTCTGACTAAGGAAAACATACGACCGGTTGATCGCCCAGAAGTAAATATCACTCGATTCGTACCATTCACAACTCTTGAGTATGTTGTCGAGGTAGATCATATAGGTGATATAACTTTGCCTGACTATAAGGCTATAACAGTTGAGAAAAATGCACTACCAGTGACCGCTAAGGACGTCGATGGCGTTCTAGACCAGTTGGCACTACGAGAGGCAACTAAGGATAAAGTCGACCGTGCAGCCAAGTTAACTGATGAGGTTTGGATAGATTTTGCCGGAGTAGATGCGAAAACTAGCGAACCAATTAATGGTGCCGACGGCAAGGACTACCCTCTAGTACTTGGCAGTAATACGTTTATACCTGGTTTTGAACCTGAACTGATTGGCCTTAAAGAAGGATCCGAGAAAACGTTTGATATCGTGTTCCCGGCTGATTATTCAGTTAGTTCTCTGCAAAATAAGAAAGTATCTTTCACCGTAACCGTTAAGCAAGTTAAGGCAGTGACAAAATCTAAGATTGACGATGATTTCGCCAAAAAAGTTGGCCCCTTTAAGTCGCTTGCCGAGCTAAAGGAAGATGTAAAGAAACAGCTCCAGTCCGAGCGCAGCCGAGAAACTCAGTCCAAATACGAAAATGACCTAGTTCTAGCTATCACAGCCAAGACCAAAGTAACCATTCCAAAGGTTCTCGTTGACGAACAAATAGATATTATGGAACGTGATGAAAAGCAAAACCTGGTATACCGAGGTACGACATGGGATGAGCACCTTAAAGCCGAGGGCGTTACTGCCGAGCAACATCGCGACCGCAACCGTGACCAAGCCGAAAATCTGGTAAAAATGGGTCTGGTACTTAGCGAGATCGCCGAGAAGGAGCATGTCACCGTATCACCTGAAGAACTTGAAATGAGACTGCAAATACTAAAAGGCCAATACCAAGACAAGCAGATGCAAGCAGAACTCGACAAACCGGAAAATAGCCGAAACCTTGTCAACCAAATTTTGACCGAAAAAACCCTAGCCAAACTCGTCTCATACCATAGTTAGCACTCACGCTTGACGAGTGCCAATTTGGCGTGTATATTGGTTTATATGACTAAACCAAATGCCCAAGTACTCATTCCAACTGTAATCGAATCAGAAGGTCGTTATGAACGAGCTTATGATATATATTCTCGGCTGCTTAAAGACCGAATTATTTTTCTCGGAACGGATGTTAACGAAGCTTCTGCCAATATAATTGTTGCCCAACTACTATTCTTGCAATCTGAAGATCCCAAGAAGGACATCTCAATTTATATCAATAGTCCTGGAGGCAGTGTTTATGATGCATTGGCAATCTATGACACTATGCAATACTTATCTAATGACATCCAGACTGTCGGCATAGGGATTCAGGCATCAGCTGCCGCCTTCCTTCTAAGTTCCGGCGCAAAAGGTAAGCGATTTATTTTGCCAAATTCAACCGTTATGATTCACCAACCAAGTTCCGGAACACGGGGCAAGGTAACGGACATGGAGATAGATCTTCAGGAATCACTTAGGATTAAGCATCGACTTAATGAAATAATGGCTAAGAACACCGGCCAAAAGGTCGAGACGATTAGAATCGACATGGAACGAGATAAATGGATGACACCCGACCAAGCCAAGGCTTACGGGATTGTTGATGCCGTCATTTCATCGCCTCCAAAATCTAGCAAAGCTTAAGTTCAATCTGCCCCTGCAAAAATCTACTTGACAATTAGCTCGGAGTCGATCAAACTTGAGTTTAAGAAGTAGTGTAAGCAGCGCTGTGCTATTGACGTATCAAAATAATACGAAAAACCAGCGACTTAGTATTCTTCTCAAGCAAAAACTACAACATTACTAATTTTTATTAACAATGGGTTCTAACGTGGGCGTCGACTAAACACCGGTCAACCACAGATGCACAGGGGAAAAACGCTGCTTATGCCAAATAGCACTAAACTCACAACAATAAAAAACGGTCGTACATATTTCACTGATTATAAAGAAGCAGTTGATCTACCAAATCTAGTAGATCATCAAAACCAGTCTTTCAAATGGTTTGTTGAAGAAGGCCTTCCTGAATTATTACAAGAAATTAGTCCAATTGATGACTATACTGGGACAAAATTAAGCCTAAAGCTTAAAGATCCTCGTTTTGAGGCGCCCAAGATTTCTGAAAACCAAGCCAGGGAGAATAACGTTAGTTATGAAGCTCCACTTAAAGCTACTGTTGAACTAACCAACAAAGTAACTGGCGAAATCAAAGAGGCTGAAATCTATCTTGGAGATTACCCATGGATGACCGAACGAGGTACTTTCGTTATTAATGGCGCTGAGCGAGTTGTTGTAAGCCAACTGATTCGTAGTAGTGGCGTTTTCTTTACTGCCGAGCAGCACGGAACAAAAGGTCTTTATGGTGCCAAGGTAATCCCCGGCCGAGGCGCATGGTTAGAGTTTGAGACAGCTGCCAACGGCGCTCTATACGTTAAGATTGACCGTAAGCGAAAGATGCCAGTTACCACTCTTCTAAGGGCACTGGGTATGTCTGATGCTGATATTAAGACCAGTTTCAAGTACGTCGACCAAGGTACCATTAGCTATATCGACGTAACTCTTGAGAAAGATCCAGCACATGGTCAGAACGAATCATTAATCGAAGTCTATAGGCGCCTACGACCAGGCGATCTAGCGACCGTTGACAACGCTCGAAGCTTGATTGAAAACATGTTCTATAACTACAAGCGTTTCGACTTTAGTCGGGTTGGACGTTACAAGATTAACAAACGCCTTGACCTTAAGGTTCCAAATGTTCTTGAGAACCGCGTTATGCAACTCAACGATCTTAAAGCTATCATTGCTGAGATCATTCGCATGAATAACACCCAGGAACCAGCTGATGACATCGATTCTTTGGCTAACCGAAGAGTTAAATTGGTTGGAGAACTGGTACAACGACAATTCAGAATCGGTTTACTCCGAATGGAACGAAACACCAAAGACCGCATGAGCATGAGTGAGATTGAAACAGTTTCACCCAGCCAGCTAATTAATGCTCGACCAGTAGTTGCTGCAGTTCGAGAATTCTTTGCTAGCTCTCAGCTAAGTCAGTTCATGGATCAGATCAACCCACTGAGCGAGCTTGCTCACAAAAGACGATTAAGTTCTATGGGGCCAGGTGGCTTAAGCCGTGAACGCGCTGGTTTTGAAGTCCGTGACGCCCACGCTACTCACTATGGTAGGATTTGTGCTGTTGAAACACCGGAAGGTGCCAACGTTGGCCTAGTTTTGAACCTAGCCAACTATGCTCGTATTAACGAGTATGGTTTTATAGAGACTCCTTACCGCAAAGTAGTTAACGCCGCTACTGCCGCCAATGCCGTTGGACATATTGCTGCCTTTGACCTATGTGATCCTAATGGCAAAGTAATCGTAAAAGCCGGAGCAAAGATTACAGCCGCCGATGCCAAGAAATTAGCCACCATTAAAGAACAAATTACCTGGCCAGTTAAGGCTAAGGTTACCAACGAAATCGTTTACCTAGACGCTTCCGCCGAGGGATCCTCGATTATTGCCAGTGCCGGTGAAGAAGTTGATAGTGACGGCTATTTCTTAAATGACCGACTCAGTGCTCGTCGTTACCTAGAGTCAGGTGATGTTGACGCTAACGAAACTACTCACATGGACGCTGCTAGGAATCAGATTATTGGTTCTTCGGCCAGTTTGATCCCATTTGTTGAGAAAGACTATGTTTACCGAGCTCTCATGGGCAGTAACCAGCAACGTCAAGCCGTACCACTAGTAACTCCCGACTCACCAGTCGTTGGTACCGGCACAGAACACGATGCTGCTGTTAACACCGGCCAGCTAGTTTTAGCTGAAGGCCCAGGCGAAGTTCTAAGTGCTACAGCTGATAAAATCGTCGTTAAGTATAAAGATGTTACTAAGACATACGAACCACAGCACTTTGTTCGCAGTAACGAAGGTACAAGTATAAATCAGAAAGTTGTTGTCAGTAGTGGCGACAAAGTTACCAAGAATCAGGTTTTGATCGAAGGAATGAGCATCCAAAATGGCGAGTTGGCACTAGGAAAAGATTTACTAGTCGCTTTCATGCCATGGGCTGGCTATAACTTCGAAGACGCTATCATTATTTCCAGGCGCCTAGTCCAGGACGACACCCTAACATCAATCAACATTGTTGACTTCATGCTAGAAGTTCGTGAGACAAAATTAGGGCCAGAAATTGTGACTAGTGATATCCCGAATGTTAGCGAAGAGAGTCTTCGTCACCTAGATGAAAACGGTGTTGTTCATATCGGTGCAGAAGTGCACCCTGGCGACATCCTGGTTGGAAAGATTACTCCAAAGGGTGAGCAGGAACTAAGTAGCGAAGAGCGCTTACTACGAGCTATATTTGGCGAAAAGGCCAAAGAAGTCCGTGATACCTCCCAGCGTATGAGTAACGGCAAGCACGGTAAAGTCGTTGGAATCAAGCGCTTTAACAAAGAAAACGGTCACGAATTAAAAGCTGGTGTTATTGAGCAAATCCAAATCTTCGTTGCCCAAATGCGCAAAATTGCCGTAGGTGACAAACTCGGTGGGCGCCATGGTAACAAAGGTGTAATTGCCCGAATCCTGCCAATCGAGGATATGCCATTTATGGAAGATGGTACCCCTATTGATATTATCCTGAACCCGCTTGGTGTGCCTTCCCGTATGAACGTTGGTCAGTTATTTGAAACTCACCTTGGTATGGCTGCTCGAGTACTTGGTATGAAAGTAGCTTCACCAGCCTTCAATGGTGTTGATGTCAAAACAATCCAAGACTTACTCAAAGAAGCCAAATTACCAGAAGACGGCAAGCAACAGTTATATGACGGCCGAAACGGTGATGCGTTCACCGAACGAACTACCGTTGGCTCAATGTACATGATCAAGCTAAACCACATGATTGCCGATAAGATCCACGCTCGCTCAACCGGCCCCTACACCATGGTTACTCAACAACCACTTGGCGGAAAAGCCCAAAATGGTGGACAGCGATTTGGAGAGATGGAAGTCTGGGCCCTCGAAGCTTATGGTGCTGCCAATACATTGCAGGAAATGTTAACTATCAAGTCTGATGATGTTTACGGCCGATCCAAAGCTTATGAATCAATCATTAAGCGTACCGAGATTGTCGGGCCAAAAGTTCCAGAGAGCTTCAACGTACTAGTTAAAGAACTCCAGGGACTTGGACTTAAAGTAGATCTAATCACATCTGATAAAGTTGTCGATGCCGAGGCAGTACTAGCCAACAGCATTAAAGACGAGGCCGCTCACATTTCGAGTATTGATGTGCCAGAACCATCGATTACAGATATTGATTTGACTGAAGAAGCTAGCGTTGATGAATTTGCTGATCTCAGTATGTCGATTAGCGACACTATTGAGGAAATGTCTGAAGTCTCAGCTAGCGACAATGATGAAATTAAAGTAACAGAGGAGGCCTAAGCATGCGTAATTACTCACACGGGACTGACATTGCTGATTTCGATGCTGTAAGATTAGCTGTCGCCAGCCCTTCTGACATACTCGACTGGAGCTACGGAGAGGTTACTAAACCTGAGACCATTAACTACCGAACTCAAAAGCCAGAACGAGACGGTTTGTTCTGCGAACGGATATTTGGGCCGGTTAAAGACATCAACCCTCACGATTCTAAGTACAAAGGCGTACGTAGTCGTGAAGCGGCTGTCGATAAAAAAGGCGAGTTAGTTACTCGTAGTATTGTAAGGCGAGAGCGAATGGGACACATTCAGCTCGCCGTACCGGTAGCTCACATTTGGTTCCTTCGAGGGACTCCATCTGCTGTAGGCCTATTACTCGGTATGACTGTTAAGAACCTAGAAAGAATCGCCTACTTTGCCAGCTATGTCATCAAAAACGTTGACACAGAAAAGCGTGATCAAATATTAGCCGACAAAGAAGCCGAGTTTGAAGCTGCTAAATTAGCTATTAAGTTGCGTTACGAAACCGAAGCACAAGCCGAAGACGCCAACGTTAAAGCCCTGGCTGAAGCTCAAACCAAAGAACTTGAAGAACTCACTGAAAGCTATGAGATTACTCACAGCCAGATAGTCGGACTTGAGAAGCGCAACCTGATCAACGAGAGCGATTACCGAAACCTTCCAGACGATCTACGATCGATCGTTCAGGTTGGTATGGGTGGTTCTGCAATCAAAGAACTACTTGATGAAATTGATTTGTCTAAGCTTATTGATGAGTTAAATGCTGAAGCTGAGGCTACCAAGGGTCAACGCAAGAAGAAGATAATGAAGCGACTGCGACTCCTAGAAGGAATGTTGCGTGCCGGTATTGAGCCTAGCTCAATGTGTGTTAGCGTTCTTCCGGTTATCCCTCCAGACCTTAGGCCTATGGTTCAACTTACTGGTGGCCGTTTTGCCACATCTGACTTAAACGATCTATATCGCCGGGTTATTAACCGAAACAATCGTTTGAAGAAACTTATTGAGCTAAATGCACCTGAAGTAATCCGCCGTAACGAACAGCGAATGCTCCAGGAAGCAGTTGATGCTTTGATTGATAACAACAATGCCCGTGGTGGACGTGCTGTTGCTGCAACCGGTCAACGACGACGACTAAAGAGCCTAAGCGATATGCTTAAAGGTAAGCAAGGTCGCTTCCGTCAGAACCTACTAGGTAAGCGAGTAGACTACTCCGGTCGTTCGGTTATCGTTTCCGGCCCTGAACTTAAGATTAACGAGTGTGGACTGCCAAAAATGATGGCTCTTGAACTATTCAAGCCATTCGTAATTGGCGAACTGATTGCCCGCGAACAGGCTCACAATATTCGTTCTGCAACTCGTATGATTGAAACTAACGCCCTAGAGGTTTGGGATGCTCTTGATGTAGTTATCAAAGGCAAGTACGTTCTTTTGAACCGTGCCCCAAGTCTGCACCGACTAAGTATCCAAGCTTTCCAACCAGTTTTGATTGAAGGCCGAGCTATCCAGCTTCACCCGCTAGTTTGTAAGGGCTTCAACGCCGACTTTGATGGTGACCAGATGGCTGTGCATTTACCACTTAGTGATGCTGCACAGGATGAAGCCAGGAACATCATGGCCGCCAACCGTAACTTGCTAAAACCAGCTGACGGTTCGCCAATCCTGCACATTGAGCAAGATATCGTTCTTGGCTGTTACTACCTAACTTACGAGCGTCCTGAGGCTACTCACAAGGGAGTCAAATCTCTTTCCAGCCTAGCTGAGGGAATCATGGCCCTAGACGCTCACAATATCGAACTTCAAAGCAAGGTTCGCTTGGTCTACCGTGGTGAGACTCGAGTAACTACGCTTGGCCGACTACTGTTCAACGAACTTTTTCCAGACGATTTCCCATTCTCCGATGAACCAATGACCAAAAAACGCCTACTAGACGTAATGGCCCAGGTTTATCAGAAATATGGACAACTAAAGGCCGCAGAGATTGCCGATGATCTAAAGGATCTTGGCTTCTATTACGCCACTACCTCAGGCCTTTCAATGGGTATGGGTGACTTCGAAGAAGTACATGGCATGGAAGATGTAATTTCCGGTGGAGAAACTCGAGCTGCAGCAATTAGCGAGCAGTTTGAGCAAGGCTTCATTACAGAAGACGAACGCTACAGATTAATTGTTGAAAACTGGCAGAAGGTTGAGACCAATGTTCAGCAGATGCTAACCAACCAGTTAGCCAACCAGGACACCTCAACGGCCATTGCCATGACCTCTGGTGCTCGTGGAAATATTTCCCAGATGAAAATGTGTGTTGGAATGCTTGGTGTATTCCAAGATACTTCCGGTAAGCCAATTGAGCTGCCTGTTAAATCAAGCTATACATCCGGCCTAACTCAGCTTGAGTACTTTACGGCTACCCGTGGAGCTCGAAAAGCCGTCATTGACATCGCTCTAAAGACTGCTGATGCTGGTTACTTGACTAGGCGACTAGTTGATGTTGCTCAAGACGTCTTTACTATTAGTGAAGATGATTCTGATGACCATGGCTTCTCCATGCTACGACAAGATGCCGCCGAAATCGGCGTAGACTATTCGTCACGATTAGCCGGAAGATTTGCCGCTGAAAACATTGGCAAATATGTCAAGAAGGGTGAGCTCATCACAATGGCTACCGCTAAGCTAATTGAAGCCGATGCCAAACTTGATGGCGTAAAGATAATGAGCGTCCTAAGTGCAAATTCTGTCCGCGGCGTACCACAGAAATCCTATGGCCTAGACCCAGCAACCGGTGATCTGGTATTCTCCCACCACCCAATCGGCGTAATTGCCGCCCAAAGTATTGGCGAACCAGGCACGCAGCTTAGTCTTGACTCAAAGCATAGGTCCGGTGCCGCCGTTGCCGATGACACCGCCGAAGGACTTAGTCGTGTTGAAGAGTTGTTCGAAGTGCGAACGCCTAAAGGTCAAGCCTTCCTGGCCGGTATCGATGGCATTGCCAACACCTCAGAAGAGGGTGACCAATACATCGTTCAAATCACCGCTAAGAAGAAAAAGCCTATTGAGTTCCCACTTCGTGGCCGAACACCATCAATTGCTAACAATGCCACAGTCAGCCTAGGAGATATCCTGGCCGCCCAAGACGAGGAAGCCAGCCCGCTGATCGCACCATTTAGCGGTAAAGTTGAGTTGACCAAGAAATCGATCATCATTACTCCTGACGACCAAAGCGTAGTTCGCTACCAAATACCTGGCTACAAGACTTTAGTAATTGAAGATGGTCAAACCGTAATTGCTGGCCAAAGACTAACAACTGGTTCAATCAACCTGCATGACCTAATGAACTTCCAGGGCGTAGAAGCGACTCAGCGCTACATCATGAATGAAATTCTAAAGATCTTCGCAAACCAGGGACAAAATATTGCCGACAAGCACCTTGAAATCATCGTTCGTCAGATGTTCAGCCGAGTTCAGATTGAAGACGTCGGTGACAGCCAATTTGTTACCGGTGACGTTGCTAGTAAACTCGCTGCCGTCGAAGCCAACGAGCAACTGCTAGAAAAAGGTCAACAGCAAATTCACTTTACACAATTACTACTTGGCATTACCAAGTCTTCACTAAGTACCGATTCATTCCTATCAGCTGCCAGTTTCCAGGACACTACTCGCGTTCTTATCGCCGCAGCTACCAGTGGAAAAGTCGACAAATTGTTTGGACTAAAGGAAAACGTTATCCTTGGTCGCAAGATCCCTGTTGGAACAGGCTATAACGCTAATCGTTCAAACGACGACTATGATTCTGATGAACTCGAACCAATTGACGAACAAAACTAAAGATGTTAGGATAACCGAGATATGCCAACAATTAATCAACTAATCCGCAAGCCACGAACTTCCAAATCTGGAAAGACAAAATCTCCAGCCTTGCTTCGTGTTACCAATAACTTGCAAAACCGTAACTATGAAAAACACTCACCATTCAAAAGAGGGGTTTGTGTTAAAGTTACCACCAAGACTCCAAAGAAGCCTAACTCTGCCCTACGTAAAGTTGCCCGAGTCCGCTTAACCAATGGCCAAGAAGTTTGGGCATACATTGGTGGCGAAGGCCATAACCTCCAAGAACATGCTGTTGTCTTAGTACGTGGCGGACGAGTCAAAGACCTTCCAGGTGTTCGATACCACATCGTTCGCGGGGCACTCGACTTACAGGGTGTAACTGACCGAAAACAAGGCCGTAGTAAATATGGCGCTAAGAAAGTGACTAAATAATGCCTAGAAAAAAGACCAAATCACTAGTCCGTGATATTAACCCAGACCGTATATACAATTCAGTCCAAGTACAGAAGCTGATAAACCGTGTCATGCTAGATGGCAAAAAACAGTTAGCCGAGAAGATTGTCTACACTGGCATGCAAAAAGCCGCTGACAAGCTTAAAGTCCAGAACCCTCTTGAAGTATTTGAACAAGCCATGAACAACATCCAGCCGCACATGGAAACCCGCTCAAGGCGAGTTGGTGGCGCAAACTACCAGATACCTTTTGAAGTTAAGGGCCAAAGACAAAGCCATTTGACCGCTATGTGGTTCGTTGCAGCCGCCCGTTCACGCTCCGGTATGGACATGGCAGATCGTGTTGCAGCCGAACTAGTTGATGCCTACAACAACCAGGGAATTGCCATCAAGAAACGTGAAGATACTCACAAGATGGCTGAAGCAAACAGGGCATTTGCTCACTTTGCACGATTTTAACAAAATATAATATTAATTAATTTTCAGGGAAATAAATGGCCACCAAACACTATCCTCTAGACAAGCTGCGTAACATCGGCATCATTGCACATATTGACGCTGGTAAAACTACAACCACCGAGGGTATACTCTACCGCACCGGACTAAAGCACAAAATTGGTGCCGTTCACGAAGGCGGAACGACTACTGACTGGATGGCCCAGGAACGTGAGCGTGGTATTACAATTGTAAGTGCTGCTGTTACTTGTTACTGGAAAGATAACCAGATCAACATCATTGATACTCCCGGACACATCGACTTTACTGTTGAAGTAGAGCGAAGTCTTCGAGTGCTTGATGGCGCTGTAGTTGTCTTCGACGGTAAGATGGGTGTTGAGAGTCAGTCCGAGACTGTTTGGCGACAAGCTGACAAATATAATGTTCCACGAATTTGTTTCATAAATAAGATTAATCAAACTGGTGGTGATTTCTACAAATCACTTGAATCGATCCATCACCGACTGTCCAAAAGAGCTTTTCCGATTCACTTACCAATTGGCTTTGAACAGAGTATCAACGGCCTAGTAGACCTTATCAGCATGAAAGCCTATACCTACAAAGATTTTACCGACCACGAACTGGTCGAAGGTGAAATCCCGGCTGATATGATGGACGAAGTTAAGAAGTACCGCAGTTTACTTATCGAGAACGCCGTTGCTGAAGACGAAGCCATGTTGGAGAAGTACTTTGAAGTTGGCGAAGAAGGTTTGACCGAAGCCGACATTAAGCAATCTGTTCGCAGTGCCGTATTAACCGGAAAATTTTATGCTGTAACTGGCGGTGATGGCCGAGGTGTAATTGTTGAAAAAGTTCTAGACGCCGTGATTGATTTCTTACCTAGCCCTCTCGACCGAGGTAGCACCTGGGGTACTCACCCCAAAACCGGCGATGAAGTTGAACGTCATCCCAACGAAACTGAACCATTCTCTGCCTTAGCCTTCAAAATTGCCACTGACCCATTTGTCGGTAAGCTGGCATACTTCCGAGTCTATTCTGGAAAGTTGGAATCAGGATCATATATTTTGAACAGCTCAACTGGTGAACGTGAGCGGGTTGGGCGAATTGTTCGTATGCAAGCCGATAAACGAGAAGATATTGAGAGCGTTATGGCTGGAGATATTGCCGCCATTGTAGGCCTTAAGGGTACTACAACCGGTAACACTCTATCTGACTTGGCTCATCCAATAGTCCTAGAGAGCATTACTTTCCCAGAACCTCCCGTGTCGATCGCTATTGAACCAAAAACCAAGGCTGATCAGGAAAAAATGGGAATTGCTTTGCAGCGCTTAGCTGAAGAAGACCCAACATTTAGAATTCGTGTTGATGAAGAAACCGGCCAAACGATTATTAGTGGAATGGGTGAGTTACACCTTGAAATTATTGTTGACCGTATGAGCCGAGAATTTAGTGTTGACGCCAATATTGGCCAACCACAGGTTGCTTACCGCGAAACTATCCGTAAAGATGGCGTCGAAGCCCAAGGTAAATTTATTCGCCAAAGTGGTGGACGTGGTCAGTATGGTGACGTCTGGATTAGACTAAGCCAAAACGTGCCTGGGGCCGGTTTTGAATTTATCAATTCCATAAAAGGCGGTGTCATCCCTAGTGAATACATCCCAGCCGCCCGCAAAGGTATTGAAGAAGCCCTGGGCAATGGAGTTCTAGCCGGCTATCCGGTTGTAGACGTTAAAGCTGAACTATACGATGGTAGTTACCACGATGTCGACTCCTCTGAAATGGCCTTTAATATTGCTGGATCCATGGCTCTTCAAGCCGGTGTTAAGAAAGCCAACCCAGTGATACTTGAACCAGTCATGAAAGTAGTCGTTATTTGCCCAGAATCTTACATGGGTGATGTCATCGGTGACCTCAACTCTAAGCGAGGCCGCATTGAAAGCATGGAAGATCTAAACCCAGGTATTAAGGAAATAACCGGCTTTGTACCACTTGGTGAAATGTTCGGTTATACCACCAACCTACGTTCAATGACCCAAGGCCGAGCCAGCTCAAGCATGGAGCTTGATCACTACGCTGATGTTCCTAGTAATGTGGCTACAGCCATCATTGCAAAAAACAGTAAGTAATTTTAAAACAATTACGCTAATACAACCCTTTACAAATATAATGAAATTGTCTATACTACATCGGTAACTAGTGTGGGCATTTGAGTCTCATGCTAAAAATAAGTTTAAATTAATTAGGAGTCTAGCTAAATGGCAGAGCAATTTGACCGAAGCAAACCGCATGTAAACGTCGGCACAATGGGCCACGTCGACCACGGTAAAACTACATTAACAGCAGCAATTACTACAGTTCTTTCTAAGAAACTTCCAAGTAGTATTAACAAAGCTGTAAAGTACGATGAAATCGATAACGCACCTGAGGAAAAAGCCCGCGGAATCACCATCGCAACATCACACAACGAATATGAATCTGAAAAGCGTCACTATGCTCACGTTGACATGCCAGGTCACGCCGACTACATCAAGAACATGATTACCGGTGCTGCTCAAATTGACGGTGCTATTTTGGTTGTCTCCGCTGCTGATGGCCCTATGCCTCAGACTCGTGAGCACGTTCTACTGGCCAAGCAGGTAGGCGTACCATCAATCCTAGTATTCCTAAACAAGATGGACATTGCTGACCCTGAGCTAGTTGAATTAGTTGAGGAAGAAATCCGTGACTTACTAGCTAAGTACGATTTTGACCGAGATTGTCCTATTATCACCGGTTCTGCAACCAAGGCTCTTGCTGGCGATCCAGAAAACGAACAGAAGATTATGGACCTCGTTCACGCTATGGACGAATACATCCCACAACCTAAGCGCGACCTAGACAAGCCATTCCTTATGCCTATCGAAGACATCTTCAGCATCAAGGGTCGTGGTACAGTTGCTACCGGCCGTATTGAACAGGGAATTGTAAAAATTAACGAAGAAGTTGAAATTGTTGGCATCCGACCCACATCCAAAAGTGTCGTAACTGGTGTTGAAATGTTCAAGAAGAACCTAGACCAAGGACAAGCCGGCGACAACGTTGGAATTCTACTCCGAGGAATTGAGCGAGATGATATCGAACGAGGACAAGTCCTAGCTAAGCCAGGTACAATTACCCCTCACACCGAATTTGACTCAGAAGTTTACATCCTAACTAAAGAAGAAGGCGGACGACACACACCATTCTTTAAGGGATACAAGCCACAGTTTTACTTCCGAACCACTGACGTAACCGGTGAAGTTGAATTACCTGCTGACAAAGAAATGGTTATGCCAGGCGACACAATCACTTTCAAAGTTAAATTACTTGCACCTATCGCTATGGATCAAGGACTACGCTTCGCTATCCGCGAAGGTGGCCGAACCGTTGGTGCCGGTGTCGTAACCAAGATCGTTAAATAGTTCGATTACCAAACCGAAAAATTACAATGCCAGACACAACCACACCAGCAGTAACCAAAGCACCTGATACCAAACAGCGTATTCGGATTCGTTTGAAGGCTTATGACCACAAGGTTATTGATCAAGCCGCTAAGCAAATCATTGATACCGCACTTCGTAATGGCGCAAACCTAGCTGGCCCAATTCCTCTACCCACAGAACGCAGTTCTTTTACAGTGGTAAAATCGCCTCACGTCTACAAAAAGGGTCGTGAGCAGTTTGAAATGCGTGTCCACAAGCGTATCATCGATGTTTTCGAGCCAACACCTAAGACTATTGATTCACTGATGAATCTCAGTCTGCCAGCTGGCTGCGACGTCGAAATCAAGATGTAATCATTCGTCACTCCTAAGAACTTACCTAAATATATCGTCTAAAACCAGTCATAAACTGTCTAGTTTAGTTGTTGTGCAATCAGCTACAAGTTGACAGAAGTAAGCTCATCGTGCTAATCTATATGAAGTTATCAAAAAGTAACTTGGTTTGATGGCAGGTCTGCGAAAACAAAATGACAGATACCACCGCTAACCAAGTATTTTATTGTTTATAGGTAACTAAGAAGGACATATTTTACAGTGAAATCACTTATAACTCGTAAAGTTGGTATGACCAGCATCATCAGCCAAGATGGTGTATTGACTTCTGTTACCTTACTTTCTGCAGAGCCCAACATTGTTACCCAGATCAAGAACATTGAAGTAGATGGTTATAACGCTGTCCAAGTCGGCACCGGAGCTGGAAAGAATGGCAAAGCTTTAAGCGGACATTTTGCTAAAAGCAAGTCATCTCCTAAAGTTGTCCGAGAATTCCGCGTTGATGAGTTTGAAGAAGACATGACAGTTGGCACAAGCTTTGACATAGACGTATTTGAGATTGGCGATAATGTTAATGTCCAAGGGACTTCCAAGGGTAAAGGTTTTGCTGGTACAATCAAGCGCCATAACTTCAAGCGCGGTCGTAAGACCCACGGTGGTCGATCATACCGACGACCAGGATCAATCGGATCAATGTACCCACAGAAGATTTTTAAGGGAAAGAAAATGTCTGGCCAAATGGGCCACGAAACAGTAACAGTCGAGAATCTTAAAGTTGCATTGATTGATCAAGAGAACAAGATTATTGGAGTCAGCGGAGCTGTCCCAGGACCCCGAAAAGGCATCATTATTATCAAGGGGACAAAATAATGTCTACACCTAACTTTACGAAATCAGGTGCCGCATCAACTACCGCCGTCAAGCTCGACAAAGATGTATTTAGCGAAGTAGCCGCTAATCATGATTTATTAAAAAGTGCCTACGTTGCCTACATGTCTAACGGCCGCGAAAACCTAGCCGTAACCAAGACTCGTGGATTAGTCAGCGGTGGCGGTAAGAAGCCTTGGAAGCAAAAGGGTACCGGCCGGGCACGTTTCGGTTCTAGCCGAGTTCCAATTTGGCGTGGTGGTGGTGTTGTTTTTGGGCCAACTGGCAACGAAAATTACAAGAAATATATAACTACTTCCGAGAAGCGCAAAGCTTTAAAGCAGGCCCTAAGCCTAGCCGTTAGCGAGAATAAGTTAATTATTATTGAAGATATCACTACAACCGGAAAAACTGCCGAGTTAGCTAAGTTACTAAATAAGATCAAAGCAACTCGAAATATTTTGGTTGTTGTTGATAACAAATCTGACGTCTTGATTCGTTCTGCCAGCAACTTGGACAAAGTTAAATTGGTTCAAGCCAAGTATCTAAATGTTTTTGACCTACTTAATGCCGACAGTCTAGTCATAACCAAGCCATCAATCGAGATTATTACCGAGTGGCTCAAGGAGACTAAGTAGATGCTTAAGCAAATTGTATTGAAGCCACGTCTCACCGAGAAGACCTATGCCATGAGTAACTCTAGCGTCTACGTAGTTGATGTCGATAAGAGTCACAACAAAGACACTATTGCCAAGGCCATTACTGCCCAGTTCGACGTTGAAGTCGCTTCAGTCCGAATTATCAACGTTAAGGGCAAGTCCAAGCGAACCATTAATCTAAACGGTAAGCGATCTAGCAACTCTAGCGGCAAGCGTTCTGACCAAAAGAAGGCTTACGTTACCCTTAAAGATAACAAGAAGCTACCTTTCTTTGACGCTATTGAAGAAGAAGAGACCAAACAGGTCGCCACTCAGCAGAAGATTGATAAGGCAGCAGCTAAGAACGCTGAGAAGACCGACAAGAAACCCCGACTAAGTTTGCGCCGCAAGCCTAAGGAGACAAAATAATGGCTATAAAGCTACACAATCCGACGACTCCTGGCCGACGAGGTATGACCACTCAGGACTTTGACCAAATTACCACTAACAAGCCGGTACGTTCACTCTTGGCTGTTAAAAACCGTGGCAGTGGTCGTAACAACCAAGGCCGCATTACTACTCGTCACAAAGGCGGTGGTGCTCGTAAGTTTTACCGACTGGTTAATTTTAAGTTTATCGCCGGCACTACAGCGACAATCGAGCAAATCGAGTATGATCCAAACCGTTCAGCTCGTATCGCTAGAGTTAAGACTGCCGAAGGTGAGTATCACTACATTCTAGCCGCTAATGACATGAAAATTGGACAGGTCATAACTTCCGACCCAGAAGCTCCAATTGAAACCGGTAATCGCCTGCCACTAAAGAACATCCCTCTTGGCAGTTTGATTCACTCCGTTGAACTATTCCCGGGACGCGGCGGTCAGATAGCTCGCAGCGCCGGAAATAGCGCTCAACTGCTTGCCAAAGAAGAAGATTACGCCCAAGTTCGTTTGCCTAGCGGCGAAGTTCGCCTTATTAATATGGAATGTATGGCCAGTATTGGTGTTATCGGTAACGAACAACATCAGAATATTAAGATTGGTAAGGCTGGACGTAATCGTCACAAGGGAATTCGCCCATCAGTTCGAGGTGTTGTTATGAACGCTGTTGATCACCCGCACGGCGGTGGTGACGGTGGACGTCACGGTATCGGTGGTGGTAAGAACTGGGGTACAGCACCTAAGACCCCTTGGGGACAGAAAACCCTTGGGTACAAGACCAGGCGCCGTAAGAGTACTACCAAATTTATTGTTAAAAGTCGTCACGAGGCTAAGAGGAGATAACTATGAGTCGTTCACTAAAAAAAGGTCCATTTATAGATTTCAAACTTGCTAAGAAAGTAAGTCTTCTAGCTAGTGATGATCGAACTATTATCCGAACTTGGGCACGAGCCTCTACAATCTCTCCTGAATTTGTCGGTAAGACTATCGCTGTCCACAATGGAAAAGTTCATGTCCCAGTATTCATTACAGAAAATATGGTTGGTCATAAATTAGGTGAGTTTTCGCCAACCCGTAAGTTCCGCCGTCATGGCGGTAAGTTGGCAAAGGTTTAAGGAGAAGCATATGTCAGTAATAGCTACAGCCAAAGGAGTCCAAATTAGCCCGCGCAAGGTAACTGTTGTTGCCGCATTAGTTCGTGGACAAACTGTTGAAGACGCTTTGACGATTTTGAAGTATACTCCACGACGAGCTGCTATTCCTGTTCGCAAGGCTATTGAAAGTGCCAAGGCCAACGCTGATTATAATCATAACTACAAGCCTGATACTCTGAGAATTGTTGAAATTAGTGTTACTCCTGGCAAACGATTGAAGAGATTCAAGCCGGCTGCCCGTGGACGTGCCCTGCCTTTCCAAATCAAATCAAGTCACATCCGGGTTATTGTTGATGGTGAAAAGCGTCAACCAAAGAAGCCAATCGCTGCAAAAGAAGTTGCTGCTGCCGCAGTATCAACCGATAAAGACTCTACTAAGGAGAAAGCATAATGGGACAAAAAGTAAATCCAATCAGCATGCGCTTGCAGGTCAATAAGGACTGGCGCAGCAAATGGTTTGTAAACAAGCGCGATTACGCTAAGTTCCTTGGTGATGACTTGAAGGTTCGTAAGATAATTTCTACCAAACTAGGCTCTCGTGCCGCCATCAATAAGGTAGACATCGAACGCTCACCAAACCTCGTTACTGTTACCATTCATACTGCTAAGGCGGGTGTTGTGATCGGCCGTGGCGGTCAAGGTGCCCAGGAATTAAAAGATGCGATTCAGGCAATTTATTCCCTTCCTACCCGAGTCAACATTGAAGAAGTTAAAAAACCTGAACTATATGCCAAATTAGTTGCTGAGAATATTGCCCACCAACTAGAGCGCCGAATTAGTTTCCGTCGTGCCATTAAGTCAACTTCTGCTGCCACTATGCGTGCTGGTGCCAAAGGTATCCGAATCGAAGTAGCCGGGCGACTTAACGGTGCCGAAATGTCCCGTCGCGAAAAAGAGATCCAAGGCAGTGTTCCTTTGCACACTATTCGTGCCGATATTGATTATGCTGCTGTTCCTGCTCAAACTCCTGCCGGTGTTATTGGAGTTAAGGTTTGGATTTATAAAGGGGAGACAGCCTAATGTTAGTCCCAAAGCGCACAAAATATCGCAAAGTACGAAAAGGCCGGATCACCGGTGTTGCTACCAGTGGCAATTACATTGCTTATGGCGAATATGCTTTGCAGGCCCAAGAAGGTGAGCGTATTACGTCTCGACAGATTGAGGCTTCTCGTCAAGCTATGACTCGTCATATTCAACGTGGCGGTAAGATCTGGATCCGTATTTTCCCTCACACTCCTGTTACCCGTAAGCCACTTGACGTTAAGATGGGCAGTGGAAAAGGCAACCCAGAATTTTTCGTAGCCAAAGTAAAGCCTGGAACAATATTGTTTGAGATGCAGGGTGTTAGCGAAGCAGTTGCCCGCGAAGCCATGCGACTTGCAGCCCATAAATTACCGATTAAAACTAAATTCATAGTTCGTGAGGATGCTTAATATGAAAATTAGCGAAATTCGTAAACTACCAACAGCTCAACTAACAGTTGATACCACCAACCTGCGAGAAGAAATTGCTGAGCTTAAAAGACGTGTTCACATGGGCGAAGTCCAGAATACCCGACTGATTAGATTGAAGCGTAAAGATTTAGCTCGAATGCTAACCGCCCTTAGTGAACAACTGTTAAAGGAGAAGATTTAAATGGCTAAGAAATTTACAGGTATTGTTGCCTCAGACAAATCTAATAAGACTATCATTGTCTCTATTCCAGTTCGTAAAACACACCCGCTGTACCGCAAACAATATACCGTAACCAACCGTTTTGCGGCTCATGATGAGAAGAATGAAGCCAAAGTTGGCGATAGCGTTGAGATCATTGAAACTCGTCCGATTAGCGCCACTAAAAGGTTTAAGTTGGTCAAGGTTCTTGAGAAAGCTGCCTTAAATGAAGACGATAAGAAGACCATAAACGAAACTGAGGTTGAAGTATGATTCAGCAAGAAACTCGTTTAGGAGTTTGTGATAACTCGGGAGCCAAGGAGATACTTTGTATCCGTGTTCTTGGTGGAACCAGGCGCCGCTATGCTCACGTTGGTGACGTAATTGTGGCAACCGTTAAATCTGCCAATTCTACCGGCACGGTTAAGAAGAAGTCTGTCGTTCGAGCCGTGGTTGTCCGAACTACCAACATTATTAACCGCAAAGATGGTTCATCTATCAAGTTTGATGACAACGCAGCCGTAATTATCGGCGAAGATAAACTGCCAAAGGGAACAAGAATATTTGGTCCCGTACCACGCGAACTGCGTGAACTTGGTTATGCTAAGATCGTTAGCTTAGCCCCGGAGGTCCTATAATGCGTAAATTTGCACCCAAAGAAACCAAGCTTTACAAGATTAAGCTCAAAAAGGGCGATAAGGTTATCGTTCTAGCTGGTAAGTATAAGGGCAAAACAGGCAAAGTCGTGGCCACTCAACCTAAAGCCAATACCGTGACAGTTGAAGGTATTAACATCATCAAGAAGCACATCAAGCCGACCACTCAAAATCCTGGAAGAATTCAGGAAATTACCAAGCCAATGCACGTTGGCAAGGTTGGGATCGTTGACCCTGAGACCAAAAAAGCTACCCGCATCGGTTACGTCGTCAAAGACGGCACCAAGACCCGTATTTATAAGTCAAGTTCTAAGGAGATAAAGTAATGGCTACCAAACCTGTCGCTGACCTACAACCACGTCTAAAGGTTGATTACAACAAGAGACTTGCTCCTGGGCTACAGAAGTCACTTAATCTTAAGAATCCTCACGAAGTCCCACGACTAGAGAAGATTGTTTTAAACATTGGACTGGGCAAAGCTAAAGACGACAAGAAAGTCATGGAAACCTCCAAGAATACTCTTAGGAAGATTACTGGCCAACAGCCAAATGAAACCAAAGCTCACAAATCAATCGCCGGCTTTAAGCTGCGAGAAGGCAATGTTATTGGCCTTAAAGTTACTCTTCGAGATGCCCGTATGTACGAATTCCTAGACCGGCTGATTAACATTGTATTGCCTCGTTTACGAGATTTCCACGGCGTTAGCCTGACAGCCTTTGATAAGCAAGGAAACTACAGTATTGGTTTTACCGATCAGTCAGTTTTCCCTGAATTAAGCTTCGAAGAGACAACTACGCCACATGGTCTGCAAGTTATATTAGTAATTAAGTGTAAAGAAATGCAACACGCCAAAGCACTATTAACTGGTTTTGGTATGCCGTTTGAGAAAGGAACTGAATAATGGCTAAAAAGTCCATCGTTGTAAGAGACGAAAAACGAAAGCGCATGATTAAGCAGTATGCGGCTAAGAGAGCTGAGCTAAAGGCCTTGGGTGATCTTGAGGGTCTAGCTAAGTTACCTCGAAATTCAAGTCCTACGCGTTGGAAGAATCGTTGTGTTGAAACTGGTAGGCCACGCGCTTATATGCGTCAGTTCGGCCTAAGTCGAATCAGTTTTAGAGAACACGCCGTAAAGGGAGAAATCCCCGGCATAACAAAGTCGAGTTGGTAAGGAGCAATATATGAGTCAAACATCTACAGATCCAGTATCAGACATGCTAACCCGAATCCGGAATGCTATGGCTGTACAGAAAAATGAAGTCAATATGCCTCATTCCAAGCTTAAAGAAGCCGTAGCCACAATTCTAAAGAAGAACGGCTTTGTTCAAGGCGTGGCAGTTGTTGATGCTACAGTTGGTAAAACACTGGTTGTGACTATCAATTCCGGCACGACCACTAATTATATTACTGAGATTACTAGACTATCTAAGCCTGGTCGCCGACATTATGTTCGCGCCAATGAGATACCTGTGGTCAAACGAGGCCGAGGCTTGGTTATTGTTTCAACTTCAAAAGGTCTAATGACCGGTGATGAAGCCAAGAAACAAAATATTGGCGGCGAATTAATTTGTAAGGTATTTTAAGGAATTATTTATGAGTCGAATAGGAAAACTACCAATCAAAGTTCCAGCAGGTGTGACAATCACTATTGACGACAGCTTAGTCCAAGTTACTGGGCCTAAAGGCTCGTTAAGCCAAGCGATGTTCCCTAGTATTAATATTGCCCAGGACGGCGATCAATTATTAGTTACCCGAGAAAATGAAGAACGACAAAGCCGATCTAAGCACGGGCTGATGCGTACTCTTACTAGCAACATGGTTGTCGGTGTAACTGAAGGCTTTTCTAAGCAACTAGAAGTTAACGGAGTAGGTTACCGCGTAGCCTTGACTGGCAACGCTCTGAAGCTAAACTTAGGATTTTCTCACGATATAATTTATAGTATCCCACCAGAAATCAAGATTGCTGTTGAACAGAACATTATTACAGTCACCGGAATCAGCAAACAACAAGTTGGCCAAGTAGCTGCTGAGATTCGTGAGTTTAAGAAGCCGGAACCATATAAGGGTAAAGGCATTAAGTATGTGGGAGAACACATCATCCGTAAGAGCGGTAAGTCTGGTAAGGAAGCATAAAATGAATAGATTAACTCACAAAGTATTAAACAATAAATTACGACGCAACCGCGTTCGTTCAACGGTCGTCGGTACAACTGAGCGACCAAGACTATCAGTACACGTCAGTAACTATCACGTAACTGCTCAGATTATTGACGACAGTAATTCCAATACACTGGCTTACGCATCAAGCGTCGGCGTCAAAGATGTTCCCGAAAATTTGACCGCACGAGCCGAGTGGGTCGGAACCAAAATTGCTACTGAAGCCAAGAAGAAGAAAATTAAGACCGTAGTCTTCGATCGAGGTGGAAAATTATATCATGGTCGGGTTAAAACACTTGCAGATGCTGCTCGTAAGGAAGGACTGGAGTTTTAAATATGGACAACAATTCTAAGCCAATGCACAAACGACCTCGTCCTGAAGAGAAGAAGGAAGAAAAGCAATTTGACGAACGAGTTATTAATATTGACCGAGTTGCCCGAGTAGTAAAGGGCGGCCGCCGTTTTAGGTTCCGTGCCCTAGTCGTAATAGGTGACCATAAGAAGCAGGTTGGTGTTGGTTCCGCAAAAGGCGCCGATGTCACTACTGCTGTTACCAAAGCAACCGAAGTCGCCAAGAAACACTTGGTTAAGATTGCCATCTACAAGGGCACTGTGCCTCATGAAGCTGAAGGTAAAGTTAGTGGTGCTCACATTCTAATCAAGCCAGCTAGCCCAGGTACCGGACTGATTGCCGGCGGAGTAGTTCGAATTATTCTTGAAGTTGCCGGTATACGTGATGCGCTCAGCAAATCACTCGGTTCAACAAATAAGACCAATGCTGCCTATGCGACCATCGCTGCACTACAATCTATAAAGCCAGCCAGTGAGTGGCGCCGTAACATCAAGATCGAGGAAGCTGAGCCCGAGAAGCCAGCCAAGGCCGTGGAGACTAAAATTGCTGAACCCAAAGCCGCTGAGCCTAAAGTCACCGCGCCCAAAAAGGTTGTCAAAAAAGCTGTTGAGCCAGTAAAGACTGTTAAAGCTACAGCTACCAAGAAGACCGCAGTTAAGAAAGTTGTAAAGAAATAATTGTCCGATAATAGGAGTTTAGAAAATGAAATATAACGAATTAACATCCAAAGCTACCAAGAAGACCAACCGTGTTGGCCGTGGTATTGCTGCCGGACAGGGAAAAACTGCCGGACGAGGAACCAAGGGGCAGATGAGTCGAACCGGTTCAAGCCGTAAACCAGGCTTCGAAGGCGGACAAAATCCACTATTACAACGGTTGCCAAAACTACGCGGCTTTACTTCACACGCTGTTCGCAATGAAGTTGTCTATACTGGCCAGCTAAACGACTTGAGTGACAAAGTAATTGACTCCGAAGTTCTTGCTAAAGCCAAATTAATTTCCAACCCATATGTCCGCGTTAAGCTGATAACCAAGGGTGATATTACCCGAAAAATCGATGTTAAGTTATTTCTAGCCTCAGCTTCTGCTGCTGCTAGCCTTGAAAGTGCTGGTGGATCTTTTACTAAAGTTGCTGCTACTTATCGACCCAAAACTTCTACCAAGAGGATTGCTGAAAGTCGTAAATAAGTAGAGTGATTTTTTAGACAGGTTGAAAAAAGCCTGTCGTTAGATGATAATTAAGCAAATAATGTTTCGAGATAAAAGAGGGTAGTAGATGAACTGGAAAATAATCGGACGTTCACTTGGACAGAAGGATATGCGCAAGCGAATACTTGCTGTTCTTGGAATGCTACTCGTTTTCCGTTTAATGGCTCACATACCTGTACCACTAGCTGATCCCTCAACTCTAAAACAGTTACTTACCAATCTCTATAGCAGCACCAATACCTCACAGTTTCTAAGTTTCATGAACGTTCTATCTGGTGGAGCCCTGGCAAACTTCTCGATTATGTTAGTTGGACTTGGGCCATACATCAATGCCTCGATTATTATGCAACTGCTAACCAAAGCTTTGCCTAGGCTGGAAGCTCTTCAAAAAGAAGGCGAGTTTGGTCAGAAGAAGATCAACCAGATGACACGCATGCTGACATTCCCGTTAGCTATTGTCCAATCGATCGGCTCGATTTATCTAATTCGTGAAACTGCTCAAAGCATCGGTGGCATTGGTGACATAACTGCTCATTCATCATTCCTGCAGTGGGTACTGATGGTATCGGCCCTAACTGGTGGATCAATGATATTGATGTGGCTCGGCGAGTTAATTACTGAGCAAGGAATCGGTAATGGTATCTCGCTGATTATTACTGTTGGAATCGTCAGTCGACTGCCTAGCACTCTACAGAGTATTTTGTCGACGCTAGTTGGCAAGGCCCATAAACTCACTGTGTTCGGTGTCAAGATGCCATTTACCGGTAAGACGGCGCTATATACAGTTATTATTGCTGTAGCTGTAATCATACTTACTTGGTTGGTTGTGATGCTCAATGAGGCTGCGCGGAAAATCACGATTCACTACGCCAAACGCGTTCAGGGTAACCGCTCTTATGGCGGGGTGACAACAACATTGCCAGTAAAATTGATTACCGCAGGAGTTATTCCGATCATCTTTGCCGTGGCTTTCTTGAGCGTTCCTAGCTTCGCGGGGCAATTAATGAGCGGTATGAAATCGGTTCACCTTCAGCACATTGGGGCTTTCCTGACCCAGTGGTTCCAGCAACCAACCAAGGCTACTTTTGCTGCCGGTGGCTGGAGACCCTTCCTGTACCCGGCTGTTTACTTTACGCTGGTCTTTGTTTTTACTTTCTTCTACACCAACGTAACCTTCAACGCTAAAGACATTGCCGAGAATCTTCAAAAGCAGGGCGGCTTTATTGAAGGAATACGTTCCGGCAAGCAGACCGAAAAATATCTTAGCTCGCTCGTAAACCGGGTGACATTGTTTGGCGCATTTAGCCTAGGCATGCTGGCCTTACTGCCGATTATTGCTCAGATGTTTATTAACGCCAGTATTAGTTTGAGTGGTACGAGTGTCCTGATACTTGTGTCTGTATCTCTTGAAACGCTACGATCTATCGAGTCTAGAGCGCTGATGGTGACTTATGATCAATATAATGAACCTGACTTTTTCTATGGTCCCGGTAACTCCGCTGAAGCGGCTTTAGGCGCACGTAGATTGAAGTTCGGTCGACGTAAACCAAAAGTAGACACGCTACCAGATGAGGCCAACGCCGCATCCTAGTCATTTTTAATGAAAGAAACACTTTACTTTATCTGTCGGATTTAGTACAATAAGGTGTTGTTATACATTTATGGCAGTTAATAAAGAAGTAATCGAGCTATCCGGAACTATAATTGAGACCCTACCAGGAACTCAATTTCGTGTCGAACTCGAGAACGGCCATAAAATTATAGCTCATGTTGCCGGTAAGATGAGAAAGCATTACATTCGCATCGTACCGGGTGACAGCGTTACTGTCGAGTTGACCCCTTATGATCTAACTAAGGGAAGAATCACGTATCGCAAATCATAAACTAAGCAGTGAGTCATTACTCCGCTGAAAGGAAGTGTGATCCGCATGAAAGTGCGTGCAAGTGTAAAAAAGATTAGTCCTGATGATATTATTGTCCGACGTAAAGGTCGGGTATATGTTATCAACAAACTCAAACCAAAGCATAAGCAGAGGCAGGGTTAGTTATGGCACGTATTTCCGGAGTTACAATTCCCAGCGAGAAGATCATTTCGGTTTCCTTAACATATGTTTTTGGAGTTGGCCCTAAGACCAGCCGAGATATATTGAAAAGTGCAAAAATTGACGAGACTGTTCGCACTAAAGACCTAACAGACGGCGAGATTTCCAAGATCCAAGACATTATTAATGAGAAATATACAGTTGAAGGTGAATTACAGAGAATTGTCAGCACCAACATAAAGCGACTTAAAGACATCAAGTCCTACCGAGGCATTAGACACCAGATGAATTTACCATCACGCGGGCAACGAACAAAGACCAATGCTCGTACCCGAAGAGGCAAGAAAGTAACTGTTGGTGGAACAGCAAAGAAAGTAGCATCTAAAACATAATGGCTGATACAACAAAGCAAACTATTCCTAAAGTTGAAGAAGCACCTGCAGTCGAGACTGCAGTTCCTAATACACCTGCCGCTGCCGCAACAACTGCCGTAGCCACAGAACCTGTTAAGAAAAAGAAGGTTAAGCGATCGGTGACAGCTGGTCAACTACATATCATGGCAACATTCAACAACACTATTGTTACTTTCACTGATAACAATGGTGGCGTTTTGACGGTATCCAGTGCTGGTGCCTGCGGTTTCCGTGGTTCAAAGAAGGGTACGGCTTATGCTGCCCAAGTAGCTGGCGAGAAAGCCGGACAAAATGCCCGACAAACTTATAACCTAAGTAGCGTTGACGTGTTCGTAAAAGGCATCGGTTTAGGCCGAGACGCTGCTATACGTTCACTGTCTGGTTTGAATATTCATGTAAATAGTATTACTGACGTAACTGGTATTGCCCACGGCGGCGTTCGACCCAGGAAGGCTAGGAGAGTTTAGATGGCACGAGATACACAATCAATCGTAAAGATGAGCCGACGTGAAGGCTATGCCTTGCACCCTAAGGCTCACAAAGCATTACTCAAGCGTGGCGCTACACCTCCAGGCGGAATCCAAAACGGCCGAAACAGCCGAAACAAGCCTAGCCAATATTCACTTCAACTTCGTGAGAAGCAGAAAGTTAAAAGATTGTATGGACTTCTTGAAAAGCAGTTTAGCAATTTGATGTCTGAAGCCACCAAGAGTCGAGGCCTATCAGGCGAAATTTTGCTTAGATTATTGGAGCAAAGAGCTGATAACGTTGTATACCGAGCCGGATTTGCTCCATCACGCCGCGCAGCCCGCCAGTTAATGACCCATGGGCACTTTATGCTTAACGGTAAACGAGTTGATATTCCTTCAATTAGAATGTCTGCCGGTGACGTATTAGTAGTTCGACCACATTCAGTTAAATCAGGTTATTTCACCAACCTTGATGACATTAGTCCAGCGCCAAGTGACATACCTAGCTGGCTAAAAGCTGACCGTAAAAAGTTACAGTTGTCTGTAGTAAGTCTTCCTACTCGAGAAGATGCAGAATTAGATATTAACGAACAATTAATTGTTGAGTATTACTCACGCTAAATAAGGAGAGCATAAATGTCAAATATTATTCATGTACCAGGACTTGTGAAGATTGACGATCACAGTGACCTGAGTGCCACATTCACCGTTGAGCCTTTGCACAATGGTTATGGAATGACCCTTGGCAACAGCCTACGCCGTGTATTATTATCAAGCATCGCCGGTGCTGCTGTAACAAGTTTCAAAATCGAGGGTGCAACCCACGAGTTTACTACCATTCCTGGCGTTAAAGAAGATGCTGTTGATATTATGATTCAACTAAAAGGTGTACGTTTCCGAGTATTTTCCGACGAGCCACAAATTCTACGTATTTCCAAGACTGGCAAGGGCGTAGTTAAAGCCAAAGACATTAAGCTAAACGCTGATGTTGAAGTTGTTAACCCAGACCACGTTATTGCAACTCTTGATGATCCTAAAGCCAAATTCGTAGCGGACATCACTGTCGAAAAAGGACGTGGCTACCGAACGATCGAAGAGGAAACTGCTCGTAAGGCTAGTGACATGATCGCTCTTGACGCAATTTTTAGCCCAGTACTTCGAGTACGCTACAAAGTTGAGAACACCCGTGTTGGCCAAGCTACCGACCTTGATAAGCTCTTGATCACTATTGATACTGATGGTTCTATCTCACCGCGCGACGCTTTTGAAGAAGCCGCAGCAATTTTGATCAACCAATACACTGCACTAGCCGGACAAACTCGAGTTGAATCAAAGGTTCACGAGGGCCTAAATACTCCTTCAGCTAACGACGAGTTTGTTGAAGACGCCAATGATGAGCTTAATACTTCTATCGAAGACCTGAACCTGTCAGCTCGAACCACTAATGCATTAGTTAACAATGATATCCATACCCTAAAGGATCTTTTCAGCCTAAGTGACGCAGAACTCCGTGACCTTAAAGGGTTCGGCAGCAAAGCTTTAGACGAAGTTAAAGAGAAATTATCGGAGTTGGAACTATAACATGCACCGTCACGGATACAAAGGTCGTAAATTCAATCGAGAGACTGACCAAAGGTTAGCTCTGATGAAGGGTCTCGCTGATTCACTAATCAAGTACGAGTCTATTGAGACTACCGTCACGAAAGCTAAGGAAATTGTTCCCTACGTTGAGAAGCTCATAACCAAGGCAAAAATTGGCGATTTGCACAACCGCCGTCAGATTATTGCCGATCTTCAAACTCTGGAGAGTGCCCATAAACTAGTCGATCAGATAGCCCCCTTACTAAAAGGTCGAGACAGCGGACATCTAAGGATTACCAAAACTCGAATTCGCCGCGGTGATCAGGCCCAGTTAGCCAGGGTAAGTTTTGTTGACGATTTAACCAAGAAATCAGCAGCCGTTAAAGCTGTAGCTCCGGCAGAAGTCGAAGTTACTGCTGCAATAAAGCCGAAAGCGGCCACTACAGCAAAGCCAAAAGCTACGCCGGTAGCAGCTAAGAAGGCCCCTGTTAAGACACCTGCCAAGAAAGTAGAGGCCAAATAATGAAGACTTATAGTGCAAAACCAGCTGATATTACCAGACAATGGTACTTAGTAGACGCCAGCGAACTTCCACTTGGAAGACTATCGACTTATGTTGCTCAGCTATTAACCGGTAAAATGAAGCCAAGTTATACACATCACATTGATTGTGGTGATTTCGTAGTGATTATTAACGCCAAAGACCTAATAGTTACTGGCGAAAAGGCTACCAAGAAGATCTATTACAAGTATAGCGGTTTCCCGGGCGGACTAACTGAGACAGCTCTAAAAGACAAGCTTGCCAAAGATCCATCTAGCATTATTTTCAAATCAGTTCGCGGCATGTTACCTGTTAATAAGCTACGTGATGGTCGTTTAGCGCGACTGAAGATTTATAATGATGGCGAACATCAACACAATGCCCAACAACCTGTCAAGATATCTATAAAGGAACTGCAATAATGGCTAAAACTACAGCAAACAACTATTTTTACGCTCTTGGACGACGCAAAAGCGCTACTGCCCGTGTTCGTTTATCAACCGGCAAGGGAACAATCGTTATCAACGCTAAGCCGGCTGAGGTATATTTTGCCGATAGCAAATACCTTCTAAGCAAGCTTAACGAACCATTTATAGCAATCTCTCAAGAGAATAAATTTGCTATAACTGCTGTCGTGTCCGGTGGTGGTCACGAAGGTCAAGCCGATGCTATCCGACTTGGTATTGCCAAGGCCCTAGTAGAAGTTAATGAAGATCTTAGATCCACTCTAAAGCGCGCTGACTTGCTTGGCCGCGACCCTCGAATGAAAGAACGAAAGAAATTCGGTCTTAAGGGTGCTCGTAAGCAACGACAGTTTACAAAGCGTTAACCAAAGAACCTGTATATTTATAGTATAATAGTCTGGTGGACAAGACAGTTATTCTCACCGGCCTAAGAGCCAATAATGATTTACATATTGGTAATTATTTTGGTGCCCTCCTGCCAATTATTGAGCTAGCCCACAAATATTCATCAAACGATTATCAAATAAATCTATTTGTGCCTGACCTGCATAGTTTTACTACGCCAATTGACCATAGCAAGCTCTATGAACAGACGATTCGTAACATTAAACTCTACGTCGCTGCCGGCCTGCCGATAGATAACGACAATATATTGCTATACCGCCAGAGTTTTGTTCCAGCCCACAGTGAGCTTACCTGGATCTTGGATAACTTTACGACCTTCTCGGCACTTCGCCGGATGCAACAATTTGAGGATAAAGCCGGACTTCTAAAAGACAATGAAGCCGAGGAAGACTCCGACGAGCATTTGGTGCTTAGGCAATCGTTAACCCACCAGCAATTAAATACCGTTAGCGTTGGGTTATTTAACTACCCGGTGCTTATGGCTGCCGATATACTTCTCTACGACGCTACATACGTGCCGGTCGGCGCTGACCAGACTCAACACTTGGAATTTACCCGTGATTTAGCCATGCACGTTAATAATAAATTTATTTCTCATGGTGAGCTATTCACCATACCAAAAAGTATTAAAGAACAAAATGAATTCTTTAACCGCTCTGCGCCTCTTAAGATCAAGGATCTAATTAGTCCGGATAAAAAGATGAGCAAATCAAACCAGAGCGACCGGGGAGTTATCTTCCTAAACGACGATCCGAATGAATCTGCTAAAAAAATCATGAGCGCTACGACTGATAACTTGGGCCTAATCGGCTCTGACCCAGATAAACAACCTGGCGTACATAACTTGATGCAGATTTTGGCGTTACTTAGTGGCTCGAGTCTTGATGACGTCTTAACAACTTGGGTTGGTAGAACCAGTTATAGTGAGCTTAAATCGGCTGTCGCTGAAAAGACCAAGACCTTTATTACTAGTCTCCAGGAAACATATTCGACCATCAATGATCAGCAAATCTTGGACAAGGTTGCTCGCGATGAAGTGACCGTCAATGCCATTGCTAATGCTAAGATAGCCAAAGTTCACTCAGCCATTGGCTTAAGACAATAATCGATAGGATTTTATGCACATAATAGTTGACGAAGAATCAGTAAAGTTAAGAGTAGACGTCTTTGCTTCTAAGTTCTATCCCGAACTTAGCCGCTCGTCTATTCAGCGGCTGCTAGCTGACAATAAAATTTTGGTTAACGGCAAAGAGATCAAAAACAAGTATCTTTTGAAGTTAGGCGATGCAGTTGATATCGAATATAACGCCGAAGATGACAAAAAAATTCCAACCGTAGACCTCCCGATTATCTACGAAGACAATGATTGTGTGGTTATTAATAAGCCGGCCGGCATGTTGAGCCACTCTAAGGGATCATTCAATCCAGAAGCCACTGTGGCTACCTGGTTAAGTACGCGGGTAAAAGATATGTCTGGTGATCGGGCAGGCATAGTTCATCGTCTTGACCGGGCCACGTCCGGAGTCATGATCTGCGCCAAGACCGCTGAGGCCTCTACCTGGCTACAAAAACAATTCAGCACCCGTAAGGTTGAAAAGCACTACATCGCCATTGTAGAGGGGGATATAGAGCCCAGTGAGGCGATTATTGACATACCTATTGGGCGTAATCCTAAAGAACCATCGAAATTTAGGGCTGATGTTAACGGCAAAGCTTCGGTTACCCACTACAAGGTAATTCAGCGGAACGACAAGTACTCACTGCTGGATTTAAAACCAACAACCGGCCGGACTCACCAACTGCGTGTCCACTTGCACTATTTAGAGCATCCAATCTTGGGCGATCCCTTGTATGAAGGCGCCAGTGGCGACCGTATGTATCTTCACGCCCTGAGCCTGGATATTATGTTGCCCAACAAAGAGCGCATGTATTTTGAGGTTCCGCTGCCGGATGAATTTAAAGCTATGATGGTCTAAATACGGTGGAAGACCCAGTAATTAACCCGGTAACAGCTAAACTACTGCAGAGTTTAGTGGCGTCCCCCCCAAACTCGCTCGGGTTAATAGGAAAAACCGGCATCGGCAAGATAACGCTGGCCGAGTGGATAATAAGAAATATTGCCCAGGATCCTAAGTTAAAACTGGGAGAAAATCAGAAGACCAAGTTAATAGTCAGCGATAACAATAATTCGATAACAATTGAGCAAATCCGCGAAATTAACGAATTCGTTAAATTAAGAACCATTGGTACGGGAAGCTATAGGCGTTTTATAGTTATTGAGAACGCTGGCCAAATGACTATTCAGGCCCAAAATGCCCTGTTAAAACTTCTTGAAGAACCACCTAAAGACACAATGATTATGCTGACTATAGACAATACCCAGGATATCTTGCCGACGGTTCTATCGCGAATTCAGACAGTCACTATTAAGGTACCCACCAAGGAGCAACTTAGTACCCTATTTGATAAGGATGACCCTAATTTTGATAGATTTTACTTACTAGCTAGCGGATTACCTGGGCTACTTGAATCGATTCACGCCGACCCGGAGAATCATCCGGTAATGGTCGCCTTAGGCAAAGTCCGGGATATACTTGGTAAAAAAAGTTTTGAAAGGTTGGCTTCTGTTAATGAGCTATCGACCGACAAAGCCGATACCAAGCTGTTCCTAGAGGTGCTAGCCCGAATGGCCAGTGTTAGTATTGACTCGGCAGTCACGAAGAGTGATGAGGCGGTAGCGCAGAGATGGATAAACATTCAAGATGTATCCGTTAAAGCACGTGAAGCGCTTGATCATAACGCCAATGCCAAGCTGGTCTTAACTGATTTATTCCTAAATTTGGTATAATAGTAGAAATGATTGAGTTACTGATTATCGCGTTATTTGCCGGTATGGCTTATTATCACATTAATCTGCGTGATGATGAATTTGCTAAAGTCCCAAGAAAGTTAAGTGACCGTTTGGGCAAGCTCTGGGATATTGCGCACCAAGGCATGCGCGAAAACCGCTTTTTGAAAGCTGAAAAAGCCCTTCTAACTATTCTAAAGATCGATGAGAAAAACGCCGCTGCCTACAACCGCCTAGGAATCTTATATGCTAAACAAAAAGAATACCGCGATGCTATTGATTGCTTTGAAATCGCCAGCAGTATTGACCCGTCGGCCTCCAGCCTTCATAACCTGGGGTTAATCTACTACGAAACCGAGAATTATGATAAAGCCGCCATAGCATTCCAACAAGCTTTAAAGCTCGAAGATCAATTGGCAGCCAGGCACGTTGCCCACGCCAAAGTTCAGGAGAAATTAAACAATTCCAAAGCCATGTTTGAGTCTCTGCATCGGGCCATTGAGTTGGAGCCTACTAAAGAAACTTATTCATTACTGCTAAGAGCCTACCGGGACAACGGCATGGTTGAAGAAGCTGATATATTGGAAAGCAAGATGGCTAAAATGAAAAACTCAACCAAAGCCAAGAAACGGATTCTGCGGCCGCGTCGGGTTGTGCTTTAACCTCTGTTTTGGTAAACTGCTTTGGAGTAGAATGCCGATGTAGCTCAGCTGGTAGAGCAACGGTTTTGTAAACCGTGGGTCGCAGGTTCAATCCCTGTCATCGGCTCCACTCATTAATAATATATGCGCAGGGTTCGTATAGTGGCAATTACAGGAGACTGTAAATCTCCCGCCTTCGGGCTCCGTAGGTTCGAGTCCTACACCCTGCACCATGGTTATGCTATCATTTAGCCATGAACCATAAAACCATACTAAGGATTTTAGTAATTTTATTGGCAATAGTATTGGGGCTAATTACTACCTTAGCTACTGATTTTTATACAAAGGCTACAACTTCACCGAACAATATAATATATTCTAGTGATGATGTACTCTATTATCATGCCCCTCTGGTATCAGTAGCTCAGTTAAAAAAACGAGGTTTTCCATTTGCAAGCCAAGCAAAGGTAATAAAAAAGTATACATATGAATATGCAAATAAAGATCTAGGACCATCGCCTTATAAGAATGAAGTGATCTCAGAGTTTGGAACTTCAGGGATTACCGTACAATTACCAG
>PLTT01000003.1 GCA_003164595.1 Candidatus Saccharimonadota bacterium | reverse complement strand
TTAAGCCACCGAAGGTTGGCGTTGATGAAACCCCTATATCCTGCGGCAATGATAGTGTTATGTCGCCCGTAGAACCAGACACTATAACCTGATTAGCGGCGCCATTTAGGCTTGTTACTCCAGAGTTAGTTAGTATGTTAGTGCTTATACTTAGCCCCTGCCCGAGGCTTATGTTGCCAGATTCACTTCCAATCCCATTAACAATGTTAGGTACCCCAGTAACATTAGAATAGGCAATAGAACCGGCGGTAATTTGGCCGGAGCTATTAACGACAAACTGATTAGTGCCATTAAACTGAAATTGCAGCAAATTCCCAGAAGCAGTTTTATTAACAAATACCGAGGGGTTGGTAGAGTTATCGGTTTGGGCAGTTGCTGGGCCAAGCGCCAGAGTTCCAGAACTTCCCGAACCGCCTAGGCTAAGGGAAAAATTACCATGACCATCAGGAGTAACTATTAAGCTGCTGTTGGACGAGGTTATATCGGTGGTGTTGGCAATCGTGTTACCAGTTACGGATAAACCAGACCCCACCGTTAAGTTACCGCTTATGCCACCCAAAGAAGTAACTCCACTATTGGATATCGTTGTCCCAGATATATTAATCCCATCACCGGAGGCCAACAAAACCGTGCCTGACTGTCCCTGCAGACTAGTCACAATTGAACTTGTGGCCGTGGAACTGGGAACGGCAGCAATTTTACCGTTGCTTACTTCTAGGCCAGCGCCCAGCTCAACAGCACCTGTAAGGCCACCTATTGAATTAACCACCACCCCTGGCGAGCTCATGCTAACAAATTGCGTACCGTTGTAGTAATACGGTTGATTAGTCGTGCTATCGTAATAAAACTCACCCGCTACTGGAGCCGATGGCTGGCTAATTGGCGTAAGGACAGTCGCATTGTTAAGATGTAACTGCCCATTAAGCGTAACTTGACTGTTTTGGCTTACCTGAAGTTGTCCAGTTTCCACTAGATTGTTCAGTGGTAGACTCATAACCGTATAACTTGTCGGAACAGCTGAAATCGAACTAACAGATTGGTTCTTCTTAGCGCCACCGGTATGACTGATAATTAAAACTATGGCCATCGCTATCAAAAATGCACCTACAACACCTACCGTTAGCATCTTTGCCCAGCGAACAGAGTGGTTTGGGCGACGTATTCGTACAAGTTTACGCTTTTCAGGGACAAAATCAGCAGGTAACTCCTGAATACTAGCTCCAGTAGTCTCTAGGCTCTCAGATCTATTTGATCTGTTAGGCATACCCAAATAATTGCTTTTGTTTTCCATGTCTTTGAGCACATTTTTTATTGTAGTTTTTGGCTCTGTTTTTATCCCAGGGTCACACTACTGATATATATAGTATTACTTTTAAAATGCTAATGCAATATAAAATAAATAATAGCTACAGAGGTGGCGGCAATTATTAAAACCATAACAAAAATCTGGGCTAAAGAACCAAATATAGAATTTCTAGCTAACGGATTACGGCCTATAGATATCAAGCCCCCAGTTATTGCACCATAAACTAGTACAATTATTGAGAAAAATGCAATAAGCACTATAGCGCAGACTATAGCAAGTGATATGTTTGAAACACTATGCCCAGAAATAGTGGTTACCAAATTGCGTAAGCTATTTATAAAACCACTATTTGTTGTCGAATTAGTGTTGTTATTTACTGCGATTAACACCGGTATATAGCCGATGTAAATTTTATGTAAGTGATGAGATGTGTCGTAAATATTCTGGCTAATAGCCCCCGAAGTTGAATAATTAAACGAAGCCTCCGCAATACCAAGAATCTTACTACTCGCGGATGCCTTAGCTCCAACACCACTAATTGGTGAAACAGCAATTTGGGTACCAATCACTATTGGGCCATCCATCGTACTCACAAGGGTCTCAGCGATGCCGCTGGACACAACTTGTGTTGTATTTGTCGCATCATTTACTGCCAAAAGAGACTGCGCTCCATTGACCGTAACACCTACGAGTCGCTGTTCATTACTTGTATTGGCTTCAACTACCTCGTTTTGCTCTGCAGTGTCTAGGCTAACTATGCTCCCAAGCTTCAAGTTAGTAGCTGTTTTATAGGGATTTGATATCGATTCGTTTACAGCAAAGCAATTTAAACTTGAGGCAAGAAAGCTAATAGAGATAACCAGAGTAATTATAATCGAGTATTTGCTTGCTTGCTTATGCATATTGGTAATGATTATAAATCTTTTTTGTACTTTCGCATAAAATACCCTCTCACTAAAGAACAAACGTCTGAATAACAGTTAGGAATATCTGGTGGGGCTATGTGGACTCGAACCACAGACCTCGTCATTATCAGTGACGCGCTCTAACCAGCTGAGCTATAGCCCCTGGACCTTAATCTGTTATATATGTATTTTCTTGGTGGAGACACGGGGACTCGAACCCCGGACCCCCTGCTTGCAAAGCAGGTGCTCTAGCCAACTGAGCTATGTCCCCGCGCCAAATTACCCCTGTATTTTAACTAATTATTGCCTTAAGAACAAGTCTATTCGGCCGAAAATGACTAATATCTCACGTTCAGGGTTAATGAAATGAAAAAGAGCGCTCTCGCATGGCGCTCTTTAGGCTGATACATTTTAAAAACTGAATAGTGCAATCAACGTCAATCGTTAGTTCAGACTGATATCTCGTCCACCGAAGTGGAAAGTGTAAATTGTCAGTACTGTATACAATTTACCGAGACCGACCTAGCTCGCTAATGATTGCTCGATTAGCTGCTAGTTTACTCCCTAGAAAGGAGGTAATCCATCCGCACGTTCCCGTACGGATACCTTGTTACGACTTAACCCCAATCATCTCCCCTACCTTAGGACTAGACAAGCTAGCACGTCAGGTATTGGCGACTTTCATGGTTTGACGGGCGGTGTGTACAAGACCCGGGAACGTATTCACGGTAGTATAGCTGACCTACCGTTACTAGCGATTCCAGCTTCAAGCAGGCGAGTTTCAGCCTGCTATCCGAACTGAGACCAGCTTTGATGGGATTTGCTCCGTCTCGCGACTTGGCTGCCCTTTGTACTGGCCATTGTAGCGTGTTTGTAGCCCCAGATGTAAGGGTAATACTGACCTGACATCATCCCCTCCTTCCTCCCTGTTACCAGGGCAGTCTAGCTAGAAAAATTCAACTAACTATAAGGGTTGCGCTCGTTAATGGACTTAACCAAACATCTCACGACACGAGCTGACGACGGCCATGCAACACCTGTCACTTGGCTCAATAAAGCACTCTCTCCTTTCGGAGAAATTCCAAGGATGTCAAACCTGGGTAAGGTTCTTCGTTTACCATCGAATTAAACAACACGCTCCACCGCTTGTGCGGGTCCCCGTCAATTCCTTTATGTTTTAGTCTTGCGACCGTACTCCACAGGCGGGATGCTTAACGCGTTAGCTTCGCTACACTTGGGGTCGATACCAAGAACAGCTAGCATCCATAGTTTACGGCGTGGACTACCGGGGTATCTAATCCCGTTTGCTCCCCACGCTTTCGTGCCTTAGTGTCAGAAACGAGCCAGTAATCTGCCTACGCCATCGGTGTTCCTCCTAATATCTACGGATTTCACTCCTACACTAGGAATTCCAATTACCTCTCTCGTCCTCTAGCTGAGCAGTTCAGATAATGTATATACGGTTGAGCCGTACGCTTTCACTATCTGCTTACTCTGCCACCTACGCAACTCTTTACGCCCAGTAATTCCGGATAACGCTTGGATCCTCCGTATGACCGCGGCTGCTGGCACGGAGTTAGCCGATCCTTATTCATATGCTACCGTCATATTCGTCACATATAAAAGCAGTTTACAACCCTAAGGCCTTCATCCTGCACGCGGCGTTGCTCCATCAGGCTTTCGCCCATTGTGGAAAATTCCCTACNNACTGCTGCCTCCCGTAGGAGTCTGGGCCGTTCTCAGTCCCAGTCTGGCTGATCATCCTCTCAGACCAGCTAATGATCGTCGCCTTGGTGAGCCATTACCTCACCAACAAGCTAATCATGCGTAGGCCGTTCCCAAAGCGCCGAAGCTTTACTCCTTAGAGCACATGCGGTATTAGACACCATTTCTGGTGCTTATCCCTCACTTTGGGGTACGTTCCTACGTGTTACTCAGCCGTCCGCCGCTCGCCGCCAGTCCGAAGACCGCGCTGCCGCTCGACTTGCATGTATTAGGCACGCCGCCAGCGTTTATCCTGAGCCAGGATCAAACTCTCCAAAAAGATTTTGATCTGTTAAAAACATCTCAAAATGAACTGACGTTGATTTGCACTATTCAATTTTTAACGTACATGCCTTCTTTATTACTCTTTACACTTTAAATAAAGCCCCAAAAGCATTCAGGTAATGATATACCGAAAAGACTACCTAAGTCAAGATAAATCTTGCCGATACTGTTGCTTTTGCTACATCGTTGATACTTCTGACTTAGCTTACGCTTTATCACGGAATATTTTGAGCCCTAAGGTGTTTCTTTCTCCAACTGCAGTTCAGGTGTCGAATCTTCTTCCTCGTCTTCGATAGCCTCGGCCTTATCGACTAGAGCTAGAGACACCACCTCGTCGCTACCATTAAGTCGCATAATCCTAACACCTTGAGTTGCTCGACCCAAAGCTGAGATATCATTAATCCCCAGGCGGATTGTCTGCCCCTGGCTGGATATAATAATAACTTCTTGTCCATCGTTATCAGAAAGTGTCTTGACGCCTATCAGCTCGCCCGTCTTGGTGTTAACGACTGCCGACCTGATACCGACACCACCTCGTGCATGTGGAGTGAACTGAGAGACTTTGGTGCGCTTACCGTAGCCAAACTTGCTAATGACAAAGATTGAGGAGTTTTGTTCAACGATATCCATACCAATTACTCTATCTCCTGCTCGTAAGCGGATGCCTCGAACACCTCTGGCTACTCGGCCCATTGGCCTAACATCACGTTCGTGGAAACGAATAGCTTGGCCCTGGCTAGTCGAGATTAACACTTCGTTATCACCTGAGGTCATGCGGATCCACTTTAATTCATCTCCTTCATCTAGATTGATGGTGATAAGACCTGAGCTGCGAACGTTCGTGTACTGCTCAAATGGAGTCTTCTTCACTACTCCACGGACCGTACACATAATCAGGTTGGCACTACTTGGATCATGTTGCTTGGAAACGTTTATAACGGCACTGACAGTCTCCTCGGGCTGTAGTTGCAAGAGATTGACCAAGGCAACGCCTTTGGCGCTCAGACTGGTTGCTGGTAGCTCGTATGTCTTTAATCTAAAGACTCGGCCCCTATTTGTGAAGAATAATAAATAGTCGTGTGTTGATGCATTTACAACGTGTTCGATAACATCTTCTTCACGAGTAACCATACCCCTTCGGCCCTTACCGCCACGTCCCTGTCTCTTGTATTCAGCGATCGGACTACGCTTAATGTAGTTAGCATTTGTTAAAGTTACAACGACTTGTTCTTCTGGAATGAGATCCTCATCACTCATTTTGCCAAGTTCGTTGGCGACAATTCTTGTTCGGCGTTCGTCGCCATATTGCTTCTTAATTTCGAGAAGTTCGTCTTTTATGATCTTCAGTATCTTCTTTTCGTCTGCCAAAATTGACTCTAGCCCGGCAATTGTCTTCAACAGTTCGGCTAACTCATCTTCTATTTTCTGTCGTTCCAAGCCGGCTAGGGTGCGGAGTTGCATGGCCAAGATGGCTTTGGCTTGAATCTCAGATAGCTTGAATTTAGTAACTAGATTACCTTGGGCTTCATCGGCTGTTGCCGAGGCTCGAATGATGCGAATTACTTCATCGATGTGATCTAGGGCTATCTTAAGACCCTCTAAGATATGAGCACGCTCTTTAGCCTTACGAAGTTCATACTCAGTCCTCCTACGGACAACTTGTCGTCGGTGCTTGATATGCTCGTTTAGGATATCTTGCAAACCCAGTACTCTTGGCTGAATGCCGTCAACTAGAGCCATGGTATTAAAATGGAAGCTGGTCTGGAGTGGCGTTAGCTTGTATAGCTGATTTAATAATTTTTTAGGGAAAGCATCCCTCTTTAGGTCAATAACTATCCTCACAGCACCACGGGAACTCTCATCCCTAATATCACTAATACCGGTCAACTTCTTTTCTCTGACTAGATCAGCGATCTTAATAATTAGCGATTCTTTGTTAAGGGCATAGGGTATCTCGGTGATAATGATCTGGTTGCGTCCCGCCTTATTCTCGACAACTTCGGCAACCCCTCGAACGACCACGCCACCACGGCCAGTAGCGTAGGCCGTCCTGAGCGATTCTCGGCCGTATACAATGCCGCCGGTTGGGAAGTCTGGGCCTTTGACGTATTCCAATAAATCGTCCAGCGAAGCGTCGGGATGATCAATCTGATGCACGGTTGCATCAACTAGTTCATTGAGGTTATGCGGTGGTATGTTGGTTGCCATGCCAACGGCGATACCTAGCTGTCCGTTAAGTAGTAAATTAGGTACTTTAGCGGGTAACACCTCAGGTTCCTGAGTGGTTCCGTCGTAGTTATCTCGAAAATCAACGGTATCTTTATCGATATCAGCTAAAAGTTCATCAGCTATACGAGCCATTTTGGCCTCTGTATAACGCATGGCGGCTGGTGGATCTCCGTCCATAGAACCGAAGTTACCCTGACCGTTAATCAACATATAACGCATTGACCAAGGCTGAGCCATGCGTACCAAGGCATCATAGATAGAGGCATCGCCGTGTGGGTGATACTTACCCATCACCGCACCAACAACGTTAGCACTCTTACGGTGCCTGGCACTGCTTCGTAACCCGTCGCTGTTCATACTGTAGAGAATTCGACGGTGTACCGGTTTTAGGCCGTCACGAACATCTGGCAAAGCACGCTCAATAATAACGCTCATTGAATAACGGAGATAGCTGTACTCCATGACATTTTCAACAGTTCTAAGTTCAAGTCTGTGGGAATTGACTCCCGCCAGCTCTACTGAGCTATCTTCAACTGGTAATGACACTTGGTCGTCCATCTTAAATATCCAAATCCTTCACAAATTTTGCGTGAGTTTGAATAAAGTTCTTACGTAGTTCAACCTCTGTACCCATGAGCTTATTGAATATGGCATCGGCTTTTTCGGCGTCTTCTACTCGAACTTGAATTAAAACACGCTTTTCGGGATCCATTGTAGTATCAAATAACTGATCAGCATCCATTTCGCCAAGACCCTTATAGCGTTTCTGTTCAATAAATCCGGCTTGTCTATAACGCTCATCATCAAGATTAAACTTGATCCCCTCTTCTTCGCGCCTAGCAATTGCCTTATCCAACTCAACGTCCAATTCGCTCTCGTCATAAATAAAGACGCTATTCTTGCGGCCGGATTTCACTAATTCGAATAGGGGTGGTTTGGCAAGATATAGGTGGCCACCGTCAATAACTGGCTTTAGGAAGCGGAAGAAAAAGGTCAAAAGCAAAGTACTAATGTGTGATCCGTCAACATCAGCATCGGTCATTATGATAATGCGACCGTAACGCAAACCAGCGATATCAAACGATTCTTCTATGCCAACACCTAACGCCTTGATTAGGCTTACAATTTCATTGTTGGCTAGCATTTTATCGAGTCGAGCCCTCTCAACATTGAGCACTTTCCCTCGAAGCGGCAAGATAGCCTGGGTCTTTGAGTCTCGGCCACTTTTCGCCGATCCGCCAGCTGAATCACCTTCAACTAGATAAAGTTCAGAATTCTTGGGATCTTTTGATGAACAATCTGCCAGTTTACCCGGCATACTTGCGCCGTCTAAAATACCCTTACGCAAGATGTTATCGCGAGCAGCGCGTGCAGCTTTGCGGGCCCTGGAAGACAATAACGCCTTACCAATAATTTTACGAGCAATAGCTGGGTGTTCTTCCAAGTAGTAGCCAAAATACTCTGTCATTACTTGTTCGACATATCCACGAACTTCGGTGTTGCCAAGCTTACTTTTGGTTTGGCCTTCGAACTGCGGGTCAGGCAGTTTGACTAAAATAACTGCTGTTAAGCCTTCACGGCAGTCTTCTCCGGAAAGATTTTCTTCCTTTTCCTTGAGTAAACTACTTTTGCGAGCGTAGTCATTAATAACCCTGGTTAAAGCTGAACGAAAACCGGTTAAATGGCTACCACCCTCAGGGTTAAATACATTGTTAGCAAATGCCTTGATACTCTCGACGTAAGCGTCGGTATATTGAAAAGCTATTTCAACTTGTGCTTCTTTTACTTTCTTATCAACGTAGAAAATATCGTCATCAACTAGATCTCTGCCAACATTTAAATGCTTAACGTAAGATTGTATACCGCCCTCGAAATAAAAACTGTATCTTTCTTTAGTAACTTCATTAATAATTGAGGTTCTGACGCCTTTTGTGAGATAAGCTTGGTGGCGCAACTGGTCTAGAATTGTATCGTAATTAAAAGCAATAGTTTCAAAAATAGTTGGATCTGCATAAAAAGTAATCTCTGTTCCATTCTTGTCGGAAGGACCGACTACTTTAAGGGGCGCGACTGGAACCCCACTGGCAAATTCTTGCCTAAACATTTTCCCATTTTGGCAAACTGTCACTATTAAACTGGTCGATAAGGCATTAACAATACTAACCCCCACTCCATGCAGGCCGCCTGAGACTTTGTAACCCCCGCCACCGAACTTACCGCCGGCGTGCAGAACGGTTAGTACGGTCTCGACACCGCTTTTACCGGTTTTCGCAACTATACCCGTTGGAATTCCGCGACCGTTATCATTAACCGTAACACCACCATCTTCCTGTAAGATCACATTTACTTCTGTTGCATAGCCAGCTAGGGCCTCATCAATAGAGTTATCAACGAGTTCAGTAATAAGGTGGTGAAGACCTTCTACTCCAGTACTACCAATATACATTCCCGGTCGCTTACGAACGGGGTCTAGACCCTCTAGTACCTGGATCTGATCAGCAGTATAGGATGTTTGTTTAGACACTGTGTAATAACCCTCTTTGTATCGTAATTAGCTTATTCCCACTTACCTTATAGTATAGCTGGTTTCATCCTTATAGACAACCATATTTTCATTCTTTTCGTCTCTGAATGAGGCCGTAAACTAGGCTTCGGGATCTTTATATTCGGTCTGTAGATTACCGTCTCTATCAATATAGATTGTGTCATCGTCAGGGCCGTTGGCTGGTGCGCCGACCGGAGCCTCTGTTTCGTGCAGTCGCGGTGACGTACTAATTTCAGTCGGCTTAGGCTTAACGACCTCCACAGGCTTAACTGGAGCTGGTTTAGGTTCTGGTGGTGAAATTGGTACTGCGGGAGCTATAACTTCTGCTGTGGCCAGCTCTGGCTTAGCAGAAACTGTTGGTGGCTCAGGGGCTATAGGTAAAGGAGAAGGATTGACCATAGTTGGCATAGTCGGTGTCACGGCAGGACTAACTGGGGTTGGCATAGTCGGTGACGAGGCTTGGGGGCTGGTAGTTATAGCCTTACGCTTAGCTAACCACTCGTCCAGGAATGAATTTTTGGGAGCTGGTGCTGCGGAGGACGCCGGCACTCCAAAAGGACTTGGATTAGGAGTTGACGTTCCAAGTGAACTTGCCGGAGTGAAAGGTGGCCTGCCTGGCCCACTTGCAAGGCCTTCATAAGGACTTGGTGGCTCCAGCTTGGTAACTAAGCGGTCAGCTATTTCTGCTTCAACCTGGGCCCTAGGACGGCCGTATTTGGCTGCGGACAATTGCTTCAAGGCTTCGGCTAGTTTTGGGTTCGGAGAACCAAGCGGCGGTAGCATCGACATACTAAATGGTTGAGTTGGCACGCCACCTATAAGTGTCCGGGTAATAGTATTGTGGTTCGGTATACGCAAGAGATCATCTGCGTCAAAAGTCGGCTGGAAATATCTGGTCAAAGCATCAACATCGTTCTGGCCTACCCTGAAGGAAACAATAGTACCCATGTTACCAAATACCGCATCACGTATTTCATCAGTAAGCTGGGTCGTAAACTGGTTGGCCACAAGAAGATTCAAATGATACTTTCTGGCCTCGGACATAATGGTTGCAAATGAGTCTGTTGAAAAGTTTTGGAACTCATCGACATATAATGCAAAGTCAACTCGTTCATCTTCTGGAATATTTGCTCGACTCATCGCCGCTGCCTGGAATTTCATAACAAAGATCATGCCTAGAAGTTTGGAATTAAGATCACCGGTTCGCCCCTTGGACAGGTTGACTAGTAATATTTTCTTGTTGTCCATGATGTCACGCAGGTCAAAGGCACTCTTTGTCTGACCGATGATGGTTCGCATCATTTCATTGGACAAAAAGGCTCCAAACTTGGAAACGAACCAGCTAACAACCTCGCCGAACTCATTAGACCTTTGGCTAGTAGGCATTTCCTTTGTCCAGAATTCGATAACCGTAGGGTCAGTGACATGCTTCAGTTTTTGTTGGACGAACTTTGGATCCCGGAAGAGTTTCGGTATATCAATAAAAGTTCCGCCGGCAGGATCGGCCATTACCGTCAGGGCTGCGTTTCGGAAAAGATGTTCGTATCGGGGACCCATAATACCTTGGTGCTGTGGATCATAAAGTTTATAGAGCATGTTCAGGGCTTCCTGTATCAGGAAGTCCTTCTGGTCGGGAGACTGAAATTCAAAAAGGTTCAGCCCCATCGGGTAGCTCATGTCAGCTGGACTGAAATATATAACGTCTTCTGTTCGTTCTCTTGGTACCATAGCTAGCAATTTCTCGGCAGTATCACCATGGGGATCAACAAATGCAAAACCGTTGCCGCTGAGCATGTCTTGAAGTGCCAAGTTCTCAAGGAACGTGGACTTACCTGTTCCGGTCTGACCAACAACATACATGTGTCTTTGCCTGTCACTTAAGGCTATTCTGATCGGTTTCTTAACACCTCTAAAAACATTGTAGCCCAATAGAAGTCCTTCGGCAGGCACGTTACGGGGACCATCTACCTGCTTAGAGTCTTGTCTCTCTAGCTGAGAGGTCGGGATATTCGACTGATCTGGGAAGTGAAATATAGTAGCAAGTTCAACGGAATTCAATATATTAGACGTCGATTTCTGAGGGAAAAAGCGCATTATATAATCTGTTGCTAGGGCTTCAGGATCTTTTGCGGGTACAAACGTAAAGCCGTTTCGACCAGGTGCATCAAACAGCGAAAAAGCAGCCGTCATGCTACTTAAGATTGATTGAGCTCGCTGAGAAATATTGGAAGAGGCGACCAAGCGAATAAGAACTTCGTAACCGGGATATCTTGTTTTGTCATCAATAGCGTCAATAACAGACTGATCAAGATTGCTTAATTCTTTCTTAGGGGAACTTCCCTTGTCGCCGCCTTCGCTCGACGGTGGTTTCACTAGGGCCGTGGCCAATTGAGCGGCATAGTTTATGGCGTTGTCCAAGCCGGGACCGCCCTTCTTTTTGCCTTTACGCTTGTCACTGGCTACGGCCGATGCATTCTTCCGCCACTCGGGATTAGCGGGTCTCATTAATATCTGGATGGCCGCACCATCCTCTTTATCTAGAGTGGACATAGCGTTTAAAAGCCCCTGCAACGCGTCTCGCTTGATCTCCTGATAGGTTGCAATCGGGTAAGCATAGGGTTCTTTAAGGTTAAGTTCTCCGCCTATAGTGGCATTGATCTTACCGACAGGATTAAAGATATTGTGATCGGCAACTTCTTCCAGCTGAGCCGAAGGATAAGCGCTAACAATTGCCTGCTTTACGACATCGACCAGAGTTATTGGAACCGTTGCGTAAAAATGTATAAATCCATCCCAGCCAACTATCTCAAAGGCAATGTGTCTTTGGCCGTAGAACTTGGTCTTGAGACCTTTCTGTAATGTACTGGCAATAATATTGTAAATTGTCTGTGCCTTGGAAATGGTCTCCTCTGTCACGTCACGCTGGTCTCTACCATTCGCCTGAGTATCTTCGCTGGGGGGCGGCAAGTGTATGAGTAACGGTATCATTTTCAGAGACCGTTCGTAGCTTTTTTGTTCTCTTAAAAGGCGCTGTGCCTTGGTAAAGATAATAGGTACGCCTATGATAGCTATCGCAACAAAACAGATAAAAATAATGAATAGTATTGTCGTCATGACTTATTGTTCAGCTACCTTCAACTCTTTGTTGTAGCGTTTCTTTAGATAGTCGGCCTTAAAAAGGCTCATCTCTTTAGTCTCTAGATATGGGTCGTGTTTTGTTTTTTCAACAATAGCCTTGGCTTTAGTCACCCACTCTTTCTCGATTAGATCACTATCGTCTGCTGCCAAAGGATTAGTAGTTGGCAACGTAGAAGTGTCTAACAGTGCTTGCGGGATATCAGACAGTATGGGGTTTATTGGCACCAAGGAAGATGACTGAGGAGTTGGTGCGGATGTTGAAATTGGCTTAAGTTCACCGCCAGTAAATGATTCAGGGGTCAGATTAGGGCGCTGAGCCGATAATTCCGTATCTTGGACAGTCCCATCCGCCTCAGGCATAACAGGCTGAGTATCAAGATCCGGCAATCGATCGTAACTTGGTCCCATATATACTCAATTATAGCAGGAGGATTGGTCTGATGACAGTATTAATCTAATGCTAAAAAGCTCTAGGCCGTGATTGCCCGGTTGAGATAGAACCATAAGACAACAAACAACGCCACGAGAGTGACAAAATCACGTGACGAGAACTGACCGACAGACTGCAGCAGAAGACAGACTACTGGAAATGCCGCCGACAGACTCGAAAAAGCAGTCAATTTACGGTTAGCAATTTTTGGATAGAGATAACGAAGCAATATTCTAAGAGGCAAATATAATAAAGTAAAGATAAGGATAAACGGAATTATTAACACTGGTAATGGCATCTTTTGTGGATTAGTAAATGCCAACATTAGCCCACCAAAGATGAGAATTACGATAACAATATAGAGCTGTTTTTTGTAGTTCATAATACTGTTTGAATTATACGCTAAATAAAAAGTGTTCAGGTGTTTTAAGCCAAAAAATGGCCTTTATGATAAATAGAGCAAGGACGATAAATCCGCCCATAAAAATAAATGTAAAGCGCTTATCGTCCTATGCTTGACTGACCGCTCTTCTACCTTTAAGGTAGAGCGAGCGATATCGGTAGAGACCGTTTTGTAAGTGATTTTTGTGTTAGAAACTTACTTGAACAATATACCGTATAAGTGCAATTAAGTCAAGTAGTAATGTTGTGACGAATACTTTTTTGTCTGTAAATCGTCATTATTATTTGTAGCGTTAATAACAACATAAGTAATTATTTCGAATTTATGGCTACTCGATGATGCATAATATTTATGGTTAGCCTTAGATGAACTACCTGATTCTTGTCTTTACTGTTTTGTATACTGTCGGTCAGGTTCAGTATTATATTGGAATAACATTTCGCTTATAAATTTATATAAAACAGTCGTTAAGGTTGAGTAAAATAATGCCATTAGTTCTACGATAAACTTGAAGCGATATAATTGAAATCTGTTCGCTAGTCGTGGTCTTAATTGGATATGAAGATCCCGAGCTAACAATTTAGGATTAGTTTCACATGATTAATCCCACTAATTTTTATGTCAGCTTACATTACCGCCTAGACTCATGTATTTACTTAGTCCGGTTGAGTTTAGTTTTAGTGACAAAATGTCTGGCGATTCTAGCCAGAATTTTATTCAAGCAAAAACCATCTGTGGCCAGACTTTATTTTCATAATTATAAGTAATAATTTTCGTTATGTTGCCTTCGGATTTGCCATAATCCCGCAAATAATTTACGGCAAGAACTAGTTTTATTGAAAAGTTATACACAGGAATATTTAATTTAAACCGATTATGTTCTTGACATAAAAAATGGCAATTTATAAGATATAGAAAGCACTGAATAAAAAAAGTGCTCAAAAACAAAAAGCCAAAAAGTAACAACGGCTTCTCGCAAGCCGTTGTTTCATGAATAAAATGAAAATAAACAGTTTGAAATAAATCTCAACACTTTAAATAAGGCCCGCCAAATCAGCGGGCTTTTTTAATTACCAGATCATTAGCCTGCCCCATATTAGAGATATAAACTATATAGGATCTGGAAGATTAATATTTATTTCTGGTCGAACCTATTAAGATATGCCCAGGTAAATTAGCCGAGGATCTTAATGCTCGGGTAATTAATTAGTTGACCCCTGTTCGTATCTTTGCTACAATGTCCTCTAGTTATTAATATCTATAAGGAGATAGTCTATCACTAGACCTACCCGCCTGAATGAGGCCATTCGGGCACCTCAATTGCGAGTTATCGATCAAGAAGGCAAACAACTTGGAGTTCTTTCGCGGATAGAGGCACTGCAAATCGCACAACAGCAAGGGCTTGATTTAGTTGAAATCTCACCCGACGCTAACCCGCCAGTCGTGAAAATTGTGAACTGGGGGAAATTCAATTACCAGCGAACGAAGCAGTTGCAGAAGAACAAGCGAAATACCAAGGTTCTAGATTTGAAGCAGATGCGCTTCGGGCTAAAGATAAGCCAACACGATCTAGATGTTAAACTTAAGAAAGTTAACAGTATGCTCGATGATGGCCACAAGGTAAAAATAACACTTTTCTACCGCGGCCGAGAACTCGCGCATAAGGATCTAGGATTTGCATTAGCTAACCGTGTAATTGAAACGTTCGGCGACCACGTAGTTGTCGACCAGCAACCACAACTAGCCGGTAAACAATTAAGTTTTGTAATAAGGAGCAACACAAATGCCAAAGCTAAAAACCCATAGTGGTGCGAAAGATCGAATAAAGTTATCTAAGAATAACAAAATTCGCGCACGACACCCCAATATCAGCCACTTTATGCAAAAGAAAAGCGCTGGTCGTAAGCGCTCCTTATCCGGCCTGGGAACACTAACCGGTAAGGGTAGTAAGAATATCAAGAAGAAATTAGGAGTTTAGCAATGAGAGTCAAACGCGGAGTAGCCAGTCACAAGAAACATGTAAAGATTCGCCAAGCCACTAAAGGCATGCAGCGATCACACCGCTCTTCCATTAAAAGAGGGCGACAAGCAGTCACCAAAGGTTTACAGCACGCGTATAGAGACCGTCGTAACCGTAAGAGAACATTTAGGCAGCTATGGAATGCACGAATTAATGCTGCTGCACGTATCAACGGCACAACCTATAGTAAGCTAATCGCGTCTTTAAAGGTAGCAAACATAACACTAGATCGAAAAGTATTAGCCGAACTAGCTGTTAACGAACCAAAAGCCTTCGAAGCAATCGTCAAGACTGCTCAAAAATAATTCTTTGTAATAGTTTATAAATTTTAGACGTGGAAGTTCAAATATAGTGCCAGATTATCTGTAAGCCGGGTTCTGTACTCATAAAGAGTGCTGATCATCTATCTAGACTTATCGTTGCCGATAAGTTCGAGCGGTTTAAGTGATGAAACCTTAGCGGGACACTTTGAGCTTTAAGGCTCGAAGGATCCATCTCCTTGCAGCAGACAGGGTTTACCTATTTTCATCGTCACCGATGAGAATTGTGAGCTCTTACCTCACTCGTTTCACCTTTACCACTGGTAAACCAGTGGAAGTATCGTTTCTGTGGCACTTTCCCTAGGGTTACCCCTGGTTGCCGCTAGCAACTGCCTATCCCTTTGCTGCCCGGACTTTCCTCGTACACGAAGCACGCGATCAGCCAATAATCTGGCTATACCATTATATAACACTAGAGCTAATTATGCAGTACGTTCGTCTAGAGTCTTATTGACCATGGCGTCGGCTAATTTATTGAATTCTCTGGGCACTTGAGTGTAGTGGACATCTTTGAATGTCTTGGCCAGCTGCCTGATAGCATCATGAATTGGCCACAGATCACGGTTACGGACCTTGAACTTGCCCGTTAACTGATTAACGACCAATAAGCTATCCATGTAGACGTGGACGGTACGGGCCTGAAGTTTTTGGGCCTCTTCCAGAGCAAACTTAAGAGCCTGGTATTCGGCTTGGTTATTGGTCGTAACTCCCAGGAATACCCCGCCCTCGAAAATAACATTATCGTCCATGTCCAGAAGAACATAGCCACTGGCCGATGGACCAGGATTTCCCCGCGAACCGCCATCGGCGAAGAGTTTTATCTCATGGTTCACCGATGTATTTTTGGCTACAACCTCTGTCGTTTTACTAGGGTAGGATATAGAGTCTATTGCCTGAGCAAGTTTATGATCCTTGTCGGTTACAGTGTCACCTGCATCATGAGTTGATAGCCAGATTTTTACAGTGTTGTATTCGTTCAACCACCGTGGATGATGGTTCTGTTCCTCGGAAATCTTAGCTACTTCTTCCATGAAACTAAAGGCTTCTTTGAAGTCTTTAAATACGAATTCTTTGAATAGTTCTCTGTTTGTTTGATGCCACATCTACATATATTTTAACATGTCTTGGAATCTTAAATCATCCATACAGTTGGCTATGCGTGCCTATAAAACCAAAAATCACGTAGCTATCATCTATCTTTTCGTACAGTGCCCTAATGTCACCGGTAATATTAATGCTGTAAAGACCAGCATATTCACCGGTAAGCATATGAAGATGTAGCCGAGTATTATAGGGATCATCTAGCCATAAACGTTGACGATCCTTAAACTGTATCCTAATCTTCGGGTTCAGCCTCGAATACTGCCTCCGAAATTTTTTAGTATACTTAATTTTTGTTATGTGGCTCATATGGGATATTGTCTAAAAAGGCTTCGGCTTCGTTAACATTGAACGGACCATATGTATCGCCACCGGCAATCTCTTCTCGCATTTCATTAATAATTTTAGCCATTTTTGGAGTAATCGGTTCTGCAATTGTAAAGTGTACCTCGCCCGTCTGGCCAAGGTCACGGAGAAAAGCATTTACTAACGTTCCAAGTGGAATCCCAAGCTGTTTGGCGCGCATCTGCGCCAGCTCTTTAACTTGTTTCTTCGTCTTAAGGCTTAAAATTGTTGAGTCGTTAGTTGAATTCATATACCTAAGTATACCTTTTGGTATTTATTACGTCAATAATACTTAAGCCTAAGGACTTTGGTCGGGGTGACAGGACTTGAACCTGCGACCTCACGGCCCCCAGCCGTACGCGCTACCAACTGCGCCACACCCCGATACATTAAAGAGCCGGGGGCCGAATTTGATTAACCTGAGGAAAACCCAGGTGGGTGCTCTCACGCATAAACCACGGTCTATGCAAATATTGAACTCCCGAATGATTAGTATCAGATAATCATTTATTCGGCCTTAGTCCCAGCCTATTGATATTATATGTCTATTGTAGTTTGCTAGCCAATTAATAAATTAACTAGGTGGATTTCCAGCGTATAGATGTCATTACCAAAGACTAAGAAGATAAGAAGGAAGATAAATATAATCGAGGCAAAACCGAAAGCCTCTATCCGTTGCATGACTTTTTGCAACGGCTCTGGAGCAACCGCATAAAGTAGACGCGAACCATCAAGGGGTGGAATAGGTATCATATTAATGATGAATAACATCACATTAACTTCAACAAATATTACTAAAAATTGCGTAGCATTATCACTCAAGCTTCGAATATCAATTCTCAAGAAAACAGACACGACTATAGCCATTAAGATATTACTTAGCGGACCGGCAAAGCCAACCAAGGCTGCGCCAAATTCCCCAAATTTTACTCTGTAGGGATTGAAAGGGACTGGTTTGGCGACCATAAGTGGCGGGAGGCCCACCAGCATCATAAACGTCGGGAGAAGAATTGTCGTATACAGATCAACGTGCTTTAAGGGGTTAAGGGTCAACCTGCCTGCCTCTTCTGCCGTATCGTCTCCTAACCAATGTGCCATATAGCCATGCATTGCTTCGTGAACTGGCACAGCAATAACAAGACTAACCACAAAAAATAATTTTTCGAGAAGCGTAAGCGATGTAAGCATATTATTCTAGTATAACAGCAACCTTTGGCATTGACTAAAGCGACCAATAACGATACAATAACACCTTAAGTAAAGGATTATTCATGCAGAAGTGCGAAATTACCGGTAAGGGCAAACAGTATGGCAGTAATGTCAGCTTCTCTCAGCGTCATACCAAAAAAGTCTGGAAACCAAACCTTCAAACGAAAACACTTATGGTTGATGGCAAGAAAGTTACCATGAAGATTAGTACTCAGGCTATTCGAACTCTTAAGAAAAAGGGTCTTCTCATTCCAGCTACTAAGTAGTTTGTATCTGTTAGCTACGTTCTAGAACAACAAGTTGTAAGACGTCAGTTAGGTCTGATTCTTTTATCTTTAGCTTATTAATCGTTTCTTTAGGTTCCATGGCTAGAGTCTTTAGGGCCTCTTCTAGTGTTTGTTGTGGCACTGGGAAATTCAAAGTTTTATCAGCATAGTGGGTTGGAATTACCAGTTTTGGTTCTATCTTCTTAATTACGCTTAGAGCGCCAGTTGGGTCAAGAGTATAACCATTACCCCCAACCGGGACACAAAGAATATCTACTAAACCAATATTCTCTAGTTCCTTCTCTGTTAATTCGGGGTAGATGTGACCAGTTACAACTAAATTAATATCATCAGCGGTTATCTTATATAGAGTGGCAGTTTTCTGATCTGCTGTATCCATATGGGCGCGCACGCTCATCCCTTTAATAGATACGCCAGCTACTTCGAATTCACCAGGTCCATCTATGACTAATTTAGTTTCGACCTTAGGCTTCAACGGCGAACCCGTAAACATTGCTACGTCCCCTGCTTTGGTTGGTCCGCTAGCTCCAAGCTCGCTTAGGTTATCATCAATGGTAATCCTAAGTTGTTTGGTGCCAATTACCAGGCAGTTTGCTCCGAAAAATTGTATATCCATTAAATGCTCCTTTAAGCTAAGTCCGTTTCAAGGACATTATTTTTGTCTATTAAAACTTGTTTCTTAGAAGATAAGATACTAGTTATAAAACGATCATTAATTTGCCGCCTATAGGTAAATTCATTTACGGGCATTAAGGTGTAGCGCAGCTCATGTCCTTCTTCGGCCTCTAGGTCACTAATAAATTTATCGAATTTGGTTTTATTTACATCACCAACGACCATGATATCAACACCGCTTCGATCATCTCGTGTAAATTTTCCGGTAAAAATCGCCAGTTCAATATTGCCAAGTTGCTTCAGTGGACTGGTTTTAGAATTGTCGGTGCTTTTAGCATCGACTTTCTCAGTTAAGACGGCTCCACCAAAAATAGTGCTTAAGGGTTTATAGAATTCATATTTCTGATTAACTTCATAATACAACCTATTGTTATTGGTATCAGATGATATGAGTCCAATACTCAACAGATTACTAAGCTCTCGGCGTACCGAGTTAATCTGTTCGTCAATCTTACGCGTAATCTCACGAACGTAAAATGCACGGTTCGGGTTAGAATAGAACAGCCTAAGAAGTTTGACTCTGGTTTTTGACCCAAAAAGTTGCTCGATCATTGCCTTATTGTAACAGACTTAGTTGTTCAATGAACATTATTTACCCAGAAATGTTGTTACTAACGCAACGGCCTGACTCTGATTTTCAACCCAATGAATACTTTTATTTCGTTTAAACCAGGTCTCCTGTTTCTTAACCAGCTTCTTCGATGAACTAATAATATTGTCTTTGGTTTGTTGTAGTGTTGTTGTTTTATTAAAATAATCTCGCCACTCTTTGTATCCAATTCCCTTCATAGGCTCAATTTCCCAACCATACTTATCCTGTAACGACTTAACTTCTTCTTCTAGGCCGGAGCTAATCATCTTATCAAGTCGGCTAGAGATTCGCTCAAGCAAAGTTGCTTTATCGACGAGCATGCCAATTATCAGTGTATTAGTTCTTAAAGTGCCCTTTGAAGGTTTTTCGCCTCTGTTTTCAATAAGTCTGATGATTCGCCTTTTATTATTGGTATCTATGTCTGTTGTATCAAACCCTTCTAGGTTCACAATATTTAGGAGTTCCTCAATACTAAGAGCATTTAGCTCGGCCCTGTCAGGGGCATTATGCTGCGGTAAAAAACTATAGTCAAAAATGACGCTATCAATATACAGCCCTGCTCCTCCGACAATAATTGGTAATTTACCCCTAAGTTGAATGTCTTTAATGGCATCACTTGCCATTTTTTTAAAAACTACGGCGCTAAATCCCTTATCTGGGGTAGTTACGTTTAGTAAATGATGAGGTATCCGTTGTTGCTCTTCGGGGCTAGGCTTGGCTGTGCCAATATCGAAACCTTCGTAAACTGTCCATGAGTCAGCCGCGATAATTTCACCATCAAATTGCCTGGCAATTTCCATAGCCAGCTCAGACTTACCGGAAGCCGTCGCGCCAACAATTACAATAAGCGGCCCTAACTTGGATTCCATAGCAACTCTTCTAGATCTACAGTAAAATCCTTTGTTACTTTAATACCTTCAGACACAAGTGCATTTTTTTGTCCAATCTTACCTCCTGGATAACCAGTAGCCACACCACCGTGTTTATTGACTACTCTTTGCCAGGGTAAGTCAGGGTTGCCGAAATGTGCTATGCCACCAACTATCCGGGCTGCGGCCGGGCTGCCACAAATTGCAGCAATCTGACCATATGTCATTACCCTACCCCTTGGAATCTCAGCCACAACAGCCTCAACTAGCGTTCGAAACAGAGGTGGATGTTGTTGCATTTAGTTTTTTCCTCACAGGGTACTTTTAGAGGCACGTGAACGGGCTTCTTTGGCGACATTCTTTAGAAAATCATCTATATTATATGCATTAGTATCGCCACCAACAGATAGGTCGCTACGTATTCGAGGCGTAACCTGACCGCTTTCAATTTCTTTTTGACCTAGGACTACTGTATAGGGTATCTTCATTAACTCCGCAGCACGTATCTTTTTACCAACTGACTCATTATTATTATCAACCACGACTCTTAGACCATAAGCCTTAGATTGGTTAATAAGCCGTGTCGCAAAATCCTCGGTCTCGTCTTCTTGATTAACCGTGATTAGCCTTATCTGTTCAGGTGAACACCAAACCGGGAATCTACCGTCAGTATGCTCAATATAAACGCTCATGAAACGTTCGATAGAACCGAGTAAGGCCTTATGGATCATGACAGGCCTCTGTTGGGTGCCATCACTAGCTGCATATTGAAGTCCAAAACGCTCCGGTTGGACAAAGTCGAGCTGAATTGTGGCGCATTGCCACTCCCTTCCTAAGGAGTCTTGTATAACAAACTCGATCTTCGGTCCATAAAAGGTGGCTTCACCCTCTTCAATAACGTAATCGAATTTCAACTTATCTGTAATAGAAGTTATGGATTTTTGAGCTGACTGCCATAGCTCGGGACTGCCAAGATATTTATCACTGTCATCACGAAATGCTAAGCGTACCCTAAATGGCATATCAAAAACGTCGTTGTACATAACTTTGACCATGTTAGCGATTGCCTCGAATTCGGCCTCAATCTGATCTTCGCGGCAAAAAGCGTGACTATCATCTTGGGTTGCTGATCGTACCCGACTTAGACCGTGTAATTCACCAGCCTTCTCGTCTCTATAAACCATGGTGGTTTCCATATATCTAATGGGTAAATCTCGATAACTTCTCGCCTTAGATGCGTATATCTGAGTGTGATGAGGACAATTCATGGGTTTCATCATGAAAGTGTCGTCGCTCTCCTCGCTGGTTACGCTGAATCGTTCAGTGAACTTTTCATAATGACCAGATGTTTTATATAGGTCAACTTTGGCTATATGGGGTATAGTTACATTTTCATACCCGGCTGCGGCCTGAAGTTCTTGAGATAGGTTGTTTAATTCAGTGCGCAAAGTAGTGCCTCTTGGGGTAAAGAGCGGTAGACCCGAACCCACTAAGTCTGAGAAGGTAAATAAATCTAGTTCCTGGCCAAGTTTGCGATGGTCACGTTTTCGAGCCTCTTCAAGCTGATCAAGGTACTTAGTAAGTTCGGCATCATCAGGGAAAGCTACCCCGTATATTCTCTGCATTTGAGGCTTATGCTCATCACCGCGCCAGTAGGCTCCAGAAATTCTGAGTAGCTTAAATGCTCCAACCCTACCTGTTGATTGGACGTGGGGTCCACGGCATAGATCTATAAAATCACCATTACGGTAGAAAGATACTTCACTGACTGCGCTACCGGTTTCAGTCTTGACGCCTAATTCTTCGGGATTTATGTCCTTAGCCTCTGTAGTACCTGATCTCTGTAAATCGTAAAGTAACTCGAGCTTATAGGGTTGATTATTCTGTTGAGCCCACTCTATAGCTTTGTCTATACTAAGAATAATCTTTTCGAAAGGTTCATCAGCCTCAATAATCTTGCGCATTTCAGTCTCTATAAGAGAGAAGTCATCGTCGGAAAGCTTTACCTCATCAAGATCGATATCATAATAAAAGCCATTATCAACTGCTGGGCCAACTCCAAATTTAGCATTTGGCCAGAGTCTTTTTACGGCTGAAGCCATAATATGAGCCAAACTATGGCGCATAGGATTAAGATTGTGTGTTGTTGGCCCCGTATTGTCACTCATATATATACCATCATAGCATCTCAGTTATAGCTTAGAAATAAAAAAGGGTTTAAAAGCCTCTCGCATTGACCTTCAAACCCTTTACTTGTGATGTAAACACATCGCAAAACTTCACCTGTACAAAGAAGCATATCAGTATTAGTATGATATGGCTAGTATCGTCTATTGTTAATTCTACAAAGATCCTGTGGATACGGAAAATGAAAAAGTTAATTTCTATACCATAAGTGAGATATATACTACGGAAATAAAAAATGACCACTGATGGTCATTAATTGGTGGGCCCTAGAGGACTCGAACCTCTGACCTCTTCCACGTCAAGGAAGCGCTCTAGCCAACTGAGCTAAGAGCCCATTTACATCTGTTAACTATACCCTACTTTATCATATATTAAAAGATGCCTATTAGCGCTAATGGCTAGTAGGAAGTATTGACAGTTAGGACTCCCTCTGCTACAATCTACAGGTTAAACGAGGTGTTTGGGTGAGTACAAATCAACCAAGCGCGCTTGATGGTTTCAAAATGTTTTATGAGGATTTACGCTTTATAAAACCCAGCGATCGTATCAAGCGTCCAACTTCTGGTATTGCAACTAAATAGCATCAAGAAGTCGATTCTACCCCGAGCGAAAGCTCGGGGTTTTATTTTTATAAACATATAAACAGCTTTTCCACTAGATTTTTTAATAGCGTTATGACAATATGTTGTCATGGTATGCATCAATTGTCAGTCAAAGACAGAAGTTATCAATTCTCGCCTGCAGAAGAAATCTAATAGAGTTTGGCGACGCCGTTTTTGCCCTCAATGCAAAAACACTTTTACCACTATAGAGGCATTCCATGACCTCTCATTCATAGTTAGTGACACGAAACTACCCAAGACATCACCTAAGCCGTTTTCTCGTGATAATCTATTCATTAGCCTCTATTTGAGCTGCGGGCATCGTAATAACCCCATAAGTGACGCTACAGCCCTTACGGACACTGTTGTTGGTATGTTGTTACCGTCCATACAGAATGGCTGCATCGCAAAGTCAGATCTCTTAGCTACAGCACAGTCTGTTCTAGAACATTTTGACCTGGTAGCCGCTACCCATTACAAAGCCTACTACTCCAAGTCTCTTTAGATGCTAGGGGCTACCGTCTGTCCAGGGGGTTGATAACATTCTTCTCAGTAGTATCAAATTTAGTGAGATACTTCTTGAACATCAGCCTAGTCTGAGAATAAATCGCCGCCGCCGAGCCATAGAGCAATGGCGTAATAAATAAGAAACCCCACTGGATTAGCACCAAAAGTGAGCGATGTGATTTATAGTGGGCTGGGCGAGGCGGTAACAGCTTAACTGCCACATATATAAGAATGATAAAGCCGACTAAGCCAAACGTTTCGATATTACTTATTATCAGAGGTAGTTCGTTAGCCACATAGTTTCTGGGGTGCAATAAAGCCGGAACAAAGCCGGCCAGCAATATTAGTAGAGGTCCAGTAGCCCAGGTAACGTGCGATTCTAACGTCCTAAAAAATTTATTGGCCACATTCCACTTGGATATAGTATTTTCCTTTACGAAACCGTTATAACCAATATAGGCAATGTCACTAGCCCCATAAGTCCAGCGACGAAGTTGCACGAACTGAGCTTTAAGCGTCCGGACATATCCCTTAGCCAGTACAGCATCTTGATACACGGGTATAGCCAAAGGATAGACCCTGTAATCTCCGTTATAGAAGAAGTAGCTTCGCCAAAATTGATGACCGTCTTCAACGATTGTCCTAACGCTCCAGAAATCCATGTCTATCAGTGCTCGCATACTTTGGGCGTGTGCCGAGAAATTACGCTGCAGATGAGGTCGTTGAGTTAGCATCAAATAAAAGAAATTATTGCCGGCAGCGATGGCACGCATCGGTGCCGGTACGTCCCAAATATTATTCGTAAACATCGGTAGCGGTTGGTAAGAAACCCTTAAAGGATCCGGGCTGAGGGCGAATAAATAACTAAGTCCTGAGAAATAATCCTTGGCTGGTCGGTTATCCGCATCAAGAGTCGTGACCATCACTCTCATAGGATCAATATGTTGTTTATCGAGGTATACTTGAAGCTGACGACCGGCAAAAGTTATATTGCCTCCCTTGCCCACAACCTCGCCGGGTATATTACTGGGATGGCCAGCAGCTTCGGCGAAATAGAAATGGTCTTTATACTTACCGATAAGATCGTTTGCAAGTTCCTTGGCTTCCACTCCACCTCTTTCCTCGTAAGCTATGATCAAGATAATTTTCTTAGTATCAAATCTTGCGTCAACCAGGGCTTTGATTGTTGGCTCGAGCACTGCACGGCTTTCTTTGTAGAGTGCAACGATAACAGCCTGTAGTTGATCGTTGGGCTTAACAATAGAAGGCTGGGTTAGTAGTCGGCTTAGATTATCTAAATGCCACCGGGGACGATCTATGTCTTTATTAGAGACTTTTCCAGCCTGGACTTCGGCAAGTAATACTGGCCAATCCAGCTTCTCATATGCCCTGAGCAGCCTATAGCCTGCCAATATACGAATATCGAATGCCACAGCTCTAGCAAAATATATTAAGATATAAATCAATATAAAAAGAGCGGCTAGCGTAACATTAATAAGGCTTAGAAGGATTGGCGTGAGCAATAGAAGATAGGTTAATGATCCGGGTAATATCTCAAAAAAACGATACCAGCCGTGACGATCTTTCTCAAATGGGATCTCAATGTCTTTCATGTTTATCGTAAGGCAAGTAAGGAATTACTGACTATTAAGGTTATGACCAGCAGAAATACGCTCATTAGTAGTATGACTACTGATAATTGCCGCCTAATATTGTAAGTTTTAAGACTCAAAGTAAAATGGAAGGCCGTCATCAAAACAGCAAAAATAATAAAATAAATGAAGTCAATAATGCTACCGGTCGTAAAGGCGCCAATACCTACGTCTCCGCGGTACTGAGCTATATAGCTAGACCCCGAGTTTGCTATTATTCGAGAAATGATCACGAAAATTGTTGCGCAGACAAGAAAAAAATTTAGCCCAATTAATAACAAAACAATCTTATCTTGAAAATATTTATGAGAAGACAACATATTATCCTCCATTGTAGTGGTAAAACGTAGTCGAGTAAACTCTAATAGCTAGATGCTAGGGTTGTTATCCAGCCCCAAGTTAGTAGTATAGAGGCTGGCCTGTCATTGGCCATCTGGCAATAGACACTATCTATGTCGTCAGATCCGGCTCATCCATCCGGACATGATCACCCGGCTTGATTTGCCCGCTGAGTATTCGATTAGCTACAGAGTCCTCAACGGCGTGTTGTAGAACCCGGCGCATTGGTCTAGCGCCAAGCCTAGCGTCATAGCCCATTGCGACAATTTTTTGTACCGCTGCATCTGTTAGTTCAACAACTATATTCTGGTTAGCCAGTGTTCTATTCACTTCCTGCATCATTAAGCCAACTACCTGCGCTAACTCGGGCTGATTCAGCGGCCTGAATAGTACAATCTCATCAAAGCGATTGAGAAGCTCCGGTTTAAATTGGTTGCTGCTAATTAGATTATCAACGAATGATGACTCAAAGCTCTCTAGTTCTTCCCCCTTAGCAATATGCTCTCGTATCTCCTGAGCGCCGGCATTTGAAGTAACAATAATTATGCAATCTTTAAATGAAGCTGCGCGACCACCGTTATCCGTCAGCTGCCCTTCATCAAGTAGCTGTAGTAATAAGTTCAAGACATTTGGGTGCGCCTTCTCAATTTCGTCAAGTAAGACCACGCTAAATGGTCGTTGTCTTATGGTCATTATCAGGCTCGATGTATTCTTGCTGGCGTTGTCTAGAAGGCGTTTTACATCTTCGGCTTGCTGATACTCACTCATATCAAGCCTTACCAAATTGGATTCATTCTTAAAGTAAGTTGCAGCTATGGCCTTGGCTAATTCGGTTTTGCCAACTCCGGTAGGTCCTAAAAACAAGAAGCTTCCAATCGGACGATTTGGATTGGCAACGCCAGCTCGGTTTCTCCTCAAGGCACTGGCCACAACCTGAACTGCCCGACTTTGATTAACCATGCGTTGATGAATCTCAGCTTCAAGATTTAATAATTCATCCGCCTCAACTGGTTGAGCCGAACCCGTTTTAATACCACGAGTTTTTTCAATTGCCTGCTGGACTGATTCGGTGGTTACTATTTCATGATTGGCATAGGGCAAAGATTGTTCAAGTAATTGTATTGCCTTACCTGGGTAGGCAATTTCTTGTTCATATCGTCCACTCAACCGATAGGCTTCGTGGATTGCCTCATAAGTTATTAACACATTATGTCTGTACTCCAATCCAGAAGTTGTGTCTTCCAGGACTCGCATTACCGAATTCTCATCTAGCTCGGCAAGCACTATCGGGGTGATTTGGGATGCAAGAGAGGATCGGCTTGCTTTCAATGATTGAAAATCATTTGGAGACATGGCGAAAATTAATTGTAACCGTTTAGCCTGTAAAATTGGCAACAGGAACTGCGTTATATCAAGCGAACCAATTCCCTCTTGAAAAAATAATTGAGCATCATCAAAGAATAAAATAATGTGTCCAGCGTGGGCAGCTTCGTTCATGATAGTTACTAAAAGTTGTTCGAGCTGACTGGGTTGCTGTACGCTGGATAAAATAAGTGACGGGTTAATACTAATGATCTGGTAATTCATGAGATTTTTGTCTTCGGAATCTTCTAGTAATGACTTTGAAAGCGCATAGACATAGCTCGTCTTTCCAATACCAGACGGGCCAATCAAGGCAACTGCTGAAGCCCCTTCTGAAAGCGCATTCTTTACAGCCGTTACGCCTGAGGTTGTTTGTAACCAATCAAAATGAGAACCGCTTTGCCGTATAGAATGGCTGATGTTCTGGCCATACTGAGAAAGGTGAGGAGTGAAACCGGTTGTCCAATCTCGACCTATGCCTCCAGAATATGGTTTACTTGCATGGATATTATCAATAATACGTATTAGCCAACCCAATACGGCCTCAATGTCACCTTTAGAAAATTTAGATTGTGTAAATATAGTCTGTAGTTGTTGTGAAGTAAGGAGTAATGCAGCTACAACATGCCCAACCTCAATCTGCGAGCTACTAGTTAAGGTTGCCAGCTGCTTGGCTTTATCCCAAACAGCCTGCATATCCCCATTCTTAGGGCTCAGATTTTGTTCGACAATAGATTCGGGGATTAATAACCTATTAGTAAAGAACCTAGATTGCCAATTTGAACTTAGGTTCAACCAAACACTTTTGGGATTTAGCGAACTCTCATTTAGGGTACCTAAAATATCCTTAGAGAGTAGTCCTTCAAGAGAATCATCTTTTGGGTTTAAGGCGGATAGATCTTTCCTATACCAAACCATGATCATAGCGCTGAGAATAGTGAATGCGAGAGTAAAGTAACAAACTCGGGTGTACTTAGTGAAGAAAAAGAGTACCGTGAGGGCAGCGAATACAAAAAATATTACAGTAAGTAGATGAACACCAATTTTGTCTATACGAAGAGCTAATCGGGCTTTCTTAGCTCGCGCTGATTGAAGGTTCAACTTATCGTGCCCTTGCACTAAAATGCTCCTTTGATAATTAAACCTATGACAACAAAGGGGAGAAATGGCCAGATCACAGCCAATACAAAACCGAATAGAACAATAAATATAGTCGCCATACAGGCGATGAACATTACAAGAGTACGAACAACCAGACCTATGACACGGCTGAATAAATTATCTACCATGGCTCTTAAATGATTACTTAAACCGGCACCGGGGTATGAAATAATTCTGCGCCAAGGTTCAAATAGGGTTCTTAGCAATATTGGGATCGAAAAGAACTGCATAGTTTTATGACTATAGTCCCCTATTGAGCGCCATATCTCTAGCCAACCCTGGCCATACCACCAGGCTAAAAATTCTAATGCTAACATATGGTAATTGTACCACTAGATAAGTCTACTCAGTAAACATCGGCATTTTACTTAAAACGAAAATAATTTGTACGAATGTAAGGAGTTTTGGTAGTTCAAATAGATGATACGGAATTAGTCTATTAAATATCAGCCATATGGTGCGGATACTGGGAATCGAACCCAGCTCTCAGCCTTGGGAAGGCTGCATATTAACCACTATACGATACCCGCATGGAGCCACCTCGGGGAGTCGAACCCCGGACCCCCGCTTTACGAAAGCGATGCTCTAGCCATCTGAGCTAAGGTGGCATATCTCAAGAATTATAGCAAAAAAATAACAGAGTCAGTTAATACTAACTCTGTTATGGCTAAAGTAATATCTATTTACTTAGCTGATTCTCTAACATACTTAGATAGAGCTAGCTGTAATGGACCAGTTATTAATGCGTAAATTCCTAGAATCCAAACAAATGCTACTCCCGAACTTGAAGGCTGGAATAGCAAAACTACGCCAGCTACCAAAGATACTAGACCTAAAAGCATGCTGAATGTGTTGCCCCCAGATGAACCTTCTTGTAAGAATGGTGCAACTAGAACAAACAAACCACGAACAATTAGAACGATTGACGCCAATAGTATCAGGCTTGAGAATGATACTGCTGGGTGACGAAATAGATAAACACCAATGCAGATCTCAACAAGAGATACCAAAACTTGTAACCAAGTCGCCATTGAGTCAGTTTTGGCGCTACCAAAACTATTGATCAGGCTGAGTACACCAATCGCAAGGATGTATCCACTAAATAAGTACACTAACGTGCCAAATGTTAGGTGTGGCCAAAAAACAGCTGCTGCACCAAACACTATCGCGAAAAAACCTCGTGCGGCGATACTGTCAGCCATAGAGGTCATGTCTGTTTTACTCATACTAAACTCTCCTTTTATAGTTATCACACTTGTTATACTGCTATTACAAATAAGTGTCAACAAAGTTATCCACAAACCAAGTACTTTAAACAACAGTGTTTAAAGAATAGTTTCTGTAGCTTGGAGGATATTGTTGATTGAACTTCAGAATCTCACTAGAGAGGCGCAACTAATTCTGAGTGTTCAGCGGTCTACCCTGTTCGGAAACACATAATTCACCCATAAACAAGTAGAGGCGTTCGGGCATGGACAAGCCTTCAAATTGCTTATCAAATTCAACCCAATCACTTCTCGTCATGTCTGGATTAATTGGATATTGTCTAGATGCGAAAGATCCATGATCAAACTCAAATGCATATCTCAGATCATCGCGATCGTCTCCCAATCGTTCGGGTATTCTTTGAGATCCAGTAACAGTAACAGTATATATTGGGTGATAGGGTTGCACTATAAAGGACTCATTAGTCTCCTCGACTATTGGAACATGCTTACGCAGTTTGAAAGAAGATTGAGTAACTAAGGAGATTGGCTTAGAAACTTCCGCCTTAAATCTGATAGCATGTTGGACTATAGTTAAGTCCGTAATTAATTCATCAGGTGTATCAAACTTAGGAATTGCTAAGGTAAGCTCTGCTTGATTGGGGCTAGGGGCTGTTCGAGGCTTGATGTCCATCTTGGCTCTGCGATACTCTATGATCGGATCACGACGTCTATTCTCGAAAAGATCAAAACTCCTCTTCATCAGATTGTCAATTAAGGGTTTATCACCCGGCTCAATATCAATAATAGTTAGGTTTTTTTCTGACATATTGGCTTCCTTTATTTTGTCAGTCGTCTAATTGCAATAATAAAGGCAGCCTCGGGGAGATTAATAACGCCTGGCTCCTTGGACGTTTCAACCAAGTTTTTAACGGCCTCAATCATATATTCGGTTAATTGTTGATTTACTTCTTCTTCTGTCCAGTGTTCATTCTTCTTGTTCTGAACCCATTCAAGATAACTAACGATAACACCACCAGCGTTAGCTATGATCCCGGGAAGAATGCTAACTTTTCTTTCGGTAAAGTAATCAATTGCAGCTTTATCAACTGGCCCATTAGCCATTTCAACAATATATTTAGCTTTAACGTCCCTCATATTATCTTCGGTTATGGCGTCACCCAAAGCTGCCAATACCAACACATCAACATCAAGACCAATTATTTCATCGGCGCTGAGATGCTTGGCGCCTTCAGCCTTATAATCGGAAAAACGTCCTCTTCCCTCTTTGAAATCAAATAAGTCGTTTGCGTTAAGACCTGATGGGCTATATACCGTGCTTGCAGAGTCGCTAGTAGCCAGTAATTTCCAATTTGGATATTGCTCAGCTATGACCGCAAAAAATGATCCAACGTTACCAAAACCCTGTATGGCGAAAGTTAGAGATTCAGCCGCAAGACCGTCGTACTTCAGTAGCTCGCTAAGGGCAATTACCCCGCCTCGTCCTGTGGCCGCTTCCCGACCCAAACTACCACCATTTTTAATGGTTTTACCAGTAAAGCTAGCTTTTGACGTATCCCCGGTAATTTTCTCGTACTCATCTACCATCCAGTCAATAATAGTCCCGTTAGTGTTAACATCCGGAGCAGGCACGTCTTTATCTGGGCCAATATGCTCGTGTATACCTCTTACGTACTTACGACTAATCTCTTCGAGTTCTTGATCGGTCATTTCAGACGGGTTAACGGAAACGCCTCCCTTACCACCGCCAAGGGGCAACCCCATAGCAGCAGTCTTAAGACTCATTAACGTTGCAAGAGCCCTGGCTTCATCCAAATCAACATCAGGGTGGAAACGAATACCCCCTTTGTAGGGCCCTAGTTTATTGTTGTGTTGCACTCTGTAGGCATGCAATTTTTTGCCACTATCTAATTCAATCTCAAACTGGTGTTCTGCGTCGGTAGCAAGTAATGCATCAATAGAAAACTGATCCAACCCCAAATTCTGGGCGGCTTGCGTAATCAACTGCTGAGCGGTCTTGAGCATATACTTCTCCCTTAACTTCTACAAAATAAATCTTTATTTACGATTACCACATAACATACTAACAAAAAGATCATAAATAATCTATAGTCAACTTAGGCAAAAAGAGTATTTTTATTAACCGTGACTAAGGTTTGTCTACTTTTTGATTCGATATCTATACTTGCGGGAAATAGACAGGATATATAATATCATTTATATTGCCGTTAGTCAATGGTTTTGATGTCTCGTTTTCGAGTGAACTCGGGTACAGTTCTTCAAAGCCTACAATAGCAAAATAGGGTGACAAATTTACGCTCAACCTTTTAGCGAAGGCGACTCAGCAAGCATAGTTTCCTGCAGGGCAATTTTGGCGATGCAAATACCTCTATATACGTCGATTACATCTTGAACTGGTGCACTATCAAGATCTGATATGTTATGTTGCTCGCAAACAACCTTCTCTGTTGCAGCACCGGGAAAACGCGCTCCCATCTCTTGAACTCTTGTTGATGTCATTGTTGCTCGGACGTTCAGATATGTTTCAAAGGCTCTAGAAGTAAGTGATTTCTCTACTACATCATCTGGTAGCTTAAATTTCCTAGCCCGATCGATATGCTTAAGGGTTTGGATTGAGACAAATTCTGGTTCGGGGTGGGCTCTCTGCTGATCGCGCCTAAGCTGCTTTGCTAATTTGCCAGGATCAAATTCTGGAGATTGCAGTCTAACGGATTGTCTCTGATGTGCATTTTCTTTCGACATATTCTATATATATCATAACCTTGGCAAATGTATATAAGTAATGCGTGGTATCTGATTAGCTTTTTCGGGCCGCAATATAAGTCATCGCCACGGTCGCCGCTACCCAGTTGGGCAAATAAACAAAATCGCTATAAATAATGAGGACGTATTGTTAACACCCACCAACAGAGTAAAAATCAAATATGCAACAAAAGGCACATACGTCCACCAGCCCGCTGGGCTGGCAGGTAGATAACTCCCCCGTACAGAGACAAACCAAGCTCCAGGCTTAGCTTTTAGTCGTTTATTTTTCGTTTTCATGGTCATTTCTCTAACAATAACAATAAAGGCAAAACCTGTCCAGATAATGCCTATGATTGGCAGGCCGGGAGACTATCCCCGAATAGAATGATGGACTTTGGGATTTATTTTAAAAATAAGCAAAAGTAATTAAAACTTGCACGGATGTTGTAAAATATTAAAGACACTAATAAAGAAAAACAACAAGATTAAGCTTGCAAATATAGGCAATTTGTTGTATCATATATAAATGAGTATCGAAACTCCTCCCCGACCAGACATTTCACCGGGCTTACCCCAGTTACTTGGAGATAATTTAGCCACGGAATCTCTTGTACGGTCGAAGATACCGCTGGATACGGCTCCGTTACCAGAGCACAATAAAGAAACAGACTATCGCATTTTATTAACGCCCGGACAGCGTGCTGAATTTATTCACTATACGGATGGTCTTATACAGGAAATGACAGAACAACGAACAGATGTAGCTATATTTCTGGATAAATCTGCAAGGCCAGTAGCCTGGATGGTAAATGAACTATGGGATCAATTGCGGCCACATCTACCAAACGGCGAGATATTGCCCCGGCCCAAAATAAAGTTCTTAAATATTGACAAAGAGCAATGGGAAGACACGATAGGCAGGAAAGAAACCAGCGGAATAAATGCAGATTTACTTCCCCAAAAGGCTGTCGATTCACTTCGAAGCATATACAAATCAATCGAACCTAATGATAGTGAAGAGACAATGCTATCGGGCAAGAGAGTACTGATTGTGGACGAAGTCAATGTTACGGGTAATACTCTGGAAATGGCTGAAAAGATGTTAAAAAGAATTTTTCCTGATGCCAAAGAGATTAAAGGTTATCACTGGATGAATGGAAAGATAATAGTCGACCAAAATTCTGGCGTAAGCCTTAATTCTGCCCAGCCACCTTGGTATCAAAGGAGAGAATCGGGAAGATTGATACTGAATCGTGATCAAGAGTTATCACTTGGCGCTAAAAGTTCTAGGCAAAAAATAGGAGGATTGTGGCTCAGCCGAGGGCGTAATGAGGCGCGCGAGCCGGGCATGGAGATAGATAAAGACGGGCCTGATCATGAAGGTTTAGAATTAAAAGCTGACATTAAATTGCTGGCGGACGATTTTCGAAAAGGTAATTTACCCTATGTTCCTAGCTCTCTATGGGACGATGACACCGAATCAATTGACTCACGAATAAGCCGAATGATGAATGGCATGACCGTCGAAGAATATGCAAAATTAAGGGATGACTACTGGACCTACGAGTTATTGTGTCTGGCAATGAAAACTATCGTAAGAACGCCAAAAATAGACAGCATCCATAGAACGCACCCGTAATAGGAGGTTTTCCGATGGCAAGACATAGGGTCGGATTTCTGAACTATTCAGCCAACTGTTGGCTATATCCTAGTTTGATAAGCTCATTCATGGCTTCTTCAACTTCCCGTGACATTTCTTGTTCAATTGTATAGCCCTTGCTCGGATAAAGTTTAACTCGTTGGGTGTCACCAACCAAGCAGTTAATTATTAAGTCTTTAGAAACAACACTGTCTGGGTAGTCTTCATAACTTATTTGCGGAGAAGTAAATATAGCATTATATGACGGTAACAGCTTCCTAAATGTTGCAAAGGTACGCTTTTCAGAGAATGGTACTGTTACGATAATTACATTGGATATATTATTATTACGTTTCTGTAATAGCCTAACCGCAAAACTTAGATTTTCTGCTGTATTAGTAGATTGATCTTCTACTAATATCGAGCCTTCGTCTACGCCGCTGCTAAGCAGAACTTTTTTAAACTTAGCGGATTCACTCTCTGAATTATCTTCACCCGTAAGTCTGCCAAATCCTCCAGCCACTATAACAACTGGGGCCAGCTTATTGTGCCAAAGTTCAGCTGCCCTTTCTGCTGTTCTGTTATCTAAGCTACCAAGGGCAATTATTGCATCTGATAAGGCTAACTGTTGATGCATCAGATTATAATCCCATAATACCTTAGCCCACTAATCGACTTTATCCATGCTTATACAATATCAGAAGTTCACATTCTAAGAGAAATAGTCTGAATATGGATCTTAGCGGGCCTTAACAATAAAAATATGGAATTACTTTGTTCATGAAAAAAGGACCATAAAAACACAAAAACTCACAAAAGTGAGGACATAGCCAAAGCTACGTATTTGTGTCTTCAGGTCCTCTTCCAGAGGGGACGAGCTTAAGCTCTATTCTACCCCTCTGGGAAACCATATGGAGGACGTTTTACACGTCGTTGTAGTGAAACCCATCGTCAATCTTAGGAACTGTCCTGCGTGTCTCCACCCAATCGTTAACGAGACCGTTACAGAAAGCGAGAGTCGCTATGCTGATAGCTTCGTCAATCCATGGCTGGACACCACTACCTGCGACAATAATGCCATCAGATATAGCACTTCCCCAGTACATCACATCTTGCTCTTCGAGCAAATTAGGGTGCATGAGCTGAACCTCTCGTGAGCTCATACCCGTTCTTGCGGATAACATCGCTTTACTGTGTGCGATCTGGTCGTAAGGACGTCCTCCCCAATCACCTTCATTGAAATTCTTTACAAACAACGGTTCGTAGGAGCCGTCACTTCGTGCGACACCAATCGTAATACTAAAGCATGCTTTATTAGCAACTCTAGTGTCGAATGCTGCCAGAATTGTCGGTGACATTAATTCAATTGCCCTAGCGGCAAGTTGCTCAGTCATAATAGGCACTATCTAACCTCCAAAGGTACTCTGGATTTAACCAGTTATTCTCCAACTTGGAAAACACCTTATAATAACATATACTGCAAAGATAATCAACCTGGCGTAACATAGAGTCGGATTTCCGAACTATTTACACAATTTTCTAAGACTTTGCGATAGTTCGCCGTTTATCTTCCTTAATAGCTAATGTTTGTAATACTAGTTTATTAGATTCGTAGTGCTCCCTTGCATCAAATAAAGTAGCTTTTTTAAAAGCCTTAGCAATGTTCAACTCTAAATCTAAATCAGGTCCTTCGTATTCCCTTTCGACTCTGTGCCCGTAATCAGCTGTCGTATTATAATGCCCACGAAGCTGTTCGCTTACACCATCCTCTGTCGTCTCCGTGCCCATAGTATTTAAATCATAACTACGAGCAGCGACATATGCTGCTACTTCCTTTTGTCTTCTAGTAATTTTGGTGTTTGTTCTAGTGCTGACATTTTTATTTTATTCCAATATAAAAATACTACCATAAAAGTAGTATTTTGTAAAGCATAACGTATAGAACTCAGGAGCTTTGCA
>PLTT01000010.1 GCA_003164595.1 Candidatus Saccharimonadota bacterium | reverse complement strand
TGGAGGGCCAGGAGGGACTTGAACCCTCGACACCCTGCTTAAGAGGCAGGTGCTCTAACCAGCTGAGCTACTGGCCCTGAACTATTATCAAACTTTATCAGATTACCTCTGTATTTACAACACTTTGGCATAAGAAACATTCAAGGTTGAGCAGTATATTGTCTATGTGCTTTTACAGTTAGCACACCTCTGTTACAATAAGCCAGTGAAAATACTTAATGGATCCGAACTTGCCGGTTACATCAAGGAACGCCAGACACATGAAGTGCGCGGTCTACGTCAGGCGCATAAAATTTTTCCAAAACTGGCCATCATCCAGTGCATAGATGACCCGGTGATTGAAACGTATATAAGGTTAAAAAAGACCTATGGTTCAGACATTTTAATTGATGTAGATTCATATCGTGTCAGTCAATCTGAAGTCCCAGGGTTAATAGACAAGCTGAATAGCGACAACACTGTTCATGGAATTATCGTTCAGTTACCAATTGAAGACCCGTCAAAGACGGATGAAATAGTTGATTTAGTCGATCCGAGTAAAGATGTTGATGCTCTTGGACTGAAAGCCGTGTTCGAACCGGCTACTCCTATGGCAATTATGTGGCTACTTGCCGGATACAATATTGATTTAAAAGGTAGGAAGATATTATTAGTTGGCCGGGGAAAATTAGTTGGAGCACCACTCGAAAAGATTCTAAAATCGGCTGAATTAGACGTAGAGGTTGTTGACCGAAAAGCAACCGATCTATCTCTGCATTCGCTCGAATCAGATATAATTATTACCGCTACGGGGAGTCCAGCAATAATTACTTCATCTATGATTAAGCAAGGTGCTGTAGTGGTTGATGCAGGTGTTGCCAGTGAATCAGGAAAAACTGTTGGCGATCTTGCTGAGGATGTTTATGCGCGGGATGATTTAACTATCACTCCGAAAAAGGGTGGGGTTGGCCCTTTAACTGTTTGTGCCTTATTCGAAAATGTTATTCGAGCAGCTCGGATGCAGATTCAATAGTACTTCTCAAATACTCAGGAACACGATCTAAGCTTTTCGTTCTGAAGTTATAATTCGCTGGGATATCGAAAACATATTCAGAAAGATTTGGGTAAATTTCTTGAGCTAATCTCATTGCAGCTCGAGTTTCTTTAATCTCTCCCACGCATTCTAGAGGTTTATTGCCTTCAATGCCGAGCAACTGAAGATATGTATTCTTGAGTTCGGGATTAAGTAGTAAGTTTTTATTATCAAAGAGTTGTTCCAGTTTTTGTCTCTCAATAAAGGGAGTTAATGCAAGGAAGACAAAGGCACATTTTGGGCAGGTCCCATCCCAATAAATGTGATCACTACTGTGCACGAAAGCTCTGTTGCACGAGCTAAATACGTCAAAATATTTTTCAAAACCTACTTTCGCAAACATCTCAGCAATAGCTACTTCACTAAAGCTACGTAACAGGGAATAATATCTAACTGATGAACCAACAGTGCGCGACAAGTATTCTTGGTAATCAGTCTCAAACTCTAAAGACTTAGAGTACTGATGATTAATTTTTAGTCCCATATACTCAAGTGTCGGTTCATTAGCTGAAGATTCATTAGATACAATAACATCACTTTTGCCCGTAAGAACTGCAACAACGCTGCCCGCGCAAGCTAGAATGGCTGATATAGGAACGTGTCCATTCAAGCCACCTTGCTTATTTATGTCTAGTAATTGCCGGTCCCAAATTCTTTCAACCCAGTAATGGGTTAAACCAATCCGCTCAACTAGAGGAGAAAGCTGAGGTCTGTGGCCAACGCTCCATGTTGAAATATCTTGAGCGGACGGTCTTAGTAGCTCAATGCTAACTAGTGAGTCCTTGCCACCACCAACTCCTACCACTAGACCATGGTTGCTAGTAGAATTAGTAACGGACTGAAGTGATTCGCTATTTGCTGGAAATGGTATTTTAGTGTGAGCATCAAGATTATTTACAAAGAAAAATTCACCAAGTCCATTCTCATAAGTTTTGGAATAAAACTCGGCGCTCTCTTTATCTATAGTACCTTTTTTAACCTCAATGCTAGCGAAAGGGAAGACTTTAAAGTATGACACTCCAGCCATGAAAAAAAGTGCTTGCAATGCTCTTTCGAGTATCTCTGGGTTATATTCTACAAAATCGAAGTCAAATTTATATACTTCTTCAAAATGCAGACCGTCATCAAAACTATATTTTAGAGTAAGAGTTTTATTAGCTTTTTCAAAAATATAATCCTCAAATATAAATGAATCATATTTCATAAAGCATTTACCGCGTCTTTATACAGTAATCCTCGAACTTCAAAATTCTTGAACATATCGAAACTAGGGAAGCCAGGTGACAGCACTACTACATCACCTTCTTTGGCAATATGGCAAGCATTTATAACTATTTCATTAATATCTTTTGAAGTTTCGATCAGGTAATTACTAAAACCAATTTTATCCAAATTCTCGGCAACTCTTTCTGCACTGGCACCAATTAATACAATCTTTTGAATCGTCGGTTCATTATCTTTAATCTTTTGGGCTAGATTTTCAAGTGGAAGGTTCCTGTCAAAGCCACCAATTATCATAACTTTGGGTTTATCTATTGCTTCAATTGCTGCCATGGCAGCATCTGGAGCGGACGCAAAGGAGTCATTATAAAATTTGACACCATTAACTTCCTTCACAAGTTCAAGTCTATGAGGTAGTCCCTTGTAGCCGAGTATTACATTTCTAAGAATCTCAGGCTCTTTATAAATTTGCCATAAGACTGTAATTGCCGCGCATACATTCTGCCAGTTATGTTTGCCCAGGAGTTGTAATTCCTTAGTCCGAACAATTTCCTGATCGTCGATCATAATTTTATCGTCAATAACTGCCGCCCCCGGAGCGTGGTAGAAGGGAATCTTAACTCCAGGACTAACACTTACAATCTCTTTAGACTTATCATTGTCTGCGTAGTAGATAGCAATGTCAGTTTCTGTTTGGTGAGCGAAAAGCATCTTTTTGGAAGATATATATTCTTCCAAGCCTTCATGCCAGTCTAGATGCTCGGGAGCGATCATTAAGCAAACGGCAATGTGAGGGGAATAGCTTAGGTCTATTAATTGAAAGTTGGCAAGTTCTAAGACGACAAAGTCATTAGAGCTAATTCCGTCACGAAGCAAGTCGAGGGGAGGAGTTCCGATATTACCTCCTAGAAATACTCTTTTTCCTGTAGCTTTTAGCATTTCACTTATCAAAGTGCTCGTTGTACCTTTTCCCTTAGTGCCAGTTACTCCGATAATATTTTTACTGGGGCATACTCGAAAAAATTCATTAGTATTCGAAGTGACTTTTGCAAGAATTGCATCGGTGTTAGCTACGGCGATATCTCTAGGATTCAGTTTGGGTGTTCTTACGATAAGATCAAACTCATCTAGATTTTTAAGATAATCCCTACCAATTCTTAATTCAACACCCTTTGGCGGACTATCGACTTCTTGTTCGTCACAGATAGTAATCTGGTTCCCATTACGCCAGTAGTCGTATGACGATTTTCCTTGAATCCCGAATCCAATAATTGCAATTCTCATCCCATAATTGTATCAGGTATTTAGCTAAAATAACTGTGGATAAACACTGGTCAACATTGATAAAATATGCTATGATCAGACGGAACGAGCAATGACTGATCGCTCAAGATCTAGTTAAATTAAATCCCCCGGGTAAATACCGAGGGATTTTCTTTTCTTATCTGTTATGGTAGACTTTGACAGTCATTTGTTAGCTAGAATTGGTCCCATCGTCTAGCGGTTAGGACACCAGGTTTTCATCCTGGCAACAGGGGTTCGATTCTCCTTGGGATCACCAATACGCTCGTGCTTATTGCTATATATTTACAACTGATTTATCCTAAGTTCAAAATGGACGACCAAAACCCAATCTCAGGAGCTCAGCAGACACCTCCTCAGCAAAATGTCCCTCAGGCTAATATTGTGTCGCAAGGACCTCAGCCAGTAGTAATACAGTCTCAATATCAGAATTTAATACAACCTACCGTTGTTCAGTCAATAGTAGATACCCAAATTCAGCCAGCAGTTACGGCATTTGGGAACCTGCCAAGTAATAGCCCTTTAACTAATGGGTTACCCAAGAAGGGAAGTAAATTCCAAATAATTGGAGGGATACTCGTTGCATTGGGTATCTTCGGTATAGCTGGGTTATTGGTAAATACTCTTCTTAAGGCGTTATTAGGCAATCCGCCAGCAAACACGACGCGAATGACAATAGTCAATATTGGTACGCTTTCAACTACGGGCTTATGTTTGCTGGTTGGAATTATTTTTGTGGCAATAGGTACAATCCGCCAATTGAAATACACCAAGGCTACTAAACACTAAATCCTGCCAATTATTAATCCCGGTTCCACTCTATGCTGGAATCCTATTTAACGGATATGCACATCTCAATACTTCATACCATCTAATAATTTCAACTACGATTCCTTTACGATTTTGCTATGCTTAATACATGCACGAACCTCATAAAAAGGGCAATAGGCTTTCTGACATTATCCTTGGCGGGCAAGACGGGCTAGTAAGCATATTAGGATTATTACTCGGATTAGCGGCAGCCACAAAATCCTCGCGTATTATTATTGCCGGTGGCTTAGCTACAATATTTGCTGAAACTCTTTCCATGGCTGCCGTAGCTTATACCTCGAAAATGGCAGATCGTGATCATTATGCCGCAGAAAGAAAACAGGAAATCAAGGAAGTAGCTGAAGTACCAGACATCGAAAGACAGGAAATTGTAGATATATATTCAGCAAAAGGCTTTAGCGGCAAGCTACTCACTGACATCGTTAACCATATTACATCTGACCATGAACTTTGGATTGATACCATGATGAAGGAGGAGCTCAATCTTTTACCCGTTATAAAGCACGATGTCTATGAATATACGGCCGTAGTTGGTATAGCTACCTTTAGTGGAGCATTCTTGCCCCTAATTCCGTTCTTTTTCATGTCAGTTCACGGCGCATTAATTGCCGCGCTCATACTATCAGTTGTGGTACTGGCCGGCATTGGGATATATAAAGCCAAGATGACACTTGGCAAGCCGTTTAAGAGCGCGCTTCAGATGGTTCTTATCGGTATGGGCGCGGCAGTTGCTGGATATCTAATTGGACTGCTCTTTAAGAGCTAGATTAAGATAAGTAAAGTATGAAGACCTGAAGTTATATGCAACCTACAGACAACCAATTACCACAACCTCCGGTTTCGCAGGACCAAAGTAGTACGGTCCCCCAGCCCCTGTCAGCTACCTCTCCTCATATTTCACGGGCTCCATCACAAGCCGAGATTACACCTGGTTTGAAACGCAAACGTATATTAAAAAGCTGGACCGGTCTTGTGGGCTTAGTTGTTCTAACGGTCATTAGTTGTTGGTTAATTCTGACCTATGTAGTTGGTCTTACCGATGTAAATGGCATATCAATGCAGCCAACTCTCTATACGGGGAATATACTTGTTGTCTGGAAATTACCACAAACCTGGGCGAAGATTAGTGGCAGTCAATATATACCAAAGCGGAGCAACATCGTTATTATCGATGATACAAACAACACTGGAGAGCAGTTTGTTAAGCGAGCTATAGGCTTGCCGGACGACCGAATATATATTGCAAATGGACAGGTGACTGTATACGATTCTCAACATCCGCGGGGTTTTAATCCAGACAGCGCTCCGTATGGCCGAGATCTAATACCAACTCAAGGTTCATTTAGTGGCCAGGTTGGCGTAGGGCAGATATTCGTAATGGGTGATAACCGAGCTGCTGGTGCCTCAATAGATTCACGGTCATCTATGGGTAATATTCCGTCGAGCTATATAGTTGGGCAAGTAGTTCTTCGAATCTTTCCATTCAACAAAATAAAAACATTTTAGCCAATTACTGGATGATTATCGTCTTGGTCGTCTTCTGGGTTAATAACATCTGGGCTTTCGTAATCACTAAGTCCATGATCAACCTTAAATTCTCGGCGCTTATATAAAATTCTCCCTAGCCAGAGAAGTAATATCAAGACAACAACGACACAAAACATTACTCCTCCAAACACAAACTTATTATGTGAACGATAAAAATCACTTCTTATTCTTAGGACGCCACTCCAGTCCGCGCCCATATTGACAGTTTGGTTAATATTTAATTTTTCGCCATTAATAAAACTTATTGTAATAGTTATGGCGTGTGTCCCACCGCCTAGGTAATCATGGTTTATTGGTCTGACTTGCGGACTGGAATAGAGAAAAATACCATCAGAATAATAATTAATACTTGAATACTTAACATCAATTATGGAGCTCGCTTGGTAAACGGCGATCTGATCAGTGTTGTTTGAAATCAAATTCGGTAGAAGAGTTGCGACGTATCCTTGATAAGTGCTACTACAGACAGTATTTACTATGCAAGTAGCAGCCGATGGCAGGGCTAATAAATCTGCTACGGCCGCGTAGGGCTCTACTTCGAGCCCACTTCCTACTATCATGATATTAGTGACGGGCGTGCTATTACCTAAAAATGTCCAATGATTAGGCTCAGCCTTAGCTGCTCCGATGCGCTGACAGCTAGTATATGATGATGACTCCGAGTATAGGCTGACGAGCGTTGGGCTGGTTCCGGCTGGTAATTTAATATATATACCGCCACTGATAGGTTGACTTAGTGCATCGTAGTAGGCAGCCGAGCTACTTGAGCTGCAGTTTGAGCTGACCGCCGGAGTAATAGTAGAAATTGCAGCTGCGGGCGTTTTGAAAAATAGGCTACAAAGCAAGCCGATAACTAGCAACACAATCTGAATACGGGTTTTAGAAGCAATTCTTTTATTATTTTTCGACATATTTTTGTTTGAGTGGCCTCTATCTATAATACAAGCAAAACATAAGAAATATAAGTGTCACATAGCTCTCTTCAGAAATCTTGCAAAAACTAGGCATAGTAGTTATGCTTTTAGATATGGACTTTCAAAGTGATTCATCTCCTGCAGAACCTACTCCTGATTCGTCTCAACCCAGGGTTACGCCAGTTCGTTTCGACGATATGATGGGATCCCTGCCGCAGACTCGTCCGGCACCACGACCTCTAGAGCGTCAACCGAACCCAAGCACAACGCCACCTGTTCGGGACGTTCTTGGGTCCCTACCCACAACGAGACCGGCTGGACCCGTCGAACATCAGCCAACTACAATACCCATGGGTCCAATCCAAATGCAGATCCCACCCAAGAAAAAGAATCAATGGCTTAGACCTCTTATCGGTGTTTTGATTCTAATAGTGGTCGTAATTGTGACAGGGTATCTAACTTACTCCTGGCAACACGGTAAAATATCGTCTCTAGACAATCAAATAACTTTATTCAACAAGACTGTTAGTAACCAAACCCAGCAAATTACTTTATTCCAAGAAACCGTGCCAAATCTCGTTCCAGGCGCAAGCGCCTATACGGGTTGGACGAATTATTCTCTTAAGTTCGAGAAGCTAGCATTCCAGTACCCAAAAATCTGGAAACTTGCCGATACGTCAGCCAATGGCTCGGATAATGTTAGCATTACTAGCCCGAATAATTTTGTAATAACAATTAATACCGGTACCGCTGCTACAACTCTTTCCGCGAACTCTTTAAAGCTTATTGGTTTTACACCAGTTAATTTCGTTGGTAAGTTTGGCTACTTTGATTTCGTTTCAACGGCCAACGATGGACTTGTCGAAGAAGCGCTATTATCTCAGAGCCCGATTAACGTCGTTCAGCCATTTGCTAGCAAGGCCAGCGGAAAACACCCTGGAACCCCTGGTACTTTTACGCTTATCGCAGGCTACAGCGGTACTGGTTCTAATACGGCCGAAAGTCAAACATTGGCAAACGCCAGCAAAGACGCCAGTTATCAAGTAGCCCAGCTACTTATCGATTCAATGGCGTATTAGTCATTTACTCTAGAGACACCGGTAACAACCCAACCAAGGTAGTGGCAGTAAATATATTTATTTATAGTGATAATGGTTAACTGCAATATAATATATACTAGCTGTATAGCTCTAGTAGTTTAGTATCAGCATAAGGTGGGTATGTTCAGTAAAAAAACAATCAAAGATATTAATCTAGACAATAAGCGGATACTGCTTAGCGTTGATTATAATGTTCCGGGCGATAGCCGAGGAGCAGTAACATCTGACGCCAGGATTAAAGCGTCCGTACCAACCATTGATTACCTCCTTGACCATAAATGTTCTATTACAATAATCTCTCACCGTGGCCGCCCAGAGGGTAAGGTAGTATCCGAGTATTCACTAGAAGCCGTTGCGCCGATCTTAAGTAAGCTACTTGATAAACAAGTTCGTTTTATTGATGATTGTATCGGCGAGGAAGTTCAAATAGCTAAGCAGCAACTTCGATCGGGTGAAATATTACTACTTGAAAACACCCGTTTTCATAGTGGCGAAGAGAGCGACGATCTCGACTTCGCCAAACAACTAGCCGATAATGAAGACTTCTTCGTCCAAGAAGCATTCGGCAATGCTCATCGTAAACATGCCTCCATGGATGCCGTGACACATTTTTTACCTAGTGTTGCTGGTCTTCTATTTGAGAATGAAGTTGATACTATTACGAATGTTATGAATAAGCCGACTCGTCCTTTGATGGCCATAATTGGTGGCGCTAAAATTGCTGACAAGATTGAGATATTAAATAAATTTATAGAAATTGCTGATTTTATAGCTATCGGCGGGGCAATGGCGAACATTTTCTTACTCGCAGAGGGAATTGACGTCGCAAAAAGCATGGTTTCACTTGACGATCTACCTCTTGCCAAACAGATTCTGGCCAAAGCTAAGGCTCGTGCCGAGAAAGGTAATTTTACCTTTTATTTACCTCAAGATTCAGTCGTGGCATCAAAAATAGACAAGACAGCCCAGACGCGTATTGTCGATTGGTCAACGCATGTTGTGTCTGATATCGAATCCTATCCAGCACTCCCACCTAAATCTAGCCAGCAACTCAAAAAAGATGAGATGATACTCGATATTGGACCATTTAGCGGGGCATTTATTGCCGGTGCCATGCAACTCATAGGTACGGTTGTCTGGAATGGCACAATGGGCATTACTGAAACGGCCGGTCTTCAGGGCCCTATTGGTCCGTTTGCCCATGGTAGTGAACTTATTATAGAAGCAATGCTAGGTGAATTTGGCCATCGGCCTTTCTCTCTTGTAGGTGGTGGGGACACCGCCGGCTACCTTGAGCAGCGCAATATATCTGATGCTTTCAATCACGTATCAACCGGCGGTGGCGCATCTCTAGAGTTGATGGCTGGGCGAGGACTACCTGGCTTAAGCGCCCTAGAGGACAAAAACAAGGGAGTACAATAAAACCCATGAAACGTAAAAAAATTATTGTCGGAAATTGGAAGATGCATCTGAATGTACATGAGTCCAGCCTACTGCTTCATCGGCTTAACCAAAATATTAAAGTTCATCGTAATATTGAGGTGGTACTGGCACCGAGTATGTTAGCTTTGCAGCCGCTGAGCGTGCAAATAGATCGTCGTAAGTTTCGTCTGGCAGCGCAAAATGCCTACTTCGTTGATGAAGGTGCCTTCACAGGGGAAGTTAGCTTTAGCATGATCAGAGACATAGTCCATTATGCCATAATTGGTCATTCAGAACGCCGTCTTTACTTTAATGAAGGCCTACCGCTAATAAGAGACAAGGTAGCCGCGGCTATTCGTAATGACATTGTTCCGATCTTGTGCGTTGGTGAGACAAAAAGCGAGTATGAGGCTCACGAAACAAAACGAGTTATACACGATCAATTAACCACCGCTATCAGTAACCTTGCCAGTAGGGAAATAGACAATTTGGTTATTGCCTACGAACCGGTCTGGGCAATAAGTAACGGAATCAACTTCGCTAATCATGTTATCGCAAAGCCAGATCAGGTTGCAGGGGTTGTTACCTACATTAGGGAGATTATTGCTGAGTTATATGGCGATAGAGCCTCAGAGGCAGTTCGAATAATATACGGTGGCAGTTCAAATGCCGAAAACGCCTACAGTTATCTCGTCACAGAAGGTGTTGACGGCTTACTTCCCGGCGGTGCCAGTTTAAACTATTTGGAATTCTCTGGCATAATAGCAGCAGCGGCAAGGGTCGAAGCCTTGGCCCTAAAGGAAGCTAAATAAATGAGTAATCCTAGCGATAATTTACCGCCAAAGACTAGTAAATTTTTTGATATAATTCCCGCCAGCAAAAGATCGGCATCTCCTACGTCACGGCCGCTTATTGTTAACACTAGCCCGAGTCCGAGTCAAACGGATTTTATGATTACTAGCGAGCAACAGGCCGACTTATCCTCCGTTGTCAACGAGCAGACTGCACCTCCACAAAATATTACCCCCGAGATTGTCGAGAGCCATGACGACACCCAAGATCAGGTCGTCAGTGATGATGTTGTGCAACCAGTCTTTACTGAAACAACTCAGCAGCCGATAGATGTACCAGAAATAGCCAACGAAGACGTAGCCGAGCAAGAATCTATTAGTAATGAGCCGCTTGAGAATGATTCCCCGGTTGAAAGTACGCCCGAGGACACCGTGCCTAACGACTCAGATTCCCCAGAAGTGGAAAACATTCTACCTGAAGCTGCTATTGAACCGACGACTGTCGAATTACCACCAGAAGAAGAACTGCTACTTCCCGACCATGCTACGCCTGACGAAGCTCCTGACAGTGAAGCGGTTATAAATCAATTTTCCAAACCAAAAAAGTCTTTTTGGAGCAGACCCATTGTAATAACAATCTTGGTAATAGTTATTATTGCTATAGTTTGCGCCGCACTTTATCTGTTCGTTCTTAAAACAACGCCCACTAATACCGTCCAAACACAATATTTTGGCAACTGAAGTTAATTCTATCTGAGTATTTTTGTTAGAATATATAGATGATAAATGACTTACTGGAGGGGCTTAACCCCGAACAACGCCGTGCCGTTGAAACTACCGAAGGGCCTTTATTAATCCAAGCTGGAGCCGGTAGTGGCAAGACCAAAACTCTTTCGCATAGAATCGCCTACCTAATCGCTAATCACAAGACCACGCCCTACAATATTTTGGCAGTAACATTTACCAATAAAGCTGCCCGTGAAATGCGCGAGAGAATTGGTAAGCTAGTTGGTCAGAATGCTGATAATCGTTCTTTCATGCCCTTCATGGGCACTTTCCATGGTATCTGCGTAAAAATTCTCCGCCAAGACGGCGAATACATAGATATTCCACGTAGTTTTGTAATTTTTGACGAAAGCGACCGGCTGGCCGCTGTCAAGCGTGCTATGAAGCAATTATCGATTGAGGAAAAAACTTTTCCACCCCGCCGGATAGCGGGACTTATAAGTGGTGCTAAGAACGAAATGCTTAGTCCGCAGAGCTACTCACTGAAACCCACTAATCCTGCGGCACAAATTGCGGCAAGGGTATACCCACTTTATGAGTCCATCCTTAAAGACGCCTCCGCACTGGACTTTGACGACTTAATCAATCGCACCGTGAGACTAATGGAAACAAAACCGGAGATTCGCGCAAAGTGGCAGAAGCAGTTTAGTTACATAATGATTGACGAGTATCAAGATACCAACCTAGCTCAATATAAACTCATAAAACTACTAGCTAACGAAAATAATAACATTGCAGTAGTTGGTGATGATTGGCAGAGCATATATAGCTGGCGAGGCGCCGATTTTAGGAACATATTAAATTTTGAGCGGGACTACCCAAATTGCACAGTTATTAAACTTGAACAAAATTATCGCAGTACCAAGCCTATTCTTGATGCAGCCCACTCCATAATTTCAAAAAACCGGCAACGTTCTGAAAAAAAACTCTGGACGGCTATAACCGGGGGTTTACCTGTACAAATAATACCCGTATACAATGAACGCGCTGAAGCAGAGGCTATCGTCAGGAGAATTCGCAATAGTGTCGATGTTGGAAAGTATCAATATTCTGATTTCGCAGTCTTATATCGTACCAACGCACAGAGTCGGTCAATAGAAGAAACTTTTATACATCAGGGGATTCCATATAGAATTGTTGGCGGACAACGCTTCTATGACCGAAAAGAGATCAAAGATCTGATTGCTTATCTGCGACTTATCTATCAGCCCGCTGATAGAGTTAGCTTTGAACGAGTTGTTAATATTCCAACGAGGGGTGTTGGGGCAAAATCCCTAGAGAATTTTTATCAGTGGTTAGACGAAGACGGCAAGTCACTGCATCAGGGTCTAATAGAGGTAGAAAACTGCAGTAGCTTAACCAATAAGGCTCGCGTAGGACTTAGTGAACTGGGTGACATAGTATCTTCCTACCGAGAAATCATCGACGAGTCATCGCCAGGTGTATTGCTTGAGTCACTTATTCGTCGGCTTGACTACCTTTCTTATCTAGATGATGGCACCCCTCAAGGCGAATCACGGCAAGAGAATGTTAAGGAATTAATCGGTGTTGCTCAGAGTTATGAAGATAGCGGCCTGGACGTATTTCTCGAGGAGGTGGCCCTGATTAGCGATATTGACCAAACCGATTTTGACAGTAACGCTACTACCCTCATGACTCTGCATGCCGCTAAGGGATTAGAGTTTCCTGTCGTTTTCATGACTGGGATGGAAGATACGGTTTTTCCCCATTCGCGCTCCATTAACGATCCTTCTGAGATGGAAGAAGAACGTCGTCTCTGCTATGTCGGTATGACCCGAGCCAAGCAAGAGCTGTACCTGCTATATGCTGCCTCTCGTAACCTCTATGGTGGGATACAGCACAATCCCCCGAGTCGTTTTTTAAGTGAAATTGGTATAGATCTGCTACATACAGATACCTCACCGTCTCAGAGCCCCTATGGGGTGGAAAAACAGACATTTATTCCGGAACCCATTGTCGACAATGAGCCTCGTTTTATTCCAGACCTTTATGCCGGAGATAGAGTCAAGCATCAACTTTTCGGAATTGGTAGAGTTCTGGAAGTTGAAGGTGATAATGTTGCTGTAGATTTTAAGGGTAGTGGTATAAAAAAATTAAACATCGGCTTTGCGCCTTTAGAAAAACTCTCGTGAAGCTCTGGCGGGTTTTAGGTATAATCTCATTTTATCTATCTTGGCCATTAATTGCCCTCTATCTTAGAAATACCGAAAGAACCAGGGTAGTAGTGACGTCGGGCGATAAAATATTGGTAGTTAAGGGCTGGCTTGGAGATGGAAAGTGGTCGTTGCCGGGGGGCGGAATTCACCACGGCGAGCCTATAATTCAAGGCGCCCTCAGAGAACTAAAAGAGGAGACTGGCATAGAGCTGGGTGACAATAGCCTTACGGCGTTACTTAGTGAAAATTTCAGACTGCACGGCACGAACACAAGATTGCATTATCTTTCAGCAGTCGTTCCCAACTTACTGCCCGTCGAAAGACAGCGTGGCGAAATTGTCAGCGTAGAGTGGGTTCAGGAGACCGAACTAAACGATAATAATACTGGCAAAGACGCTCTGCGCGCTATTGCCGTCTGGAAGACGCATTGAATTTTTGCTACAATAGAGCATATCCGTCGTCCGAAAATCTGTTGTTCTTTTGCGAAAACTTCCATGGAATAGATTAAAATATGCATAAAAAAATCCGACAGTTTAGGCGTGGCGCACGCAAGCATCGATTATCCACCAAGATTTTCTTGAAAAGGTTACGTCGACATCCGGTCGTAATACCTTTAATTACGTTTTTAACACTTTCGGTAATAGGAATCGGTTTATTTTTGTTGCTAAACGGCGGGACGCCAAAGTTTCAACCGTTAACATCTTATATAGTTATCGTCTCACATGATCATCAACAACAAACCGTCCCGACCCATGCAGCTACTGTTGGCGCATTGCTAGCTAAGCTACGCATAACTCTTAATCATGGAGATGTTGTTGAGCCGAGTACTAGTACGCCCATAACCCAGGACAATTTTAGGATAAATGTCTATCGGGCCATACCAGTTGAGGTCATAGAGGGAACGCAGAAGACTTATACTTTCAGTGCTGCTTCAACGCCCCGAGCGATTGTGCAACAAGCTGGTCTGGTGATTTACCCAGCGGATGGCGTAACAGCAACGCCGGTCGATAATATCGTAGCCCAGCAAACAGTCGCCGAACAAATAGTTATTGACCCGGCTACTCCAGTTAATCTTAATGTCTACGGTACCCCGACCGTGACTCGTACTCATGCTCTTACGATAGGGCAGTTACTCAGCCAAAATAATATTATTTTAGGGAAGAATGAAAGCGTTGATCCGTCCGTTTCGACGCCAATAACTCCGAATATTCAAATATATCTTATCCATAGCGGCACGAAGATATCAACCGTGCAGCAATCTATACCAGAGCCAGTTCAAACTATATTGGATAATAGCTTAACTTTTGGCACGACAGCCATTCGTCAGCAAGGCTCACCTGGTACGGAGACTTTGACTTATCAAGAGAACTTGCAAAACGGCGTAGTGGTTGGACAAACACTGCTCCAGACCATAATTATCCAGCAACCAGTTCCTGAGATAATAGCCGAAGGTCAGGCCGTCCAGATTCCAGCCGATAAAACCGCCGTGATGTCAGAGGCCGGTATCGCAGCTTCCGACTACCCATACGTAAACTATATTATTAGTAATGAATCGGGCTGGTGCCCAACTAAGTGGCAAGGGGAGATCGGTTACTGCCCAGGATATTTCCAGGCCCTGTATTCACTATCTGATGGGCCTGGATATGGGCTTGGCCAAGCCACTCCAGCCGATAAAATGGCAAGTTTCGGGAGTGATTGGGAGACAAATCCAGTCACGCAACTTCGCTGGGCAACAAGCTACGCTCTGGCAAGGTATGGAAGCTGGGAAGCTGCTTATAATTTCTGGCAAGCTAACGGTCACTGGTAAGTCATATGCTTAATAACGAACCTTTACCTAAAAAATCTATGGGACAACACTGGCTAAGTGATAGTGATGCGCTTGAGGCAATGTGTAATGCCGCCAACATTCATCCTGGTGAATTGGTTTTTGAGATAGGCCCAGGTACGGGCGAGTTAACCGCCAAATTACTAGAACACAAAGCCAAAGTCATTGCTCTGGAATATGACGATCAACTATTGCAGGTACTGCATGAGCGGTTCAAATCTATTAATGCAGAGCAGCTAACTCTACTAGAAGGCGATGTTCGAACCTATGATTTTACAAATATTCCTGTGTCTAATTACAAAATAGTTGCCAATATTCCATATTATCTAACGGCCAACCTAATGCGCCGTCTAACCGATAATATAATCAATAAACCAACCACGGCGGTGTTACTAGTCCAGAAAGAGGTGGCTGAGAGGGTTGCAGCTGTGCCAGGCGACATGTCAATAATTGCCGTCGCCGCCCAGTTTTATTATTCGGTTACACTTGGACGAGTGGTGAAAGCTGAACTTTTTACGCCACCACCAAAAGTCGATTCGCAAATATTGATAATGAATTATGATCCGAACCCACTTTATTCAAATATCGATGCCAAATTATTTTTCAGAATAGTCAAAGCCGGGTTTAGTCAAAGGCGTAAAACGCTTCTCAATACTCTGTCGGGCGGGCTCCAAATCCCTAGAATTGAAGTAGAGACAATACTAGAAGAAGTTAAAATAGAAACTCAAACCAGGGCCCAATCTTTAAGTTTGAACGATTGGTTTAATCTATATGAAGCTATTGCGCTAAAGCTGTCAAAATGATATAATTTATGTACCACTAAGGTGGTATATTACGGGGCTGAATTTTAAGCTCGACGTTGGACTTTATCGGTTAAATCAGCAGGTCGCTTGTCAGCGTTATAGGCAAAACCCGAATAAGTGCAAAAACTTTTTCAAGCGTAAAGAACCGAGTAAATAGCTTCATCGCTTCACTTACTCCTCAATACGCACTAGCTGTAGCTTAATTACTGCAGCAACGCCTTGGATGACATCAGATAGCTCAAAAGCGTTTCATATCTTCTGATTGCTTAAGTGTTCTTGCCTAGAATACTTATTAAGACTTTAGGCTTAGGAAATATGTTTTTTCGTTTGTTTTAAGACATGTTTCCAAAATTTACTAAGCAAACTATACCTGTAGAAGACTAACCAAGATAAACCGGCGGACGTGGGGGCGGTACCCACCAGCTCCACCATAAGTATTATTGCCTCTGAGAAATCAGAGGTTTTTAGTTCTTTTTGCTATAATTCAAGTTATGCGCACTACTATTGCCATACTGGTTGTAATTATTCTTGGCTTTTCAATTTTCCAAATCAAAGACCATGAGTCGTCATCTTCTGCTAAACCGGCAACGTCAATTAAAATAGCCGCTATGCCGTCTCCGACTGTTTGTGCCGGTAACATTCTCCCACAAGAAGTTATAGTTAGCATCACGAAACAACATATGTGGGCGTGCAGTGATACAGCACAAGTCTATGATTCTCCCGTGGTTACGGGCATGGAAAACCTACCAGCCGATCTTACTCCTGTAGGAACATACCAAATATATGCTAAAGAAACGGATTTATATCTATCAGGATCAGACAGTACTGGGAGTTGGAATGATTACGTCAACTACTGGCTACCATTTTTGAATAATGAGTATGGGACTTATGGTTTCCATGACGCAACATGGCGCCCCAACAGTGCCTTCGGCCATATTGATCCTAACTCGGATCAAGGATCACATGGATGCGTTGAATTGCCCTTAACGACAGCATCGTGGCTTTATAAATGGGCAACCATTGGAACTACGGTCGTTATTCAAGCTTAATGATTTCGGATCAGATCTTTGATTAATTAATAATCTTATGCTATAATTAACACAGTTAATCAAATAATGCGCTTAGATTATGAGCGCTTTTTTAATGGAAAATCATGACAGACGCAAAGCAAGACCCAAGTAAAATCCGGAACATAGCAATCATCGCTCATGTTGACCATGGCAAAACCACGCTGGTTGATGGTCTTTTAAAGCAATCCCAGATTTTCCGCGGAAACCAGGCCGAGATGACCCAAGATCTCATTATGGACAGTGGTGACCAGGAACGTGAACGAGGCATTACTATTACTGCCAAGGTAACCGCCGTCCAACACGGTGACTATCGAATTAATATCATTGACACCCCAGGCCACGCAGACTTCTCGGGAGAAGTTGAGCGAACGCTTAACATGGCCGATGGTTGTTTGCTTATTGTTGATGCTCAAGAAGGTCCTATGCCTCAAACCAAATTTGTTCTAGGTAAAGCCCTGGCGTATGAGCTAAAACCGATTGTTATTATAAATAAGATTGATAAATCAGGGTCCAGAATTAAAGAAGTTGAAGACGAGATCTCTAATCTGTTCTTAGAACTAGCAGTTCACGAGGATCAACTTCATTATCCAGTTTACTATGCTGTTGGACGAAACGGTAAGGCTTGGTCAACGGCTCCCAATAACTTTGACGAAGAAGGCGACCTAGCGGTAATATTTGATGCCATTATAGAACACATCCCAGCCCCTAAAGTTGAGCTAGATAAGCCGTTCCAGATGCTAGTTACGGCTTTGTCATGGGATAATTTTAAGGGTAAATATGCCATCGGTAGGGTTGTTCGCGGGAGTATTAAGCCAGGCGATCAGGTAACTCTTTGTAAAAAAGATGGTAGCCAAACTAAAGCTAAAATTGACAATGTTTATATGAGTCATGGCTTATCCAGATTTGAAGTCCCGGAAGGTGTAGCCGGTGATATTGTGCAATTGACTGGCGTGAGTGAAGCTCAAATCGGCGAAACAGTTGCGGACGTTGATAACCCAGAAGCTTTGCCTGTTATGGAAGTTGAAGCACCGACGTTGAAAATATATATCGGGCCAAATACATCACCATTCAAAGGAATGGAAGGTGAGTTTACTACCAGCCGACAAATCGGCGAACGTCTAAACAGAGAGCTAGAAACCAATGTTAGCTTAAAAGTTGAAGAACAGGGCATAGGTTTTCTAGTAAGTGGACGAGGTGAGCTTCACCTCAGTGTCCTTATAGAATCTATGAGAAGGGAAGGTTACGAGATTGAGGTTGGAAGACCTCAAGTTGTTACTAAAGAAGAGGATGGCAAAACTCTCGAACCAGTCGAGGAATTGATTATAGAAGTTCCCGCCGAACATGTTGGCACGGTACAGATGGAATTAGGCAGTAGACGAGCGATGATAAAAGAACAGTTTGCCAGCCCCAAAGGCGTAACGAAACTTGTTTATGAGTTGCCGACAAGAGCACTGCTTGGGTTGCGTAATATTTTAATGACTAGTACTAAAGGTACGATCGTCATGAACTCTCTAATGATAGACTATCGACCAATTAGCGCGCCATTACAACAATTACGGAACGGTGTGATTATAGCCTTTGAGACAGGAACTACCACACCATATTCGCTTCAGATGGTTGAAGAGCGTGGTATCTCCTATGTCGGTCCTGGCGAAAAAGTCTATGCCGGACAGATAGTCGGTCTCAATAAGAGACAAGAAGATATGGAAATGAATGTCTGTAAAGCCAAGCATCTTACAAACATGCGCAGTTCGTCCAGTGACGGTGTCGTACAACTTACTCCACCAACTATATTTAGCCTAGAAGAGTGCATAGATTTTATAGAAAACGATGAACTATTAGAAGTTACGCCAAAATCACTTCGTCTCAGGAAGCGTGAACTTGACGCCAACCTACGCAAGAGACAAGCCAAGTAGCGCAAGGGTAAGTTATTGAGTTAACTCGCAGGTAAAATTGGTACAATAGCCCCAATATGTATAAATACACTGTTAAAGAAAAATCGATAATATCTGGAGACATACTGTTATTAACACTGCAGCCTGAGAAAATATCAGAGCAAATCCGTTTTTACCCAGGCCAGTACGCAGCCATTAGTTACTACCTAGGTTCTAGACCATCACCAACACGCTGTTTTTCTATAGTCAGCTCGCCAAGAGAAAAATATCTACAGTTTGCCATGCGCATTGGTGGTGCCTTTACTCAAGCTGCAACCACCCTAGAGATTGGTGACAGAGTCGACGTCGATGGTCCTTTTGGACAATTTACTCTAGACCCAGAGTTCGACGATAACCTTGTTTTTATTGCCGGTGGAATAGGCGTCACGCCATTTATGAGTATTCTGCGTTATGCCACAGAGATTCGCTTAAACAAGCCCATAAGATTACTTTATAGTTGCCGTAGCCAGGACCATATACCATTCATGGCGGAACTACTGGAACATGAGCGACAGAACCCTAATTTTAAAGTAGCGTTTTTTATAACAGATGGTCAGGTAACGCCTATAGCTGATGCCCAAATTACCAAACAGACAATTAATGAAGAAAGCCTATCCCTAGTCACTAACAATTGGTCAAAAAACATTACATATTTTATCTGTGGCCCAACCGGTTTTCGTAAAAACTTCGAGACTATCCTATCTAAAGTCGTTGATGATCCAGACCGCGTAGTGACGGAATCATTTACGCAGGCAACAAAGCTATCTATTGGTAGTAAGTTTAGTCTCCCTACCCTTACCTACAGCCTAACTGCGTTGGCTCTGCTATTCGGTACAGGCTTCATTATGTCTGTTGATTTAGCTAGGGCTGTTCCAAAGATACTAAATGAACAAGCAGCATCCTCGCAGAACTCAACATCAACGTCGCCAACTTCCAGCAATTCATCCACTTCTACGCCTACATCAACTTCAACGAATGGCAACTCATCCTCAGCTACGACAAATTCAGCACCTACTCAGACTTATTCTCAACCTATAACATCAGTATCTTAATGATTAGACATCAGCAATCCAAGGAAGCCCTTGGCTCAAAAGCGATCATTACTATTGTTTCCAATAAACACAATACAGTAGATGTATTTATGGATTTATGGTTGGTTATCGAGTTGTTTGAGGACAGATTCAGTCGATTCAAGACTAGTAGTGAGCTTACTAATTTTAATAAGTTAGCGGGAACAAAAGTTAAGGTAAGTGTCGAATTCATCGACCTTTTAAAGGCTGCTAAAGAGTGGGGAAAGAGGACGGATGGTCTTTACAACCCCTTTATCCTGCCGTCTCTCCAGAAGGCTGGCTATAAGGGATCTTGGCCAAAACCCCAAGACTACAATATTGCCCTTGATTATGAGTTGAGAAATATACATAAAGTTGATCAGATTGAAATAGGTAAAGATTGGGCCCAAATACCAAATGACAGTGCACTTGATTTTGGTGGTTGCGGTAAAGGCTATTTGCTTGATTATCTGGCCGCAAAACTCGATAAACAGAATATCAATAATTATTGGCTTTCACTCGGTGGAGACATAATATGCAGCGGCAAAGATGCCGGTGGAGATTCCTGGAGCGTAGGCATTCAAGATGCTATAAATGAAGACAATGTAGTCGATAGCCTTACTAATACGGAAGGGGCAAAGATTGCCATAGCAACGTCGGGGGTAACTAAACGTAAAGGTCAAAATGGTTTGACGAAATGGCATCATTTGATTGACCCCAAAACAGCAAAACCAGCTAAGACAGACATACTTACTGCGACTGTTCAGTCTTTGAGCGCTATTGAAGCTGATGTTCTGGCTAAGTGTTTAGTTATAATTGGTTCTGGTAAAATAGATACCTTTGCTAGTAGAATGAGACTATCTAAGGCCATTATCCAAATAGGTTCCGAGCCAAACGAAGCAAAAATTGTAAAGATAGGTTTTTGAATAACGTCATGCATGCAATAAATATCTATTCATTATTTTCTAGCTCGGCTGCTCAAGTTGCTACCCAGCGAGTAGAGGCATCCTGGTCTTGGTACGTAATTCGTGCAGCCGGCTTCGTGGCAATGGGCCTGCTAATACTCTTAATGCTATCGGGCATTGGTCAGGTTACTGGATTTACATACAGATTTATTGAACCAATCAAAGCTTGGGTTTTACATAAGACCCTTGCTTTCGCTCTTTGTCTGAGTATCATTGTCCATGTTTCATTTCTACTAATAGACCACTACATTTCATTTTCCCTAGTAAATCTCTTAATTCCATTTACCACACGCTACAATAACGGAACGCATTTATTTGGTTTACCCGCCGATTTGGCAATCTCTTTCGGTGTTTTGGCTATGTACGGTGTAATAATACTTGTGGCATCATCACTTGGCTGGATCGACACCAAAAAGAGTCGTTGGCGAAAACTACACTACATTAGTTATTTTGTTATGCTACTTGCGTTTCTGCATGCGCTTGGTTCAGGCACGGACCTGAAATATGGCCTCTTCAGAGCAATTTTTGTCTTAGCGGGCATTATCGTAACGATAGCAATAGTTGGCCGATTATGGCGGGCTGGTACCATTCGGAATAAGGGTAGTCAGACAGATGAAAAGTTGTAAAAAAACAGATAAGAAGGTAGTATATTGGCTGGTATGGCGCTTTAGCTCAGTTGGTAGAGCAGAGGCCTGAAGAGCCTTGTGTCCCCAGTTCGAGTCTGGGAGGCGCCACCAAGCCATACTCACTTATAGAGAATGGAAAGACTTCATCCTAATACAAAAACTTAGTATAATTTATAAGCGCACATGCGGGTGTAGCTCAGTTGTTTAGAGCGCGTCCTTGCCAAGGACGAGGCCACGGGTTAGAGTCCCGTCACCCGCACCA
>PLTT01000012.1 GCA_003164595.1 Candidatus Saccharimonadota bacterium | reverse complement strand
CGATAGTGAACAAGTACCGTGAGGGAAAGGTTAAAAGAACCCCGGAAGGGGAGTGAAATAGAACCTGAAATTGTGTGCGTACAAGGAGTTGGAGCCGGCTTGTCCGGTGACAGCGTGCTTTTTGTAGAACGATCCAGCGAGTTATTTGCATACGCAAGCTTAAGCCATTTGGCGGAGGCGTAGTGAAAGCGAGCCTGAATAGGGCGTCTAGTGTATGTAAATAGACCCGAAACCGAGTGACCTAACCATGGTCAGGCTGAAGCGTGGGTAAAACCACGTGGAGGGCCGAACCGTAGTGATCTGCAAAACACCCGGATGAACTGTGGTTAGAGGTGAAATGCCAATCGAACTCGGAGATAGCTGGTTCTCCTCGAAATAGCTTTAGGGCTAGCGTTGTACGGTAGGATAGTGGGGTAGAGCTCTGTTTCGGACTGGGGCGCGTGAGCGTACTCACCCTTGACAAACTACGAATACGCTATCTGGAACTACAGCAGTCAGAACGGCGGGGCTAAGCTCGTCGCTCGAAAGGGAAACAGCCCAGATCGCCATCTAAGGTCCCTAAGTCTACGCTCAGTGGGAAACGAGGTGAGATTTCTTAAACAACGAGGATGTTGGCTTAGAAGCAGCCATTCATTTAAAGAGTGCGTAACAGCTCACTCGTCAAGAGATCTTGCGCGGAAAATGTAACGGGGCTTAAGCGTAGCACCGAAGATGCGAATGTGTACATTTTATTATGTATGCGTGGTAGAGGAGCGTTGATATCTGCATTGAAGTCGAACCGCGAGGTTTGGTGGAGCGTTATCAAGTGAGAATGCTGGAATGAGTAACCATAAGGCAGGTGAGAATCCTGCCCACCGAAAGAGCAAGGTTTCCTGGGCCACGGTAATCGTCCCAGGGTTAGTCGGTCCTAAGCCGAGGCGCGTAGCGTAGGCGATGGACAACGGGTTAATATTCCCGTACTAGTGTTATTTTGTTTGGCGTGCGCGGCATGTTAGTAGGAGCGGATTCATGGTTATATCCGTCTAAGTAGGAGAAATGCCTACGAATGAAACGACTTTTGGGTCGAATTCCTGTGATAGTGCTGACTAGAAAAGCTACCAAACGCGTGGATAATGCTATCCGTACCGCAAACCGACACAGGTGCTCAGGTCGAGAAGACCAAGGTGTACGAGTGATTCTTCGTTAAGGAACTCGGCAAACAAGCGGCCGTAACTTCGGGATAAGGCCTACCTCCCTCGGGAGGTTGCAACTAAGGAACCCATGCAACTGTTTACCAAAAACACAGGTCTCTGCTAACACGAAAGTGGATGTATAGGGGCTGACTCCTGCCCGGTGCNNTAACTATAACCGTCCTAAGGTGAAAAATGCTGCCTTAGTAGAGTGAAAGACTCTCTTCTGTTTTACCTCCTCCATGAGGTTTTGGAAGAAAATTTGGCTATATGCTGGAACATCTGAGTATCGAACTGTACTAGATATGAAAATATTTAGTGACAATCAGTTTCGTGCAGACAATCAGCAGGGAAGGCTTACGCAAGTAAGAACCCTCAGAGACTACACGCCGAACACCCTATTTATTTAAGGTGAAGATATAGTCCGACCTCTATGGCGACATAGAGACTGTGTGAGAAATCATACGGCGCCTAACTTATAGGTTTTTAAGTAACAGAATATTTGAGCGAAATTCCTTGTCAGGTAAGTTCTGACCCGCACGAATGGAGTAATGATATGGGTACTGTCTCAACGAAGAGCTCGGTGAAAGTGCATTGACGGTAAAGATGCCGTCTGTCCGCAGCAGGACGAAAAGACCCCGTGCAGCTTTACTACAGCTTGACATTGAATCGGGTTGTAACATGTGTAGGATAGGTGGGAGACTTTGAAGCCTAGGCGCTAGCCTAGGTGGAGTCATCAGTGAAATACCACCCTTGTTATGATCTTATTCTTACCTGGACCGCAAAGGTCTGATAACTTTTTGTTGTCGGCCCTTTCCGGTTCGGGGACCGTGTCTGGTGGGTAGTTTAACTGGGGCGGTTGCCTCCTAAAAAGTATCGGAGGCGTTCAAAGGTTAGCTAGGTTCGGATGGAAATCGAATCGATAGTGTATACGCATAAGCTAGCTTGACTGTGAGGCCTACAAGCCAAGCAGGTACGAAAGTAGGAGTAAGTTTTCCGCTGTCAGTACATTTTTGTACAAGAGTGTGGTATCGGCAGCGCTTTCGNNCCAAGGGTCCGGCTGTTCGCCGGTTAAAGAGGTACGTGAGCTGGGTTCAGAACGTAAATAACATTGCGTTCTACTACTGAGAAGTAGTATAGATACGGGTGTACATCGCACCAATCGTATCAAATCTGACTAAAATCGGTGAAACCCCACCTAAACATCGAACGGTTTAGAGGGCAATACCGAGGGAAGACGTTTTTGTAATAAGAAGATAAGGCCTAGAAACTGAAATTTTGCTAAAAATGCAGTTTCGCGATGAATATTTACATTATTGTAAGTACTTCAAAGTCGGCTTAAGAGAAGCGCGATTTGTATCAACGCTTTTGTATCCCTTTCTTCATACTATTACATTAACGTCCCCGTAGAGACTGAAATTCAACCAGCAGTTGAATTGAGATAGGGCAGCAAACTATACCAAGCCTTATCATACGTCAGCCCCTAACTGCATACATAGCAGAAGGGTGAAGATATAGTCCGTGCCATCAGTAATGGTGGAGGAAGTTTTGAGAAATGAACAACTCAAAATTACACGCGTGAGACAGTTCGGTTTATATCCGCTGTGGACGATAGGAAATTTGAGAGGATTTGCCCCTAGTACGAGAGGACCGGGGTGAACGCACCGCTGGTGTACCAGTTGTTCTACCAAGGGCATTGCTGGGTAGCTATGTGCGGACCAGATAAGCGCTGAAAGCATATTAAGCGCGAAACTGACCTCAAGATTAGATTTCCCTAGACCCCCCTGAAAGACGATCAGGTTGATAGGCGCAAGGTGGAAGTACGGTAACGTATGTAGCCGAAGCGTACTAATAGGGGCATTGACTTTTTATGAGCTATGAGACAAATCTTTATGGGTTTGGCTCATAGCGGTGCATTGACTAGTTATTGGTGTGTAGCAACACATTAGTTTGTTTTCAATTGCGATCTTTAAAAACCGTGCAGTAACTCCCATGGACATCGATGAGCTTTGACTTATTTTTAAGGCAAAGCAACATTGGTGCCCATGGCGTGAGGGAAACACCTGTTCCCATACCGAACACAGAAGTTAAGCCTCGCTGCGGTTACAATACTTGGGTTTTAACCCTGGGAAAATAGCACGGTGCCAAATTATATAAAAGCCATCCTAATAGGATGGCTTTTATCTTTTAAGAGGTAACTTAAGTTCAATTTTAATTTATAAATAATCTTTTAACATATACTTGACATTAGCAGTATAGCGTGATATCATAAGCACAATCGAATAAGATAAGAGAGGGTTCCGTCTTGACGGAGCCCTTTTTTATTTCTAGCTCGAGAGCTATGCAATATTAATTAAAAGGAGTTTAACATGGCTGGAACACAATTAGGCGGCAAAGCTGCTGCTAAGCGAAACAAAGAAAAGTATGGTTCTGATTTTTACGCAAAAATCGGTGCTATGGGCGGTAAGAAAGGCCACACTGGTGGTTTCTTCGCTAACCGAGAGTTAGCCCGAACGGCTGGCGCTAAGGGTGGACGAATTTCTCGTCGTACCAAAAAAGCCTAAAGTTTTAATTTAAACTTTAGCGAAAAGTCGCTTGGACAATAGTCTCAGGCGACTTTTTATTTTGAATAGAATATAGACGACGGTATGGTCGACAAAACCGTGCCACTGTAACTTTCCATACACTATGACAGTTAAAGCAGCGGTATTCGGTTAGTGATGTCTGTAAACAAGTATTATTGCAGTTAGGGCAGCTACTTCGCTGGTATAACCACTCCCGATAAGTGTCCAAGCAGTTTTGAATATGCTCCGGATCAACCCGAACGGCATATTTACTCTGTATTTGCCGAGCTTTTTCCCAAGCGGCAACCTCTAGTTTGAGTAGCTCAAAGTCAGAATTATAAGTCGAGTGGTCTAGTAGGGCATGACCGACTTCGTGCAACAGCGCCCAAGATCCATTTATTTCATCGCTAGCCGGTTTATAAACGACTTGTTTTTCGTGTGGCGACCAGCGGAAGGAATTGCCATCGGCAAAACTTATATCCGGATAGTCAATTTTTAAGGACTGGAGCAGTTCATCCATATATAGTCCTAGCCAGATCATATGCCCCATAAACAACAGCCGTTTCCGGTCGCTGGGCTTCCCGAATGGGGGGGATTTTCAGAAGAGGATTCTCGTAGCGCTTTAACTCCCTAGTCAGGGGCTCAATATAACTATCTAAATAGGTTCCTACGCCACCACCTACAATAATAATGTCCGGCTCGGTCATGGCCATGATTTCAATGAATCCTAATGCTAAATTCTTAGCAATAATCGCCCAATCCTTTTTGTCCTTGATCTCGCTAGCCGGTTTACCGAATTGCTTTTTTATAGCCTTTCCAGAGGCAAAATCCTCCCATGCTTGGTATTTACCATCGTGCTCTAAAATTATTGTTCGACCGCCGGCGTCCCCAAATGCCGCATCTATAGTTTTATTAACAATAAGCGCGATGCCAATTCCCGTACCAATTGTGACGTAGAGAACTTTTTTGAACTCATCACCAACTAACATACTTTCAGATAAGGCGGCTAGCTTGGCATCGTTCTCGACAACCACATCACAACCCAGTCTTCTGCTAATATCTGATCTGATAGGAACGTTTTCCCAGGGGAGATTGCCAAAGTTGATACCTATCCCATATTCTCGGTCAAGATTGGTTGCCGGCATACCAATACCGACTGCCTTTAGCGGTTGTGTTGTAAATTTCTTAGCGGTTTTTTCGATTTCATCGATTGCTTCTTCGTAAATTCTAGAGGTAGGAAATTTTTCTTGTTTTAATATGACTCCCTGGTCATCCATTAGACCAACAAGTGTTTTGGTACCGCCGATATCTACACCCAAATACATTAATTTTAGTTTATCACATTTTTCATTTGTCATCGCCTCTAGACTCCTGGCGGCATAACAGGTATAATATAGATAATCTTGTGTAGTGAGCGTATGAAGGCAGTTATTGCTAGAAGTACCTCGCACACCGGAAATACATTTCGAAGGAGGCATGTAGAAGCATGTCACAAACTACAATAACAATGGACGAACTGCTTGAGCAGAATGACGTCAAACCGCTTCAGACAGGTGATGTTCTGGAGGGAGTAATTACATCAATTAAAAAACACGAGCTATGGGTAGATTTGGGAGCCCGAGGCATCGGCGTGGTAATGCGCCGAGAAATTGGCCATAACCAGCCGCTAGAAGTCGGTCAAAATGTGACCGTCAGTGTCGTTGATCCTGAACTAGAAGATGAAGGCCACGCTCTACTGAGCATGCGCCGAGCCGTTAAGGATCGAGGCTGGGATGAACTACAGCGAATCTTTGATGAACAAGAAATCGTCGATATCCTACCGTATGATGCAAACCGAGGTGGACTATTAGTAGAGTTGGAAGGAATCCGCGGATTTTTACCGGTTTCTCAGCTTTCAACTGCCAATTATCCAAGAGTCTCTGGTGCTGATCGTGATGAAATATTGCAGAAGCTGCACGCCCTAGTCGATCACTCAATCCGAGTGCGAATACTGGATGTCAGCCGTAAAGAGAATAAGCTAATTTTCTCTGAAAAAGCCGCTATCAAAGACGACATGCAGGCTCGACTAACAGATCTGAAGATCGGTGATGAAGTCGAAGGCGTGGTGACTGGCGTGATTGATTTCGGAGCTTTCGTGAACGTTGATGGTATCGAAGGGTTAATTCACATTTCTGAGATTTCTTGGGAACGAGTTGAGGATCCGAGAGATTACCTGAAGGTTGGCGAGACTGTTAAGGCCAAGATTATTGCTATCGACAAAGATCGCCTTAGCCTGAGCTTGAAGCAGATGAGTGAAGACCCATGGCTGAACGAAGTTAAAGCCTTCAAGAAGGGTACGATAGTCGAGGGTAAAGTAACTCGAATTACACCGTTTGGAGCTTTTGTTCAGTTAAGTCCCGCTGTTGAGGCTTTAGTCCATGTTTCGGAAATGAGCGAAGGCGACGCCGTTGACCCCGAGAAACTATTCCAACTCAATGAGAAGAAACAGTTCAAAGTTCTAGATATTGATCCAGAAACTAGAAAAATCGCCCTAAGCCTAAAAGGCGCCAAATAAACTAAGCATTTATGTAAACATCCGATAAGTTTTTAAGAAAGGAAGCTGCAGATGGCAAGTAAAATCGAGCTACAAGATTACATCACTGTCGGCAACCTGGCTGAAAAACTAACGGTTCCGGTTAGTAGGCTCATCACTGAGCTTATGAAAAACGGTGTTATGGCGACAGTTAACGAGCGTATTGATTTTGATACAGCTCAGATTATAGTCGATGAACTAGCTTTGGATGTCGAACTGGTCAAAAAGGTTAAAGACGAAACCCCGCAAGCCCGAGCTAAGGAGCCAATGAGCGAACACGCCATTGAGCGTCCTCCGGTTGTTGCGGTAATGGGACATGTTGATCATGGTAAAACCAGCTTACTCGACGCCATTAGAGGCGCCTCGGTGGCCAAAGGTGAAGCCGGTGGCATAACTCAGCACATTACGGCCTACCAAACGACCCATCACGGTCGTAAGATTACTTTTCTAGACACTCCAGGACACGAAGCCTTTGCTGCCATTAGGGCTCACAGCGCCCGTCTGACTGATTTGGCTGTCATTGTCGTGGCCGCCGATGACGGGGTAAAGCCTCAGACTGTTGAAGCTATTAGATTCGCTAAGCAAGCCGGAGTAAAGATTATTGTCGCTATTACTAAGATAGATAAAGAAGGCGCTGATGTTAACCATATCAAGCAACAGCTGGCTGAGCAAAATGTCCTGGTTGAAGAATGGGGCGGTGACACCGTAGTGGTTGAAGTATCGGCCAAGACGAAACAGGGAATTGATAATCTTCTAGATATGATTCTTCTGGTTTCCGACGTTGAGAATCTTCGGGCCTTGCATGATGGGCCAGCCAAAGGACTTATCATTGAGGCGCACACCGAACAGGGACGTGGCCCGGTAGCTCACGCCCTGGTTGAGAGCGGTACTTTGAAGCGTGGTGACTTTGTTGTCGCAGGATCTAGCTATGCTAAGATTAGAAACCTTGAATCTCCCAGCGGCGAGGTTCTAATTAGCGCTACGCCGTCAACGCCGGTAGTAATTACTGGGTTTAAAACTCTGCCAGAATTTGGTGATGCTTTTGAAGTGGTTGATAACGAGAAGGTAGCCCGTAATGAATCTGGGTCAGCAGCCGACAAAAAACAAGAAGACAGCACCAATCGCCTAGACTTAAGCGGCAATGATTTAATCAAGATAATTAACCGTAGCAAGCAGTTACAATTTCTAAATGTTATCGTAAAAGCCGATGTTCAAGGTTCATTGACCTCTGTTATCGATAGTCTAAAATCACTGGCGACCGAAGAAGTCGCTGTTCAGGTTGTGGGCGCAAGTGTAGGAGTTGTTAACGAAAACGATATTCACTTGGCGCACTCTTCCGGAGCGATAATCTACGCCTTTAATGTTCCCGCTCCAACTAATATTAAACGGCTAGCTAACAGAGACAAGATAAGTATACGCGAATACTCAATTATCTATGAACTAATAGATAATGCCCGGGATGAACTCAGTAATCTATTATTGCCCGAGCTAGTAGTTACCGAAATTGGCAAGCTTCAGGTCAAAGCTATTTTCAAGACAACCAAGGGCGAGATAATTTGTGGCGGCGAAGTCCTGGAAGGTAAGATGGTTGTGCCATGTCTGGTACGCATTAAGCGTGGGGGCAAGCTAATCGCTGAGGCCGAACTGATACATCTAAAGCGCGGTCCACAGGATGCTAAAGAGGTAGTTAAGGGCGAAATGTGCGGTTTGGGGATCAAGACTTCCGCAAAACTGGTTGTCGAGGAAGGTGATATTGTTGAGACTTACCGACAAGAAACCATCGAACGCAAATTATAGACTTTTGAATTAGATTTAAGTAGTTTACAATAATGTCTTAGTAGGAATAACTATGGCATATAGATTAGACGAACAAACACTAGAAGAACTTGGTTTAGCCGCTTTGCCACCAGAGGAAAAGCGCAAGATGTTAACGCATATTCTTGAGACCCTTGAGATGAGGGTAGGTACTACATTGGCGTCGCAGATGAGTGACGCTCAGCTTGATGAATTCGAGAAACTTATGCCTACTCAAGAAGACTCCCCAGAATCAGTTAAAGACAAGGAAAAAGCAGCTCTAAATTGGCTCGAGACCAATTTCCCCGATTATAAACAAGTAGTCAGTGGCGAACTCGACAAATTAAAAAATGAGATCAAAGACCTTGCGCCTCAAATTTTGGCCACTACACCCCAGGATCAGTCGCCAGCCTTAGGCTAGACGACCGGTATAACCGGCTAAGAATGCTTGAATCGACATTTCCGGTTTACCGCTGGGCTTTAGCTTATCAATAGACAACGAATCCTCTCCGCAGTCAATCAATAGTTCATTATTATCGATCTTAAAATTACCTGGCTTGGTATCTTTAGCAGGAACAACGTGGCCGCTGGTTATAATTATCTCAATACCTCCAAGTTTAGTATGACTCTTGGGCCACTCAATAAAGGCTCGTATCTCGTGTTCAATCTTGTCGGCTGATTTGTCCCAGTCAATAATCCCATCGTTCTTGGTGAGTTTCCTTGAATAGCTAACTTCTCGACCGGTAATGTCCTGGGCCTGGGCCTCGATACTGTCTTCTAGGTAGCGGGGCACAAACTCCTTGAGTAATTCATGACTTAGATCGACGAGTTCACCGCTTAGGCTGGGGTTCGTTGCGTCAGAGTCGATACTTAGCTCGGAGTAGGCAAGTAGTGGTCCTTCGTCCATTGCCTTGACCAGTAACATTAAACTAACACCAGTAGATTTTTGCCCGCTGAGAAGAGCGAAACTTATAGGGTCAGCTCCTCGCCACTCAGGCAACAGGGAGAAGTGGCTATTAATAATACCCTTTTTAAAGTAGTCAATAACTTCCTGGGACACAATAATACCAAAATCGATTAATATGCCAAGATCACTACTAAAATGAGAGCTCTCTATCAGATTGTCTAGCTGAGCCTTGTTCTCTACGGGGAAGGCCTTAATGCCCAATTTTTTGCTCAGGTTCAAAACTGGCACTTCACCCCTGTGCCCAAGCGGCGACGCCTTGGTGATAACTGCTTCTATCTCGAAGTCCTGCGCCAGCAGTTCAAGGCTCTTAGCGGCTAAGGGTCCGCTACCAAAGAATACGACTGTTATGGACTTTTTTGTCATCCAGTTGCTCCAAATTTCCATCTTCGTTTAGTTTATAAAATACATCGTTAACACCTTTGATGCGGTCAATAAAAACTATGCCATTGGTATGATCAATTTCGTGCTGTAAAACTCTGGCCAAAAAGCCTTCGGCGGTTATCCTAAAGGGCTTTCCATCGATTCCGACAGCTTTAACCCGTATTTTAGGGTAGCGAGGTACTTTGCCGTAAATGTCTTGTATGCTTAGACATCCTTCGAAATCTGCGACAGGTTCACCCTCGAACTTGGTAATAGAAGGGTTTATGAAAACTTTGAAAGTTTTATCCTCCTTGTTGTCGTAGTCATTGCGTACAATTACGATTTTATACAGATCATCAATTTGGACTGCCGCTAATGCCACTCCGACCTCGTGCTGTCGACTATCTTCCCAGTCGATAACCGCTGCTTCCATGTCAGTAATTGTTTTCTGAACATCTTTTGTGATCACGCCAACCCTCTTAGACGATTGTCTAAGGTGGGGGTTCGGCAGAGTGATTAGCATATCGCGGGGATTTGGCATGGCTACGAGTATAGCCTCTTTATCTGTTAAATACAACACTACAACAGATTTGTGGGGTCTAAATCATATGACCAATTGGTTGGTAGTAACTGAATAACTTTTTGTAACTCAGCGCGTTGCTTGGCTTTTATAATTAACTGCCACTCAAATTGATTGCCATGTTTATGGTGAAAAGAAGGAGCTGGCCCGTTGATGATAATTTTAAGATGTTCTGTCTGTAGTAATTTTACCAACGTATTTGCTGCAGCCCGAGCACTGCTTGGACTTCTGCGACGGACGGTTAATTTCAGAAGATAGCAAAATGGCGGGTAAAGAAATTTACGACGTTCATCTATTTCCTGATTATAAAAACTTGTCCAGTCTTTTGCGAGTGCTGATTTCAGGATAGGGCTAACGGGGTTATATGTCTGGATTATGGCTTGGCCATGTTTGCTACCGCGGCTGGTGCGACCGATTACCTGGCTGACAAGTTGATAGGTTCTTTCTTGGGCCATGAAGTCTGGAATATATAAACTGGTGTCGGCTGTTATAACTCCCACAACGCTTAAGTTTTTAAGATCAAGGCCTTTGGCTAAGGTTTGGGTTCCAATTAGTATGTCAACATTGCCGTTATTGATGTTCTCATAATGGGCCTCAAAGCGTTCAGCTTTCTTGTTGTCTGTATCAAATCGCTGCACAATGGCTGATGGAAATAATTTCTCAACTTCACTGACAATGGCCTTTGTACCACTGCTCTTGAATACAAGGTCAGTATTTTTGCAGATTGGACAGATCGTCACCGCCACTTGGTTATAGTTACAGGTATGGCAGCGCATGCTATGGTCATCACCGTGGTAGATGAGTGGTGTGTCACAATTCGGGCACATTGCTTGCCAGCCGCAACTTTGACAGAGAATAACGTGGGACGTGCCTCTTCGATTAAGAAACAGTAGTATTTGCTCCTTGTTCTTAAGGCCCAGCTCGATGGCTTGCAGTAATGGATCTGATAAATGTCTTGATTTAGTAAATAGGCCGCGATCTTTGATATCAACAATGATCGGTTGGTTGGCGTCATTTAACTTCGTAACGGCCGGTTGCTCTAGTCTTATAATTGGGACAGACTTCTGTTCAGCTATAAAATAGTCGGTAACAGACGGCGTGGCTGAACCTATGAGCAATGTGCTGCCACTGAGTTCAGCAAGCTTACTAGCGACTCGCAGTGCGTGGTAGTGGGTACCTTGTTCCTCTTTGTAGGCTGGTTCATGGGCTTCATCAACAACAATTAGCCCCAGCTTGTTAACGGGGCTGAACAGTGCTGATCGAGTGCCGATAACAATAACCGGTTCCTGGGCAGTGGCTATCTCAAGCCAAGAATGAAGCTTTTCCTTGGGAGTTAAATGTGAATGAAATAGGACTACTCGATTTCCAAAAATTTCTTCAAAATTTTTATATAACTGAGCAGTTAGACTAATCTCCGGCGTCAGGATGATGACGGATTTTCCTTGATCGATAGCTCTTTTGGCAACCTCTTGGTATATACGGGTTTTGCCGCTACCAGTCTCGCCGTGGATAAGATAACTTCCTTTGCCGTCAATAATGCCCAGAGCCTGGGTTTGTTCTTTAGTTAAAGGTGGTTGTTTAGCGGTTTTGGCTTTAGTTGTCTTTATCCTCCCAAGATCGGGCAACTTTTGACTTAGTACATTGGGTAGAAAATGCTGGGTTATCATTCCTGACGGGGAAGGATAATAAATTTGCAGCCAATCTCTGAGTTTCAGTAGGGGTTTTGGCAGTGTAATGCCTAGATTGCTAGTAATCTCCTTTACAGCGAAGCTCGGCTTATCCGTCAGTCCTTCAATAATCCCCAAACACTGCCAGCGCGTCATAGGAACCAGTATTATGGCGCCTGGAGGCAATTTATAGTCGGCTTTATACGTCAAAGGCTCCGGTTTATGATAGCGGCTGGTTGCCACCCAAACTTTGTAATAATAAGTCATAATCTAATTTTTAAACAAAATAGCTTGAAATGCCAATAGTAGGTAGGTATACTATAGCGTATTACTTACGTTGTTTGAATAACAATATAAAATTATGTTAGATGTATTTATCACTTCACGAGTTAGGCGCAAGATTATAGTAATCTATGCTAAGTATCCTGATTTCAAAACTCATGTTAGAGGCCTGGCCAAGCTGATAAAAGAAGACGCCGGCAATATTCAGAGAGAATTAAAGCGTTTGGAAAAGGTTGGTTTTCTATTGTCAGAGAAGCAAGCTAACACCAAAGTCTACTACACCAATAAGCAATTTATAATTTTCAAAGAGTTACAAAGTATAGTGTTGAAATCACAACGTGCCAATCAAAAGAGGCAGCAGGGTCTCTAAGCAAAATTTGCAAAAACACCCTAGATCTCATATAATTCAAGATATGATACAAGTTACAAGAAAAGATTCCAAAGAATCACTAGAGAATTTATTACGTCGCTTCAACCGTAAGGTGCAGCAGTCCGGGATGATGCTGACTGTTAAGCAAAAGCAATATTTCGAAAAGCCAATCAGCAAAGTTGAGAGAAGGCAGAAAGCTATTGTTCGACGAGCCCGTAAGGCTGTAAAGCTCCAGAAGATTAAACTCGGCCAGCGCTAGATGACTCTCAAAGAGCAGATTGATAAAGACCTCAAAACAGCCCTACTCGGTGGCAACAAGACTACAGTTGATACCTTAAGGGGGCTAAAGAGTGTAATTTTATATGATGAACTTGCCAAAGGACAGAGAACCGAAGGCATATCTGAGAACGAAATAATTTCTTTATTACAAAAAGAGGCCAAGAAAAGACAGGAAAGTGCCGATTTATATAAATCTGGTGGTAATGAAGAACGCGCCAAACAAGAACTTAGCGAAAAATCGATAATTGAAAATTATCTTCCAAAGAGCTTATCCGAGGAGGAGATTCGATCACTGGTCGACTCTATTCTGGGCGAAGTTGATGAACCAAATATGGGCAAGATGGGACAGATCATTGCTCTGGCGAAGGAGCGTAGCGGTGGCAGTGCCGATGGGGCAACTCTCGCTGGCATTGTCAAGGATAGGCTAAGCCAATGATCATATTGATGGGCGTTGCCGGTTCGGGTAAAAGTATGCAGGGTCGCTTACAAGCTGACGAACATGGCTATGCTTGGATATCGACTGGAGAGATACTGCGGGTTCTAATAACCGGTAAAAGACGCCAGGAAATGCTTGAAGGTAAGTTATTAAGCGACGACGAGATGATTAGAGTCTTGGACACGGTTTTTGAAGTTATTGATACAAAGCAGGAATTCATTTTGGATGGTTTCCCCAGAACCGTAGTTCAGACGGATTGGTTACTCAAAAATGTCGATGAGGGTAGATTCCCGCTAACAGCAGTTATCCATCTTAGCGCCTCCAAAGAAGTTGTCAGGGAGCGCCTTAAGCTGCGAGGGCGACAGGATGATACGGAAGAAGCAATTACTAAGCGTTTTAAGGAATATGAAGCGGTAACAGTGCCGATAATTAATCATTTACGCCAACTCGCAGTGCATGTTTATGATATCGACGGCGGCCGAGACCCGGCGACTGTCCACAAGGAAATAACCAAAATCATTGACCAGAATAATCCTTCAGTGGTATAGATTATGCTAACCAGAGTAAAAACTTCTAGTGAAATAGCCGCCATGAGAGACAGTGGTCGGATGCTAGCCACGGTTCTTGATATTCTTTCAAAGCAGGTAAGCGTCGGCATGAGTACCAAAGATCTTGCGAATATAGCGGCGACCGAACTGAAGAGTCTAGGTGGCACAGCCCCATTTTTGGGCTATCAAGGTTTTCCAGACGTACTATGCACCTCCATAAACCAAGAAGTAGTTCATGGTATCCCCTCTGTTAATAGGATTTTACAAAATGGCGACATTTTGAGTCTAGATTTCGGTGTTCTATATAAAGGCATGATAACTGATGCTGCAATTAGCCTGATAGTTGGTAAGCCTCTTTCACAGAAACACATGGATCTGGTTAAATATACAAAAGAGTCATTACTTAGCGGAATTGCAGTTGTCAGAGATGGAGTTAGGACTGGTGATATTGGGGCTGCTGTAGAAGCTGAGCTTAATAAGCATCACTATGGCATTGTTCGTGATTTGGTTGGTCACGGTGTCGGTCACAAATTGCATGAAGATCCGAACATACCAAATTATGGTCGCGCCAACACTGGTGTTGGGCTTAAAAAACACATGACTATAGCGATTGAGCCGATGGTAACTCTTGGTGGTGACCGTGTATTTATAGCAAACGATGGCTGGACTGTACAAACCTGGGACGACTCCTGGGCAGCCCATTTTGAGCACACCGTACTTATCAAAGATAATGAAGCCGAGATACTGACTGTTGTCTGAAGCAGATAGACCCCAAGTGTTCCAAACTTGCTGTAATTATAGGGTTAGCGGTATACTTCCTCTATGAATGACCACTCTCTGCCACATTATGTTGGTCTCGATATAGGCACTAATACAGTTCGTTGCGTTATTGGTATAGCCGATCAGAACGATCCGAGTAGACCGTCAATTATAGGCTATGGCAGCGCACCTAACTCCGGAATGCGCAAGGGTACTGTCGTTTATGTTGATGATGTCGCTGAGTCTATCGTACAGGCCGTTACTGAAGCGGAGAGACTGTCTGGAGTGCATATCCGCAACGCTACGGTAAACGTAAATGGTACTAACGTAGTTGGCATAAATTCCCGGGGTGTAATTGCTATTAGCACCGCCAATCGAGAGATCACTAACGAGGATCGTGATCGCGTGGAAGAGGCGGCCACAATCCTAAAGTTACCGGCAAATCGGGAAATACTGCAACTATTTGCCAAGAATTATCGGCTTGATGGACAAAATAACATTAAGGATCCGATTGGAATGCATGGCGTACGTCTAGAAGTGGATGCTCATATAGTAACCAGTTCAGTCCCAAATCTGCGTAATCTGGATGACGCCCTTGATAAAGCCCAAATTACGGTTAATAGGCACACCATTTCAAGTCTTGGAGCCGCAGAAGCTGTATTGACTCGTCAGCAGAGAGAGGCCGGTACAGCCTTACTCGATATCGGGGCTGGTACTACTAATCTTTTAGTTATCGAAGATGGCGAGATTCAGCACGTCGCAGTTCTACCAATTGGCGGCATTAATATAACCAACGATCTCGCAATCGGATTGAAAACCGATCTAGACATTGCCGAAAGAGTTAAGATTAATCATGTTAGTTTGGAGCAAAAAACTAAAAAAGAGAACGTAACCATTAAAGTAGGCAGTCAGATACACACTTTTAAGAGTGATGATATTGACATGATTACCGAAGCTCGGGTAGACGAACTTTTGGAATACGTTGAACGCGAACTCCACAAAATCCAGCGATCGCGCAAATTGCCAGGCGGAGTAGTTATAGTTGGTGGTACCGCCAAGATCCCCGGACTGGCTGACTTTGCTAAAGAAAAACTTCAGCTTGCTGCCAGAATTGGAACTTTGCAACCCATTGGCGGATTAGTTGATGCAGTAAATGACACTGCAGCATTTACTGCGGTTGGGCTAATGTTGCTAGATATGATACTTGGTCCGACTAACGAATCACAGGGGTCAGGTGCCGTATCGAGCACAAAATTATTGCAACCCGTTTACCGTTTTTGGCATTCCATTAAAAAATAGAAAAGATTTATACATCCCATTATTGCTCTTAATCACCCACTTGATTATTGAATAAGTAATTTTATTGAACTTGAGTGGCGTGTAGAGTATACTCACCAGTATAAATACGTAAGAGGATCTAAGCATCATGCCAGAAGTTAAGCCTGAAGTAGAAACGTTCGCTCGTATTAAAGTTGTTGGAGTTGGTGGCGCCGGTGGCGCTGCAATTAACCGAATGGTTGAAGCCGGTGTTGATGGTGTTGAGTTTATTGCCATAAATGCCGATGCTCAAGCTTTGCATAATTCCAAAGCACAAACCAAGATCCATATTGGTCAGGATACAACTAAAGGACTAGGCGCTGGAGCTGATCCGAATGTAGGTGAGCGGGCTGCTGAAGAGTCTAGGGCTGATATCGAAAAGGCACTTGAGGGTGCAGACATGACATTTATTACGCTTGGTGCGGGCGGTGGTACTGGTAGTGGTGCCGGGCACATAGTTGCCCAAATAGCTAAAGATCTTAACAGCCTAGTAGTTGCTTTTGTCACTAAACCTTTTGCTTTTGAGGGTGAAAAAAGACGCCATAACGCCGATCTTGCTATAGAGAATCTTCGTAAGTCAGTAGATACCTTAATAGTTATACCAAATGATCGTTTGCTTCAGACTATTGAGAGACAAACACCGCTACTGGAAGCTTTTAAAGTTGCCGACGATGTCTTAAGACAAGGAGTCCAGGGTATATCTGATCTTATAACTGTCCATGGTCTAATTAACCTTGATTTTGCTGATGTTAAGACGGTAATGACCAATGCTGGCTCAGCGCTTATGGGTATCGGTCGGGCTAGCGGGGAAAGCCGTGCAGTTCAAGCTGCTCAGCAGGCTATCGAGTCACCTTTACTGGAAGTATCAATCGATGGCGCCCGTGGCATACTCTTTAATGTTATTGGTGGCGATGACCTAACGATGCACGAGATTAACACGGCTGCAGAAATTATTACAACTGCCGCTGACCCAGATGCCAATATTATCTTTGGTGCGAGTATCAACAGTGATTTAACTGGCGAAGTAATTGTTACCGTAGTGGCTACTGGCTTTGATGAATCATATTTCGCAAACCGTAAGCGTCCGGATAAAGATGATTCTAATAACAAGGAAGACGATAAGGAATCATCGAAGTCCAAAGATAAAGTAACTCACATTGGAGATGATAAGGTTATGTCTGATCTTGACATGTCATTACCGGTCAACGAAGAAGACGATGACCAAAATGATTTTCATAATGATACGCCTCCAGCTAACATATGGGCCATTGATGATGAGGATGAGGACGAGAACAAAGAATCTAAATCTAAAGACGAAGATAAGCATGAAGATAATGACCACGATCATTTTTCAGAGAGCAAACCGACAGTTGTTAATGGGATTGATGAGGATGATGTGGAAAAACCGTCCTTCTTGCGCCGATTATCACGACGCCGTTCTAAAGATAGTGACGACAAGAAAACAGACGAAGATAAGCTGTAAATACGTACTAAATAATACAGCAATAATTATTTGCCAAACACCATAAGTAGGGCTACCATGTTATTTATAGACACTATATGTAGCTTAAGAATATAGTGACCGTACTTTTATATTGAATAAAGGAGGTATACAAGATGAAATGCAACCAGTGTCAGAAAAATGATACCAAGGTCATTGAATCCAGAGATGCCGCTGATGGTGAAGCTATACGCAGAAGAAGGGTTTGTATCCACTGTGGTCACCGTTTTACTACATATGAGAGGGTTGAAAGACCCCAGCTGGTAGTAGTTAAGTCTAGCGGCGTAAGAGAGTTGTTTGATAGGCAAAAGATAATGTCTGGATTGTATAGAGCTTGCGAGAAAACTTCGGTCACCAATTTACAACTTGAGAAATTGGTAAATGAGATCGAGAACGAATTACAAGCGCTTGGTGATCCAGAGGTTCGTACCGCTACGATAGGCGACTTAGTCATGGATAGATTGGCAGAGTTAAATGAAGTAGCCTATGTACGATTCGCAAGTGTCTACCGAAAGTTCAAAGACATAAATAGTTTCGAGCGTGAGTTGTCCGAAATTCGTGAGCGTAAGACGACGCAAACACCGGTTCGATAAAGTGTTTACCAGTTTTTTGTAAAAAATAGTATGGACATTTAAATTAATGTGGAATATTATGAAAATTACAGGGAACTGGGAACAAAAAAGTAAATAAAAATAATAATGAGTTTCAACTCAATAATTAAGTGAGGGTTTATTATGGGACAGACAACCAATTTACAAGTTGGGCGGTTATTCACTCAACCTAAGAAGAAGGCTTATGACGATCTTAAGTGGGTCAAAAGTGATTCAATTATAGTTAATCCAATAGCCAACAAGCCAGTCTTTGAGCAAAAAGGCGTTGAGTTTCCAGAGGGTTGGTCGCTCAATGCAATTAATATCGTTGCTCAAAAGTATTTTACGGGTACACCTGGCACGAAGGAGCGTGAAAGCTCACTAAAGCATCTTATTAATCGAGTGGCTGACACGATTACTCGTCAAGGGCTTCAAGAAGGTTATTTTGATAATGATAACGATGCCGAAGACTTCAGAGAAGAGCTAAAGTACGTTTTAGCCACCCAAAGGGCTGCATTTAATTCACCGGTTTGGTTTAATATTGGCGTTCCTGAACGAGCTCAACAGGCCAGTGCTTGTTTTATACTCGGCATAAAAGACACAATGCCAGCTATTTTGAATTGGTACGTCGAAGAGGGAATGATATTTAAGGGCGGTTCTGGCTCGGGCATAAATCTAAGTACGGTTCGATCATCCGTCGAACAGCTTGGTAAGAGCGCCGGAACAGCATCAGGCCCACTTAGCTTCATGCGCGGGGCTGATGCTTCAGCTGGCGCAATAAAAAGCGGCGGTAAGACTCGTCGAGCGGCCAAAATGGTAATCTTAAATGCAGATCACCCAGATATTGAAGAATTTATTTGGAGCAAAGCTCTTGAAGAGCGAAAAGCCCGTGATTTACAGGCTGCCGGTTGGGACATGAGCCTAGACGGCAAAGATTCTTTTAGTGTGCAGTACCAAAATGCCAATATATCACTCAGGGTGAGCGACGAATTCATGGAAGCAGTAAAAGCTGATGCAGATTGGGGCCTAAGGGCCGTTACCACCGGAAAAACTGTTAAGACCGTGAAAGCCCGTACTTTATTCCGCGAATTCGCTGAAGCAGCTTGGGAATGTGCTGACCCGGGCATGCAATTTGATACAACTATTAATCGTTGGCACACTACACCAGTTGCTGGTCGAATTAATGCCTCTAATCCATGTAGCGAATACATGCATTTGGATGACTCGGCGTGTAATCTAGCGAGTATCAATTTGTTAAAATATTTGCGCAAAGACAATAGCTTTGACATACAATCTTTTGAGCATACTATTGATGTTATATTCACAGCACAAGAGATTCTAGTTGGCTATAGTTCGTACCCAACAGAGAAGATTGGGAAGACTGCTCGCGCTTATCGACAATTAGGTATTGGTTATGCCAACCTTGGAGCGTTGTTAATGGCACAAGGTTTGCCGTACGATTCTGACGAAGGTCGGGCTCAAGCGGCTGCTGTAACCGCACTACTAACGGGTCGTTCTTATGCTGTGAGCGCTAAGATAGCTGCAAAAGTTGGCCCGTTCGCTGGCTTCCACAAAGACCGTGAAGCAATGTTAAATGTCATTAAGATGCACAGACAGGCTGTCTCCAAGATCGATGCCGGTTTAGTATCTGAAGATCTATTAAGCGCTGCCACGAGCGCTTGGGATGACGCTGTCGAATTAAGTGAGCTCTACGGAGTTCGTAATTCCCAGGCTAGTCTTCTTGCCCCAACCGGAACAATTGGCTTGATGATGGACTGTGATACAACCGGGATTGAGCCAGATCTAGGTCTAGTGAAGGTTAAGAAACTTGTTGGTGGCGGTACCATGAATATTGTTAACCAGACGGTTCCTCGAGCTCTAGATGCGCTTGGATACAGCAAGTCACAAATAGCTGACATAGTGAGCTATATCGATGTTGAGAAAACCATTCTAGGCGCACCACACCTTAAGAAGGAACATGAGCCAGTGTTTGCGTGTTCGATGGGTGATAATGCAATCCACTATCTTGGACACGTAAAGATGATGGCAGCAGTACAGCCATTCTTGTCAGGCGCTATCAGTAAGACAGTAAACTTACCCGAGGAAGTCACAGTTGAGGACATTGAACAATTACACATTGAGGCATGGGAAATGGGCATTAAGGCGATTGCTGTCTATCGAGACAACTGTAAAGTCGGCCAGCCGCTATCTATGGCTAAGAAAGAGGGCAGCCAAGATGTAGCCACGATCAATGCGTCAGCCGAACAAGAAAAGTTCATTGTTAAGGGAGCAGTCCGAAGACCACTGCCAAAAGTTCGTCAGGCAAAGACCTTCTCTTTTACCGTTGCAGATAGCCATGGCTATGTAACTGTGGGTGAATATGATGATGGAACCCCCGGAGAAGTTTTCATTAATACTGCTAAGATGGGATCTACCTTGGCTGGACTAATGGACTCTTTTGCCCGATCAGTAAGCTATGGTCTCCAATACGGCGTACCACTGAAGATCTATGTTAAGGGACTTAGCCACATGAGTTTTGCGCCAGCAGGCATCACCGATGACCCTGAGATCCGCACCGCCTCAAGCCTAGTGGATTACATATTCAGGCGCCTGGCACTTAGTTACTTAAGTTTTGATGATCGACTAGAACTGGGCTTGGCATCAATAGATGACATGCCTTCCGAGGAGCAGATATCTTTGCTAGCTGACGTTGCTCTTATCAAAGAGACACCAGCACCCAAAGTCGTCCAACAGAAAGTTGCAGATAGCCCAACACTGAGCGTACGAGCACCAGAAACCAAGTCAAGCGCAAATAGTGCGGCACCACTTTGCTATAACTGCGGTAATCAGACACAGAGGTCAGGTAGTTGTTATGTGTGTAGTAGCTGCGGCTCCACCACTGGCTGCAGCTAGAGCTCTACTGGGCATCCATATGCTACACTAGTCATATGAAACTGCTTGTTCTCTACAAACCAAAATCCGAATACGCTCGGATCGTAGAAGAATATGTTGATGATTTTCGTCGACTCTATCCTACTATTGAAGTTGAAGTTTTGGATGCCGAAAGCGTCGAGGGGGTTAACAAAAGCATACTCTACGATATCTTGGAGTATCCGGCTCTGTTAGCCCTTGGCACAGAAGGTGTTCTGCAGAATATGTGGCTCGGTAAGCTGCTGCCCCAAAAACAAGAAGTCATATCCTACCTATATAGTTAGTTGATGTAAAACAATAAGTAGTCTATAGTTTTAGATGTAAGTAGAAAGTAATAATGCGTTTTGTCCGATAGGGCAAATAGCGGCTATCAACCGTGAAAGCAGTGAGAGGAAAGGCCAACTAGGGCTTAGTAGAACTCACCGGGTAAGCCCGGAACAGCCGTTAAGCAAGTGTCAAAGAGTCATTTCTTTGGAAGTTGGATGGTACCACCCTAGAAACAGGGTTCCAACACCGTAAAGAAGTGGCTTTTTATATTTTAAGAAAGAGAACAACATCATGAAGTTTCAAAAAAATACCAGACGACCAGCAATAGAGTACGAGAAAGATCTAGTTAAGTATTGGCAAGATAATAAGATATTTGAGAAATCGGTTGATAGTAGGCCGGCAGATAACGCCTATGTCTTTTATGATGGGCCCCCTTTTATTACTGGCGTACCCCATTTCGGGACACTACTTAGTTCAATAGTTAAGGACGCAGTACCAAGGTATTGGACGATGAAGGGCAAGAGAGTAGAAAGAGTTTGGGGATGGGATACTCATGGACTACCGGCGGAAGTCTTTACAGAGAAAAAACTTGGCATAGAAGATCGCCGAGATATTGGCACCAAAATAAGCCTCGGGGACTATATTAAGACCTGCAGAGAGAATATGGTTCAAACGGGTAGCGAATGGGAAGACACCATTGACCGCATTGGTCGTTGGGTAGATTTCAAAGGCGCTTATACGACCATGGATAAGGACTATATGGAGTCGGTTTGGTGGGCATTTAAGAAGTTATTTGATGAAGGTAAAATTTATGAGGGCGAGAAAGTCCTCCTATATTGCACCAGAGATGCCACACCGATTAGTAAGGCTGAGGTGGCGATGGATAATTCATATCAGGACGTAACTGACCCATCGGTATTTGTTAAGTTTAAGTTGGTAGATAGTGATAGTTATCTTCTAGCTTGGACTACAACTCCATGGACACTTCCCGCAAACACTGCAGTTGCCGTCAACGAGCAACAAGATTATGCAGAGGTTGAAGTCGACGGTCTGAAGCTTATCATGGCAAGCGAGCTGGTTGATAAAGTACTTCGTGATGAAAAACACAACGTTATCCCGCATGATATAAAACGAGTTTTCAAAGGTAGTGAGCTGGTTGGTAGGAGTTACGAACCGCTTTTTGAAGATCGTGGTAAAAATGCCCACAAAGTTTGGCATGCAGATTACGTAACGCTTGACGATGGATCTGGTATTGTTCACCTCGCTCCAGCTTACGGCGAGGAAGATTATGAGCTATCAAAACAGCTGGATTTCCCGCTAGTTTCAGACATTGATGATAATGGTTTTTATAATTCCGGGGAGTGGCTTGGTCGACAAGTCTGGGAAGTTAATAAAGAAATTGCTAAAACTCTATATGAGCGGGGTGTTGTTTGGAAAATCGAATACATTCGACACAGTTATCCTCACTGTCACCGTTGTGGTACAAAATTGATGTATCGAGCTCATCCTAGTTGGTTTATGAATATTGACGGCCAAAGGCAACAGATGCTAGAGGCTAATGAAGGTATTCGCTGGTTTCCGGAACACATCAAGCATGGGCGCTTTGAAAATACCGTTGAATCGGCTCCCGATTGGAATTTATCGAGAGACCGTTTTTGGGCTACTCCAATGCCAATATGGAAAGGCAAGGACAGTAACGGCAAAGAGTTAATAAAGGTGCTTGGTAGTTATGATGAGCTAAAGGAACTCTCCGGTGTTGAGCTAGACGACTATCACCGGCCCTGGATAGATGAAGTTAAATTTACTATTGATGGTGTTGAGTACCATAGAATAGACAAGGTAATGGACTGCTGGTTTGAATCAGGATCGATGCCGTTTGCCCAGTTCCACTACCCGTTCGAGAACAAAGAAAAATTCGAAAAGAATTTTCCTGGTGATTTTATAGCCGAATATGTTGGCCAAGTGCGTGCTTGGTTTTATTATCTTCACGCCATATCGGTGGGCTTATTCGGGGAGAAGGCTTTCAAGAATGTTATCGTAACTGGCACGATTCTTGGAAGTGACGGTAGAAAACTTTCCAAATCACTTGGTAACTATTCTGACCCAAATACTGTTATTGACGCTTACGGCGCTGACGCAATACGGTTTCTGCTGCTGGCCTCACCAGTACTGAGCGGCGAAGACTTTTCATTGACCGATAAAGATGTTGCCGATATATCTAGAAAACTTAATATGATCTGGAATATGTATGACTTCTTTACGCTGTACGCCTCTGTTGATAACTGGGAATGGGATGGCAACCAAGAAGATCCTCTATCAGGGCTAGAAAACCCCTTAGATAGGTGGGTAGTGTCTCGTTTACATGAAGTAGCAGTTGATATAGATAAAAACATGCAAGATTATGATCTGCAAAAGGCACTAAAACCAGTTTTAGAATTCATTGATGATGCTTCGAATTGGTATGTCAGGCGTTCCCGTCGCCGTTTTTGGAAAAGCGGGAATGATAGCGATAAAGCGAATGCCTATAAGACACTACACTACGTTCTATCTTATCTGGTATTGGTAATGGCACCCTTCACGCCGTTTTTATCAGAGGAAATATATCGAAAATTGACCGGACAAGAATCTGTTCACCTTTGCAATTGGCCTGAAGCGCGCAATATTGATACTATTGTCATAGATAATATGCTGAATGTTAGGGAGCTAATAACTCAAGGTTTAGCCCAGCGGGCTGAAGCCGGTCTCAAGGTTCGTCAGCCACTTCAGTCAGTTTCGCTCCACGGAGTTAAGGAGCTGGATCAACAACTATTAGATATAGTAAAAGAAGAATTAAACGTTAAAGAGGTTAAAATAGTCCCACTTAGCGGCAATAGTGTTGAGCTGAAAGCCGAAATGAACACTGAGCTTAGTGATGAGTTGCGAGAAGAGGGCATAATTCGCGAACTGGTGCGTCATATCCAGAATGCCCGAAAACAGGCTGGGCTAGAAGTGGAAGACCGAATATCACTACTCATAGAAAGTGAAAGCCCAGAAGTTAATCAAGCGATATCTAGCTATAAAGATTTAATTATGGGCGAAACCTTGTGCGAGGAGTTCGGCGAAGTTCCCGGTGATGCCCATGAAACAATAGTTAAGATTGAAGGCTTGCAGATTAGAATCGCACTGAGTAAATACCTCGTATAGTAATGAGTGCGTGCATACTTTTTGACATTAGGGGTTGTTATCTGATAAAATCAACGCAGTATTAGTTGAAAAAGGTGAATAGAGAGATGAAAAAAGCAGTTATTGCTACTGGCGGAAAACAGTATATTGTCCATGAAGGCGAAACTCTAGAAGTGGAGCTGATTAAAGACGCCAAAACAATTGATTTTAGCCCATTACTGATTATTGATGAAGAGAAAATTACTATTGGCAAGCCACTACTAACAGATGCTAAGGTCAGCGCGGAGGTAGTAGAGCCACTAGTTAAGGCTGATAAAGTAACTGCAATTCGTTATAAAGCCAAAAAACGAGTCCATAAAGTTCATGGCCACAGACAGCACCAGTCGGTCATCAAAATCACAAAGATTAGCTAGAACTACAAAAAATCCTGTGGAAAACTCAGTAATTTAGTTATTCATTTTAGATAGAGTACGTTGTATCGATTACTACGATTACTTCCATATTTATAGATCGCAAAAGGCTATCCAATTACTTTTAGCTGTTAAATTAGGAGCATCGTTTACTTCTTAAACAGGATATTCATAAAAATGTTCTAATATAGTCGATTTTTTATATATATAGAATAACTAATTTGCTCTTGCCAGATGCCAGCCAGATAGCCATAATGGCTGTTAGGTATAAAAGCAAAATAGCTTTAAAAACCAAAATAAATAGACAAAATGTTAAAAAGTACTTCTTATTTTCGGGGACTGTATTCGCGCACTAGGAGAATGTTATTCTTCGGTATCTTGGGTGTATGCTCGGTATTGATTTTTTCTTGGACGCTTTCTGCCAATAACCACGCATCGGCTCTGACAGCCTCGACAATTAACTATCAGGCCAGACTACTTCAATCAAATGGCGCAATTGCCCCAGACGGAACTTATAACGTTGAGTTTAAACTTTACTCGGCGCTAACTGGTGGATCAGCTCTTTGGACTGAAGATTATTTGGTTGGCACAACTACGGGGATATCAGTTGCGGACGGCTATCTGACCGCTAACTTGGGTTCTCAAACAGCCTTTCCAACTACTATTAACTGGGGTAGCCAGCTTTATTTAACTATGAATATTGGCGGAACTAGCGGGTCAGTCGTTCCCACCGCCACCAGTTTGACTGGCTGGGACGGTGAAATGAGTCCGCGCATTCAGCTTACGTCTGTGCCGTATGCCTTTGAGGCAAACTCCGCACTTACGGCAACAACACTAACCAACACGTCTGGGAGCTATACGGATACACTTCAATTTCTAACTCCGGGTAGTACTGCCACGATTACTGTTCCAGGCGTAACTGGTACTGTCTGTCTTCAGACCTCAACGAGTTGTGGTTTTGCAACCGGTAGCGGCTCAGCAATACTCCAAAGCGGTAATAGCTTTGGCACTACGGTAACTATTGGATCTACTACAGCCTATGGGATTAATCTTATTACCAATAACACCACTGTAGCTAGCCTTAGCTCAACTGGTGCGGCAACCTTCAAAAACTCCACCAACTCCACTACAGCTTTCCAGGTACAGAACTCCTCCGCTGCCAGCGTCCTTAACGTTGATACAACTAACAGCAGGGTAGCCGTAGACTCTAGCTTTACTACTATGACTAGCCCAACTATTTCTGCTCACTCTACGGTAACTACTGGTGGAACGCTAGCTGCAGCCACTTACTACTACGAAGTTACGGCCGTTGATGCTACAGGAGGACAAACCACCCCATCTGCTCAAGTCACTCAGGCTACTACTGGTAGTGCTTCAACAGTTACGTTAACCTGGGCACCAATAGCTGGGGCAGAGAGTTACAATGTTTATCGTTCTACAGTGACTGGCGTCTATACCACGGACTCCGTCTACTCCACTCTTGGTATAGTCTCAGGGAGCAACCTTACTTTCATCGATACTGGAGCTACTGCGCCAATCACTAACACTGCACCACCAACTACCACTACAGCCCAAGTTGCTACCAATACCTCCAACTCTGCGCTACAAGTATCGATTGGTGGTAACGGCACCCCAACCGGACAACTCTATGTCAGTGGTACAGTACCTACTAGTGCTATAGGAAGTGTGGCTGGATCTGGTACTGCATACGACGATTACGTACAAGGAGACTACGCCTATGTAGTCAATGCCAGCGGTAATAGCCTACAAATCTTTGATGTATCCAACCCAGCCAGCCCAGTTAGTGTTGGCAGTGTAGGTACTGGCGCCGCTACTAACCCAGGTTCTGTCTTTGTCCAAGGTCACTATGCCTACGTAGGTGGTGATGCTTCTAGTGCCTTCGTAGTTATTGACGTCTCTAATCCCGCTAGCCCCGTTGTAGTTGGAACGTTAGCTGGCGTAAACTTAATTACTTCTGTCTTCGTACAAGGCAGCTACGCCTATGTGACTAATGAGGGTAACAACACCATGGAAGTTATTAATATCTCAAACCCAGCTTCTCCTTACGTTGCTGGTACCAGCGCCGCTATACTTAGTAGCCCTGTTGGGGTTTACGTTTCTGGTCGCTATGCCTATGTAAGTAATCAGTACGATGATTTACTTCAAATTTTTGATATCTCAAACCCAGCTTCTCCAATTAGCGATGGTAGCGTGGTTACTGGTAGTGGCAGCGCAGCAGATCCCGGAGGCCCCGTTTTTGTCCAGGGTGATTATGCATATGTGCCTAGCGGAGCTTCAAATACTATTGAAATTGTTAATATTTCAAACCCCACTTCTCCGCGTGTTGTGGGTATCAGTGCTACTACTGGGCTTAATGACCCGACATCGATTTATGTTCAAGGTCGCTACGCCTATGTAGCTAATGATAATGGCGGTACTCTTCAAATATTTGATGTCTCCAACCCGACTAGCCCAACTAGTCTTGGCAGTGTATCTTCTGGTATTGGTTCGAATTCTGTCTTTGTCCAAGGCCGCTATGCCTACGTAACTGCTTGGGCGCCTTTTTCTTATGCTGGTTCTCTCCAAATCTTCGACTTAGGCGGGGAATACACCCAACAACTCCAAGCCGGTGGGGCAGAGGTAGGTACTCTAACGGTTGACACCAATGAACAAATAGCAGGCAATTCATCTATTGCCGGTGGCCTGAATGTTGGTGGCACAGCCCAGGTATCTGGTAACCTGGGAGTTGGTGGCAACCTAACTGTCACAGGTTCCTTGCAAGGGACCAATAACCTAGGTACGCCAGTAC
>PLTT01000001.1 GCA_003164595.1 Candidatus Saccharimonadota bacterium | reverse complement strand
ACTTAGTGCTTACACTTGGCTGGGGCGATGGTTCCTGAATGGAACTTTTGATCAAGAGGCAGAGTGTGATATTAGGGAGTTAAGAGAGCTAATCGATGGAGTGACATCTGATCCTTCTAATACTATTGTACCAATAGACGAGGGAGAAGCTAAATGACACACTCATACAGCCGTAGAACACGTAGTAGGAGCTACGACGAGCGAACGTCGCTAATTGCCATTGCTCTAATTGCGGGGACGATTTATGCCCATAGAATAGGCTTATCTAGGGTTATATTCCCCACTCTATGGGTTATTGGTGTTATAGGGCTATTATTTGCCATAAGATACACCTTTAAGACATCAAAAAGAATCTTAAATCGTAGAAATATTCATAATCCCAGCATGAAATTAATAGATAAAATGACTGGATTAGAATTTGAACATTGTGTTGCCGGTTTACTAAAGAATCAGGGATATACAAATGTCAGATTAACCGAAAAATATGATTATGGCGTTGATATCATTGCTACCAAAAATGATGCTACTTGGGGAATTCAGGTAAAGAGATATTCAGGTTTAGTTAAAGCCAATGCCGTCAGACAGGTTGTTACAGCTTTAAAGAAATACAAATGCGATCGACCAATGGTTATAACTAATAGCATTTATAGTAATGTGGCAAAAGACTTAGCAGAATGTAATAATTGCGTGCTTGTTGACAGGGTAATTCTAGATAAGTGGCTTGGTTGCTTGGACAGATAGCAAGATACTTACTAGAAACACAATTTGTGTTGTTTGGAGATGAACGACGATTGAGATGCTTTTGTTTAATTCAGCAAAAATCAGATTTGCGAACTATCTGGGTTTGATATCAATATGGATTTAGAATTTACAAAACACTGGTCAATACCATCTGACCACTTAAGATAAGAAATTATGCTATGTTTAAATTATGGCCGAGACAATTGAAGAAGAAAAAAGTTTTGAAGAAGAATACAAATTACCTACATGGATAGAGGTACATTGGGCTACAGAATCGGCTATCACTATATCAGCGTTGTTGCCAGATAATTACCTTGATCTAAGGTGTAGAATTCAAGCCAATACCTTTGCTTTAGTTGAGCAAGTCACCGATGAAGCAAATTTAGTCTCATTCTTGGAAGCTTTCGATAATGCAATTACTTCAACAGATGAAGTTGGACACGGCAACGAAGATCTCGTACCAATGGCTCAAAAACTTGACGATGTATATAAAAATTTTCTGGGAGAAAAATGGATCTCTAACACGTCCGAGGAACTAGCTAAAGCAGTAACCTTCACGAAAGACGGTGAGGTAGTTGCTGTTAATATTGTAAGTCCCAATAATTTTTATTTTAATCCACCTGAAGAACTATTTTATGAAGATACTTTTCCTTACAAAGGGCAGATGCTTCCAGAAGGACCAAAGAATGGTCGTCTTGGCAAGAACTTATCCGTCTTCAACCCAAATGGCGTAAAAGTATTTTGGGGCGACTTAAGCTTCGCACAAGCAAAGAAGCTTAAAGGAACATATTATATTTTGGGCGAACGTGATTCGTATCACGATGTCCCGGACTACGCTGTTGTAGTTGATTCGGGCGAATTAGCCGATGACCCAAAGCGCCCAGCCGGTGCCCTGGTTCATTTAATGCCATCTGATAAAACCGAGCTAGATATTTCATACATCAAAGTCAAAGCCACTCATGCAGTTGTTGGCGGCAAAGTAGTCGCTAACAAAATAAAAATTGAAAAACCTAGACAACCTGACAGCTAGCCAAGAATGAAACACCTAGTGTTGGCTTAAGCTATATTTAATAAATATTAGTAATTATCATATAGTAGGATTAATGACAAAAATAAGGGACTGTATTATTCAGAGTAATCAGATTGAAAATGTCTGGAGTGAGCAAGAGATTGAGCAATCAATGAAAGCTTGGGAGTCGTTAGAATCAACTTCTTTCAGTGCAATCGGTCATGAGGTAATTAAACTTACCCAGAAGACTATTGTGGAAAATCAACCAGGGCTGGCAGCAAATCAACGGGGCGAATATCGGGATATAAGCAATACGATCGTTCGGATTGGTAATTATATAGCGCCATTACCCGAAGAGGTTCCGTCTTTAATGAATGTTTGGATTGATAGGTGGTCATATCTCAAGCCGTTCGCAGCTCATCTTGCGTTCGAACGCATTCATCCGTTTGCTGATGGTAATGGCCGAGTAGGACGTCTACTGATGTGGCGTCAAGAAATAGAGAATGGTGATGACCTAACTTTTATACCTTTTGACCGACGACATAAATATTATGACGCTCTTCAGGCTGCTTCAACGCTTGCTATTGAACTTGGGCTAGAGAAATACATCAGTTTATAGATTGTGGCACCGAAGGGATGCGTAGGTTACTAGACACTAATTCATCAAAGTCCAACAATCGCGGGTTAGTCGATAGGGATACTCTTTCATGGTTATTTATCGGCTCTCCTAGTATATTCATACTTCATGAAAAGTTTTAAGTAATGTAATCTAAGGATATGAGCAAATTCGAAGATAGACCAATAGCATTAATTGACATGGACGGTCCTCTTGCCGATTTTGACGCAGAAGTCGTGAACCGTCTTAGTATTCGACGGCCGGATATCCCTATCTTAAAGACTAGGCATAATTTTTATATTTCAGATGATTATCCAGAGCATTCTTTGCTGTTAAGAGAGATTTCTGATGAAGAGGGATTCTTTGAGTCGCTGCCATTAGCAGCATATGCTCTTGAAGGGTTTCAGCGAGTTATTGACTTAGGATATCATCCTCGTATATGTAGCAAACCAATGAGATCTAATCCATATAGCAAAATTGAAAAACTTAAATGGTTGGAAAGAGAATTTGTACCAATCTTCGGGGAGTATGTGGTCAAAGAAGCAATTATTACTCCGAATAAGCATGAGCAAGAGGGCGTAGCACTAATAGATGATGCGCCAGCAATTCCTAAATCAGAAGAGGCTCTATATGGGGAACATATTGTTTTTGATATGGAATACAACCAAGCCAGTGAACAGCCACGGCTATATGGATGGCTAGACGATAACCTAGCAGCTTTGCTTGAAGCTGCTGGTAATTCCTAGTCTCTTTCTATACTATCTCTAATTGTTAATTTGATGCGTGATTGGTTCTGTGGCGTTTCTTATAACAAAATCTATGATTGATTTTGCCACATTAACCTGAGTATATGTCTCTATCCCAAATCCGGGGTTGGTATTTACTTCGTTCACTAGTGGTCCACGGTTTGACAATAATATATCGACACCAGAAACACCAAGCCCAAGAGCAGCAGTCGCCCTTAACGCTAGCTCAACTTCTCTAGGCGTAGGCTCATATGATTCTGCCTTTGCTCCTTGTGCTAGATTAGATCGAAACTCATCCTTTTCAACACAACGTCTTATCATCGATGCCACAACATTACCATCTACGACTATCAGACGTATATCTGATGCAAAAATATCTGGTTCAGGAGATCCAATAAATTCTTGAATCATATAGCGTCTTTCCATACCATCAGCAATCGATACGGCTGACTTTAAGCTTTCCCCAGTCCTCACCCCCTTACCGTGTGAGCCGGTTAAATTTTTTATTATTACTTCTTTTTTAGGGTCTGGTTGAATCATGCGAAAAGCATCCCTAAGGTTTTTTGGGTTTGAGCCTGTTGGCGAGATACTATACGGGGTCGGTATACCAGCTTTGTCTAGAAATATATTGGTGGTCAATTTGTTTCTGGCTCTTGGGATTGATTCCGAACTAGAAGTAGTAAATACCCCCTGAGACTCAAGTAATTTAAGAACGATTAGCCCCATATCGACATTTCTTCCGAGTCGAGGTATTACTGCGTCGACATTGATTGGCGTGAGATCACTACTGTCATAGAGAACGCGCCCCTCTTCAGTTATGCCGACGTAAGTCTTCTCATGATTGATAACTCTGGCTTCATTCCCGGATGCCTCAATCTCACCTATTAAACGCTCGTCATATCTATAGTATTCAGAACCTTTTTTCTCAGCTGAAGATAAAATACCAATATTCATTTATGCTATTTTTAGTTGATTAAACGATGAATTTGTCATTGCGGCATTACGGGTTCATCAAATTCAACAGCATTTATGCCCGGTTTCTTATTCTTTAACATATCAAAGGCCACCATTACTTCAGGTAAAATATCATTCCTTTGAAGATCTGACCACATAAATTCACCAATTGAAGGGTCGGGTAGAAAACCATCAGGCAAACCTTTGAGTTGAGTAGTATATATAAACGCAATGGCGTGAACATATGTATCCTGAGTTGATTTATTGATATACCTAAAGTCAAGAAGCCCCTTGAATGTTAGTGCTGCTAGTGTCAGCCCTGTTTTTTCTTTAATCTCTCTTTGGGCCGCAGTTTCAGTAGATTCTGCTTCATGTATCATCCCGGATGGAATGCCATACCAGCCTCGAACGGGGCTCGAGGTTCGTCTACGCAATAAAACTCGTTTTTTGTCGTCCAATATTAACGACATAGTCAGGACTTTAAGGGGAAGAATAGCTTTCGAAGATTCTGAATATTCGATTGATTTAAGCCCTTTACGAGTAGCTCTGTAACCATTGGGGCTATTCTCTATGTAACCTGTTTCTAATAAATATTTTAGGTGATAGGAAAAAGTATTATTGGGGATTGTAGCAGGCTTAAGTTTAGTAAATCTTAAAGGAGAATCGTTTGCTAGTGTAACAAGTATTTTTTTCTGGTAGTGATGCATATTGACCTTAACTCATTCCATCTCGTCAAAATTATATTCATACCTTACTTTTCGAATACTACAGTAGACGTCAAATATTGTCCATATTGAGTCAAATACTACTGACTCAATAACACCTGACTTAACTGTATTTGACTCGAATAGATTTGACTCAAAAACTAGTGACTGTAATTAAAAATTTAATGTTTAACAATGGCTGTAATGGGAAGTAAAAATAAGTCAGAACATAACCCCAACGACATACCGTTTAATCGTCATCATCTTTTTTTCCAAAAGGCCAGTTATAAAGGAACATTTCAAAGAAGATTCAGAAACCACGAAGGTTTGGTAATACCAGTTTTAAAAACGGCTCACAAAGAATTACATAATGTGCTTGGTCCACCGCCAAAACCAACTTCAGATATGATGGAGGGTTGCCTAGAGGTTTTGAGCCAAGATTTATCAGAACTTGACGTTAATCCTTTTTATGCCCTCAACGCCGTTGTCAACTATTTAGGCGTATATAAAGAACGAACTGATGATATCTCACTTGCTATTCACGCCGAGAGAATTCAAAGACATCTCGGTTTTCAGGCAGTAATTTTATCAAATAATACTTTAATGGAGGTAAGGCAAAATGAGCAAAGGTGAACGATTAGATCCAAATATTGATATAGCCCATGAATTGCTATCGCAGACTATCCATGGCGAATCACAAGAACTACTTGACATATACAGTGCTCACCGCGAGGCTGTCCAGATTCCTCAGGTTGAGATGAGCACTGGTCGGCCATCGGCAAACGTATTATATTTGTCTGAGCTCTTACTAGGTCATCAAGATTCGGCGATAGACTTCTTTACAGAAACTGTTGAGAGCATTGCCATGCTACCGGAAGAAAAAAAACCAGACCTTATTGTGCTGAGTGGTTTACTGCAGGGTGATTTTAAATTCTTAGAAAAAAGACGCAAAGCCACACTAGTCCCTGAGCTGACTAGTATGGGTGAACAATTCCGTTATGGCAGGAAGCTAATCGATACGGTATTGGAAACCGGTGTACCGCTTATCTATAACATGAGTAACGATGATCGTCGAATTGCTGAAGACTATACGATTGAAGTTTTTCGTAAAATGCAGCAATATGCACAGAAAAAAGGTAAAAGTCCTGATCACGGACTAGCGCAGAGCACAGTCAACTATGCCGATATCGATAAAATGCGCCAGAACTCGCAATGGAATAAGCACCTTAGCTTCCAAATCGACACGGTCTTTCCCTATTGCCTAAGGTCAGGACGACGATTACGCTCAGCAACAGAGATGAAAGAGCTAACTGATGGTAAGGTAGAAACGGAAGAATATTTTTTACTTTATGATGCACAAGAGCGCATAACCAACGGCCAGCCACTTTCGAAAAAACAGAATAAATGGCTGGAGCTACGCAATCTTAGAGATACAGAATTTATAATTACAGACGATGTTGATTTGACTATTCATACTCAAGATAAGACTTACGTGGATCAGATTCGGCATAACCTTGGGTTCAGCCAACAGCCAATGTATGCCAATCATATGAAGGTGGTGGTGGAAGCTATGGGGCAAATGCGGGCCGATGGTGTGGCTACGCATAATATGAATGTTAGCCAACACTCTCAGGAAGGAATTGGCGTTGATCTTGGCGATGGCATGTGGGCAGTTGCAACCAATGGCTTAATCAGAGCCCGTCAATTCTTTGAAACGCGTGGTAGTAAAACTGATGTCCCAGGTGATATATCACGAAGGTTAGTTACGACTCGTAGAAGGATCCCAAACCCCGGCGCCACGTCGCACGAACGCACTGACGACGGTCGGCACATAGTTACTCTATATAATGAGGCTCTAAGAGAAAAATCTTTCTCCATACCTGACCGTCGGGCAATTACTTTATTCTGTGATTGGCAAACAGGATCAATTACAGCCAGACCAGATTACCAGGTCAAGTTTATGGATTATGTGCATAGCCGTACTCTACAAGATGAAGCCGTTGCAGTATTCGTTGGCGGTGATATAGTCCACGGCAGGAACTATCCAGACTTCCCGAATGAGAGTCAATCTACCGGTTTGATGAGCATGGAGTCACAAATCGCTTTTGCCAAAGGAATGATAACGGACGTTCTAGAGAACTTAACCCCCGAACAAGTTGCAGGTATTGATAATGTCACAGTTGAACCAGGTAATCACGAATGGAATTCTGGTACTACTAAATGGCATGGCTATAGCTTTACTGAGTATCTACGAGATGCCTATGCCGGAATGTACACTCGTAATGGCTATACGCGCGCGGAGATTGAAGATAGAGTTAAGTTTCATGATGCCGTCACTACCCCAAAAGGTGAGTTCTTTAAAAGTTGGACAGGCCTAGAGTATTTTGGTGAAAATGGTGTATCTGTACAACACTTTGCATTGGATAAGGGTTCAAAGGGCAATATGGGAGGCTTACCCGTGTATCAAGCACATGCCCATAGCACTGGTGTTGGTAAGCTAAAGGAAAGTATTGATTATGAATTATATGGACACTGGCATCACCCGCAGTATGGCATGTTTGGAGATAAGCTAGCTGTAGTTGGCGGTTCATTGGCTGGTATCTCTGGGTATGAATGGTGGCGAGGTTATAGACCTGTAATATCTGGCACAATTTTACATATTGGCGGAGGACAACCCCCACAAATAGAATTCGTTTCAGAGGAAGCTTTGATTAATCATGAGATTAAAAGTGGAAAGTTCTCAGATGCTAATTTGCGAGCTGAGGGGTATAAGACAGACCGAGGGTTCGATCCAGTTAAACATGGTCCATTTTTGCCTCGTGAGTTCGCTAAAAGTGCCTTACAAAAAGTATTGAAGGATATGATGAAAGATGCCAGTGAGTCTGCAAAAACAATAGCTAAGATTAGATAGTAGCAGTCTGTCAGTAGTAATTATCTGATATTGGTGAATCTATTGTCGGTAATCTCTTAACAACATGAGGAATAGGATCTGAAGATAATAGGCTAACAACTTCGTCTGCGGGTAATATTAGACCACTAAAGAATTGTCTGGCACGGATAAGTACCCTCGGGCTTCTTAAACGACCCTCCTGGTCCATTATTTCAATCTCTTCTAAAGTAGATAATCTTACTGATGGGTGCTCGGGTGAGCTTTTTAAAGCTCCCTCCATCGCTATCGCCGCTAGCGTAATATGAAGCTTACTCTCATCTTCAATATGATCTAGACCAAGGAAGCCAGTAATATCAACTTCTAAACCACTTTCCTCTAAAACTTCTCGAATAGCACATGCGAAAATAGTTTCAGTACGTTTATTGGCCAGTAAGTCTAGCCCACCACCTGGTAGGTTAAAAGAATACCCTTTTTTAGGTTCTTCGACCAACACTATACGATCAGGATATTCTTTGTGAGTTACGACAACCGGACAGCTAATAATAAACGGAGCTCTTTTCCCCATAACTACAGCTTAGCAATAAGATAGAGATAACAATAATGCTAGTGCTTCAGTTGCCAGGAAGTGATTCAACAAGGGCAAAGCAGGTCTTTACTATAGTTAGGGCTGTATTCATTAAGAAAGTTTGGTCGTCCCTTTTGCCCTACCAAATAACCAAACTGTTATGATCTGTTATTTACATTCCGTTCTATTGGCTGGGGATGAGGGATTCGAA
>PLTT01000005.1 GCA_003164595.1 Candidatus Saccharimonadota bacterium | reverse complement strand
TGACATGCTATTCTAGGTCTACAATAGCTTAAGTAGCGTTATGAATTATATCGATATAGCCCTAATTATAATTTTCATTGGAGCAATAATTCGTGGCGCCCACATCGGTTCGGTAAAACAGTTACTGTCAACTATTGGGTTCTTTGCCGGTCTATTCTTAGGCGCCTGGGTAGGCCCAAATATTATCAACTTCGCTCATACCGCCTCATCTAGGTCTTGGTTAACTCTGCTATTTACTTTCGGCTGTGCTTTATTATGCTTGGCCCTAGGTGAATATGTCGGAGGCTTCTTAAAGTCTAAAATAACCCACCTCCATATACTTGATAGATTCGATGGGGTGCTTGGTGCCCTGGTAGGCGGAGCTACGCTGATACTTCTTGTTTGGTTTTTGACAGCTATGCTCGTTACGTTGCCATTCCCGTCTGTCTCTAACTCCATTCGCGGATCGTATTTGATCGCCCACATCAACCAGACACTGCCACCCACGCCAAACATTATTGCTGATCTTAGCCGCGTCATCGTACCGGACGGTTTCCCGACAGTATTCAATAAAGGCGAGCCAGCCTCAGCTAACACTAGTGTTAATTTACCAACTCTCAGTTCCTTAAACAGCGCAGTTATGCATGACCAACTTTCTGTTGTCAAAGTTGAAGGCAATGGTTGTGGCGGGGTAGTAGAGGGTTCAGGCTTTGTGGTAAGCAAGAATGTTGTTATAACAAATGCCCACGTTGTTGCCGGTGTGGCCGATCCTTACATTGTTGATTTGCATGGTCAACATCAAGCAAATGTCATTTGGTTTGATCCAAATCTAGATCTTGCCGTCCTGACAACTACTAATCTAGTCGGATCACCGTTGCCAATTGATAGCATAACGGCCGCTGACAGCACTCCCGGAGCGGTACTCGGCTTCCCGGGTGGTGGTGGCTTTAGTGCTGCACCAGCCGTAGTTCTAAGCTCATTTGAGGCCACTGGTCGTAATATCTATGATCAGGGTAATACCAATCGATCAATATATGAAATCAAATCCAATGTCATCCCAGGTAACTCTGGTGGCCCATTAATCAACAGCGAAGGCGACGTGATCGGACTTATATTTGCCGAATCGACCACCTATAACAATGTCGGCTACGCCCTGACGATGCAGCAACCACTGAGTGAACTCCATCAAGCATTAAAGCGCAATCAAATTGTTAGCTCTAGCACCTGCGCTAGTTAAGGCATTTTTGGTATACTATTAATAATGCCAGAAAAAAATAAGAAAACATTCGTCCGTTTTGCCAAAACTTTGCCATGGATTTTTGTGATTGCTGGCATTGTAGGACTGATTGCATCGTCGATGTTGGTTTACGACAACAATAAGATAGCCGCTAACCCTAACTATATCCCAAGTTGTAACCTTAACCCGATTCTGTCATGCGGGTCAGTAATTAAAGCACCGGAAGCCAAAGCATTTAGCATACCGAATCCTTATGTCGGGTTGGTGGCATTCCCAATCTTACTCACAACTGGCATGGCAATGTTTGCCGGAGCAAAGTTCAAAAGATGGTATTGGCTTGGACTTGAAGCAGGGGCAATTTTTGGGATAGGCTTTATTCACTGGTTATTTTATGAAAGCGTTTACCGCATACACGCCCTGTGTCCATACTGTATGGTTGTTTGGGCAATTATCATACCAACATTTTGGTATGTGACTCTTTACAACCTGCAGACGGGAGTAATTGCACTACCAAAGAAATACAAACCAGTCACCGACTTTCTTGTCAACCACCACCTAGATATTCTGGTACTTTGGTTCTTAATTATAGCCGGCTTAATTCTGAAACACTTCTGGTATTACTACGGGCACTATTTATAGCCCTTTGCTCACGAATGCCTTAGAGCATCTATAGGATCCTTGCGTGCAGCTTTGGCCGCAGGGATCATACCAAATATGATACCGATTGCCAGTGACAACCCAAAGGCCAGAGAGATGGTAGGCCAGGGCGTAGTCGGCTGTAGACTGGTAAATATGCGTAGACCAACGTCCACCAGCAGGGCAGCAATAACGCCAAAAACCCCACCGGTTAAACTAAGCATAATGGCTTCCATTAAAAACTGCCGCAGAATCTGCCGATTGGTCGCTCCAATAGCTTTACGAATACCGATCTCTCCAGTACGCTCTGAGACTGTAACCAACATCATATTCATGATACCTATACCTCCTACGAAAAGCGATATACCTGCAGCGACAGCAATTAGGTTCGTAAGTAAACTAACAATTGTGTCAGATGCCGTCAGACTATTCTTTTGCTCCAATACGGAGAAATTTTGTACACCACCGCGCGCTTGGGATAAGCTAGACTCAATTTCTGATACGACGCTGCTTATAGCTCCTGGGCTACTAGGCTTAACCAAGATTTCATATGTTGATAGTTTCCCGCCATTTAGAGCAGTTGCTTCGGAATAGGGGATGAATACTACATTATTAAAATCCAAGTCTATCGACAATGGAGCAGAGTAGAAGCTTGACAAGTCCCCCCTGATAAAAAGACTCTGACCATTAATTGTAAAAGTTCGTCCTAGCGATTCATCGGCACCAAATAACTTGATTGATGCACCCTGACCAAGCATGGCATCATTATTGATGCCGATCTGATTGAAAGAATCACCAAATTGGAGGCTCTGATTTAGTACCGGAATTACATTGTTAGTCGTGCCAACAACTTGTAAGCCAGATATTGTCTGATCTCCTACTTTCAAAGTTGGCGATGGCAGAATACCTAGTGGAGCCGCATACTGGACATTGGAGAGAGACTCGATTATCTTGAGGTCATTACTACTCAAACTGGCATTAGCTGGAACCGACTCACCAACAATGGCACTAATTGCATTAGTTGGCTGCAAGGAATCTGGTCTAACAATAATTAAATCTCTGCCGACATTATTGATATTGTCAGCAATTTGGTTTTTTATTCCATCACCGACGCTAACAATCGTAATTGCCGCGGCAACACCGATCACAATCCCAAAGATAGTTAAAAAACTACGCGATCGGCTAGACCGAATCGATCTTAAGGCAACGCCAATGTCACCGCGACTAAACGACTTCATGATTTAGCCTTCCGTGATTTAGATCGCTTTGTTTTTGATTTTGTCTTTTTGGTGGCTTTAGAACGTCTGCCAGTCTTGGACTCGGGCACGCTATCGCTGCCCGGTATAACCTTCATTAAGGCCGATACTCCTGCCAAATCATCTTCTTCGGTCTTATGGGGAAGATAGTATAATGACTTTCTAGCCGTGGGAGCAACCAAGCCAAGAGCAGTTAGTTCGTCCTGGATAATCATGCCATCACGCATATACACAACTCTGTTGGCATAGCGGGTCAGTTCCGGATTGTGCGTAACCATGAGGATAGTAGTGCCGTCTTTGTGTATATCGCTGAGTAACTCCATGATTAGACGACTGTCATTACTGTCTAGGTTGCCAGTTGGTTCATCTGCGATGATAATCGCTGGGTTATTAATGAGAGCACGGGCAATTGCTACAGTTTGCATTTGACCGCCGCTGAGGTACCTCGGCAAGTAGTACTCACGATCCGCCAGGCCAAGTCTATTAATCATTTGGCTTGCGGCCTTTAATCGACGAGTGGTTGACATGCCCTTATAGGCTAGCGGTAAAGCGACGTTCTCTAGTACTGTCAAACGGGGTAAAAGACTGAAAGATTGAAAGATAAAACCAATCCTATCACGACGCAATTTGGCTCTTTGGTTTTGACTAAGCTTCTCAACATTGCGCCCGTTGATTTTATATGAGCCATGAGTTGGTCGATCCAGTAAGCCTATGACGTTCATTAAGGTCGATTTTCCAGAGCCGCTAGGACCCATTATTGCAACGAACTCATTCTGCTCAATGCTAAGATTGACCTCGTCAAGAGCAACAGTAGTAGCTGCGCCGTAGCCATAGACTTTAGAAATATCATTAATCTCAATTATTGCCATTTGCTATTAGTTTAGACTTATTTTGATATAGTTAGCAAGTACAGATTGAACATAGTTACAATAAAGTAAAAGATTTTGGCCTGTGATATTCTAGTTAAGGCCGTCTATATGGTGAATACAGGGAGAGGTGGCCGAGTGGTTTAAGGCGCACGCTTGGAAAGCGTGTGGGGTCGCAAGGCTCTCGCAGGTTCGAATCCTGTCCTCTCCGCCAAGAAAAAAGTTCTCAAACGACCTGTTCACCAAATAGTTGACAGAAGTAACGATATCTTTCAATTTTGTCCATTATGTTACATGTGTAGCATGTCCTATCCACTATGGGGGGTGGGAATTGAACTAGTAATTTAATATAGTACTCTTTAAAAATTCAGTAAGCCACGGAGTGGGTAACTCTAACCTATTTTTTCTTCAGATATACCTGCCAGTAAGTTGGCGGGCTTTTACTTTACCAAGATCTCCCACCGTAGATAGGGTAATTTGAAGTATATTGTCTTGGTATGTGCTGTATGGTTTATCTTCCCAATCATCGATACGGATGGGTAAAATAGTAAGTCCGTTAGCTTTAGCTATCGCAAGCACCTCAAGGTCAAAACCCCAACCCAGAATTGTTAGCCGCGCAAAACAGAGCTGTGCAGCTTCGTATGTAAACATCTTAAACCCACAGTGGGTGTCTTTAATGCTTATGCCAGTTGTGAGTTGGTAAAGCCGGTTACCGACAATAGAGAAAAGATTACGTACCTTACTCGATCTATAACGGAACAAATCTCGCGTCCCGATCACCACATCGCTGCCATTTTCACAGGTTTCAAAGAATTCTTTTACGTGGTGTAGGGGTGTTGCCAGATCAGCATCCATGAACATGATGTACTTACCGCGAGCGTGCAGTATGCCGTACATTACATCTCTACCTTTGCCGACCCGCTGACCTGGTTTGAGGAGAGTGAAGATAACGTGGTTTAATCTAAACAGTCTCTGTTTGCTAGCAATAATCTCGTGTGTTCTGTCCGGTGCATCAGCAGCAACAACCATGACTTCGACCAACTTCCGCCCCAAGAACTCGTCCTGTTTAAGGTATTTTGCTAAATCTTCGAGAGTTTTACCAATACGCCGCTCCTCACAGTAGGCCGGTATTACTATCGAGAGGTCGGGTTGATTCATGCCCTAAGTATACGATATGCAAAGAGCAAGCAAGTGCTTAAGCTATGGTATAGTAAATCTTACTAGACAGTGTGCGAAGGGACTCGATTCTTTATATGACGGTAGGGGTGTTAGCTAGAATTAAAAAACTAAAGAATTGGCAAATGGTGCTAATTATTGCAGTAGTTGGCTGTGCAGTGTTATTCACCGGATTAAATAATCCGTTTCAGGGAGATGACCAGACACAAATACAGAATAACCTAGTCGTGCACTCCTTCTCACATGTCATTGTCCTGTTTGAAGGCAGTACGTTTTATAACGGGGGAGGTGCCACAACGCCATTATTCGGAACATTCTATCGACCATTAATGATGACATTCTTCTCGCTTATTTACACCATCTTCGGTGCTCATCCACTGTATTTTCATTTAGTCCAGATACTTTTTGTAATTGGAAGTGCTGTATTACTTTATCTTGTTCTTCAACATCTGTTTCGTAAGCCCTTACTATCTTTAGCACTTTCGCTCATTTTCCTCGTACATCCTATGAACTCACAGATAGCATTCGCGATACCTTCCATGCAGGACGTATTATTCTTTTTCTTCGGAATTTTGGCATTCTGGATACTTCTGCAATATGACTCAGAGAAAAGTTTATGGTTGGTTGCCGGCAGCCTTTTCTTGTCGTTGCTCTCCAAAGAGTCTGGTGTACTCTTTGTAATTATGGCATTATTTTATCTCTATCTGTTTAATAGGGCCAGATTATTATCATTTGCTAAAATCGTAACACTACCAGTAATCCTTTGGTTGATACTGAAGGGAAATGCAGTCGGGCTATTCGGCTTAGATCCACATAGCGCTCCGATTGATCGGCTGAGTCTGTTTGGCCGGATTATGACCATGCCTTCAATTATCTTGTTCTACCTGACAAAATTCGTTTTTCCTTGGAAACTAGCGACCCAATACCACTGGGTCTACCCGACGTTCTCCGTACAACACGTGCTTCTGCCTCTCATCATAGATGTCTTAGTTATCATGCTCATAGTCCTAGTCGGACGACAGATAAAACGTAAGGCGAATAAGAAACAGTTCAAGATGTTTCTTTTCTTTGCTGTATGGGCAGGTCTTGGCTTAGCTCCATATCTACAAGTCCTTCCAGTTGATATGACCGTATGTGAAAACTGGTTCTACTTCTCGATGGTTGGAGTATTGGGAATGATTGGTACCGCATTAATTGTTTTCAAACTACGGGTTAACCCTCACTGGTTAGCACTCTTAGCAGTAGTTATTATTGGCGTATTCGGTGTCCGGACAGCTATCAGGGGCACAGACTATAGCAATGTGTATAAGCTAGAACTTAAAGATGTTTCGGTCTCAAAAGAAGATTTCCAGGCGTATAACGGTTTATCACAATCGGAAATCAATCAGGGGAATTACGCTAAAGCAAAGGCATATGTCGAAAAGTCTATAGCGATCTACCCGAGTATGACGAATTATCAAAACCTTGGCGCAGCGTTGGTCTACCAGGGTAATTATGCCGGTGCTTATAGGGCGTATGAAGATGGCCTTAAATACGGGCACTATAGCCAATTACTTGATGATCTCGCTGAGCTAACACTAGTCTACGGTAGCCCGACTACCAACCAGAAGTTCTTTGCAAGTTCACTCAAACAGTACCCACACGATTCATACTTATGGACATATTATGCTTTGCTATTCTACCGCTACGGAAACGTTACTTACGCCAAGGGGGCAATGTCTTATGCATTATCGGGCACTCAAGCTCCGTCGATAGCCGTCGGTGTCTCTAAAGCTATTGCGAACAACGAGCGCATAGCTATACAAGTAGGCAATAAAACTGTACTCGTGCCCTGAGTATTATTTCTGTCGTTCTATTAAGATTTCGATAATGTATTCAGTCGAAAATGTTTAATAACTTTTTAACCTTCAACGCTATTCTCCCCTAAAAATATCAAAAGTTCTAGACCAGTATGTGGACCATTTTGAAAATACAGTTATGTAAGCTAGTATAGGGTGAGTCGTAAAAATCGATGGTTATATATTATTGTTGATTCAAATCCTGTTGTCTCCGCCATTTAACCAGCAATAGTAATTAAGAGATTAGTGTTTGTTTTGATAATCAAAAAACTTAGACCAATAATCATGAAGCAATATAATAAATTGGTAAGAGATAAAATACCCGCCATTATCAAGGCAAGCGGTAGCGTGCCGAGAACAAAAATTCTAAAAAGTGATGACAAATACCTAACGGCCCTGAAAGATAAGCTAGTGGAAGAAGCTTTGGAAGTCCAGCAAACAGCTGTCGTCGAAGAGTTGGCTGACGTTATGGAAGTTATTCGGTCTCTCGCCAAGCATCTTGGTATTAGCTCGGAGGAAATTGAAGCCGCACGAATTAATAAGGCCCTAACGAACGGATCATTTGATAAACGTATATTGTTAGTATCGACAGACTAACGTTGCAAGCGTTTATAGACAATGGCATAATGTTCAGTAGATGAATATGCTACGCGATTTACGCAAAGACCAGAAGGGACATTCTTTTTTAGAACTCGTGGCTGTGTGTGTAGTCATTGGAATATTGCTAACAATAATTCTAGCTGGTTACACGACGGTTGAACGTAACCGACAAAACCAACAGCGACAAACTAATATCAATAACATATATAGCCAGCTTGAGACTTACTATGTAGTCCATTCTTTCTATCCAACTCTCGCAGACATGGATAGTACTACTTGGGTAAATACCAATATGCCCGGGTTAAACCCAAGCTGGTTGCGTGACCCCAAAGGCAAGGCATATCTGCTTGTTAGCCAGCCAACCAAGAATGCTTACTCTTACCAGGTAACAGCTGGCAACGGCGACGCCTGCAATAATGTAGCTCTGGCTTGCGTGCACTATACTCTAACAGCAACTTTGGTTAGCTCTGCACAGCACACTTACGTGAGAAGCAGCCTCAACTAATCAAATACTCAGTATTTTATTTACTCTATTAGCTAATTTTGGTGCCAATGGATTTTCCTTGGACTACGCCAAGAATATTATCAGCCTTCATCGTGTCAAATATAACGGTTGTCAGCTTATAATCCATGGCCATGCCCAGTGCTGCCTTATCCATGACTTTGATCTCAGGGTTTTCAATGGCTTGCTGAAAAGTTAGTGAGTCATATTGTTTGGCGTCGGTGGATTTAGCGGGGTCAGAATCATAAACACCGTTATACTTCGTGGCCTTCATGACTAGTTCGCAGTCTAGTTCTAAAGCCAAACTAACTGCAGCTGTATCGGTCGTGATGTACGGTCGGCCAATACCTCCGGCAGCTATAACCACCCGGCCGTTCTCTAAATGCTTCTGAGCCAAACGATAAACAAAAGGCTCAGCAACTTGTTCTGCGAAAATACTGCTCAGGCAGCGCGTGCTTAAGTCTTCTGATTCAAAAATATCGGTTAAGGCAAGGGCATTAATCATGGTAGCTAACATCCCCATATGGTCTGCAGTCACTCGGTGGATACCGTGTCCGGCAATTTGAGCACCACGAACCATGTTACCGCCGCCAACCATGATAACCACTTGAGTCCCGGCTGAGGTCACTTTTTTTATTTCGCCGGCTAGCCAAGCGCAAAGCTCTGTGTCGATTCCATGCTCATATTTACCAGCTAGTTGTTCCCCTGATACTTTCAGCAATACTCGCTTATACATTGGTTTAAAGTCTAGCAGATTTAATCTCGTAAGACTATACTGGAGTGATAGTGACCACTATTTATTCTTGGAACGTTAATGGAGTGCGGGCAGTTATTAAGAAGAATACACTGCGCCCATTTGTTGAGGCTGAGAATCCAGACATATTATGCCTACAGGAAACAAAGGCCAAAGAGCACCAGGTTGAGTTGGATGTTGCTGGCTATCACGATTACTGGAACTCGGCAGTGAAACCGGGCTATAGCGGCACGGCCATACTCAGCAAGACCAAACCACTGCGTCTTATAGAGAATTTTCCGGCGGAACTTTCCAAAAAATATCAGCTCGATCTAGATGGCTACGGTGACCCTGACCACGAGGGCAGAGTACTGGCGGCTGAATATCCAAAATTCTGGGTAGTTACTGTCTACACTCCCAACGCTAAGGACGACCTAAGCCGCTTGGATTTACGCCACAAACACTGGGACCCAGCATTCTTGGAGTATCTAAAACAGTTAGAACAAGAAAAGCCGGTAATCTTTTGTGGTGATTTAAATGTTGCTCATACTGAGCTTGATCTCGCTAACCCTAAGGCCAACAAGGGTAAAAAAGGTTTTACCAATGAGGAACGGGCTGGCTTCCAAAGTTTTATTAACGCCGGTTTTGTTGACACTTTCCGATTGTTTGAACAAGCAGGCGGCTTCTACAGTTGGTGGTCTCATTTTGCTAACTCCCGAGCCAGAAACGTTGGCTGGCGTATCGATTACGTTCTTGTTTCTAAGACCCTAGCTAAACACGTTTCGGCAGCAAAGATCCACCCGAGCATCATGGGATCAGATCATTGCCCAGTTAGTGTTACACTGGATATATAGAGGAGACAACCCAATGACACCTGATGAATTCACAATTCTAGAAACCTTCGTCGACGTCGGCGATGGGCATGAGTTATATTTGCAGGATTGGGGTAATATAAATGCCAAAACCCCAATAATTTTCCTTCATGGCGGACCCGGATCGGGCGTCCACAACCGTTATCGACAACGCTTTAATCCCTACGAACAGCGAGTCATTTTCTTCGATCAACGAGGATCGGGCAAAAGCCTACCTTACGGTTCACTTGAGAATAACACTACAGAACATTTAGTTGACGATATTGAAAAGATTGCTCGCCACCTGGGATTACAACAATTTGTGATAACCGGAGGCAGCTGGGGCTCAACATTAGCTTTGGCCTACGCCTTGAAGTATCCACACCGCGTAATTGCCATGACTCTAGGTGGGATATTTACTGGATCTCAGGCTGAAATTGACTATCTTGATAAAGGTGAGTACGGGGTGTTTTTCCCTGATGTCTGGGATCACTATCTCAGTCAAACGCCCAAGAGTTATCAAGCTAATCCGAGTAAATATCATTTTGAACGAATATTAAGCGATGACATCAATGATCTCAGAAATTCAGCCTACCTTTATTCGAATCTAGAAGCATCACTGATGTCTCTTGATGATCGTTTTACCCCACCTGAGCCCCAAGTCTTTGACGCCATACCAACCAGGATAGAGGTGCACTACTTAGCTAACCGCTGCTTTATGCCAGATCGCTATATTCTCGATAACGCCCATAAGTTAACCATGCCGATATGGCTAGTCCAGGGAAGATATGATGTTGTCTGCCCGCCAAAAACCGCTTATGAATTACACAAGCAAACACCCAATTCTACACTAATTTGGACAATGGCTGGGCATGGCAATGATCGCAGTAACTACGACGTTATGCGTACTATTAATGCAACCTGGAACTAACTTTTAAATTTAAGGGTTTAGATTTAAATTATGGATGACAAGAACTGGCAAAGACAAACTACCGATAAGCCACTGTTCCCGGAGTTACTCTGGAGTAGGCCTCAGTATACAAAGCAAGCAGGCAAGCTTTTAATTGTCGGGGGGTCACAGCAGAACTTTTCGGCAGTGGCCGAAGCCTACAATCAATCGGCCAAAGCCGGTATTGGTAGCGCCCGAGTTATGCTGCCAAGGTCACTACAAAAAATCGTAAGTAATTTTTTTCCTGAAGCAATTTTTGCACCGGCTACTCCCAGTGGTAGTTTTAGTAGTAGTAGCGTAGGGGAGATACTATCCGAGGCAGACTGGGCAGATGCAGTATTGCTGGCCGGTAATCTAGGGAATAATAGTGAAACCGCAATCGCCATAGAGGCTTTAATGAATAAATTTGATGGGCCTCTCATTATCTGCGGAGACACCATAGATTTATTATTACCTTCCACTAAAATTTTGTTGGCCCGCAACAATACGACCCTGATTATGCAATTTTCTCAGCTACAGCACTTCTTTACAGCTGCCAAGTATAAGACGGCGATCACATCTAGTCTGGATTTCTTACAGATTATTTCCATCCTTCAAGATTTCACAAATCAAAACGGCGTAACTCTTGTAAGTGAATTCGCTGGCAATATTGTCATTAGTCTAAAGGGCAGGGTCAGTACGACCAAGGCACCCAAGCTGCCAATCAACATAGTGAGTCTAGCGGCATATTCTGCTGTATGGTTACTGCAAAACGTTAACAAACCCTTTGAGGCGCTCAGTACTGCAACTATAGAGTACTTTGAAATAAAAGACTGAATAATTTGGTGGGCGGGGAGGGACTTGAACCCTCATGTTGTTGCCAACACTGGATTTTGAGTCCAGCGCGTCTACCGATTCCGCCACCCGCCCAGAGCTGATGGCTTACAGAGGTATATTGTACTATACTAATAAATAGCCAGCTAATAAAGCTTGGCTATATTATTATGGATAATAAACTGACATCTCCCAATAACCCCCTAAATGATCAGCCATTATTTGATGAAACGACCGTCAGATCTGATAACCCCGCCGCTGATTTAATCCGTCAGAAGCTAACAACAATTTTTGAAGACGAACCAAGCGCAAAACAAGAAGTTGCTGAGGTAAGTACTGCCAGCACGCTATCTAAACATCAGAGATTTATTCAAGAGTTAAGTAAAAGTGGGAAGGACCTGGCTACTATTCAGACAGCGTGGCATCAGTACTACGTCGGGCTAAGTGATAAGGAAAAGCATGAAGTTTGGCAAGAATTCTATGCATCTAATAAAAACTCTCAGTATCAGAAAGCACTACAAGCACAGTCATCCCAGTCGTTCGTAAGCCCCAGCCTTGCAGCCCTAAAACCACAGCCCATAGAGGATCGGCGTAAAGTTGGGTCAATCCGTAATGGCCTAAAGAGACAGATAAAGAGTGGTGCGGCTACAAAAAAACCTTCTCAGCTTAGATCGATAATTTTTGGGCTTAGCGCAGGGGTACTTGTCATCCTAATTTTTCTATTCAGTTTCTTCAACCAAATTGTCATAGCACCATTTATTCAACCAAGCCGTCACATTGGTTCGCTACCACTTATTATTAGCTCAGCCACAGTACCAACCAACAACACGCCAGAAGTTATTATTCCTAAGATAAATGTCGAAATACCAGTAAATTACAACTTATCTACAGACGACGAGAATACCATCGAGACAGCCCTGGAGAGTGGCGTTATCCACTATCCAAGCACGGTTGAACCCGGACAAAACGGCAACGCTGCTTTTTTTGGACACTCCAGTAATAACATATTCAATCCCGGTAAATATAAGTTTGCTTTTGTGCTGCTTCACACCCTCGTAAAAGGTGATACCTTCTATCTAACATATCAGCAAAAAGTCTATGTCTATCAGGTCATCAACACTCAAATCGTATCACCGAACGACGTAGCCGTGCTAAACGACACAGAAGGGCATGCAGCCACCGCCACTTTGATAACCTGTGATCCCCCGGGCACTAGTATCAACCGTTTGGTTGTGACTGGCGTACAGATCAGCCCCGAACCCTCCACTAACAGTGCTGCAACCTACAGTAGCTTAACCACCCCAACGGTGCTTGCAGGTAATGGCCCATCATTATGGAGCCGCCTGTGGAACGACATATTCTAGCTTTGATGGGCTATTACTGATCGGCTGGGATTCTTAGGGCGGTTGAAGTTAAATCAATCAAAGCCGGATTGGATATATCTGGGGTTATAACGTAAGACCACTTATGAGTTGGGTCAAAGAAAGCAGGTAGCCCCACTTCTGCCGGCTGAAGTGTCTGAAGATTTGTGCCGTCGTAATCAAATACCAGTAGCTTGTTCTCACTTACGAGCGTGAAGTGGTAATTATCCATCCACACAGCCTCCAACGTAGATGGCGCGGACGAACTAATCTGATAACTGTATTCGTTCTGGTTTAAAATGTCATAAGTCGCAAAAGCTCCACCATTTTGAGCGGCCAAGATTTGACTATTGCCTGAGAAGCTAAGGAAACTTGGTTGCGCAATCTTCATAATCGCTACAGGCACAAGCGGCTCGCTGGGGTTATTCTGAAGATCAGCCACAGGGTTTTCATAGAGATAGACTTTGGTCTCATTACTGGAGCTGAAAGCCACGTACCAGTTGCCACTATACTGGGTTATAGCGACTAAATACTGACTCAGGCCTGATTGTAACTGCCCGACATGGTAGGTATCGGTGCCCTGCAAGACGTTAACGTAAACTTTGCCAGCTGGAGCCGCGTTGGCGGTAACATAGACTATCGAATTATTGGCATAGACATCAAAGGCTATCACGTTTTTCAAAACACTCACAGGCTGGGGGGCCGATAGCGTGGCCGTACTAAGGGAATCATCAGCGCTGTCATAGAGATAGTACTGGTCGTACTTATTATTGTAGAACGACAGGGTTGTGGTTGAGTCAAGTTTGAGCGTGGCGGTTAAATTAACTGAGTCTGCTGGTGTTTGACGATCAAAGAGAATATATTCGCTGCCCCCAGCGTAACTACGCTCCAGGATCACATGATTATTGTCACTAAACCAGCTAACCAAACTCCAACTTGTAGTCGGTTGAGCTGAGCTGAATATACTACTGGGGACAGTAAGCGTTATAGGCAAGGTTGAGGTCAACTGCTTGGGGCTAGATAGATCGTATTCATCAAAAGAGTCGGTATTTAGTGCATCCTGCGTTATCAACCATCGCTGGTTAAGCGACTCAGTCGTTAGGCCAGGTTGACCGGCATACTGTTTTAATGTAGTAGTAACAATCTTAGTAGGGAAAAGAATTGGATAATCAAAGTGCTCAACGCTGCCACCCTCTACGCCAAGCGACCTTACCCAAGGGCGGTAACCAGCTCGGGTCAATTTTAATGTATACTGGCCGGCTTGTATTTGAAGACGGGCGTTGGTTGAAGCGCTATTTAGCTGACCGTTAAGATATATTGATGCCGGAGCCGGCGCAGAAGACACGAAAACCAAACCGCTCTGAATAATCTGACCTTTGCCGTTAACCCCGTAGCCATAAGCGGCGAAAAGTAAAACGATGGTTGCCAGGACTATGGCGCAACTAATCAGGCCATATCCTACAAATAGCCGAATTTTATGCTTACGCTGTTTTACGGGATCAATAAAATCCATAATATTACTGCAACTACATATTATGGGGCCTATTGTAGTCTGGGGCAAGTAGCAGTAAGATTAAGGTACTATTTTTAGAATAAATGTGGGCAATAAATGACCAATAATAATGTGTTAATCATAAACGGCAAGAGCTATGACGCCCTAACCGGTAAACTCTTAAGTTCTTCCGACCAGCCGAGCAACAAAGCGCATTCTATCGATGGTCTAACAAAGCCAAAGAAATCTAAGTCTGACTTAGCGCAACATCCCAGTTCTGCCAATATGTCTCCTGAACCAGCACGGCTAGAAGTTCCAGTCGTGAAAAAAACAGGACGCTCTCACGACATTATTTTATCTAGTACTTTTCACACTACCTCAGCGGCCAAGCCGCTGATGCGCAATGGTCTCAAGAAGCCATCGCACTCAACCAAACCAATTTACCACGTACAATCAAGAGTCGATAGCAAGCAATTATCTGCCCCTAAACCAATTTCAAAAATTCAAACTCATGACAGCCAGACACGTCTTCAAAGAGTAGCCGATATCCACCGGATCAAACAAGTTAAACACTTTTCAAAGCGTCCAGCACGAGGCTCTTGGGACTCAACTGTAAATCCATCAACGCCATCATCATTGTCGCCAAGCAAAACGTTTGTGTCGGTGTCTACTAGAAACAATGGACTTCAGGATATTATTGAAAAGGGGTTACAAAGAGCCTCCAGCCATAAACAGCTCCCCTCGACTACCGGCAAGCAAAAACATAAAAAAAAGCACTCAAGGCTTAAAACTTTTAATATTACCGTAGGCATAATTGCAGTCTTTATTATCCTTGTCTTTGTGATCGCCAAGAATATTCCAACCATTGACGTACGAATTGCCTCAGCCCAATCCGGTATTCACGCCGAGATACCAGGCTATGTACCAACGGGCTTTAAATTCGTTGAACCAATTAAGTATGGGCAAGGCAACGTGACGGTAACTTACAGTTCTAATCGTGGTAGCTTCCACATAATTCAGGAACAATCGAGCTGGGATAGTATTAGTCTGAGGGATAGCTTCGTAACAACGGCCGACCCTAATTTCAAAGTTGTTGAAGTAGCTGGGCGTCTAGTTTATCTATATGGGCCTGCCAACGCAACCTGGGTTAATGGTGGTATTTGGTATCAGATCACAGATAACGCCAATCTTAGCTCCGCTAATCTGCTCCAAATTGCCACCAGTCTCTAGCGCGAAGACTATCATCTCTTATATACTATAACTATGAAACCCGTTCGAACACGCTTTGCTCCCAGCCCCACCGGTTTTTTGCACGTTGGCGGTGTACGAACGGCACTCTTTGCCTGGTTAGTTGCCAAACAGGCTTCTGGAAAATTCATTCTGCGAATTGAAGACACCGACAAAAACCGCGAAGTTGCCGAGTCCGAACAACACATTATGCAATCATTGAAGTGGCTGGGCATTGAATGGGACGAAGGGCCGGACAAGGAAGGTAGCTACGGCCCCTACAAGCAGTCTGAGAGGCTGGCTACATATAAACAGTGGGCAATCAAACTGATTGATAGTGGAAGAGCTTATGCCGACCCATATACAGCCGAGCAGATGGATGCTTTTCGGCAAGAAGCGCGTGATAATAAACAGCCGTTCTTGTTTCGAAATCATCGACCAGAAAATCCACCCATTTGGGATGGCTCCATGCCGCTAAGATTTAAGTCCGACCCAAAAACTTATAGTTGGCATGACGCGGTTATGGGTGATCTACATACCGGGCCAGAAGTTGTTGATGATTTTATTATAATGAAATCTGACGGCTACCCAACCTACAACTTCGCCCATATTGTTGATGATTACGAGATGAAGATAACTCACGTTATACGCTCACAGGAGTTTATCGCCTCTGTCCCAAAGTTCCTGAACCTCTACGAAGCACTTGAAATTGAGCATCCGATTCTGGCCACAGTCCCGTTTGTTATGGCCCCAGATGGACGTAAAAAACTTGGTAAACGAGATGGCGCCAAAGATATACTAGATTATAAAAGGGAAGGCTACTTGCCCGAAGCCCTGATTAACTTCATGGCATTATTGGGCTGGAATGACGGAACCGAACAAGAAATTTTTACAGTTGAAGAATTGATTGAGAAATTTGATCTAGCCCGCGTTCAAAAAAGTGGTGCAAAGTTTGATGATCAGCGTCTGCTATGGATGAACGGAACTTATATTCGAAATCTTAATATAGATCGGCTGATTGATGAGGTTAAGGATTTTTGGCCGGCCTCTGCCGAAGTTTATGACATTGAATATAAAAGGGAGGTCCTCAGGCTAGTTCAGGACAGGCTCAAGTTTTTTGCCGAATTACCATCACTGACAACATTCTTCTTCGAAGACTTAACGGTAGATACTAGCCTCATAAGCAACAACAAGAACCTCAAAGACTTACCTAATGATAAGTTAGCCGAACTTTTAACTATTTCCCAAGACAAACTGAGTAACACCACATTTAAAGCCGACGACTTGAGTCAATGTCTAAACGATTTACTAACTGCTACAGATTCTAAACCAGCAGTATTATTTAGTGTGCTCAGAATTGCCACTACCCAAGCTCCCTTTAGCCCAGGTCTAGCAGAGACTCTTGCTGTACTGGGTAAGGAACGAAGTCTTGGCCGTATCAAACAGCAGATCGAAACTCTACACGGGGCTCTTGATTAAGTCTTAGTCGTTTCTGGTAATCCACTAGCTTGGTTGTTACAATAAAGCTTATGTTCCAAGACATAAAAGAACGTCGTCGTCGCCCCAGCACAATGCCAACCCCCGCTAAGCCAGATATTCCTAGTGCCCCAACCAATTTTAAGACTCCTGAGCAAGTTGCCGAGACAGAAGAGAAGGCCAAGCCAGAGGTTGAAACCATAGCTCTGGCGGAGACTCCAAAGAAACCAAATAAAATTAAAAGAATCAGAAAACTTAGTAAAAAGAATAAAATAATTATTCTGGTTAGCATAGTAGTTCTGGTAATTATTATCGGAGTAGGTAGTTGGTTTATCTATAGCCATTACCATAATTCCCGCCACGCCGCCAAGACCGTATCAAAGGCAAAAGTCGTCACACTCGCACCAACCACCGTGGCATCAACCCTAAGTGGTCTCCCAGTAGCTCTAAGTGTTAACCGGCGACCGGTTACTGGCGTCATGATCGAAAATGAGATAGATGCGTGGCCGCAATCAGGGTTAGATCAAGCCGGAGTGGTATTTGAAGCACTAGCTGAAGGTGGGATAACACGTTTTCTAGCCCTCTATCAGGACACTCAGCCAAGCTACATCGGGCCAGTTCGTTCTGCCCGCCCATATTACATATCGTGGTGTATGGGTTTTGACTGTGATTATGCCCACGTAGGCGGTAGCCCTGATGCCCTCAGCGACATCACTGCTTGGGGAGTCAAAGATCTAGATGAATTTTATAATGGTGATTCCTATACAAGAATCACTAGCCGTGAGGCTCCGCACAACGTTTACACTTCAATTACCAGCCTAAATAGTCTTGAAAACTCCAAGGGCTACACCACTAGTAATTTCCAGGGCTTTCCCCGCAAGGTTGCCGCACCACTTAAAACCCCCACCACCACGACAATAAACCTAACCTTAGGTACGCTGGATTACAACGTCAGTTATGCCTATGACGCCACGAATAATATATATGAGCGTAGTGAAGGTGGCCAGGCGATGATGAGTATCGACGCCAATGGCGATGAAACACAAATCGCGCCTAAAGTAGTTATTGCGATAGTCGTTCCTTTTAGCCAAGGTGCTCTGGATGCTAGTGATGCTTATTATTCGAACTATGCGGTCATAGGCAGCGGCGCCGCCTACGTTTTCCAAGACGGAGGGTTGAGCATTGGTACTTGGCAAAAAACGTCAAACGCTTCCCAGATTACTTTTACCGATTCACAGGGGCAACCTCTAAGGCTCGATCCTGGTCAAACCTGGATTACTGCGCTAACAAATAGTACCGAAGTCACTTATAACTAGTCCTGAGATATAAAGCGAGTGGCAGAGAATAAATAACTTTTTTAAAGCAGTTTTCGTTTGGCCAAAGCTTCACAGGCGGCCTTCGAATCAGCATATGTCATTTGCTGCGGAGGAGTTTTCTGCGTCCAGGCACTAGGCCCTCTCAAGGCGCCCACGACGCCAAGCTCTCTAGCAACCTGCAAATACCTGATAGCATCGATTACCACCCCGGCGCTGTTCTCTGAGTCTTGTACGGAGAGTTTTATATCAAGGTCAACTGGGGCGTCACCGAAACCTCGAAGCCTTAGGTTAAAATAGGCAACCTTGTTGTCTTTAAGGTAGGGGATATAGGTACTTGGCCCAGCGAAAAGACTATTCTTGACAACTGGTATGCCCCTTAGGTCGTTTTGAGCTCGTATAACGTTCTCTTTTGACGTCTTCTTGGATGCAAGCCTGGATTGGACCATCATGTTATTAAAGTCAGTGTTACCGCCTATATTGATCTGTTGGTGAAAATCTACACTAAAGCCTCGATCAAAAGCCAGTTCTTGAAGAACTTGAGATAAGATACTAGCGCCAAAAGCACTGCGCATATCGTCGCCAACTACTGGCAAACCGGCATCAACAAACTTCTTCTCCCAAACAGGGTTACTGGCAATAAACACAGGAATACAATTTAGAAATGCTACACCCGCATCTATAGCTGCTTGCGCATAGAATTCAGTCGCTTCTTGAGAGCCAACAGGCAGATAGTTGACTAAAATGTCAGCCTTGCTGTCTTTGATTGCCTTGACGATATCTATTGGCTTGGCATCAGAAATTCTAAATGCCTCATCTTCTGGTTGGGCCAACATATAGTCAGAAACACCATCGAGAACATTGCCCATTTGAACGACTGGACCGGCGGGTACCTCAGGCATAAATATTCTGGCACAATTAGGCTTAGAGAATATAGCTCTACCGACAGGTAATCCAACTTTACGGCGATCAACATCAAAAGCAGCGACAACATCAATGTCCGTAGGGGCATAGCCGCCGATATCCTTGAACATTAGCCCCGGGACGTCTTCTTCCTTGTGTTCCTCATAGTAGGCAAAGCCCTGATATAGGGCAGAGAAGCAATTGCCGACACCAACAACGGCTATTCGAATTTTAGATTTATTAGGTTTTACTGGCATTTAAATATGATTTTCGATAATTATCGAGACTAATATTTATTATACCAGAAACGTATTATTCTCATATAATTGAAACTTTTGTTATTTTCAGGCCGCAAGTCTCATTAGCAGTCGAGCATTGTTGGGTTCACTAGCAAGCGAACTACCCATGTTAGTCCCACCATTTATATCTATGTAGGTAGCAGGCACGACATTCTCGGCAGCAATTTCTTTTTCTTTTAAATTGATATGCCGGATATATGTTTTATCACGAATCTCCTCACCCACTAATTGTTCGCCCAAAGCCCGTAGAGTACACCAATATGTAAAAGCTTCTAATACGCTTGGTGGCCTGAGATATGGGTTAGCGATTTGTAGCTCAATCAGCTTAGCTCGTTGTTCTTCAACGGTACCGGTCATGCCTTCGGTAAATTTACCGAACATTAGGCTAAATTGTATAGCCTTACCGTTTTTTGGGTTAGTACCAGATAACTTGTTGGCGCTATATTGAGTGTACAGGGGATAGTGGAAAATGGGTTCGTAAATGGCATTCTTAGCAAACTTCGTAACATTATCTCTGATGGAACCGGCGCCTACTGCGACATTAGGTGTAGCAAGTAATATTATGCTTTGTTTGGGGTCAGCTTCAATTTCTGTAAGTGCTTTGGCAATTATGTCTTCAGTTAAGAAGTCAGCAAGTTCATCAGAAAATTGATGAGCTTCAGCTGCTCCTAAATGATGTTTTTTATGACCACGATTTAGATAGTCAATAGTAGCTCTATACCCCGCTAAAGATGGGGTCCGCAGTTCGATAATAGACTTCATTACCTCACTATTACGTGATCCTGTTTCTAAAGTAGCTTCGACGGCTACTAAGCCGGCAATGGAAAGCAATCCAGGGCCTCTAACTCCTACATCAGGCACATTTTCTAGGGCAGGGCTAGTCATCCGCCCATCAGATTGCTCGGCGGGTTTTTCTACACCATTATTTTCTGGATTCATACACTACTGACCCTCATTATTATTATCTCAAGTTATACTTATTTTAATACTTTTATTTTATTATGTCAAATTATA
>PLTT01000016.1 GCA_003164595.1 Candidatus Saccharimonadota bacterium | reverse complement strand
TTGCAAAGGTGTTGAGTTAATACGGCATAAGCTTGATAACGGGACATAGAGTCGGATTTTCGAACTGTATCTAACAGCCTATTGGTTCGTGCTTTTTCCATTGATCATAAATTTGAGCATCAGTTTCGTGATTCCCTCCATAAAATGATGCGCAGGAAATGACATTGTTCTTGTAGCCTAGGAAGCTAGGATTACTATAGTCTCTATTAGAATGTAGGCTCAGTAAAATAGCACCGATAGCCAAAATCAGTAAGCATGTAACTATCGTAAATGTTAGACGTTTTCGTTGTCGCACCAGTAAAGTATACGAAAAGTAGGCATTACTCACAAAACGTTTATGCTTGGCAGGCCTTGGCGGAGGAAGTTTGGAACTATTATACAATGCCGAGAATAGTATCTAAAAGATACTATTAGTTACAGCAAATCTGTTACTTAATACTCGAATAGAGTTGTATCCATTCATACGTTAATTAGTTTTTATTCTACTTCGTTTCGGCATCTAATGTACTATGAATCTTTTGACTGAGTTCAGAAAGATTGCTAAGTTCTCTATTCAATAAAATTAGTCGGGGACTATGTTCATCCCTGTAAGAATTATCTTGTTCCTGGACTGAACGAATTTCTCCTGCAACAACCTCTCCACGTTCCTTAGCGTCTTCCATTACGCCTGGTAACTCAGAATTAGGTATGTTAACACGTAATGGATATCCAAATAGACCAAACGGGTTAGTGACTTCAACTCTAGTTCTATTAAAAGCAAAACCTAGTCTAGCAACTTTGCCAATATGGGGGCTGACTATTTTGCCTACTCCACTACGGTCATACGAATTTTCAAATTCGAGAGTTGTTTTCGTAGGATTTTTTAGCTTAAGTTCCATTAGTGATTTCCTTATATAATTTTATTTTTTTACACTAATATTTATGATAGCATAAGCTTGAATATTTGTCAATGTACTGGCGGGCCCGACCGGATTCGAACCGGCGATCTCCTCCGTGACAGGGAGGCGTGATAGGCCAACTTCACTACGAGCCCATATGACCTTTATTTACCTAGAACAGAGGTCATAATAGCAGTCTATTGGTCAAAAAGCAACGATAACCTAGCTAGATTTTCTGATTTATGTAAATGTGTGGCTTCTCCTTTTGGACAAGAGGTTGAGTATATGTATTGATACTCTGGAAGTTAAACAGAATATGCGCAGCTTGGATCTGACCATTATCGTTTGATATAACCTCGTCTATCTCAAGAGCATTACCAAGATTAATAATCCCCGATACCTGGCCTGCTTTAAGAGATAGTAATGTTTGTAATGTTTGTGGAGCAAGAGTCGTCGTGTCGGCAGTTATCGTAAATCCAAATTGCCCGCCGTTATTTTTCGTAGCAGAATCGTCAGAATACTGACTGGCGACCGCACTAAAGGTCGCGCCGTGTTGCAATGCGCTGAGGGCTGCTTGAGCACGAACATGAGTGGCTGTGTCCAGGGTAAATACTACCTTCTGAGCTAGTAATTCTTGTTTAAGCTCGGTCTGGAAATCATTCATAGACCAACCCCAGAACTGATTTAATACTGTTGTTAATTCTTTGTTATTACTACCCAGTCTATCTTCGCTGCGAACTAGAGCGATTTCATTTGTTATGTCTTGGCCAGAAACGCTAACATGATTCTTAGAAGCCAATTGCTTTACATAGGCGTCTGTAATAATTTGTTGGAGAGCCTCCTTCTTGTAGTTGGCTAGTTGCTCTTTGCCGGACGCCGAGCTAAAGTCTACCTGTTGCTGAGATTCATAATAATGCATATAGTGCCGTAGTTGGAATAAATAATTTTCATAAGATACGTAGCTTGGGCCTACTTTGGCGACTGGGAAAGGTATTACTCTAGTAACACCATATAAGAAACTGTTATTTGACTGGAACTTATACAGCGCTAGTCCACAGTAGACAAAGAAAACAACTACCAACACAGTAAATAGGCCGCTTGATATAAGCACTATACGATGCTTTGAGTGCTGCAAGGGATAGATATATTTTCGAGCCCTAGAAAGTACGTCCTCGCGATGTTCGGCCAGCGTATCGTCAGTAATCTTTGGCAAGGTTTTCATGGCATCGTTAAACCGTTCGGCCACGTTTTTTTTCTTAATTAGAAACTTTGGTCGTTTAGGCGCCAACTTCTTTAATTTATTCTTCATTGTCCTCCTCTGTTTCAAGATCCATAGTTGAGTTTGATCGTGCCCCGAGTTCTTCACTACCATAACTTGTCGCGGTGACTCCATTGTCTCTCAAAACCTCAAGTATTTTTTTCTGGGTTTTAGCCGGATGGTGCACGTCGTGAATTACTAAGTCACCCATATATGTCTGCATTACAATCGTACCGTATCCCAGCATTGTTTCTTGGAGCCCAGCAATTTGGTAATTAACCATCTGTATCTGATTAAGCTGCATATCGACTACCGCCCTGTTAAATAGTCCTTTTTGGGTGATTTGAATCAAGCGCTGGTCAGTAAGAATAAAAATACTGTAATACCAGCTGATCCAGAATGGGGCAAAAAACAACAAAGCAACCACTAGGCCGATGCCTATACTACCAAAAAACCAACCGAAACCAAGTGTTGGTTTTATGGCTACCGGTATAGTGCTTAGAAGAATTAGCAGCATTCCTACTACCAGTCCTTTGCGCATGACTATAGGATGTTTACGAAAAACATATAAAACCTCTTCATTATCCATTTGGTCAGCAAAATACTTGTGGGCCATACCCTACTATTGTACCTTTTTAGTGTAAATTATCACTAGCATACTTTGGTGGCCCGGGAGGGAATCGAACCCCCAACACCCACCTTAGGACGGTGGTGTTCTATCCATTGAACTACCGGACCAATCAAGTCTTGATACACGACTTTAAGGTTTACGCCTTTTTGCCTGAGTAAACTTCTCGTGAGTTGCCGTATATTCAAAAAGTTCATTGTCCTTAAACCAGTGAGCAATTTCTTCCTTAGCTTCTTCCACATCACCAGATGCGTGAACAATATTTGGAACGGCCAACCCTTCCGAGTTAGCGAATGCGAAGCTAATGTGGGAGTAGTCCCCTCTGATAGTTCCCGGCGAAGCAGCTTTTGGCTCTGTCGTTCCGACCATTTTTCGCACGAGTGATACGGCCTCAATGCCTTCAAGAACGATTGCGATTACAGGGCCTTCACCCATTGCTTCAACAGTAATATCAAAAGTGTCCTTGCCTCGCCTTGAGACCATCTTACCAATCGTCTCATAGTGATGGTAGAAGTGTGCAGAATCTGGACTTAACATCTTTACGGCTACGATCTTGAGCCCAACTTTTTCAAAGCGACTTAAAATCTCGCCAACTATACCCCGTTGCACGGCATCCGGTTTAAAAACTACCAAGGTTCGTTCCATGTAATTCCTTTTCAGTTTATTTAAACTCTATTTTAACAGATGCTGGAGCTTATGGCTACCTGATTTGATGTCGCACAATGTTATAATAAACATATGCAGTTTTCAAAAGCAAAAACTGATTTTCTGGAATACCTCGAGATTGAGCAAAACCGTTCTCAGAAGACTATTGCCAATTACGACCATTACCTAACCCGTCTACTAGATTTTGCGGGGGATATTAAAGTTACTGATATAGACCCAGAACTTATCAGAAAATGGCGTCTCTGGCTCAACCGACTGGGTAGCAATGTATCAGATGAGTTAGGCAAATCAACTCAAAACTATCACCTTATAGCCCTGAGAAGTTTTTTAAAATACTGTGCTAAGCGTGATATCCCTGCCCTTAGCGCTGATAAGATTGAACTGGCTCGAACCGTCCGTAAACAAGTTACTTTCCTGTCAGAAGAAGAACTAGACCGACTTTTTGCTGAACCAGATACTTCGAAAATTACCGGGCTAAGAGATCGAGCGATACTTGAATTGCTTTTTAGTAGCGGCCTAAGGGTTTCGGAGCTTATTGGTCTAAATCGTGATCATATAAACCTAAAACGTCGAGAGTTTATGGTGCGTGGTAAGGGACAAAAAGATAGACCAATATTTATTAGCCTCGAGGCGGCAGAGTGGATTGATAAGTACTTGCAGCAACGCAAAGATAATACTAAGCCCTTATTCATCAGGTATAGCGGTAAAAAGACTGTCGATTTGAGCGGCAACTTCCATAGACTAACGGCACGAAGTGTTCAACGGCTAGTTGCTCGTTATGCTCTCATGGCAGGCATTACAAAGCATGTTAGTCCCCATACCCTTCGCCACAGTTTTGCGACTGATCTGCTAATGAACGGCGCTGATTTACGCAGCGTACAAGCCATGCTTGGTCACAGCAACATTGCCACCACCCAAATCTATACTCACGTTACAGATCCACACCTAAAGAGTATCCACGAACGATTCCACCACAAAATTAAAGCCTAAAAACCACTAGCCGTACAATCTCCCGAACCCGATCCGACAATTGATGCAACTGGATCACCAGTACCACCGCTGCCAGAAGGAATTATATAAAAGCGCTTGCATATGTCAGTAGTTGTTTGGATCGAATATCCTGGGATATCCGTAGCCTGAACAATTGGTACAGCCACCTGAATCCTTCTGGATACACCCTGCGCTAGACCAGTAGAATCTATAATGTATTCGGCACCTGAGAGAGGTAAAGACTTACCCGCAGAGTTTGTAGCAGTTATGACCAGTACATTCGACCCGCTATAAATCAAGCTGACGCGCATATAGTATTCCAAGACAGGAACACCATGATCTTGTGTGGGTAGACCAGTTATTGAGACCTTACAGCCGGTGGCTGACGTACAGGTTGACCCATAAACCGGTACATTGGAGGGAGAGCTGTTATTAGTAAAGGTCGCGGAAGCCGCACTATTATTTGGAACGATAAATGCCGACATTGTGCCGGTTAATAAGTTAGTCTCGGATAGTGAGCTCGTAATTGGCACAAGATCTACGCGAAGAACACCCAACCCACAGTTCCATGAAGCATTGGGTGGGAATTGAGGATTAGAAGTACTTAGCGAACAGTCACTATTGGTTGAGCTCCATGCCGATGCGCTGCTGCTGCTAGCGTTTGGGTTATTCCAGAGAAGATTTATGTTGCTAATTAACGAGGGGCTACCGGCATTAATTGGAATAACTTGTGAGTTAGAACTAACATCGGTGATTAACTCATTCGGAGTTGGATTAACCAGTAAGCACGTGTAGGTTGCGTTACCAACACTGCTATTGTCATACTGAAAGTTTGTTTGACTGGTATTGGTCGAGTTATAAAGTGACGTATACAGCGGGTCTGAAGCACTATAACCACAATTATTTTTAGCATAGCTAAAATTGTTAAGATTAGGGCTTTTGATTATGTTTATGGCGTCATTAATGCCTGATTCAGCCGCATAATACGCAGTTGTACTAAGTTGATTCCTCAATGCGTTTGTCTGTTCGCGAGTAGATACTTGGGAGAAACCTACCACTATCAATGAGATGACTACGGACATTATAAGGACTACGAGAATAGAGGCCATGCCCTTTTGATTGAGTCTTGCCTGATCCAGTGATTGATGATGTATTCTTCTCATGCTTTAGTCTCCACTATGTCACAGTATATCTTAGTTAGCAAGGCGCGACTCCACTACTGTTTGAAGGGCTGATGTTGCGCAAAAATCTTGACCGATTTGTCCATTACATTTGACTTGATTTGAACCAATATCATAATAAAGTGGATTTTCATCATATATAGTGGAACCTTGGAGAACGGCGTCTTCGCCATAAGCAACTTTAATATTGATCGTGTATGTGTTATCTGCCCCAGCCCTGACGTTAAATGCTGTTAGCCGCATATTTGGACCTAAAAGTTCCTGGGCAGTAGTATTACTATTTATGTAATCCGTAGCTGTTGTTATGCCAGAATTCGGACAACCACTGTCCCCTAGTATTGAGTTTTCTACTAAAGCGTGGGTCGTACTCGTAACTTTAACACCGAGAGTATATACGAAGATACTATTGTTAGCGCAGAACCAACCTGAGGCTGAAGTCGCTGAGGGCGTGTTTATATACGCAGGATTAATTGTGGCGGGATCAGCAAATTCAATTGATTGGGATACTGTATTGAGAACATCACGCGCTGTGTTCTGAGTCTCAGCGACAGTCAGCCCTTTAGTGTAGGTCACTGACATAGATAAAAACCCAAACATAAGCAAGAGGATGGCCCCAGAGGATATTGCCGTTGCGATGAGTAATTCAAGTATCGTGAAACCTTTATCGTCGGATGGAGTTTTGGGGTAAGTGTATTTATCTATCATTTTAGTTAACTTCATAAGGAATCATTATTCTGTCAGTTGTAACGCCAGATATAAGACTAGGCCACTGGGCACTCACTTGATAGACCGGATTACTATTTGGATTACTACCAGGTTTCAGCGCTATACTGAGAATATAGCTAGGGCCAGAACTGGAACTACCCGAGACGACACAATCAGTCGACGGCGTACCCCCAGCGTTCAACTCTACGCTTAAAGAGGAGATAGTTGGGCTATATGGAGAATACATGCATCCGCTCTGATTATTGAAAGGTAGAGTGGCTGGTGAGTTAGACAATATATAGGCTCTTAGTTCTTCCACTTGACTCTGAGCTAACCCAAGCGCATAGCTGTGTTCCTGTGCGTCTTGTTCGTCGAGGAGACTGTGGGTTACTACTGCATAAGCCCCTGTGAGAACTATACCTATGACCACTACGGCAAATAAAACTTCCACAATCGTGTCACCCCCATCTTTTAGCGATTTTAGGTATCTAAGCACAGTTATTCCCCCCAAATATTTTCAAGCTTACCGTGTCCTGTGCCCCGCCACCACCTATTGTAATAAGGCCAGACTGGTCAGTTGTAGCACTAGCGAAACAAAGGTCAGCCTCATCTATTGGCGTAATCGAACAGTTAGCAGACATGAGCGGAGATCCTTGTTCTGAAGCTGGGTCACAAGCGCTGGTATAAGTGAATAGACTAAGCTGTAGAGCACCGGGGCTTAACGTGGTAGCGGTCGATGATGTTGTTGTTGCCGATGCTAATTGGGCTGGATTTACCAAGAAGGCGATGCTGGGAGAAAAGCCAATAGTAGACGTTCCTAGCGAATGGCTGTTGCTGTCAATTAGAGTGGTTGAAACTAAACTAAGCCCACTTAAAATGCTCTGAGTTGATGTGGTTTTAGTTGAGGCGGGCAAAATATATGGATCAGTAGTAGTCCAAGAAGTCGGGACTTCACAACTTGAAAAAGCTGTATCAGAGATACATTGCTGTCCCACTATCGTGTATACCTCATATTGTTGGTTCAAAGCAGTTGGCTGAGCAAAACTACCAAAACGGATTAGACTTCCAAGGAACGTACATCCGTAATTAGCACCTTGCTGGTTAGAGGTGGCGGAATTTATAGTGATAGTATTACTAGACAAACTGCACTGAAATTTACCTTCGTTGGGATATGATCCATCTGAAGCCAAGTTAATTATTTGTTGCAAGTTTGTCTTAACGCCATTAATGGCTGACGTGAACTGTGCTTGAGATGTTTTGCCACCGATCAGAAGCATTACACTAAACAATAAAGCCGCCGTTACACCTAGAACTATCAAAGTCTCGATTATTGTGAAACCGGAGGTGTTAAATCCACCATTCATGACTTAAAGTATAACATAAATGCTGCGTCAAGCTTATGTTAATAAATGGGTATACCAAGATATTAAATCGCTTCCGAAGAAGAAGACTATTACTGTAGCCACCATCAGCAATGGACCGAATGGAATATGGGCTTTGATAGTTTTATTCTTGAGGGCAAAAGGAATGGCTAAAATAGTTCCGATCAGGGAAGCGATGAATATTAAGAGAACGGAATTAACTGGTCCGCCAACTATCATACCAAGACAAATACCTAGCTTAACATCGCCTCCGCCAATCCACTTGCCCCCAGATAGCTGAAATAACATATAGAATATTCCGGATATAAGAGCGGCGCCAATAATCCCTCCGAGAAAATACTTAACACTCCCCGACCCTGTACTGACAACTACTAATTGGAGAAACGACAGACTAACTAAGGGAAAAACTATCTTATCAGGTAGTGTATACCATTTCAAATCATATATAGATAAGATCATAAAACCCGTGATAAGAATTAGCCAACATATGAACTGAAACACACCCAGACTGTTAAACGATAAAGGCCAAAAAATATAGGATAGAGCAAAAAGGATGGCAGCGACAAGTTCGACCAGTGGGTATTGCCAACTAAGACGTTTACTACAGTATCTACACTTGCCCCCTAGAGCCAACCAACTAAAGATAGGGATTAAATCTAATGGTTGAAGTACGTGGTGGCAATAATCGCATTCCGAGCGGCCCTTCAACCAACTTTTGTGTTCGTGGTAACGTAATACAAAAGCATAGACACTACTGCCGAATAGCATACCAAACATAAACATAATTATTATCATTTACTGATACTAACAGATATAAAAAATAATTAATACATCCCTTTTATCTAAGGGATGTATTAAGCTAGAAGCCTAGGAAAGATAGTTCTTACTAGGACGCTTCACACTGCCAAGAAAAACCACTTGATAGCTCAGTGCCATACAAAGCCGCTAAAGAACGTGTACTTCCTGCCGTAAGAGCATTACCATTGCAGGTTGCGCCAACATATATATTAAGACTATCTGTAGTAGTTGCTGGTGCGGTTGCACCTGATCCTGCACTGATTAGATTGACATCACCTGCCGTACCAGCGGTTGTCCCCGTACCGCTGTAATAACCAAGTTTAGCGGTGGCTACAATATCGGTATTCGTGGTTGCAGTACAGCTTGAGTCTATGGCTGCGCAAAGATCCAGGTTAGGAGCCACAAATGCTAATTTACCTGGTAAGGCCCCGTTATTATTTGATGCATAATCACTAAATGCTGCAATAACTGCAGCTGCATCGTCTTTACGCTGCGTGTTGCGACTGCTCCGATTTAGTGCCGAGACTGCCAGAAAAACAACTAGGAAAATAGTTGCTGCTATAGCAAGGACTATCAAGGTTTCAATTATTGTGAAGCCTTGAGATTTATTAATTTGCTTAGATTTCATTTTGCAAGTGCCCCTTTGCTTATTATTATGCTTATGCTGTACATAGTAGTTGATAGTATTAATAAATGCAATAGCCGTAAACTGGCCTAACCACCAGATAGGCTTGACTGGTTTGCCAGACCATAAATGGGGAGTAAAACTGCAACAACAATAAGAATCGCGGCAACTCCTAATATAACCATCAATATTGGTTCAATTAAGGAGTTAATATTGTTAACCTCTTGGTCTACTTCCTTTTCGTAATAAGTTGCCACTTTATCTAGCATCTGTTCCAGCGTACCTGATTGTTCTCCTATACGGATCATACTTGGCACCAGTGGGAGAAAATTAGGATCTTTGCTTAATACATCAGATAAAGCAGCACCGCCTTTAATCTTATCAGCAGCCTTTTTCAAAGAATTCTGAATGTGAACATTGGACACCGCGTCGCCGGTAATATCAAGCACTTGGAGTAGTGGAACTCCGCTACCTACTAATGTACAAGCAGTACGCGAGAATCTAGACATATATATTTTCATAAACAGCTTCCCAATCGGCCCTGCGCGCATTTTAACTCTGTCTATCACGCTTCTACCACCTGAGCTTTTCCGCCATCTCAGAAACAGGAATATCAAGACTGCCAAAATTATAGTAACTAGCCACCAGTAGTGCGTAAAGGCATGCACCATGCTGAGTAATATCCTAGTTATAAGCGGTAACTGCGCGCCTGGGAAAGTACTATAAAGATTTTGGACAGCTGGCAATAACTTAATTACCATAAATGCAATTACGCCAAACATGACTATCAGGACAATAATTGGGTACATCATTGCCCCGCGAATCTTACTAATTATATCCGCGTCCTTCTCTTGTTGATCAGCCAATCGCTCCAATGCCTTATCTAGCGTGCCTGACACTTCACCAGCGGCCACCAAACTTATAAACAGTTTATTGAATACCTCGGGATATTTTGCCGCAGCCGCGGAGAGTGATGAACCGCCTTCAACGCTTGTAATCAACCCTTCAATGACTGTTTTTAGTGACTTGCTAGTAGTCTGATCGGCAACGTTGCGCATTGACTGTATGAGCGGTAATCCAGCGTTAATTAGCGTACTTAATTGTCGCGAAAAAAGTATCCGATCTTTGGTCCGTACCCGATTGAAGTATTTCCCTAAAACCCCCAAATTTGAGCCCCGGTCTAGTTTAATGTCAATAGGAACCAAGCCCTGTTTTTGCAATAACTTGGCCGCCTCATTCTCATTTTCAGCTTCAACAGTAGATTTTACACTCTCGCCACTAGTTGCATTACGCGCAGTATATTGATATAAAAACATAGCTAAGCTCTCATTAGCCTGTCTAGTTCATTTAAATCAACAGCATGAGTACGCGCCTCGTCATAAGTTATTGTACCGGCTTTTATCAAGCCGACTAGAGTATTGTCCATGGATTGCATGCCAAATTCCCCGCCAGTTTGGATCACCGCCTCAAGCTGGTGGCTTTTCCCTTCCCGAATTATATTGCGTACCGCTGGTGTAACGATGAGTATTTCGGCTGCGGCAATTCTGCCTCCACCAATAACCGGAATCAAAGTCTGAGAACATATAGCCATTAATATATTGGATAACTCCGAACGAACCTGTTGTTGCTGATGTGGCGGGAATACATCTATCATTCTATCTACGGATTGGCTAGCTGAATTTGTATGGAGTGTTGCAAAAACCAGGTGACCTGTCTCGGCGATAGTTATAGCACTTGCTATCGTTTCAAGATCCCTCATCTCACCAATCAGGACAACGTCAGGGTCTTCTCTAAGCGCCGAACGAAGTGCTCCGCTGAAAGAGAAAGTGTCATAGTGTACTTCTCTTTGAACGACTATAGACTTTAATGATTTATGGGTATATTCGATCGGGTCTTCAACGGTAATAATGTGTCTTGCTTGCTCCTGATTTATTTTATGGATCATTGCCGCCAATGTAGTTGATTTACCTGAGCCAGTTGGGCCAGTGACCAATACTAAACCTCGGGGATAATTTGCAAAATTATTAACAACTGAAGGTAATCCAAGCTGCTCGATAGTCAATATTTCGTTTGGTATTAAACGCAGTGCAATTGCTAAATTACCCCGTTCATGGAAAACATTAGCACGAAAACGACCCAAGTCACCGAAAGCAAAACTAAAATCAAACTCTTTATCTTTTATGAGAATTTGTTTTTGTTCCTCATCAAGTACAGAGAAAATAAGAGCTTCAATCGCTTCTTCGGTGATCGCCGGTGAACCCGCCACTGGTAGTAAAGCTCCATCAACACGAAGCATTGGTGGCATGCCAACTTGAATATGTAAATCGGAAGCTTTTCGTCTTAGAACTTCTTCTAGTAGAACTTCAATCTTAGGTTGTTCTTGCATTGTCCACCTTATTTCTATTCGGCATCCGCAGAAGCCACTCTGTTAATTTCATCTATGGTTGTACGGCCACTCAATGCTTTCAGATACCCATCTTCACGCATTAAAACCATACCTTCTTCCTGGGCCACAGCCTGTATTTGAGCGCTAGTTGCCCGTTTTAAGATTAAGTCCTGGATTTTCGGGCTTACCTCAAAGGCTTCATAGATACCCATCCGCCCTTTGTACCCCTGAGATGCATTAATTTTTCCTGCACCCTTAGTTAAAGTATAAGCATTTTCATTACGAACTGGCAAGTTTGGAAAGCCAAGATCTTCACTTACTCTTTGTATATCGGCTTCAGTGGGCGGCAGCAAGTGGCCAATCGTAGCATTAATGGCAGCCGTTTCAACCGGACTCGATTGGTAGGTTTGTGTTTTTTCTCCAAGTGTTCTGACTAGTCGTTGGCCGATAACAGTTCTTACCGTACTGGCAATTAGGAATGGTTCTATATTCATGTCTAGAAGACGAGGCAAGATACCTGCCGCAGAATTAGTGTGGAGAGTACTGAATACCAAGTGACCGGTCAAAGCCGCTTGGACTGCTAGTTCAGCGGTCTCATGATCACGAATTTCCCCTACCATGATTATGTTAGGATCTTGGCGTAAGATCGATCGTAAACCAGTCGCAAAAGTAAGACCTACATCAGGATTGACCTGTATTTGATTAATGCCATCCATTTTGTATTCTACTGGGTCTTCCAGCGTAACAATATTCACCGTCTCGTTTTTAAGTTCTTGGAGCAAAGCATATAAAGTTGTAGATTTACCCGAACCCGTAGGCCCGCTAGTCAGTACCATTCCATTTGTCTGCGCGATACCGTGTCTGATAACTCTCAGAGACCTGCCACTATAGCCCATATCCTCAAGCTTTAAGCTAGTTCCAGTTTTATCTAACAACCGAATTACGACTTGTTCACCCCAAATAACAGGCGCTATAGCGATTCTTAGATCAATTTCGCGCTTGGCAACTATTATAGTGAACTCTCCGTCCTGTGGGATGCGGTGCTCATCAATTTTCAAGTTGGACAATATTTTTATTCTAGATATTAATGGAGGCTCGAGACTTTTAGGTAATTTCATGATTTCTTTTAGAATACCGTCTATCCTGCAGCGAATAACCAAAGAGTCAGCATAAGGCTCGATATGAACGTCACTGGCCCTATTAGTGGCAGCGTACTCTAATATCGTCGAGAGGGCTTTGCTAATTGGCGAATCTTGAACAATAGTTTTAATATTCTTGCTAGCGGGCTTAACTGTCTGTGGGGCGTTCGCATTATTGCCATTGGGTGGTTGATCTAATTCACCCAGCTCCTCATTTACTTCATTAGTAACAGATGCATCAAGTTTAACCTTATATTGTTTCATGACCTGCCTGATGCCCTCTTCGCTCGCGGCATAAACTCTAAGTGACCGCCCGATTCTTTTTGACAGGAAGTCTATGGCTTGAATGTTATCAGCATCTAGCATGGCGACTACGAGATGCTCATCGATTTCACCGAGCGGGATTGCCATGTAGTGTTCTGCTATATCTTTAGGTAAGAGTTCAAGTATGGTTGGATCGATTACTGCGGAACTCAAGTTAACGTAAGGCAGCTTGTTAGCCCTGGCAGTATATTTAGTTAGGTCTTCACTAGATATGTGGCCTTCACTAACCAAAAGGCTCAGTAATGGAATGTGTTTGTTCTTGGAGTCGATCTGTATCTGATCAAGTGAAGTTTTAGATAATAAACCATCTTGAAGAAGATTGTCACTGATCTGATTTTGTAAAGTTGCAGATAATACGCTCATCTTAGTAGCCTATTCCATATCTACTGCGTGGGGGTGCTGAAAGGGGTACTATTAGTTGATGTCCCAATTTGAATTAACTGAGTTGGGTCGACTGACTGAGAATTAAAGTATGTTGAACTTGGAGTTGGAAAGTCTGACGTGATAGCCGGTATAACTTCTGCAGTTTGTTGTCTGTCTGAGGATGTAGCAAAAATATATTTTGAAGCCAGCATAGAAACAATGCCGGCAAAAAACACGATAATAACTAGTGTGACTATATTTTTCTGTTTCATTGGACAACCTCAGTAGTGATATTAAATATTTTTTCAGGCTGATAAAAAGTTTGAGCTGTGGCAGTTAGCGTAAGATTTGTCTGATTGGTTGAGCTCGTGCTTGCTTGAAATGATACATTTTGAAACTGAAAAGGTCGAATAGATCGCTGGAACGTATCAAACAGACTCTGGATATTCTGGTATGAACCACTTACGGTAAATTGAAATGTCATCGGCACCGGCGATGGGCTTGAGCTAGTCTGGTCAGCTTGTTGGGCAATTTGTTCATCAAGGCCGCTGATGCCGGTAACCTCTACGCCAGAAGTTGACAACAGATTGTCAACACTTGTAATCATGGCCGGAAAATCATATTTACTAGGCAGGGCATCAAGAATTATTTGCCCATTATTACCATCATTCAGTCCCTGAGCAGTTGAGGTTCCATCAATAATGTTTGTTGGCGAGCTCGTAAATAACTGGTATGAACTAACTAGTGAATGCTCAGAAGAAGTATCAGTTATTAGCTGGTCAAGAGCAGTCTGGTTGGCACTAGCCAATCGGTTTTGATAAGTTAGTTGTGACAATAATGACTTACTGGATATTATTGAGAAAATAACTACAAACGCAGCGATCCCGGCGAATGTAAGCATCCTTCTATCGGCTTTATCTATTAAATTCCGTTTAGTAATTGGTAATTTCTTTGCCATATTATTTATTCCCCGACGATGTACCTAAGAATAGATCTGTTGGTTGCTGCGTTATTGACCGTGTAGTTATTTGATTTGGCACAGAAAGTGTGGCTTGCGCTGATTCATTAAATATCTCTGGATTATAAGAGAATGCTATTGAGTAACTAAACCCAACCGGTGTTGTTGTTTGGGCGAAACTTGTTAGAACTACACCACTAAAGGCATTGGTCCCTTTAATACTTCCCGCCGTGAATGTCGTAAATTTAAGAGTATCCACGAAAGTATTAACTGTAGCTAGACTATCAGCATTGCCTGCGATCGATCCGCTATCTTGTACGAAGTTTACCGCTAACGTCGATATCGTTGCCTTGGAGGGAGTTAGCTGATTTACGAACGGTAGTAGTTGAGTAGTCGCCGGTCGCCCGTTGTATAAAGACGGCAATGATTCCAGCTGATTCTGAATTGTTAAGATTTTGTTAAGATTTGAATTACTGGTTATTTGTTGCGTGCTGGAGGTTATCTGGTTGGACAGGTTCTTGATATGGTTCTTTTGGATAATCGAAACATACACATAGAGGATCACAAAGATTGCTAAGAAAACAGCAATTAGTACTGTTGAAACCAATATTACGATGTCTTGAGCTCGCTTAGCTTTTACATATTGTAGCTTTACGTCTGGTAATAGATTAAACTGAATCATTCTAACCTCTCTGCTAGGCCAACGGCCGTACTAAACAGGTTCGATAGAGCTAATAATTCATTTTGTCTGGATGGAGAATATGATACATTGCGCCAACTATTTCCTATTTCAACATTTATGCCGAATCTATTAGCAATGTATAGCGGAAATTCTGGTAATGTGGCGGCTGAGCCTGTGACTATTATCCGTTCAAGTTTTATGTTTGGGTACCTGGAAGTAAAGAATTTGATGGATTTCTCAATTTCTGCACATAATGTATCTACGATATTTATCAGGGCTTTATATACTTGCCCCTCAAGTTTATCCTCGCTAAGCCCGAATTTCATGACGTACTGATTGGCCTGATCATTGTCGACGTTTAGATTCTCAGTTGCTGCACGGAATATTGCTTGTGAGCCAGTCGTAATATTTCGTGTTAGATGCGGAGAACCATTTGCATAGATAATTATATTGGTACCTATAGCCCCCATATCTAGTATTATTTGCCCCTCTTTACTATCGGGAGCAATAAGCGCTCGGGCGACAGCCATGCTGTCCGGTTCAAAAGCTATAACATTAAGACCTATCGATTCCAGCATCTCCAATTGGCGCTCAACATAGTTATTGGCAACGCTAGACAAAAGAATCTCCAATTTGCTCTTATCGACTGGTGAATCTCCGAGCAGCGCCCAGTCAATTTTTGATTCAGCCACGGGAGTTGGTATGAGCGAATCGGCCTGATAACGAATCGATTTTGCCAGTTCGTTGGCGGGTAGTCTATCAATATCAACGACTGTCGTAAATACCTTTTGAGATGATATGGCGACAGCAACATTATTTGTTGACATATTTGCTTGGGCTAACAAACCACTAATGGCCTTTAAGAGCTTCTCTTGGTCTGCTGGGGCATCACTTATAACTAACCTCGTATCTATTGGTTGATAAGCGTATTTAACCAGTGTCTTGGGGTTCGAAGAGCCGTGCAACTGGACTATACGTATAGCCGTATCGTCGATATCGAGTCCGAAAAAGTCTGATACCCCACTCAAAATACTCATATTAATAAAATTATATCATAAGCGTTACGTAAGTTTAGACAAAAAATAAATTCTATAAGACGGGCGGAAGACTGGTGACAGAATCGTAGTTATTCAAATTTGTATTATTGGTAGTTAGACCAAGCCAAATTACCGGATTATAATTAAAGACTTCAGCAGCGTTGCTAGATGAACCACCGCCGGCATTAGAGCTATCAGAACTACTCTGGTAAAGCGTATTGTTAGTCCTCATTAGATCTACGTTGGTGCCAATGAAAGACCCGTTTACTGTTAGTTTATTGTTGCAGGTGTCATAGAACGAAGAGTCATTAATGCTAACTGGGCCAGAGGCTGTTGCGCAATCATAAATAGTGCCGCCTTGAGCAACATAGATGCCATCTAGATTAGTTACGCCAGGATCAATATATATGTTGCCCTTAACTATAAGCTCAAAAGACGGGATAGCACTGATGCTACTCCAATTTCCGCCAGGGTTAGTGCCTAAGTTAATGTTTCCAGTAATATACGCATTTCCGGCTACATAAATTGTCGGATGTTGACTGTCCTGAACGTTTCCACCGTTGATTGTTACACCACTTCCACTGTAGTAAGACTGGGTTGTTAAATTGTTTGGACTTGATGGTACGGGTGAGATAGTGCTCGTTGGCATGGTACCGAAGAAATCAGGAGCACAATTTACTGGGACAAAGTATCCACCGAAAAGTCCAGATGACGGGTTATTATTATTGGGGTTATTATTGGCGAATGATAGGGCCGTGACTCCCCCGTTAGCCGAAGCCTGATTAGTAGCAAAACCATTAATATTTCCTAAGGCATATGCCGCAAACTCATCACCCGCGCCGCTATATTTGGGTGGCTGAGGCCAATTCCAGCCAATGATACTTGAAGATGTTGGCTCAGTACAACTAGTGCCTGATCCTGATGCAAAACCACTGCCCGCTACCACATCACCGCCGTAAACCTTCATGTATGGTTGATCGGCAATTTGGATCGTAGCAGCAGGACATGAAACTGTCGGATTGGTCGCATAGGTTATCCAGTTAGTGGTGTTGGTGTTTGTGGTGGTGGTTGTAGTGATGGTTACGATATATTGATAATTATCAGTTACGGTTTGAGACGATTCCGAGCTAGGAGTAGTCGTTGAGGGGCTGGTAGTTGATGGTGAGGTAGTAGCAGTCTCACCAGTATAAGTCGTCGTGCCGTTCTTTTCCACCCTAGAACACCTACCTCCACTGGGTCCTGACCAACCAGGCGAACAAGAATAGGTAGTAGTACCCGAAGTAGTAGTACCCGGCGTAGTAATCGTGGTTGGCTCGGTATATGTATTTGTAGTTGAATTTTCATAGGTGATTGTCTGAATGGTTGGGTCTGTGCCTACGGTGGATGAAGTTATTGGTTGCGAACTAGTAGTAGACGAAGCAAGAGCTATAGGACCTGCCGACGTTTCATTAGATCCAAGAGTAGGCCTACTCGAACCAGTGACTGTCCCCTCCGAAGTGTTAGGCCCGGTAACTGTGTTGGTATAGATGTACGTAGTGGTGACAACTTCTTTCGTGTAGTATGCGCTCGTTGGACTTCCTATGTCAGCTGTGGTCGTAAATACTGGGACGGGGTTCTGCGTTTCCGTCTGATAGACCACTGGGGGAGTTGGTGTCTGTTGGGTAATAACTGGGTCGTTAGGATAGGCTGGGTTAGATATGACAGATACTATATTTGCCTCATAATTTACATTGTATACGCCAGCGGAATTATTTATTGGGTATGTAAGGCCACCTATATTCGAATTAGACCCAGTAAAATCAGTTGGGCCAGATGACGGGAGGCCTAGGCTGGAATTTCCATCAACAATAAGTTGAGATGTTTGATCCGAGTAAGGGGCTAGGCTCAATCCGTGATTGGCATCAGAGTCAAACCCACCACTTGAAGTGAACCAAAGTGTGGGAGAAGGATAGCCTGCGCCAATATAACCCCCAGTCGGTGTCGGATTGGTATTAAGCGTTATGTTATATGCACCACCTCCAGCAGTACATGCAAGTATAGGTGCGGTAGGGTTCCCCCCGCCACCTACGATAATAGTAGTCTGGCATGTTGAAGTTGAGGAACTGTTAAAGCTAAGCGTGGCTATTACTGCGTAGGTTCCGGAGCCGCTATAAGTATGTGGAGCTGACCTTACTACACCATTGGAATTCGTTCCCCCAGAAATCGTGGTGCCATCGCCCCAGTTGAAGCTTACGCTCTTATAGCTGACTCCATTAGCCGTGGTATAGGAAGCAGACACCGTATACGTTGAACCAGAACCCGACGATGACAGGCCGCCACAACTAGATGTCGAAGAAGAATTATAAATAAAATTGTATGCGTCGTTGGTAACGCTGCGTATGTCCGTGCAAGACGAATTACTCGGGCTTGATCCAGCCACCTGATTTGGGTATTCCGAAGAGTTGCAGTTATACCTTGAAGCCGTCGATGATAAATTAGGGTCAGTGTATGCTCCAGAATAACCGCTAGGATTAGTAAAATGAGTCATATCAATTTGAAAATGATCACCCGTGAGTATGGAGGTAGAATAGATACCCTCTGTAGGACCAGTCTGTACAGTATATAATGGGCCGGTATATTTGGGGGTTGTTGAGTCAGTCAACCATACCTCGGCGCCAGGTAATCCATTATGAGCATAATTCTCATCAACTTCACCGGTCAACGGCACTAGAGCCTGCTTCTCCTTATATGTGACTATAGTATACGCAGTGCCGCCGTTTGCGGGCTGAATTGTTTGCGTATCCCAAGTTCCTCCAGCAGTAGCGTTAGTTGGAGTACCGCTACCAGTTATGCTAAACGTAGCTAAAGCACCACCGCTCGCGAGTTCATCACAATCAAGCACATACGACCCCGGGCTAGCATAGCCACCAATACTGCTAGTAGCCCCAGTTGTATAGGCTAGTACTACGGGGTTCACATAGGTGTTGCCATTATTAGGATTTTGGCATGTTATACCTGAATGCTGGCTTAAAGTGACGGAATCTTGGGGTCCTGAAACAATTTTCTGTGTAGTCACGTCATAACTCAGGATATTACTCCTGCCATTTGGGTATTCGACTTTGTCGGTTATCGTAGCACTAGCGCCCTGTGCCGTAACCGGAGCGACAGAAGAGTCAGATGATTGTACCTGTAGTTCAATAACAGCCGCTGCGTAATCTGTGCTATTACCAGTATTAATACCACAAGTTACTGGGGATGCCGCAAATACCCTGTTTGCTCCGCTATTCAACATTATCAATGCTGCTGTTAATATGAAACTAAAATATAATACGAACAGGAAGCCCTTGTGGTTATTTGATTTATGAGTCCCGAAAGTTAAAAGTTTTCTTTCTGCCATTAATTTGCTCCTCGGTAACTAACTTTGAGTGACTTAAGGGCCTGGTTAAAGTCTATTGGTGAAACGTTAATTTTATTGATATTAACAAAGTAATAATATGCGTCTTTTTTCTGGTAATTCGGTGAACCGGCATAGATCGTACCGGTTTTTACGGAACTTAGTCCTGTTGTTTTCTGAGCTTGTATATAATTAATCACATCTTGATAATACACCTGAGTAGTCCAGGGTAAGTAGATGTAGGTTCCGAAATTCACGCTTGGGTTGCTGATAGAGTTGACTAACAATTTCGGGTCTGAGACGACCGCGCCGTAAGCCTTAGCTAGAGTCATCTTATTAGTCTTTAGCTGCCCATAATAGTAATTAGCCCTGCCTAGAGCGTAAGTTTTAGCCTGGTTATATATTGTCGTATTGTCCGCATTTGGCGGTGTATATGTCGGACCTCCATCGATCGTGTTACCAAACCAAAAAATAAAACTATATCCTTGATACGCGTTATTTTGGTATTGGGTGCTCAGTTTATACTGTATTGCTTTGTATTGCGCAACGAGGTTTGACCATGTTTTGTAGCTTGGTATCTTAGTAAATGCTCCGTATTCACCGTTAAGTACTTGTTGCTGGGTATTCAATTGACTAGCAGTAGTAGTTATATGCAGATTGTTGGCTACGGTCTTGTATTCGATCATGTTGAGAATAGATCTATATGCAGTGTTATTTGATCCGTGTAGAAAAACCGTCGGAAAAACAGCAATTGGGTTTACGTATGATTGATTATAGGCTGTCCCGTCGATAGTGAAGACAGTCTTACTATTATGCCTCACTAAGATAACAACAACTATAATAATAATGACTAGGCCAGAATAGACTAAAGCTGGTCTTTTGTTAAAAGCCTTTTTCAAAGATACGATAGTGGGACTTTTTAGATTATTATCGGGTTTTTCTTCCATCTGATTTCCACGATTTTATTATAACTTATAATAACATAAGCGCTACCATTACAGTGAAAAAACTATTAACATGGTGTAAATTTCTTCGACCCAACCTTATGCCAAGACCATAAGCCCCATCGTTGATACGGCTAAAAGGTCATATTTATAGATCTTATTGTGTGGTTGGATTCCAGTTTTCACCAAGAATAACTACGAAAGTATCACTATAGCCCTGAGCCTCGGTGGCCTCGGTTGGCGAAGTGTCAGTTGTTACGGTAGTACCCGGGAATAATTGCTTGAGTAATTTAAGGGAGTTAGGATCGGCACCGTTTGAATTATCAACAATCATCGTCGACGGATACTCTGTTGATGCATCAGCAACGGACGCAACATTAAAGCCCTTTGCTTCTAGCGCTGTCTTCTCTTTTGCAGCTAATCCAACTACATTACTGCCATTTAGAATAACTACACTTGCGCCTTCTTTAACGACCGGGTTATTCGAAGCTAGCTGTTGATAGTATTGTGTCAAGGCTGAGTAGTTACCTATACCAGCAGTTGGTATGAGAGCTTCTTCACCTGAGCTTGGATCTGTATAATCGGTTAATACTGGGCTGGAACCACCCGTAAGAGTTGAGCTAAAGGAATATGACTGTGCTGTTGCAGGATTAATATCCTTAGTTAGTCCTATAAGCGCCAGTAAATCTGGGAGGCTCAGGTTTGTTTCTACATTATTCCCAAGGGCACTAAATAGATCACTAACTTTTGCAGGATTACTGATGATACCTAATGTCTTAGCTTTTTCGGAAATGGCTATAAACATTTCGCGCTGGTCTTTAGTGCGCTGAAAATCTGAGTCTGCAAAACCATACGAATCATAACAATCCCCTCTAGCTCGAGCCAAATCCAAGGCTTGTTCGCCGTCCAGTGTATGCAAGCCATTCGTGTAGTCCACGAGAGGTTTATTATTACTATAATCAATACTACAGTCGTAAAGGCCTCTTGGATCGGAACTCTGAATATTAATCGTCACACCACCAACTGCATTTACGCTATCGCGAAATGCGCCATAATCCATAAGTGCATAATAATCGATGGGGATACCTAGTTGAGTTTCAATAATCTGCTGAAGTTGGCCCATTCCACCGCTTGGATAGCCAGTTTGGCTGAAATCAGTCACGGTGTTGGCGGCGTTAATTTTCTCGTATGAGTTCATGCCTGGGACATAGACCCATAGGTCTCTTGGGACACTTAACAAAAAGACGGTGTGGTTCTTGGTGTTTATGCTGGCAATGAGAATAGAGTCTGTTAGGTCTGCCCCGCTGTGCCCTATATCATCGGCAGAATCACCGGCCAGTAGTATATTAATCCTGCCCTGGTTCTCACCATTTAGTGTAGTTGTACTAAAAAGAGCCTTAGTGTCAGAAAATATATTGCCGTGGAAAACTTTATCGATATTACCGATGATACGTGATCCGTAGTATCCACCAACGCCAAGTAGCGCCACAACAATAATTAATATGGTAATTAATACCTTTTTACGACGAGACCATTTTCTTTTTATTTTTCTTTTTTTACTATCTACCCTGGCCGCATTCCTAGGTAGTTTGGCTGCGGCAGGCATTTCAGGAAGAGCAATGGTTGGGGCTACGGGAGCTAGCTGGGGTCTCGTAATTGGGTGATGCAAAACAGGCTTGCTGCGAACTCGGGGCGCAGAAAAACCATCCATGCTTTGCTGCTGCCTAGCACGCCGTGGCTGACCACTTCTATCCATAAATTATCTTAATTTGAGTCATTCTGTTACTCCATTTTATAATAGGCTTGGCTGAATAAAAAATTATTATTCGGTTTATGCTCGAGTTATTGGGATAACAATTATATTGCATAAATTTTCTGCAACTTTGCTTCGTATCACTGGCTAAAAGAAATTACCGCTAAACAAAAAATGCTCACAACAAATGAGCATGTGGATAGTATACCCGATCTTAGCTTAAGTTTGCCTGAAATATTGCCGGGCTATCTAGTAATCATTTTAGATATTCTCGCATCAGATATTCAGTATTGGGGGTTAATATGGGTTATAATTTTACCTACGTTATTTTAAACAAATAAGTTTCATCGATTAGCCGATCATTATGAATTCAACAACCCAAAGAAGATACAGCGCCCCAACGAAGAAGCCAAATAAACACCGTTTCAGGAAATTTATAATATACCTGGCAGTGATAGTCGCCGCATTCTTAACATTTAAGATTGCAACTTTTAATATTTCCTCATCAATACCCGAAATTAAATCTGGTATAGACGGGTATTGCCTGGACGCCCATCAAGACAGTTCGGCCGTGAATGCCGTAGTTGATAGCTGGCAGTGCAATGGAACAGACGCCCAGAATTGGATAGCAACCGGTAGCAGCTTAGTTCACGACAAGAAGTCTTGTTTATCAGTTTTAAATAATGGGACGACTGTCAACGACAAAGTAGTGTCCAATCCGTGCAGCGGTAAGCCGGGACAGGTTTGGGTCGCTGCCATTGATGGTTATGAAAATCCGGCCAGTACCGACTGTTTAGAGATACCCAATGATCAAACAAACGAGCAGCTAATCCTCGGTCGCTGCACGCACCTTACACAGCCACTTGAAGCCTGGATGCCCGCAACATATAGCAGCCAATCCACTAGCGGGGCCTTTTTGGGCTGCAGAGGCTCTCAGGGAGATAAAATTGCCTGTGTTGCTGCACAGCAATGGATTCTATGGCAATCAGGCACTGTCAGCCACAATACCCTGCTCAATACTTATTCCGACGGTAATAGCTATGAGGAGTGGTGTGCAGATTTTGTCAGCTATGTTTATAAGCAGGCCGGATACCCTTTTGAAAATGGTGAGCGAGATGGTTGGGATGAATATTATGCTCCTTATATTGAGAACCAAGGATTTACCTATCACTCGGCCTATGACTACACTCCCAAGGCGGGTGATGTGGCATTCTTCGACTACAATGGCGGACACGTCGAGATAGTTGCAGTTGGCGGTTCAAAACCAATCTTTATTTATGGTGATTCTGGAACTACAGATAAGACTACTGGTAACGGTGATATGGCCGATAATACAATTACCAATGACGGCACAGCCGGTCAACTTATATATTATCTTTCGCCAAATTAGACTCTTTAGCGGCCAACCCGACTTATAAATTCGCGCCAATACTAGACTTATAAAACCAGATTTTAACGGTATCCAATACCAGAACGTAAAAAAGGGTTATGACAACTGTCATTCCCAATATGCCCATAGGTAATGAGCTGAATGAGAACAGTCTTTTTGTCAGACCAATATATATAGTAACTACAGAAATAAGAGTTATTATGGCGAAAGATAATGCCATGGCTTTGGATAATCGTTGGGCTCGCCAAAAATGATCTTTGTTGCGTATTGAGAAGATAACTATCAGTGCCGTCAATATTAAGAATAGATATAGTCCAGTCTGAGCTATGCCAGTGGGCTGGCCTTTTATGATTGCAAAGTACATGATTTCAAACAAAGCCGTTATCGTACCCAGAAACATTGAAATAAACATTAGTGAATGGACATTAAATTTATTGGGTCGTATCAGCTCATCCGGGCTAACATTGTCTGTCGCGATCGTAATACAAGGCAGGTCGGTTAGTAGACTAATTAAAACCAGTTGTATTGGCAGTAAGGGCAAACTTGCACTAGAGATAAGATAGAGAGCCGATATAGCAAAAAAGTTCCCAAAATTTGATACCATGCTAAAACGAATATATTTATTTATGTTGGTAAATATTGCCCGACCGGAACTGATTCCATTTATAATTACACCTAGATCGTTTCGGAGTAGCAGAATATCTGCACTGTCTTGGGCTACATCAGTGGCGTTATTGACAGCAATAGCCACGTCAGCCAACTTCAGTGCCGGAGCATCATTTATACCATCCCCTTGATAACCAACGATATTGTTTAGTTTAAGAATTTCAATGATGTGATATTTCTGTTCAGGATTTAAGCGCGCAAACGCATTGTTATCCTGCACAGCCCGACTGAATTCGCTATCGGACATTTTCTCAAGTTCATCGCCCGTATAGACCGTCTGTTTAGAATCTATTAATCCAACTTCCCTAGCTACGTACTCAGTGACTTCTTTGCTGTCGCCAGAAAGAATTTTAATAGCAACCCCCAACTTTTCAGCAAATGCGATGGTGTGCTTTGTGGTTGGTCGCAGAGGATCTTCGAGCGCAACAAAACCAACAAAATGTAAGTTTTGCTCGTGCTTCATGATGTCAAACTCATCAGATGAAGTATATTTAAGTTCTTTGTAAGCTATCCCAAGGTGTCTTAATCCACTCTTGCCATCTTCCCTGATAATTTTTAGATATTGCTCTGTTTTTGGCTCGTTAGAAATAGATAAAAGAGTTTCAGCTGAGCCCACTTCAACCAAATATGTTTTGTTGCCATCCTTATATACAACCCTTCTTCGACGGGCGGCTGGATCGAAAGGCAGCTCCTGGAGACGTTCATAACCTCGGGTTCCTGACTGAACATCTTCGGGTACATAGTCAATAAAAGCTTTATCGAAAGATGATTGAAACTTCTTTCTTTTTTCATCTAGTGACTCTAGGCTGGCAATTGCTAATTTCTGAAATAATATCTTATCATCGGCTATCAGGTTTTTAACCGTCAGGCGGTTCTCGGTTAAGGTACCAGTCTTATCGCTGCATAAAAGAGTAATATTTCCGAGATCCTCTACCGCTGTTAGAGTTTTGGCGATGACGTGTTGTTTTGTAAGACGCATGGCACCTGACGATAGTGTTACGGTTACGATAACCGGCATAGCCTCTGGAACAACAGTAATTGCTAGCGCAACCACAAACAGACCAAGAGTAGTTATGTGTGAAGCGTCATGCGTAATGATTAGCTTCAAGACGAATACAATTATTAGAGTTAGGAAAGTTACTTTAACAAGAAAAGAGCTAAATGCCGACAAGGACTTTTCATATTGAGTAGTTCTTATGGTACTAGAAGATAAGTGAGCTATTTTGCCAATTTCCGTATTCTTTGCGGTAGCATAGACTACGCCCTCTCCCTCCCCGCGCTCAACAATACTCCCCGCATAAACAAGAGAGTTAGCCCCGCTGATTGACTTTCCGACCGGAGCCGACTCACCAGTTAATTGAGACTCATTAACACTTAAATCATCAGTATGGATGAGTTTAACATCTGCCGGTACCACATCCCCTTCTCGCAATATAACAATATCTCCAGGTACGATAAGATGTTCGACTATAAGAGTTTCTTTGCCGTCTCTCTTTACTAGGGCTTCCTTACTAACCAGTTTCTGGAGCTTAGCCACAGCGTTCTCAGACCGATATTGTTGATAGAAACCAAGGCTCGTATTGATTATTAGAATCGCTAAAATTATGAATGCATCGCTCAAATCACCCAATATGAATGACAACAATGATGCGAGAACGAGCAAATATATAAGGGCACTCTTAAATTGCCCGAGAAGTAATTTGAGGATTGTTGCCTTCGATTCGTTCTTTAGTATATTGGATCCATACTTATCTAGACGCAACTTCGCTTCACCAGCAGATAAACCATCTTTTGAGGTCTTGAGATTATTAAATAGCTCGTCAGTAGTTAGCTTTTGTATATCTGATTTGGTTGACATAAGATTTAGTAAATTATAACCCTTATGTCTATTATCGCAGTGTTGAACAATTATTACTATATGAGCACTTGGATTAAAAGAGTCACTTAGCCGACCCGCGAGTCTCACGTAAGATCAAGGGTTATTATCCCGAGCGGACAGGATTTCGTATTTCATGAGTACGCCTGCTTAATTGTCGCTAGGTTATTACCGCCCTAAAGGTTTTCTATTTCTTCTTTCAATTTCTGAACTTTAACCGCCATCATGTGAAGCTCGCCAGGTAATTGATTAATTGGTCCCCCAGTTGCCAATAATGGATTACCCTTAACTCGGGCCATAAGTGCCGTACCATAAGTTGGCACGCCAACCTTACGATTAGCAATAGCTAATGCCGCTCTAGCACCGTCAACTTCACGAGAGGGCCGATAGGTCCCGCTCGTTACGAAAGCTATGGGAGTTGATTCGTCATTATCAATTCTTAGCAAGGTATCGACAATCCTGATAATATCTGCGCTGTCCGGCTGGTTTCTATACTTAGTTTTTCCATTTTCACCAGTATAGTTCTCGCGGTCTACTCTTAAGAGTATGACCGGTGCAGCTCCAACTTTTCCAATAATTGTTAGCTGATTATTTGAGCCGCTAGTTACAATAAATTTATTGTCTATATTGTAGTTATAGGGGATTTGTACATCGGTCTCTGATTTTTCGAATCCAGTAATTTTACTAGCGATTTGAGCCGCTATTTCGTACTCAGTAGCCCCGACGCTCAACTTATCAGTACCGAGAAATTCAGCCATAAATTGCTGTTCGTCATTACTAATCTTACGATTCGGGGAAGCTGAAAATATAATAGATGATGGATTAGCTGATTCGTCTTCGGCTACAACTAAGGCTTCGGCCTGTATTTTATGGGCTTGTCCGCCTTCTAAGATAACAGCTCCACCCTGAAGACCAAGTTCGCTCATAGTTCTGTCCGTTTCACTGCCAAAGCCAAGTTCTGCAGCAGAATCACGTAATTTTTCTTCTTGGTCTGCCGTGCCCTTAAAACTTGGGTCATTGGCTCGAACCTCACCTGGCGCAAGAAATACATCTAAAGGATTAGCGTCTGGTGATTCGGGAGAAACTATAGCAACCGCAGATCTTAGAACGTTATTAGATCGTTCTAATACCTCGAACGCAAATTGTCGAGGGTCATAATTATTATTCAGTTCTGGTTTATTCATAATGGTAAAGATTATACCAATGTTTGACTATATTGTCAATAGTTATATGACATTTCTAGTATTATATACTATACTATTTTACATATTATGTGAATACGGTATTCACTTATTAATATTATTATGCTACGATGTTGTTATGGAACTAAATGGTTTAATCGCCACCGGGCTATCAAAAACACAGGCAGCTATGTATGCTCTTCTCATCGAGAAGGGTGAGATAACACCGCCCGAGGCAGCTATTAAGCTCAAATTAAGCCGAACCAACGCCTATAAATTATTGGACAAGTTAGTTGAACTTAAACTGGCTGCCAGAAGTTCAGGAAACAAAACTTCATATCAAATCAGCAACCCAACCGCCCTTGCCTCGCTGGCCGCTAACCTAAGAGCCGAAGCAACAGCAAGAGAGAATGCCGTTACTTTGGTGATGAAAGAACTGGTTTCTAAATACTATTCCCATACTGAACAGCCGGGTGTCGAAATAGTTACCGGTAACACCTCAGTTGCGAATTCGTTTAGAAATCAGATAGCTTTGGGAGAAGATATATATTTTGTTCGTTCACTGCGAGATGTAACCTCCATGGGCTTTGATATTATGCATGAACTCCGAACTCTACCAAGTAGGCATGGGTTAAAAAGATTCGGTATCTTGCCCGATGGTATAAAAGGTCCGGTAAATTATGAAGGGGATAAACAGTCTAATCTGAAAACAACTTGGGTCAAAAGCGAAGACTATGACATGCCCGTAGAATGGAGCGTTACCAAATCTTCACTCTTGATAGTTCTATACGGATCAGAGCCCTATGCCCTTACTATTTCAAACCCGCTAATAGCCGGTTCGTTTTTGCAGATATGGCACTTGTTAGATTCATGCCTAAAAGCAATGCCCTATTACGAATCATTACCCCGGTTAGCTAGCTAATACCAGTTTAAAGTCTTCTATGCTACTCGAATCGAACCTCATTGTTTGAATATTCACTCTATTAGAGTAATGTCAGGATGACTTAAGGAGTTCTTGAATTTTTTCAGCAATCAAATCGAGATCGACTTCACTTTTTACGAAATAATATGCTACTCCAGCAGCAGTGGCTTTATCTCTATATTCTTTGCCGCCTAATGCAGTGAGTACTATTATTGGTATGTCTTTTGTCTTTTCGGTATTGTGTAGAATATCCGCTACATCAAAACCACTTATTTCAGGCATCATAATATCTAGAAGAATTAAATCAGGTTTAAACTCTAGCGTTGCGGCGATAGCATCTTCGCCATTGTTAACCCTTTCGGTTGTAAACCCTTTGATATTCAAAAGCGTGGTATACATTTTTGATATCTGGTCATCATCATCGACTATAAGTATGCGTTTCTTGTCATCCATTTATTGAAAACCTATCTAATTATTAAGTTTATACATCCCATATTTTCGATTTTACCACTTAAGTCATTATATAAATAGCCAACTACTGAGCTTTATTGGTATTTTGGATAATTTTATTCTTATTGAATTTAAATCCAAACGTACTGCCCTCACCTTCCTTGCTTTCAAAAATTAAATTACCACCTTCTTCGTTGATAACTACCTTAGCCAGATATAAACCTACGCCCGTGCCATTAGGACGAACGAATTTAGCATTTTTCGCTCTGTAGAATTTAGTAAATAGGTGATCTCTCTCTTGAAGAGGCACGCCAATACCGTTATCTATGACCTTAAAGACAATATCATCATCTTCACTTGTCAGCTGAACGTCAATTTTAGCGTTTTTATGTTTGGAGTAATATATGGCGTTATCTATAAAATTAGCGATTACTTGTCTAATCTTCTCCTCGTCTAGAAGAAGTGTCGGGAAATCATGAGGCTTGTGGAATGTTAAAGCTACTTTCCTTGAATCTGCCATATTCGCTAATTTTTTAACTTCTGCGTCAACGACATCTGCTAGATTGACTGGACCGACGTCTAGGCTAAACTTCCCCGAGGTTATTCGTGATATGTTGAGTAATTCAGTGACTAGACTCACCATGTTCTCAGAACTTAACATAGCTAACTCAAGAAAATCTTTTTGCTGTTCATTTATCTTTCCTGCATCACCATGGATAACCATGTTAACGTAACCCTTTATAATAGACAGGGGTGTTCGTAATTGATGAGAAGCCAAGCTAATAAAATCGTCTTTGGTCTCATCTATTGCCCTTAACTTTTCATTAGTCTTCTTAAGCTCTTTAGTTGCCTCATCAACCTTAGCTTGTAGCGTTACGTTGAACCGCTGAATCTCTTCAAAACGAAGTGCATTTTGTAGGCTGATCGCTATCTCGGCAGCAGCTATGCTTAGCAATCGCTTATCTACATCAGAGTACGAGCTACCAGATTTTTGGTATCCAAAGATAATATAGCCGAGGACATCATGTTTTGTGCGTAAACGTAATGCTAGAGCGATATTGTTACTTACCATAGCCTCATAGAGATGCCTACTAGCAGAACTAGATAATTCGTCAGTATCAATTAACTCTTTATTTGTCATTGATAACCCATGAATAATTTGTTCGTCGCCCTCCCTAGCATTAACTAGCAGTAAGTATTTGGCATAACTTGGTTTTAGCACGCCCGTAAGCAGTTCAAGGGTTTTATGTTTGATCTCTTCGGGGTCAACACTACCCACCAATAGATTGCCGAGTTTATCAATCACATCTTGGATCTCATAGTAATTACGGTAGAACACTTTATTTGTAAGTTTGTTAAAGAAGCTTCTCAGTGGCTGGAATAATATTGCCACTATGCACGTAACAGCGACTAAGTATAGGATTTTAGCTACAGATAGCCTGTAGTTTAGTAGGTGGGTTGATATTAGAATAGTAGGAGTAACATAAATCACTACTATTACTGCAAAGGATAAAACGTAACCAACAGACCTGGCTATGACTATACGAATATCAAATAGTTTCTGGGTTGTAATGGCTATATAGATCATTAAGGTCATGAACAACAACCCGCCATATCCAATAATATTCAATTCTTTGACAGTAGACCTTACGCTAAATAATTCAGGAAAAATTAGATTCGTAAATATATTTGTTAAAAGAGCTATTAGTAACCCGATATAAATAATTTTAACGGCAGATTTCTCTAGACCCTTAGATCGTCGACTTTTAAGCGTAAGAATGATAAAGACAATAACGAAATAAGCCAGAAACACAAATATGTATGCCCAGGATAATGACATATAGTCTACGATTAATTTCCCAGTACTAATATCCCCTGTTACCACTAGATTCAAAAAAATCAGCAAACTGAACATTACATTTAGCAAAAAACTGGTAATAGTAAAGGTCGGCGTATGGATTAGACGCTTTTTGTCAGCATTTCTTATTAAGAAAACTAAAGTGAATTGGAGTAAAGCCCAGGCCGTAAACAGGATTGAGCTAAAATCTATTTTCAGTAAAATATCAGTTGTCGAGTTAACAAAATTACTGTCCAAGAAATTAGATACTATCCAGACAGCAAGAAAAATCGTGAAGATGAAGAACCACCTATTCTGGGCCCTTTTTGGACCACGAAGTAATGCCATAAGACCAGCGAGAACAATACCAGCAGAAATTATAGATATAAGCACACTTAGAAACATGAGCATGAATATATTCTAAGCGTCTCCACTATAGTTAACAAACTAAATGGATAGATATTTTAAGAAGACACTAATATCTCTAGTGATCTACGGAGTAAAACAGGTCTTCAATTCTATCTGATGCAGCCGAATAGCTACTTTTAAGTATCAACTGGTTAGCAAGCTTCTCTATCGGCTGATAGTAATCTGGTAAAATATTGATCAATCTTTTTGAGGCAGTATATGGGTTATCCGATTTGTGCGTAGTTCTTATCACTGTAGTTGAGTCTAGATATCCAAGCCTTGTCAAATACCAGGAAGCCGTCAGTAGTGAGCATGGATATTTATTATGATGTTGTATATATTTCGTATAGCTTCTGTAGGTTTTTGCATCTCTTATAGATTCTAATAAGATGTTTGCATTATTAATAAGATCACTTTCATATGCAAAATAATCTGGATGCATGGAGTTAGCATCCAGGTATGCAATTATCTCTTCCACGCCAATAATCTTCTCGTCAGGGTTATAATCATCAATTAATACAATTCTCGAATAGGGGAAAGACCAGGTTTTCTGTAATTCACCTAGATATTCAAGGCTTTTTATGTGCCGCTCCGATATATTTTCATCGCTATATATATGGAAAAACTCAACGCTATATTCCTCGTGTGAGGAAAAATGTTTTGTTGCTGTATCTAGTTGACTAATGTCCGTTATAAATTGCATTGTTATAATACTTTTTCTAATATCTTAGGATGTTTTGCTAATTGACGAAGGGCTGTAGCATAAGCTAATCGGACTGGTTTTATGTTTTTTAACTTGTTTGTTGGGGGTACCTCTGCCTTACATATTACACCAAAATTTAATGATGCATCGTCTTGGAATGCGTCCGAGACTGTCCTCTCGAGGCTATAACCCAGTTTTTCATATATTCTTAACTCTGGATCTCTTCTAGTCCCGTCTCGTCTACGAGCGTTCACATATGCCTCAGCTGCAAGCTGAAATTCCTCGGCATTGCTTGGCTCCATTCCACTTCTTTTTAGCCAACGTTTAAAATAAGGTACTCTGCTAATAAAATAACCGTACTCAAGGCCCTCTTCTATGCCATTAGCAAATAGATTAGCGAGTAGCATTCCCTCTGCCCCCAATCTAACTGCTTCTGATTTAATTGTCATATTAGTAACATAAGCATATTTACCCTTAGGGTCTACCCTGCCATCTAGCGTTCCATCTGCTGTGGACTGTTCCCAAGATACAAAGTCCTCTGATGGGACATTAGTCCTGAAAGCAGAAACGAATCCTTCGACTTTGCCATCAATCTCAGATACAAACATCCAGTCTGGATTATTGAGATAACGTTTCTCAAGCATATCGGCCACTTCTTGATGTGATGGGGTCTCTTGACCATATGCCTTTTTGAAAAGTTGAAGATCGATCTCTGCCAGTCTGTTTATATCATCTAGTTTTGCGTGGCGAACCTTAACCGAAGTTATTCGCTTTTTCTCAGATTTTAGATCAATGTTTGCCGAGCTTGATTGCCTTTCAGATGCATTTTTAATAGCAAGTACTATTGGTGCCCTTATGGCTATAGTCGAGGCTAGGTCTACGCCAGCTACGCCCCCAACACCAGGCCATAAATCAGGAGATAATTTGGTTCCGCCATAAACAAGAAAACCAGTAAAAGCCAAGGCTCCAACTGTATTTATCGTAAGTCCAGCTTTGGTTAATGAGCTATTTGCAGCTTGGTTACCAACTTCAGCCCATCTATTTCTCAATGTTAATGGGTTGCCTATGTTCTTCCCGGCACCGACTACCATTAAGCCCGCTCCCACATCCCACAGTACCTCTGAAGCAACTATCCCAGGAAGCGTTATAGGTGCGGCCTTTTCTGCTTCGTGTAATACATTCTCTGGTTGTGTAGCTAGAGCGAAAATACCACCAACTGCTAATAAGCCCAATCCTGACCTCGTAATATATTTTTTGACATTACGTGGCTTTGACTGTTCTGCAACATTGGGCTGAGTACTTAATCTAGGATCTAGTAACGAAGTTGGCTCTTCTTGACTTGCATATCGTTGCGCATCAGGCAGACCTGAAATATCAAGTTCATCTTCATGAACTGAGTAATTTATGTTGTGTTCTGGTAATTTGTTATCTGTCATAGTTAATTGGGTATTAAATAAAACAAACACCCTGCGAACAAGCTAAAAACCTATCCACTGGGTGTTTGTTCTGCTAATGTACGAAATTACTTTTATATTATACTAAATTGTGACTTGGTTGTCAAGTTAATATAAAGGAGACTATCCCATGACAGCAAG
>PLTT01000014.1 GCA_003164595.1 Candidatus Saccharimonadota bacterium | reverse complement strand
TTAGCCAAATATTGACTTTTCTTAGCTTTATGCTAATATAATAGTTCGCAATACAAATTTTCGAATTTGTGTAGTGGATGTACGTTTACAATTTCTACTAACGAAAGTGATGGTGTTAAATCATGTCAAAGCTTCAATACAGAGTTGCTCTGAGTTATCTCAGTCCGATGTTGATTTACACAAGCATTGGTTACCTCATGTGGATACTTGACCACTGGGCAGTACAAGGCAAAGTATTTATGTCTTGGGGCATTGTGGGAGCAGCGCTTGTTTTAGCAATCGGTCTGTTTTCAAAGAGTCAGTCAGTAGGTAAGGTGTTCTATATGTCCCATCAGGGTAGCAAGCTGGCTAAGAAGTTAGAGGCCATTATTGTGATCTCGGAAGGTGCGATCGTAGTGATCATCACTGCAGAGTTACTTGCTGCGCTAGCCGGAAAGATAAGTGTCCCTGTCGCAACTCCGTGGGTTTGGAATTCATGGGAATTGTTGCCCCTAGGATGGCTGTTCCTGATTTGGCTGGGAAGCTTTAACACTTATCGTCACCTCCCTAAGGAAAGGCCTGAGCCTATCAAGCCCAAGGAACTTAAGAAGATGCCGATTAACCAATTGAAGCAAACCGTTGCTAACCAAAAGGAATTTCGTAATTTGCTCTTAAAGAGTGTCAACGAAGGTTTAAATGAAAACCACCTCTTGGCTGTTGTCGAACAGAACCTTCACAATGTGAAGTTAGAGCTCTTGTCGCGACAGGATGCAGCATTGACCGAAATTGAGATTTACATCTCAATCTTGAAAATAGTCAGCAATGACGATGAACTATTTCGAGAGGAATTAAGGTTGGATTCAATCCGAAGTTAGTAGTAATTGGGCGTAACAACCTAGCGGACGTCCCTCGGGGATCAGTTTATTCACATAGTGTGAGTAATGCCCTGAGGGACAATAGCCGTGTGATGGATAAATGTCGTGATTGACGGATTTTAGAGCCTATCCGGTTCTTCACTCCTCATCAACAACATTTTATCAACACACGGCTTTTTTCATGTTTATAATTTCATAAGGCCTTTAACCTGATATACTATGCCCATAGACATGCAAAATAAACACATTAACCGGCCTAATAAAATATTGCCTGAGTTAACTTCGGTATTCGGCTTACGACCATTATTATTTGATGAGAATTTACCCTATGGAACGACTCGAATTAAAGACGGCTATAGTTCTTGGTATGCAATTCCTATCAACGATAATGCATCAGAATTTGTCTTGATTGACGGGGGAATGGATAAAACCGCTAGCAAATTAGATATTTTTATGGCCAGTCGTGCACTCCGAAATGATAGCGTAAAAGCGGTGCTATTAACTCATGTCCATTCCGACCATGTTGGAGTCCTGCACAAACTGCAGAAGAATGTCCCGGTATTTGTAAGTAAGCCTGACAGTAAAGTTCTGCTGGGCTCTGCTATAAGCGAAGGTCTAATCCCGCGCATGCTGGACAAGCTTACTCGCCGCAGACATTCTGCTGTTAGCGGGGTGAACCCAACAATTATATCCCACGACCAGGAGATTTCATTGGGTAGTCTTCATATCCGAGCAATTATGATGTCTGGACATACTACTGGCAGTGTCGCCTATCTAGTCAGGCGTGGCGACAAAGAACAACCAAGCATCTTGTTTGTTGGCGATGCCCTAGATTTTAAAAAAGATGGTAGTGTCGCTAATGCTAACTGGTTGTTTACCGCTGACAATGCTTCAAGCGCCAGATCAATAGTCGACACCACTGATCTGATTGTCAGTCGAGGGATCCCGGTAAGTGTCGTAGTCCCATCACATTCAGGTCATGGTGATTTCTCGGCATTGCAGGCCTTTAGATTAAGTAAGTAAACTAGTCGCCATCAATAATTGAAGGTTTTTCAATTAACATCGGCTCGATAGTTTGTTCGGAATCGGTAATCTTGACTATGTCTTTATCTATTTTGCCCAACTCTTTATAGGTGGTGTTGAAGTGTCCAACTGTCGTGCCCAAACTAGCTCCCAGCTTCTGCATATAACCATTATGTGAGACTAGGTGTTTACTCAGCTGCTCAATATTTTTCCTTATTTTCTCGGTATCCTTATGAATCTCGATCGATCTTAATCCTTGGACAATTATCTGCAGCATCGCCGACAGAGTACTGGGCCCGACAATCGTTACATGCTTTTCGGCGGCCGCATACTGGAGGAGATTTCGGCCGCTTATTCCGGTTAGTCCGACTTTATTAGCTAGCAGATCATAATAGATAGCCTCGCTTGGAATAAACATTAGGGCCTGATCGAGCGTTCCCCTGGAGGGGATTATATACTTTGATGTTTCGTCGATTCGTCTCTTCAAGTCTTCTCTAAAGGCTTTCTCTATGGGCAAACGATCGGCTTCTTTGGCGTCAATTAGGCGGTTATAGTTCTCGAGCGAGAACTTAGAGTCAATCGGTAGCAGTTTATCGTCAAGCTTGATAACAGCATCGACAATCATACCCTCTCCGAGCTTGTACTGGAGTTCATAAGTACCGGGAGGGAGAATATTCTTTAGGATTTGTTCCAGGTAGTACTCCCCCAAAACTCCACGCTGCTTTGGGTTCTGCAGTACGTTCTGCAAGGTCTTGAGTTCAGCGGCAATATCACCAACGCTTTTATTAGTTCTATCTAGTTCGGTTAACTTCTCGGTGACGTTCTTGATTATTTTAGCACTTGATTCAAACTGAGCGGTTATCTGACGGTTACTGCTAGTAAGCTGTTCGGTCATCTGCTTCTGCATGCTATCTTTAAGCTCATACATCCCTTTGGTTATCTCAGTCATATCGGCTTTGAGTAATAAGGCCGTATCAGGAGTATTTTGTTTTTGCCTGAGCAGCAAAACTACACCAGCAGCCAGAAGGATTACCAAGATACTACCAATAATTACCGCCACTACTATCATGCCTATTAGTTTAGCAGAAAAGGCTGCCTAGCGGCAGTAGTGCTTAAGGATAGATGGTCTATTCTTCGTCGAGTCGCAGTGGTTTGGCAATAGACTTTGGCAAAAGCCGAATAACGCAAACAGCCGCTAGACCGCAGGCAAAACCCCCGATGATATCCACGGGAGTATGAACGCCAAGGAAAAGCCTTGACCAAGCAACAACTACAATCCAAAGAACTGATACCCAGCGCCATTTTGGTGGCAATATAAACCATAGCGTTAGCGCCAAGGCCGTGGCAGCAGTCTCGTGACCAGAGGGGAACCCCGGACCGGTTTCGATTACGCGTTGGTGCAGATGGCCTTTAAGCATAGTGATCGGGCGAGGTTCATTAATTAACTTCTTAATGATGTAAGCTAGGACAAAAGCGCCACCGGCAGTAATAAGAAATCTCCAGGCTAAACGATATTTCTTAAAAACGAGGGGAATGAGCGCGCATGCGGCAATTGGGTAAGCGCTCCCTAAGCCTTCAGTAATCCATTTAGCGATTGTCGTGAAGGTCGAACCAAGATCGGGGTTATTGATATCATAAAAAAGTCTTGCTTGAACCCCGGTTAGCTGATGCTTGTGGGCTATAAAAGCACTCCCCCCGAGCAAAACTATACTGACCGCGAGCCAGATATATAGCCAAGTTTTGGAGTCCTTGTTTTCCGATTTTTCGTTTACTAAGCCCTCTTTAACGTTGTATTCAGCCATATATTATATATTATCATAAGTTGTTTGATGGCGAATTTATATATGGTATTTTATGATTACCATTGTTAAATCAGCCCAATCTTGGTAATATTACGATTATCACAAAATGAGTTTACTCCTTTCGCTTTTCCTAGTTTTCATATTAGTTTCGTTATCGGCTATCTATTCTGGCCTCAACGTCGCTTTATTATCTCTTAATGTTAGCGACCTAAGGCGCAAAGCTAAGCTCGGTAATCAGTATGCCAAAAAGCTGCTGCCCCTTAGAACGCGCAGTCACCTTACGCTTGCCGGAATACTTCTTTGCAATGTGGCGACTATATCAACAAACTCAGTCGTTCTAGATCGGCACATCAATGGCGCACTAGCGGTTGTGGCTTCAACTCTTTTAATGGTCGTATTTGGCGAAGTCTTGCCGCAGGCTTTTTTTGCCAGAAATGCCTTAGTCTACTGCGGGAGATTGGAGCCACTGCTTCGGGCAACCACGATTATTACCTATCCGATTGCCAGGCCACTGGAGTTATTGCTAGACAGCTTGCTTGGTGATGAGACCCAAGTACTTCTCAGTCGAAATGAGCTTGGTATCCTGATGTCAGAACATACCGAACAAGACGGAAGTGAGCTTGACGAGGATGAAGTGGAGATTATCCGCGGAGCCCTGCAACTAAGCGAGAAACAAGTCCGTGACATCTATACGCCAATCCAAAAAGTCTACTGGTTATCACCAGATTCAGAGCTGACACCCGACAGGATTGACGAGATTAAAGCCAAGGGCTACAGCCGCATCCCAATATTTAATCCCGGCTTAACTGTCTCATATGGGGTAATGCTAATGAAGGATCTTGTCGACATTGATTTTGACAACGAACTAATTCGAGTCAGCGAGTTACACATCTATCCTTCCCAAATTGTTGGTAGCATGACGGCTCTTGACACCCTTTTCCGCCGGTTCATAAATAGTGGCACGCACCTTTTACCTGTTGAGAAGAATGACAAAATTATTGGCGTTGTAACTATTGAAGACTTATTAGAAGAAATACTGCAGCACGAAATAGAGGACGAGACCGACCGCTCCAGAAACCGCAAGTAGTTTAAATCTTAACTACTTGCTCCCACGGCAAACCCTCTTTGCCAAAGTGACCGTAAGCCGAAGTCTGGGCATATATTGGTTGACGTAGGTTTAGTGCATCAATGATGCCTTTAACGCTTGTGTCTATAAGCTTATCTTTGAAATCATACAGCTCTTGCTCGCTAACCTTAGCTGTTCCAAAACAATCTATTGTTTGCATTAGTGGATAAGGCTGGCCAATAACGTAAGCCAAACCGACTTCACATTTTTCAGCTAGGCCATGTGCCACGATATTCTTGGCAATATAGCGTGCTGCATAGGCCCCGCTCCGATCAACTTTGCTGGGGTCCTTGCCACTAAAGGCACCTCCCCCAACTCTGGCATATCCGCCGTAAGTGTCAACGACAATCTTCCTGCCAGTAAGACCAGCATCACTATCCGGGCCTGGTATATGCCAGACACCAGTTCCGTTGACGATAATATTTTCGCTGGCTGGGAGCTTAAAACCATATTTCGTTAGAACTGGCTCAATAATATTTTTTATAGCACCCTCACGGACATCCTCTGGAGAGACTTCTTCGCTGTGAGCTATAGCTATGACAACCTTCTCAATCAAAACTGGCTTCCCTCTTTCGTAACGAATAGTGACCTGAGCCTTACCGTCAGGTCTTAGCCAAGCAATTACCTTCGCCTCACGAACCTGATCAATCTGCCGTGCCAAAGAATGCGCCAACGTTATAGGCATTGGCATTAACTCAGGAGTATCTTCACAGGCATAACCAAACATCATGCCCTGATCTCCTGCACCATCTTGATCCACGCCAATAGCTATTTCAGGAGACTGCTCATGAATATAGTTATTAAAATGAGATTCTTCGCTAAAGCCCCAGGATTTATTGGTATAGCCAAGTTTTCTAATGGTGTCTCGAATAATCTGGTAATAATCAAGCTTTGCTTTTGTCTTTATCTCACCAAATAAAGAAATTTGGTTGGCGCCTGCAACAGTTTCGATACCGGTTCGAGAGTCAGGATCTTGCTTTAACGCTTCATCAAGAATAGCGTCGCTTATAGAATCACAGATTTTATCTGGATGACCGGCACACACCGACTCGCTGGTAAATAGAGTGTAATCATTAATAGTATTTGGCATTAAAAAAAAATCCTTCCTGCCGACACCAGAAAGGATATAGAGTTACTAAATATCTTTCTGGTAAATGCCAGCCTAGATGGAGCACCTTATTGATTTAAATCTTACTCAATTGGTTGCTGGCGGATTAACAAGCTAGATCTCTCCCCGCGCTCTTTATATTTTAAGTTGTTAATGGATAGATTGTAACACAGCTATCCAAAACAGCCATACTCCGCTATAATCTCCCCAGTACTGGGGATTGGCCAAGTGGTAAGGCACTGGGTTCTGGTCCCAGGATCGGGGGTTCGAATCCCTCATCCCCAGCCA
>PLTT01000015.1 GCA_003164595.1 Candidatus Saccharimonadota bacterium | reverse complement strand
AATCGTAATGTACGTCAATTTTAGTATCTGAAAACTATAAAACGGATGAATCAGTGTCTAGTAGCTCACGGATCTCTTGAACATCACAATCTAAAGGGTCACTAAAAGTTTGGAATAGGTTCTTATCGCTCAGCCAAACCATAAGCTCTATTTATATTTACAGTCATCGACAAATATTGTTGCGATGACTTACTTTAAGGATCATAATCTGAAATATAAATAGGAGTTAATATGTGGCAATTATATGTATTTAGCTTTTTAGCAGGTTTGTTTGCAGCAAATGGAATCCCTCATTTTATTAAGGGCGTAATAGGACAGAAGCATCAAACCCCATTCGGTAAATCTTCGTCTGCAGTTGTTAATGTATGCTGGGGTTGGATTAATTTAGTTGTCGCAGTTATTTTCCTTCACTTCGGTCATGTGCGCGCTCACGAGTATAGAGCATTTGCAATGTTGGCTGTAGGCGGACTACTTATGAGCTTGTTCAATGCCAATGTCTGGTCAAAGCAGCCAGAATATAATAAGTGACATTGTCTGTTAATTTCAGGGAGATTTTACACATTTAGTAGTGTTGCTCGCCAATATTGAGCTGAATGTAGCCTCGTTCAAGTTTAGTCGGAAATTAGTTAACCAAGGCCATCCGTAATAGACTTTAAGGTAGTACTACCTTATTATAATCATATAAACAAAGTAGCAAGAGAGGATCAAGATGCCAGCAGAGAGCCGTAACCTTAAAGGAAATGTCATTGCCATTACCGGTGCGAGTTCGGGTATTGGACGGGAGACCGCCAGGCTGTTGGTTGAAGCGGGCGCGAAAGTAGCACTTGGAGCTCGCCGGCTAGATAGACTTGATGAGCTAGTTAAAGAGCTTGGAAAAGATAATGCCCTCGCTATCCAAATGGACGTAGCAAGCGCTAGCGAAAATAATAAATTTATTACGAAGACAATCGAGAAATTTGGCCGCCTAGACAGCGTAGTTGCTAACGCCGGCATCGGAAATTATGGAGGGATAACTGATATCTCAGATGATGAACTGACAAACATGATTGCCGTAAATTATTCCGGTACGATTTGGACGATTAGAGCTGCGGTTCCGGAATTCCGTAAAGCCGGGTCTGGTGATATAGTTATCGTATCCAGTGTTGCTGGTTTTCGTGGCGGAGCCAATGAAGCTGTTTATGCGGGAACTAAGTTCGCTCAAATAGGTCTTGCAGGCTCTCTCGATCGCGAACTAACTCCTGAAGGAATACGGGTTACGGCTATATGTCCTGCAGGTACCAATACTGAATTCGCTATTGGGGCAGGTCGTACGGAAGGTGATCCAGCATTGAACGACTACATGAGTCCCACGGATGTAGCTTTCCAGATCGTTACTGCCCTTCAACAGCCACGACGCATCAGGACTTCTGTCTGGATGACTTGGAGTATGGCTCAATTTAGTTAATACGGCACATACCTGCCAAAAAGTCCGTAAAACAGGCATAAAGGTTCCTGACTGGCAGGAACAGTCAATATTATTTCAGATTACTTTAGTTGATAACCAGATACTTATTGCGGTAATATCAAGTTTATCTATGGCTATTTTTACGGCAAAGTCTTCAATCTCACCTCTAGAAATTTCAACCTTAATATTGTTAATATCCAAAAAAGTCAGCCCAACTAACATTGCTGCGCGTTTATTACCATCCACGAACGGATGATCGGCGATTATTGATCTTATCAAAGCAGCAGATTTATCAATTTCGGATTCGTAAAGTTCTTGTCCGAACACGTTCTGGGTTTGTGTGGCCAGCGAAGATTCTAGCCTACCTAAATCTCTAAGTCCATTAGCTCCCCCAGTGTCACGAATAAGCAAAGCGTGAATTTCAAGGAGTTGTTCCAGATTTATTACTTTCATCTCTTTGCAAGATTATTAAAATCAGTTCTGTACTTGTCTAAAATAGACTTAGCTGCATTAATGACGTCCTGATCTTCTACGCTAGAAGGACGTATTGGTCTAACAATAATTTCTATCTCATCACCTAATTTGATGTTTTGACGTTTTAATTCTTTAGCTGGGATTGTCACACCTACGCTTGATCCGATTTTAATTATTTTCTGAGTACTTTGTATCATGGATAACATTATAACGTTATTATAATGTTTGTCAATATATTCTATGTACTTAGGTTCTAGACTGTAATGTTCAGACGACCTTTAAACTCTGTCGCAACTGCTAGCTGCGGTCTTAATAGCTAAATGCTACAATAACTAAATGGTGAATTTTCATCGCCCAACGAAAAAATGGATGCGCGTTATGGGATTAATACTTCTACCCATAATTTTGGTATTTTGTGTCATTTTTGTTTTGATAATTATCTACTTTTATTCTATACATAGCTCATCAGTTGACTTTGCTGAATACTCACCGCACTACTTACCTACCGACGTTAAGGTTACCGGAAGTACCATTAACGTTATGACCGGCAGTGATGCTGCGGGTGGGATTTCACCTCTAGCCTACGACAAATCATTAAGTATAAGTTTAAATAAAGGTCAGATCTTCGAAGCAAATAATAATAACCCCAACTTTACGGTATTATTCTCACTGTGCAATTATAATCGATTAGCAGAGGGTGGTAACACTACGTGTTCTATAGCCACAACATCAACCGGGATTCGTTATGATATTGAAATAGATTACGCTGTGGACCAAAACGGCCAAACAATCTCAAGTAACCCTACATCACAGATTGTCACGTGGGTTCAAAGCGGAACTTCAATTTCAGCATCATTTGAGATCAATTCGCTGAATCAAGTTTATTCTCAAGCAACTTTGTCCAAGTTCATTGATTCATTTAGCAGGATCCATTATAACAAGCTAGAAATTGATACCTACGGTTCGGGAGCTTAACAACGTAATACCAGCTCGAATGAATAGATAGTCGGTTCAAAAACCGTTTCCCCAGCCAACTCAATTATTCAAGAAATCACCCTTGGGTTTTTCGCTGTGTGCCAAAAATTATTATTTCCAGTAAGATATAGGTACCAATATGACAAAGACAGAGCACCCAAATCAAGAAGAGCCTTATTACAGTAAACTAACTACAAATAGAACCTTAGCGATGATTGTAGTTATGACCGGAGTGTTAATAACAGCCATCGACACAACCATAGTTGTTTTAGCTTTGCCAGAAATCGAAAAAGGTTTGAGAGTCGGATTGGCCTCAGTAATCTGGGTAATCATAGGCTACTTACTAACCATAACACTTCTAGCAACTCAGGTCGGACGTTTAGGCGATATGTTTGGAAGAATAAGAATGTATGAAGCTGGGTTTCTAATATTTGTGCTCGGATCACTTGCTTGTGCGCTTTCTTGGAATGAACCCTCAATACTTGTTTTTAGAATAATCCAAGGGATCGGTGCTGCTTTTGTAACGGCCAATAGCGGTGCAATTATTGCCGGTCTTTATCCACCCGAACAACGGGGTAAGGCATATGGATACAATTCAATTGGCTGGAGCCTAGGAGCTGTTCTAGGAATTATAGTTGGGGGCATAATAGTAACTTATATATCTTGGCGTTGGATATTTTGGATTAATGTACCAATTGGACTAGCAGCCATTATATTGGCTGTAAGAATATTGCATGATAAAACTGAGAGACAGAGACATAGACTCGATATCACAGGAATGGCTACTCTAGGACTTAGTCTGTTCGGTATTCTCTGGGCAATGACAAAATTAGCAACATCGTCTTTAGATACTTCGGTGTTAAGTTTTCTTATCGGAGGCATAATTTTACTATTTATATTTGTTTTTATTGAAAAAAGACAAGATGAACCAATGATCAAACTCTCAATATTTAAAATACCGACCATGGTCCCTTCGCTGCTTGCCGCATTTTTTCAAGCAATTGCAAATTTCGCAGTACTATTTCTAGTGTTGATGTACCTACAGGGGCCTCGTCAGCTTAGCCCAATTCACGCCTCTCTGTTATTAGTACCGGGTTACATAATCGGTTCGGTAATCGGTCCGTTTGCTGGACGCTTAGCTGACAAAGTTGGTCCAATAATACCGGCAACCTTAGGTCTTGCTATTCAGGTAATTGCGTTATTTATTTACGCGCATCTACAGACCGACACATCTTTGTGGATTGTGGTCGTAGCAAGTGTAATAAACGGTATTGGCTCAAGCTGTTTCTTCCCAGCAAATAGCTCAGCTGTTATGAAAGCTTCTCCTCCGGCCATGTTTGGAATCTCTTCTGGTATGTTGCGTACATTTGCGAATATCGGCATGGTATTCTCTTTTTCAGTAGCAATCCTCGTAGCCTCTCGATCTATCTCAAAACACCTAACTTTTGCAATCTTTGTTGGAACTACAAATTTGCATGGCCATTTGGCTGGTGTTTTTACCAATAGCTTGCATGGTGCCTTTTATGTTTCAATGGGCTTTATGTTAATAGCAGCCATATTATCTGCATCCAGGACCAGACTGATTTGGCCAAAATTGAAATCTAAAACATAAAACAAATTCATAGGATTCAAATAGTCTAATCATCGATATAGCGCTGCTTAATTCAAATGTACAGCATGCTTATTATCAAATTGCTATTGCATTTTATATACCATTAGAAACTATTAAGTTCTATAATTACATACAGTTAGGGGATTTAAGTAATGACAAAATTTTATTGGTTTTTGGGCCACGAACAATTCCAGCCTGAAGATTTAGTTTCTCATGCAAAACTTGTTGAGGCAATGGGGTTTGACGGAGTTATCGTTTCGGAACACCTGCAACCTTGGGTTGATGATGTAGGAGCTGGCGGGTTCGCTCTAAGTACATTAGGAGCAATAGCTGAAGCAACGTCAAAGATTAAATTAATGACTGGTGTAGTGACTCCCCTTTTTCGATATCACCCAGCGATAATTGCTCAAGCTGCGGCAACAATTGACCGTTTAAGTAAAGGAAGATTTGAACTAGGTATAGGTTCTGGTGAAAACATTAATGAGGCACCGCTTGGTCAAGTATTGCCTAGTTATAAAGAGCGTAACGGCCGACTAGCCGAGGCTATTGTTATAATGCGCGATTTATTAGATAAAAAAACTGTAGATTTTAAGGGTAAATATTATCAAGTTGATAATTTAAAACTTTATAGTCCACCACATTCTCGAGTTCCTATTTACTTGGCAGCTAGTGGCCCCAAATCAGCAACCCTAGCCGCGACATTGTGTGACGGTGTTATAACCAGCGTAAAAAATATTCAGGATACAAAGAAAAATGTAATTGACCCGATTAGTATTGCCAAGACCAATGACTTTAGACTAATAGCCAGTAGGTGGTCAGTTTATGCAAATAATGATTCTGAGGCTTGGAAAGCACTTCAATCATGGCGTGGCTTAAGAGCTCCCAGTCGAGATAGCCTGACTAGGCCAATTGACCTTCAAAATGAGGCAGATCAATTACCTAGAGAAGTTATTATGAAACAGTATAATCAGTTAAGGTCTGTTCGCGATATATTATCCTGCTATGGGGTTTTAGTTAAAGATTTAAATGCTGATACAGTTTGCTTCCAAATTACTTCTACAGATCAAATGAAGACTATTAAACTGATCGGTAAAGAAGTTTTACCGATTTTACATAATATAAAGAAAGGATAAATATATGAAAGTTGGCCTACAAATTAATAGATTTGATTATCCGGGTGGTGAGGAAAACATCGGAAGCCAGTTAAAGACCATTGTTCAGGCAGCGGAAAAAGCAGGCATATATAGCATTTGGGTGATGGACCATTTCTTTCAATTACCCGGTATAGGTGATTATAAAGATCCTATGATGGAGGCATATACGACGCTTGGTTATATTGCCGGTATTACCGAAAGAGTAAAGCTTGGAACTCTAGTCACAGGTGTTATCTATAGAGATCCAGCTGTATTAATTAATGCCGTTACGACTGTGGATGTACTCTCTGGCGGAAGAGCGTATTTTGGAATTGGCGCAGGCTGGAATGATCAAGAAGCGATAGCTTTGGGGCTGACTGACCCATTACACTCTCAACGATTTGATAGGCTTGAGGATACCTTAAAGCTTACTCTTCAAATGTGGAAGAATGATTCAACGCCTTTTATAGGAAAAATCTATAACCTACCCGAGCCCCATCTAGCCCCTCAACCAGTCTCAAGACCACATCCACCAATATTAATTGGAGGCGGGGGTGAGGAGAAAACACTACGATATGTCGCTAAATATGGAGATGCTTGTAACTTATTTTCCGCTGATATGGATGTCCTTAAGCATAAATTAGATATTCTAAAAAAATACTGCAAAGAAGCTAACAGGGATTATGACGATATAGAAAAAACGTCGCTGTTAAGACTTAGCAGTACTGATATAGCTGCTAACCCGGAACCACTGATCGAAGAAGCTACTAAACTGAGTAAAGTTGGGATAAGTCATATTATGATTATGGCAAACAGAGATGCAGATCCTGCGTCATATGGTGCAATAGCTGAAACAATTAAGGAAATAAATAAACTTTAGTATCTATTTGGCTGCAACTTTAATTAAACATCCTCACTGCCTTTATCGTAGCGAATTAGTTCTTCGTCGTCCTTTGACCATTTTGTCAGTATGTCTTCAACAATCTCCCATGTCGTAATAACTTCCTCTGCCGTGGCAAATAGAGTCTGATCACCCTTGATTGCATCCACCAATACCCGTTCATATGCTTCGGCTTGCCTCAAGTTGAATTCAGAGTTATAGCTAAAGTCCATGTTTGCCACATCTACGAAATTATCGACTCCGGGTCGTTTAACATGTAACATCAAAGTAATTCCTTCATCAGGCTGGATTCTGAAAACCAATTTATTAGAATGATTTTCCTTGTCTCTTTGAAAACATACTGTAATCTCGGTTCTTTTGTTCGCCAATGCTTTGCCAGTTTCCAAAACTATCGGTACGCCCCTCCATTGATCATTGTTAATTGAAATATTTACTCTGGCGAAAGTTTCAACGAACGAACTGGGATTATTAACTTCTTCACGGTAACCCCGATATTGACCTCGAGTCGTAAGACTGCCGACTTGATTTAGCCTTATTGGCGTTATGCTTTTTAAAATCTTGAGCTTCTCTTCATGAATTGAGTCGCTATTCATTTGTCTTGGCTTTGAAATGGTTGTTATTGCTAGTAGTTGCAATAGATGGCTTTGCACTAAGTCTCTAAGTGCACCTGTATGTTCATAAAAATTCGCCCTTCCCTCTATTCCAATCTTTTCGTGAGCTTTAATAGCGATATCTGCGACATACCTATTGTTCCAAACGTCTTCAAACAACGGGTTCTCAAACCGAAATGTTAAAATATTTTGAACCGTTTCTTTGGCAAGGTAGTGATCTATTCGATATATCTGATCTTCAGTAAAGTTTTTATCGACTAAATCAATTAGGTTTTTTGCGCTCCTAAGATCGCGGCCAAATGGTTTTTCAATTAGTAATCTTGGCGCATCGATCACATCCTCAATAGATTTGTTGTGACCGGTTGAGCCTAAATTATTAATAACTGAAACAAATGCTTCTGTTGGAATAGATAAATAGTAAAGTCGGGTTGATGATTTATTCTTTTCGATTTCAATTCCTTGTAATAATTTCAATAAATTGAAATACGCAGCTCGATCGTCCAAGCCCATCTGGACTATTTTTGTACGATTTAGCATTTCAGATTTGATGGTATCGTTAAATTCATCCTTAGGAATGAATTTTTCAAGCCTATCATATACTTGATCGGCTGATACATCTCTTCTAGAAATACCTACTATCGTCAAATCACACTTTAGGTCACCACTTTTTATTAGGTTATATATTGCTGGTAACAATTTTCTTTGGGATAAATCTCCAGTAATTCCAAATATTACTAAGATTAAAGAGTCATTCACTAAATTTTCCTTGCTGAACCTTCCCCGTTTAAATTATGATTACCAAATTTATTCCTTTGCGCAGCAACAATTTTTGTTGCAAAATTTGTTTCACCTTTTTGTGACGCAATGCGTACGTCATAAGCCGCTTTTATCACGGGCAACTTGATTCCAGTTTGGTTTGCTATCTCAAGAGCCCATCTAGCTTCTCCGCTTTCAGTAACATAGCCACTAACACCATGAAGTTCTGGATTCTCAGCCAGTACTTGATAAGTCAAATCGTTCAACCATGAAGTAATTACACTATGACGCTGCCATAGCTTAGCGGCCTCAGCGAGATTAACCTGATAAGGACCATCATGTAACATCTGAAAGCCTTCACCTAATGATTCCATCATTCCATACTCAATTGCGTTATGAACCATTTTTACATAGTGACCCGCCCCACTTGCCCCAAATAGGTAGTACGCTCCTTCGGGGTTAACTAGAGTTTCTAGTACCGGTTTGATAGTTTCATATGCCGACGTGCTATCTGAACCACACATTAGTGGAAAGCCATTTTTATATCCCCATACGCCACCACTAACTCCTATATCTATGAGATGCTTTCCCGAAAGAGATACCTTGCTGTTTAGTCCCTTGGTATTTCTAAAGTCTGAATTGCCGCCGTCAATAATAATACTATCATTGGGCAATATCGCTAACCACTCATCAACTTGCTCATTGACTAATTGTGCTGGTAGCATTAACCAAATGATGACTTTATCGGCGCCGAATAATTCAACTACCTCTTGTTTGTTGTTTGCCGGCTTTGCTCCAAGGGTGACAGCCTGATTAACATTATCTGCAACGAGATCTAAGGCTATAACTTCATGGCCTCCTTCGCTCAATTTCTTAGAAATTTGCATTCCCATCCGACCTAAACCTTGAATAGCTATCTTCATTTATGCCTCGCTTTCTATATAACTATTATAGACGTATACGTCTGATATTTTATTAAGTAATGACGCCGGTAATTTCTCATCAGATTCATTTCCCTTCATTAACCTCTCAACAACTGTTTTTTTATTTGCACCAAGAGCAACCAAATAGCCTTCATTTACCTGGCTAAAAGCTGTTGCGCTAAGCGTCAGTCTCTCAAAATCTGACCATCTGTAACCAATAACAAAATCTTTAGTCTTAATATCACTAGCCGGTGAAGAGGGTTTTACCCCAGCTATGTGCCCGTCTACGCCCAACCCAAATTGCCCAACAATATAGTCGGATTCAGAAAACAGTTTTCTTATAATATCCTCATAACCTTTAATCGTGTCTTCGAAAGATAGATCATTATCCAAAACATCAACATACTTAGCATGTTTGGGGCGAAAACCGGCTTTTCTTAACTGAAAACTATTTGAGTCTTTATGATCATATTTTCCGTAACGCTCATCAATAGCGATAATTGTCAGGTTTCCTGTATCCAAATTACCAAGTTCAAGCATCTTCAACACCGAGACTTCGATATCGATGTTAGAGCCTCCTGAGACTAGCCAAAGGACAGTTCTATTCTTAGCTAACTGTTTTGCTATTTTTTTTACTATATCATTAGTAACTTTGATTTTGGTGCTGCGTATATATACCACAAATGTATTATATTCCATAAGACTTAATATTAACTGGTTAAAGCATGTAAATTTCTACACTAAATTCGTTTTAATTATTATCCTCTTCATCTCAGACCAGTATGGGGCGAGTCGCGAAAATCGGTTGCCTTAAGTATCGATAAGTACTGCCTGGGATAACATTCGTGTTATCAACTCGACATCTTTTCTACTTGGGATATTCCCACCTATTTCCTTAATAAATAATGCAATCTCTTCTTCAATAGTCTCACCCTGCCCGTCGACTTGTTCGATATAGTCATCCGCTATGCCGACTGAAGTATCGAGCACTGTATCGCCATTTTGTTCTTTTGAATATGTATAGGTAATATGTTCAGCTCGATCTTCATACTCAACTTGTAGACATGGTATTTCCGAAGTGTCGTCATTTACTGATAGATCTCCAATAATTTCGTTAGACGATACCGTTAATATATGATCATCGTCAAAGGGCAACCCCCATACTTTAGTTCTAATGGCGCAGTTAGTATTCTCTTCGACTTGGGATCTTATTACGTCACCAACATACTGAAGATCCTCGGCTGTATCAGGATCGGGCAATAGACCGATGTGCTCTGGAGTGATTGCATTCATCATGCAAAAAACAATAGCTTGTAAATGTCTTAGGATAGCTACATCTCTAGATTGAACATCATCGTCTTCAAGTAAATCCTGTAAAATACTGGATATTTCACCAAGCTCTTTTTCTGAAGTAAAGAATAAATGACTTGGCTGGTTGTCATACCCAAAAGTTAGTGATAATTTTACGTTTCCAGGATGACCACTGGATACAATGACTGAGGCGATCGAACCCATCATAGAGTCTTCTTCATAGACGTGAGTCGATAATAGGGCAAACGAGTCGTTTTCCGTAGCATACCCGTATTGCCTATAGTACTCGGCCGGAAAGCCGTCTAGCAGGCCTGTTGCTAAACCCTCCATGAAGGCTATTTCATCTTTGCTAGCAGTCTCGCCATTAACAGACCAACCTTCAGGAGTATTGGAATACGTCATATTTTATCTATTCTACAATAGCAACAGTCAATAAACATGAGCACTATCGATCAATAAGACCGATGAAGTTCGAATACTAGACTCAATGGCCAGCCAGGATGTTTTTTTAACTAATAAACCAAACTTTAATACCTTGAGCCTAATCGAAATATGTCTAAAAAAGTTCGAGTCCCTTCTCCCCAATATTGGCTCCGTAATCTGTTGTCCAAATTAATTTTATACAAGCACAACCATATTGTAACTTTATAGTGTTTGTGTTCTCATTATAAAGTTGTGAACTATAAAAGATATCTTAAAGAAATACTAAATGTTAGTGAATGGAGCCAGGAAAGGTTAGCTCAGGAGTTAGGTGTCTCATTTGCTACGCTTAATTCCTGGGTTAGAGATAGATCCGTTCCTAGAATAAAAGCTCAAAAGAGAATTGAACTTTTATTCTTTAGTTTAGCTGGAAATATAAAAGTCAGTAACGACGAGCTTGAGGCTGAGAAACTTAAAGCTATAAGATTTCATATTACTGCCAACGAGATAGTTTCAAACAAAAAGCTTCTTGATACGTTAACACTTCAGCTCACATATCATACCAACACAATTGAAGGTAGTACCATGACTCTTTCTGATGTTGGAGAGGTACTATTTGATAATAAAATTCTATCTAACAGAACTGCCATAGAACAAACTGAAGTTAGAAACCACCAAGCAGTACTTAATTGGTTACTTGATCAAATCAGTGCCAACAATAATTTAGTTATTGATGAAACATTTATTAAAAATATTCACCTTAGGTTAATGAACGGCATAGTGAGCGACGCTGGACAATTTAGAAATCATTCAGTTAGAATTCAAGGCTCCAGAACTACTGTTTCAAATTGGATGAAAATTCCAGATCTTATTAAGAATATCCATACTAATATTGATAAGAGTTCGAATGATATTATTTCAATTCTCGCTAAGTTTCATGCTGATTTTGAAAAGATACATCCGTTTAGTGATGGCAATGGCAGAACAGGAAGACTAATCCTACTCGTTATGGCCTTGCAGGCTCAGATAGTTCCACCAATTATCCTAAAAGAGCGTAAGCATGCTTATTATAAATACCTAGAAGTTGCTCAAATGAATGAAAACTACAAACCACTCGAATTATTCATCGCAAGTTCGATTATTAGTACTGATAAAATACTGCGTTAAAAAGACTAAATTATCGAGTATTTAATAAACCAAAAAACCATGGAATAACTAAGTTGCTCCTAGAAAATGAATTTAAGTGTTTCTAAGCTAAACCTATTGCGAATTAGTGGTAACCATGTTAAAGTAGTATTATGGAACGTACCAATTTCTTTCCCTATCCCGCTCGACACGGTTCTGGGGCTGAGGTTGCTGACTTATCTTTCGATAAGGACGACAGCTCTATGCTAACTCTCGAGGCAGAGCAGGAAGTATACGAGTTCGAACATCAGTTATATAATGCCGCACTTGATCCGAACTTATTCCCGAGTGCTGAACAATACCGTCAGGATCTGGATGAAAAAACCACTCCACTTAAGCCATTTGTTACTACCTGGTTGAAAAAGATCATTTCAAGTGACCTAGGCGTTAATTACTTTCTAGAAGATAGTGGTAGAGCAGCCTTGCTGGCAACAACTGGCGTAAATATTGAAGCTCGATCAATAGAAGAATGTACGCGCGAACTATCTAGTTTAGAAACGTCGGGGATTAGCTCAAAAGATCTTGATGCGCTAGAGGGTGATAGCATCGGCTATGAAGAGGACAAACTTACCCAAGCGTTTATTAATGATGGATACCACGGTAAAGACCTGCCGTCTCCCGAGATTGTATCAGTTTATAAAAACCCAGCTATGATCATAGAAAAGGCTCGCGGCCTACAAAGAATAAAGAAATATGCTAATTTGGCATTAAGTGATCTAAAATTTTCACAAACTGAAGAAGATTCTAATAAAGTAAATGCCGAGATACTGATTGCCGAGTTGTACCGAAAAAGAATTAATATATTCCTGGCCGGTGTGTATGTAGAAGCTTACAAATTTCTTCATCAATATCGCAGGAGCGGCTCGGGCAGTCACACTGATCTTGTGTCTAAGATAGAAAGTACGCTACCTGCTTTCTTTAGTCAGGGCGACAATCCCCGTATTTCTAACTTTTTGCAAAGAATGGATAGGTACAGATACGGTGTTAGTGTTGATGAAAATGATAAATTTACCTGGATGAGCCCTGAAGCGGAGGCTTTGGCTACAAAAACAACGAATAAATCTGAGACTGATGAGACCGTTGATAGAGGTGTTTATAGCGATATCGATCTGTCACTGCTCGAGTCTACAATGATAGAAGGGGTAACTTTCGGCGAATGGTTCAAGGAATATCTAAAGCAACATGATCGACTTAGCGAGTATGAAGAATGGGACAGTGACCGTGAGGGACGTGCTCCGGACGGAAAGTGGCAAGTTATCGTTAATAAGAAATTCAAGAATCTTGCGATTAACGATAGACAGGGAGTCGCCAAAGTCCCCGATAAACCAATTTCAGTTCTTAATGCAATAGAAGACTTAAACCATGAAAGTGTCCATGTATACCAGAACGACAACAAGCGGGCTTTGGGTGACCTGGCCATTTTACAGAGTATTGGCTTAGATCAGGCGTCAGAGCAAACTGAATCCGGTGGGATGTGGCAAGAGAGGATAGCGCGGGAAACATTGACGGGTAAGAAAGACACCGATACGGATGTTGCCGTTGGATATTTTGATATGCTAGAAGTCAAGGCTCGCGGTGGCACTTATGGCGAGTGTGTGGAAGCATACTACAACTACTTACTAGACAGTGAGCCTCACGAATCAGCAGAACATTCCGCAGCCGTGGCAATTAACCGCGCAAGACGGATTTTTAGGTCTGGAGGATTTGAGTATGCCCAAGATCTAAACTTGCTAACCAACACTCAGCCCCTAGCCTATCTTGAGCAACATCTAATTTATGAGAGTTTAAATGATGATCAACGTCGATTATTATTTGTCGGCGGCATGAAGTTACAAACTTTCGCGCAGCTAGCTAAGTACGGATTAGTGGATATTGACAACATTTATATACCAGAAGAAATGCCCCTGCAACAACTCTATCAAAAAGTTAAGGATCTTGTCTCTTAATTGGATAACAATCCTCTGTATTTATTCCCAGCGAAACGATTTAATTGCAATGACAAATCCGATGACGGCCCAAATTATAAGTACGCTAAAATTCATCCAAATACCACTCAAACTATCTCCATGACTTATTGATAGTTCTATAGCATGTGCGAGTGGTTGGGCGGGTAGTAATTTAGCGATGGTTTGCATCCAAGGCGGCTCACTCGATATTGGGAAAAATATTCCAGATAAAAGTACTATTGGTAAATAAGTTGCTGTAAGAATAGACTGTCCTGCCCCAGTATCTTTTATAAAGCCAGTAATTGCAGTGCCTAGTAAGGTCCAAGTCAATGAACCTAAAACTATAGATATAAACAAGAGAATTATGGACGTAGGCGTTAGGTTAAAGGAATAAAGTAAACGGGCAATAATAATTGCGAGAACAGAACTTAGTGTAGATATAAAAATAGTGGCAATTATCCTACCAACAAAGTAACACCATAGGGGCAATGGTGTGCCATGTAATCTTTTTAAGACTCCTTTGTCACGAACCGACAATAAGCCTATTGAGTATGCTTCATAAGCAGTCAAAGTAATACCGAGCGTTATTGCCCCGGCAACGATATATAAGTTGTTACTACTGGTCGAACGACCGCCGGCAAAATAGAGCGCTAGAAGAACAAGAATTGGCACTAAAATGGCTGATAATATACCTCTCGGCATCCTTACAAATTGTTTTGTATGATAAATAATCTGATCTTTTAAGACGCGCCGCGTCGAAGGAAGTTTCTTATTCATCCCAATCATCACCGTTCCTAGATTTATGAACAAGTTGTAGATATATATCTTCCAAAGTTGGCCGGGAAACTAAAATATCACTTAGCTCGGTATGATTTTGTTTGCTCCAAATTATTAGTTTCTCAAGAGTCGAAACCGGAGATCTTGTCATAATGCTAACGTGTTTGCCGTTTATAGTCGATTGTCTAAACATATATTTAGGTAATTTTGTTATGAATTCGCGGTTCAGAGAGAATGAGATCGTAGTTATATGCTTGAGCGACTTGCCTATTTCAGTCGGTGCGTCATTGGCAATTATTTTACCATCAGCTACTATAATTAGTTTGTCAGCTAATACCCTAGCTTCTTCCATATAGTGCGTAGTCAGAACGACCGTTAACCCTTCTGCGCATAAATTTTTAATAATTTGCCAAGAGCTACGACGAGCTGCTGGGTCAAAGCCGGTTGTAGGTTCATCCAAAAATAAAAGTTCTGGATCGCCTATTATCCCTAGTGCTAGATCAACACGCCTCTGTTGGCCACCAGATAAGTTACCGATAGGTTCTAATACAACATCTGTGAGATCTAATAGTTCAAGCACGCTTTCAATATTGCGTGGATTCGGATATAAACGGGCATAGAGTTCAAGGGCCTCACCCACTTTTAAACGAGAGTCTAAGCTGGTAGATTGGAGTACTACGCCAAGACGAGACTTCCAGACTCGATCGCCCTTCTCTGGATCAGTACCGAGCACACTAACTTTACCGCTAGTACGCTTTCGATAGCCTTCAAGTATTTCTATGGTAGATGTTTTCCCGGCACCATTAGGACCTAGAATAGCCAATATTTCTCCGCTTTTCACTTCAAAACTAATATCTGAGATAGCGATAGCACTACCGTACAACTTGGTCAGCTTTTTTACGCTTATAACAGAACTACGCACCATTTATTGCCTAACCTTCCGCCTTCCATTATACCTAAATAAAGAGAACTTCGTATTGCAGTTGTATTAACGCTAAATAATAAGCAGAGTCTTAGTCTCCAGCATTAGTTCGAATAAAGACCGAGAAGGTTCTAGGCCGGCATGCTCAGCCAAGCTATGAAATAGGTATTGGCATAATGTATATTATGGTCGTATACTTTAACTATGAGAATACTCCCAAACCCAATTTCATTTATATGGGATGAAGGTAACCTCATTAAGAATCTTGTCAAACACAACGTATCTATTCAGGAAGCAGAAGAAATATTTGTCAATGAACCAATTACATTGGCAATTGACGCAAAACATTCTAATGATAACGAGCAAAGATTTCTTGTTCTTGGAAGAACAATGAACGGCCGAAGACTATTTACCGCATTTACAATAAGGCACAATAAAATAGGAATTATATCGATAAGAGACATGAGTAATAAAGAAAGGATAGAATATGAAAAACTTGAAGCCAATTCCTAATTTTAAAAATTTAGATGAAGAAGCTAAATTTTGGGACAATAACGATTCTACTGAATACGTAGATTGGGCAGACTCAAAAGAAACAATCTTCCCAAATTTAAAATTATCAACCAAATCAATTTCATTGAGACTACCAGGCTCCCTATTGGCGCGAATAAAAGTACTAGCTAATGAGAAAGATGTTCCGTATCAGTCACTAATGAAGGTATACCTAAGTGAAAGAGTTAGCCAAGAACGTAAGCTTCTAAAAACTAAATAACATCTCTATAAGTCAGAGATTTTAATTAACATGCAAAAACACAAACATCCCAGTAGCTATAGGTTGCACCTAGTTCTACTATAAGTACAAGTAGAAAAGATATGGCAACAACACAAGGCATTAAATTAGATGATAAAACTCGTAATAGACTGAAGGCTTTAGCTGAAAAACGTAATCGTTCACCTCACTGGATAATGAAGACTGCTATTGAGGGTTATTTAGAACGCGAAGAAAATTATGAGCGTGAGAAAAGTGAAGATATGGAGCGTTGGGAACAGTATCAGCTTATGGGTAAATCGGTTGATCAAGAATCTGTCGAGAAATTACTAGACAAATTATCTGAGAATATGGGATAGCCGTGACAACAGTGAAATGGCTGCCGGAGGCGGTTGCCGACATAGAACGACTCCACGGCTTTTTGAAAGTACAAAGTCCTGAAGCTGCTTCTAGAGCCGCAACAACTATACTAAAAGGTGCTGTTTTACTCAAATCCAGACCGCACATAGGACGCCCTATGCCAGATGAAACAGGCAGACGTGAATTATTTATTCCTTTTGGAGCAGGCGCATACGTACTTAGATATATGCGGAAAGATAAAGATACGGTAGTTGTTATTCGTGTATGGCATAGTCTTGGAAGATAGAAGTAATTAATGCAGAATTGTTGAGGACTCGGCTGTATGCCCGATCACAAAACTTGAATGTTGTTAGGTTTTAGTGTATAATATAGTTTATGACTTACCCCGAGGCATTATATCCTGACAAACCCAATCATCGCGCCTATTTTTATGATATCGGGAGACCGCTTGAAGAGCCCGGTCTTATTGCTGTATTCAACGAGGTCGTAGCAGAGCTTGGTAAAGAGTATGGGTTTGACTATACACCAGTACAATCACCAGCCTTAAGATATGCCAACGGTAGCAGAATTAAAGAGGCTTACATGGCTCAAGATACACCTCTCTTAGAAGCAGTTAAAGACAGCCGTGAATTACTAGGTTTGATCGTTAATAATGATCTTATAAACAAAGACATCGCTAAACGATACCTGTATGTCGGGCTGTTGCTAGTTAGTTCTAGTCGTGTAGAAATAGTCGACCCAAGTGACCCAGAAGTGCATAAAAGTAATATTGGAATAAACTTGAAAGATTTTACACTGGAACAGGATCCCTTTAGTAGAATTCTCTATGAAGAAAAGCGTGGAATAAGGCAAGTTATCGGACTCGGCAGGGGTATGGCAGAATCATACCGTGACACGCGAAATGGGATCATGATGGGTGAAATCGTCTATCCTAAAGCTAGCAGCAAGAATGTTGGCGATCGAGAAAAAGGCCATATTCACCGCGTTATACATAAAGAGGCGGCTCGTTCAGGACAAGAGATAGTTCGTTTGGGAAGAGTCCAAGAGCTTGTATCCAAGAAACGAATAGATAGCGCTAAACACTAGATCTATACGCCAAGTCAATTACCCGTCCGGCAGTCCACGAAAAATTATATGAGTTACCATTCATCTATCTTTCGCACGCGTCCATATTAATTACTGTCATAGCCCTTAGTAGATTGTTCTAGTTTCGTTAACGATGGCTAGAAATACATAAGTCAGTAGTGAAACTCTATCTTTAGGCCTTACGATCCCACACCCTATGTAATTCAAGCACTTCCTTTGTTCTTAGCCTAGTCATTAGTTCAGCCCATAGCACGAGTCCAGGGGTAATACACTCTTGCATTTTTTCTACAATAACCGCTTCTTCATCTACCTCCTGACGATGAGCATCAATGCGCCTGACTCCAGATTTATCTAGCACAAATTGCTGCTGGTCGATGGAGATAGTGGTGCTTTGTTCCTGCTCCGGGATACTCAAGCTAACAACGTAAACATTTACAAAAGCCCGATATGCAGCAGATGGCATTTTGCCACCCATTACTCGGATGATCGGGCGGCTTGTGTCGACCGTATCATAGAGAATGCCTATTTCGAGACCTTGATCTAGAAAAAACTGATCAACCCCGTCTCTTAAAGTCTGAACTGCGTCAGACTCGGGTTGAGACCCGAAATTTATTGATTCACCCGGTAGATTCATGCTGATATCTAACAGTAATCAGGTTTGGTTTGCAACCATAAGCGTGAGCTCACCAAGATATAATCTAGTGATTCAATCCATATTCAGATAGACTAGCATATGTAAGCCCTGGCACTACGTGGTGAGGAGTCTAAGTCAAATTACCGGATACTACTAGCCGCTCGCCCGGTTTGCATTAAAAGCCTATAATATATAGGTAATAAGTACGTACAACTTAACGAAGGGAGCCAATTATGATTAGTCGAAGTGTGGTTAATAAACTAGCGGCCTATGCCGACTCTGCTAGCCCCGTTTTATCTGTATATCTAAGTGCCGAAGGTGTTAAATCACCGTCCAGTGAATTCTTTGTTAAACAATTTCATTCACTGCTGCATAAGAATCTCGATAAGGCCGAAAGAGAGAAATATGCTACTGACATTGCTAAAATTGAAGAGTTTTTGTCAGATTATACGCCACTGGCCCGAACATTAGTTATCTTTTCCGGAGGTAAACACTTCTGGGAGGTGGTTGAGCTTGAAGTTGTCCTGCCGGATGACTTAAGTATCGGTAAGACTCCACTGGTTGGGCCTCTGAAAAAAGTTTTGGATGAGGACGTCAAATACTTCGTACTGCTAGTAGACCGCGAAAAGGCCCGGATGTTCACGGTATCCCAGGATGAGATCGCCGAACACGAGGAGTTCCTGACGGGTTTTGTGCCGCAAAAAGTTAGAACCACAGGTAGATCAATCAACCGAGGTGATACCGACATACATGATCGTTATGCCGAGGGCTTACTTAAGCATCATATTGAACTGGTATCTAAGAACGTAGCTAGGTTTGTTAACCCAGCTGATGTTAACTTCGTTTTGATCGGTGGCCATGCTGAAATGGTAAACAAAGTTACCAAATCATTGCCAAAAGCATTTCAAGATAAGGTTGCCGCGACATTTGTCAGTGAACTAAACATCCCGTTAAATGACATATTGCTGACTTCCAAGAAAGTTGCCGCAGATATTAAATAAATAGAGCAATAACAAGCCGCTCAAGATCCTTTTAGATATTTTAGTTCTTGACCAATAGCTCATACAATGCTATAGTATATGTCTATGGAGATTAAAAATGACTAAAGACCGCTACCCGAATATTGGCCGTACATTTCAAGAAACCTTGGCTGACTCGCAGACTGCTAAACAAGCTGAAATTATCAGTACTTTTGAGATTATAGAAAAACATAATAATCTTATACGTGAAGGTTTTAGAAAAACAATAAAAACAGGTAATATTTGGAAGAGCGATCCAGATTCTCCCGAACAAATTACTAAAGGACTATTGATTGTAACTGATCCTAATGCCCTCAGACCTGGCCCATGGGATGAGCCAATAGTAACTTGCCTAATGACCTACACGACTCCTTCGGAACAAGTTATGCACTCAGAAGACGGCAGCGGTGAAGCCGTATTTAGCTTCGCTCTTGTTAGGAAAAATGACCTGGATCAAGTGCGCAGCGCCAAGGGCTACCCATTTAAAGGTTTACATTACGAGCCTAAGGTCACAAAAGAGGATGTTATGTTACCTCTGGGATATATTTCTAGGATTGGTGAATTTTTTGCAGACCAATCAAGTTCACCATTCTTCAATGAATCCGTGTACCGTCATGACCTTGCAGGAGAATATTCTAAAGTAGACGGGTCTCACAAAAACTTATTAATGCAAATACTGGCCGCTAGGGATCCACAGCTAAATCCACACATCCATAGCCAATACAAGCTGCCTCAATAACTATTTAGTTAATAACTTCGCCTAGGTATCTTTAGTGGTCGCCCTAGTTGACAACCGGCTGCATAGGACTAATATATAAATAATGTCTATGGAGGAAGTTCTATGCCTAGATTAACTAAAAATGATAAGGGTCTGGCAACGGCCATTCTCGTATTAATAATTGTAGTAGTGGTGGCGGTGATCGGGGTCGTTGTTTGGCAAGTAACCAAGAAAAGCCCTTCCACCACTGCTTCTAGTACTGCTAGTACTTCTACTACTAAAACCGTGACTGTTAACGCAGCCTGCTTGAAAGACTTTAGCGATTCTAAGCTTTGCGCATTTGCTGAGCACACGGCGCTAAGTACAATGCAGTACGTCGCTGTAGGTACGGCCACTAATGCAGCTGGAACGTCTACATCATTTACTGTAAAAAGTGATGGTAAGGGTGACAAAGATATAACATATATGTCTGGCAGCGAACAGATCTCCGCGGTTATCCTTGATGGCATTACCTACGTACAAGAGAGCGCCGGAGGCACTTGGTATGAGTATACGACTGGCGGGTCTTCCTTTACAGCAGCAGACCCGACACTTGGGTTTACATTTAACTTCAATCAAGCCACGGCAGCCGGGGTTAGTGTTACCAAAGAAGGTACAGCTGCTTGCGGAAGTCTAACCTGTTACAAATATAAAGTTATTGATTCTACGATTCCTGGTGGCACAGCTTACGTCTATTTCGATACGAATGCCTACCTGTTAAGACAGTGGACTTCTACCAACACTACTACCGGAATATCGGTTAACCTGACATTTAGCTATCCTGCAGTAACTATTACTGAGCCATCACCTGTCCAGCAGACTACTACCTAGTTGCTACGCTACCCTCAAAATCTATCTTAAAGACATTAAATTCATCATTTGAGATTAAGTAATACCTGTCTATCTATACCTGATAGGGATGTTGAACCGTTTAATATCGGGGTACGTTGAACTCGCCGCGCCCCTGAGACTAGTACCGGTCATAGCGATGTCTTTACCTATTTCATGACATTCCTCGATCGAACTTACCTGACGGGGATCTAGGAACTTAACAATACTTACATCGTTGCCATAATCGACAAATGCCGGAACAACCAGCGCTCCTTCTTTGCAGGCGTCTATCATCATCTGATTAGTGGCTTTACCGAACGCTGACATTGTGACAACATGCCGCTTGTCATCAAACTTATCTTGTTCGCCACTAGGAGCCATAAAAATGATTCTTCCATCCCTAGAGTTAATCAATTCCCCAAATGCTTGTTTGGTATGATGATTACAGATACCTCGATATATTAGGAGCGCCTGTTCTTCGTCCGATAATGCTTCACTGCCACCAGCTGGGAAAGTTTTGAGCACACTACCTACTTTTCTGAGGATATCGTCTACGACATTCATGTCCCCAAATTGAAAATAACCGATTGCGCGGCCAATTACAGCCGTTACATGGTTTTCCAATCGATCAATTCCCTGTTCATTGGCTACTTTATGAAATAACCCCATCGTAAAACCCTGGTCAGCCAGTTGCAGGTGGTTGCTAACGACCAAAAACTTTGTTCCCGGAGCTTCGGGGGTAGGCTTTAATTTCTCAAACATTTGGACGTCCAAGGCCGCCTTAGTAAATATCGACTGAAGTTCCGGTACTTGATCACCTAGCATTAGATCAATTAGCCCCAGGGTGCTGTTTACTTCCTCGGTTGACAGAGGATTTGGTTGTAGCAAAGTTCGGTTGTGTCTTATTGAATCAGGTCTAGCATCGCCAATCAATAAGTCTGGTTGCATAACGCTAAACAAGGCTCCATCTTGCCTGGCAACTCGGCCCGCTATTGATAGGAACTGCTCATCAATTCTTGGTGTTGTTTCGTTAGATAGTTCCAGTGCTAGACGACCGGCTTCAAATAAATGACCCAGTGTTGCCTTTCTTTCCTGAATCCTAAGGGGGACTAACTCGCTATTCATTATCTAGATAATAACCCTAAATGTTGGTTGGGGAAATTGCTTGAGCTTAACGGCCATCTACGGTAGATACTTTCGGTAGTAAATATAGCCCGGCGGAAGGCCGACTATCAGATTCAGAACTCTATAGACGACGGTAACTGAAACGGCAATAACTAGCGGCGTCCCAAGAGCAACCAGTGTCCCGGCCATGCCTACTTCAAATGTACCGGTTGAGAAGAAAACGCCGCCGAATATACTGGCAATATTGGCGAATAGGTAAGCCATAATAACAATACCTAGATTCTCTAGGCGGCCGAAGGCCAAGAACGCCATATAAAAGGTGAAGATCTCGATTATGATGTAAACAATCGAATAGCCAAATGGTACCCACATCTGTTTCTTTTGAGAAAGCATAGAGTTCCATCCGACGTAGAATTCATCTACAAAATGTTCAATATTGTTACCGGAATGGAATGATTTCCTCAGCCTTTTAATGGCACCGACCAGCCACTTGACAACTCTCCTGGCTAATTGTTCGTGCTGTACCAGGGCAACAAGAGCAAATGCCAAAACTATTATGCCAACTGCCGAATATAGAGTTACGCGGACGATAGCGTGACCGGAATAACCAGTCAGGTAGATAATTATAAAACCAACCGGCAACATGATCAGTACCGCTAGAGCACTCAGTGCGTAGCGCATCAGTTGGGTTAAAACGCTTTCCCCCCTTGGAACTTCTGGCGATAGAACTTGAGACAAGTAGCCCGCACCGGCCAAGCCAACTGACGGAACCACGTAGTTAACGAAATTGGTTGCAAGGGCGCCTTCAAATAGCCGCGCTACGCCAACATCATAGTTAAATATTCTTAGGATTGAACGGTAATACAGACCATTTACCCAGTAACTAGCCAGCTGGATAAACACCACTATCACCATGATGTAGTATCTTAGGCTGCCTAACAAATGCCAAAACTGCGAAAAATCATGCCGGTCGAGGATAACTACAATAGCTAGCCCAATGATTCCAAGTAATGCAAAAATATTTTTAAAACTTAATTTGGTCTTGCTAGTTTTTTTTGCCATATTATAGGTCTTGCATGATATGCTGCAGTTCAATTGTCGCATGAGTGTAGTCAGACTTTGCATCAAAAACAATAGGTTTACCGATGCGCACTGTAACCTTACTGCGTTTCTTTGGCCATTTAGAATGGAGCGGCACTGTTCCAGTTAGTCCAATTGTTTTGAGCGGAACAACTGGTACTCCTAGATTAACCGCTAGTAGGCCGACTCCTAACTTAAATGGTAGTAGTCTGCCCGATGGGCTGAGACGACCTTCTGGTGATAGGACTATATTCCACCCCTTGTCTATTAGTTCACTGGTATACATCAGACTTGGCATATAAGGTTCGAAACGATTTAGATTAAATCCGGCGTAAAACAGACGGTCAATGAAGGCTAGGAATTTGTGATCATCCAAGACATCACTAGCTGAAGCGACAGCCAGTCTCTTGCGAATATAATGAGGCAATGAATTATATATAACCGGCGCATCAAAATCATCGGTGTGGTTGAAGATGAATATTGCCGGAGTATCTAGATTATCTAGATTATTTCTTCCCTCAACCCTAAGTTTGACCCAGATTCTCAGTAACCCTCGTATTACAACTTCCCTTACTGCGTTTCCAATAAGTCTAACCCACTTGTAATACGTCCATTTTGGGCGTTTATCGATAGCTTCGACGTGACTGCCCTTGTTTAGAAGTTTTCGTAGTGTCGCTATGGTCGTTTCCTGATTTATATTTTCTTCAGCGATGGTAATCCCCAGCCGGGTTTCGATGAGTGATACTAGGGTTAGGCGCCTCAGTGAATCTAGGCCAAGATCGGCGAGGTGATCAGAAGCTCTGATTTGTAACTTCGGGTGACCTGAGATTAACCTGATGATTTGGGTAAGTTGATCTTCCTTGACTGCGACGTCCGGCTCTTTGCTGGGCATTAGTATGACAGTGTTATTAGCCCAATTCTCAACTTGTTTTCGGTCGACTTTACCCAATCTAGTTCTAGGAAAGTCTTTATCGCGCCAGCGCCGCCACTCATCAATATGTTGGAAGGACTCAAGCGTGCCGTTGATAGTTGATATCGCTTTTTCGATTGTTCTATCTGATTTGTCTGAAGTGATTACCGCTAGTACGCTTTCGCCTTGTTCACCGACAAGTCCGACAATACATAGATCGCTAAATGCTTTGTTACCCTCAGCGACCGATTCAATGTCTTCTGGGAAAACCTTCAGTCCGCTACTTCTAACAATTATAAATTTGATCCTCCCTCTGATGTACAGCCAGCCATTTTTGATGCGTCCAACATCACCGGTTTTAAACCAACCATTCTTGGTGAATGACTCTTTGGTGGCTGCATCATTTTGCCAATAGCCTCTAAAAACACTATCGCCTTTAACTTGAATTTCTCCACTACCGGCTATTCGCACCTGGACATTGTCTATAGGGCGTCCTGGAGAATCAAGTTGCCGTTCATCTAGGCTGTTAACGCTTATGAGTGGTGAGGTTTCAGTTAGACCATATCCCTGTACCGTCTTAACACCCATATTCTCCCAAGCTCGGGCGACATCAATTGGTATTGGTGCTCCGCCGGTTACCACTATCCTAAGGTGTCCGCCAAGGCGCGAGTGGACGCTATGGAATAGATATCGCCTTAGAGAAAAAGGTATAACGGCAGCAGCTTTTGAAGCAACCGCCAGAAGGTTTGTTTTGCCTTCTTCCCTAGCCGTTTGATTGATTTGTTCAAGAACTAAACTCAGAAGCTGGGGGATGCCCAGTATCATGGTGATCTGATAATCCACCATGGCTTTAGCGATATTGGCGGGTGTCACATGACTAATATTGAAGATACTAACGCCCCTTGACATAAGTGTCAGAACTCCAGTTAATTCATACATATGGGACAGCGGCAGTACCGATAATACTCGCCAGTTTGGGTCGACATCAATTCTATCCTGGATACCTACAATATTAGTTAAGATATTCTCTTGGGTTAAAACCACGCCCTTGGGATCGGCGGTAGTGCCGGAGGTAAACACTATAACGGCACTAAGACCCCCCTGAAGTTTTATTATGGGCGATGTAGCTGGATACTTATCTATATAGCTATCAAGATCATCGAGAGATATCACTCCAGATAGTTTATCCATCTCGGTATGCAAACTAGAGTTTTTGAATATTAGTTTGGGCGTAGTTTGTTTTTGGTAGCGCAGGATGATTGTAGTCGAGTTGGTGACGTCAACGCTAACTAGGATGGCTCCAATTAGTTGGCAACCGAGCATTAGCTCAATCCACTGCGGTGAGTTAATGGCAGCGACCATAACTCTATCGCCCTTCACTACCCCGTTATCCAATAAGTAACGAGCTGTCTGATATGCCCGAGTTTGCAACTGTTTATAGGTTAGCCGCTCAATTTTTAGATAGGGCCGAGTTGTCATTGCTAGTCGGTCTGGAAATTTATTAAAACTAGCTACATACTTGCCAAAGTCTTTATATTTCATTTTGATAACCTCAGGGCTACAGCAATAGCGTAATCGCCGTGGTGTGAAATGGAGATATCAAATGATTGTTTAGCGATTCTGGCGGACGGTTTGCCTAGGTTATCATGGGAGATAATGATGTCTTTAAGAGTCTTGGGCGACTTTTCGGCTGCTTTATAGACAGCTTCTTTGGCGGCCCATAGCCCAGCAAGGTGATTAATTCCCCGGTTAGCTAGCTCTTCTGGGTTAAAGGTCTTGTTTAGAAGAGTATCGCCACCCAGTTCAGCTTGCAGAGCGAATTCAGGGATATAGACCATGTCCACGCCAATCATACCTACCATTTTACAGCTTTTGTCTATTGTAAGATATCAATTATTAATCTGCTGACGTCTTATGATTGTCGATATTAGATTATTGTTGTTTTGGTTGGATCTTCACAGCAGTGCCATAGGCCACAACTTCATTCATTTGGTTGGCAATGTTGCCTGAGTCAAAACGCATCATTAGTATAGCGTTAGCTCCCTTAGCTGTTGCTTCATCTCGTAAACGCTGCATGGCTTGTTCTCTGGTGTTTGACAGTAGTTTGGTATAACCCTTAACTTCCCCGCCGAAAATAGTACGCAGACTGGCTCCAAAGTTACTAAAGGCATTACGACTGCGGACAATTAAGCCAAACACTTCGCCGTATACGGCAACAACTTCGTAGCCTGGTATATCGTTGGTGGTTACTACTAGCATATTATTTTCCATATGTTCTTACTCCTTTTTTATCTATATATTGCTATTATAGCGTCAAAAATATATTCTAGCCATTTCATCGCCAAGTTTCTTATAACAATGCCCTTCTTGACAACCGTAAACCATTAGTGTTAACTGACCATATAAATTAACCTAAAAATATAAAAGGTAAAAACAAACAATGAAACTCTTTAAAAGAAAACTAAACCAATCTGGCTTTAGCCATATTGAGGTGGGTCTGCTGCTAATTGTAGTAATAGGTATATCCTCAGTCGGCTATTATGTCTACAAAAACTCTACGTCCCGTGCCGGCAATACCTATACAACTCTAGCTTCCATTTCAGCCGATGGTCATACCTTTACTGAACAAGCCTGTATAACCGCTCAAAGCGGTACTAGCCCCAACTATACCGACATCATTGCTGCTCTAATCTCAGTTAATACCAAAACAGGAACAATCACTTCCAAGAGTAGACACCATAGGGCTACCAGCTATAACCCCCTAGCCTACTACTCAGTCAATAGGGCTAAGCAAATAACTGAAAGTAACTGGATAAGTGGTACAACCTCCAGTATTTCATTTGACTTACCGCCATCGGCTGCCACTGCCAACTTTACTCTAGGCGTAGAAGGCACGCCCGGATCAACCACCAAGACGGCTGGATCAACTCAAGCTATTAGCACTATTAGTCTATGTAACCCTCCAGTAGCAGCAGCTGTAGCTCCAACCGTTACCCTAGTAGCTACACCAACTACCGTAACTTCTGGCAGTACCTCCACTCTTAGCTGGAAGACCACCAATGCTACTAAATGTAGTGCTTCAGGTTCCTGGAGTGGCTCACAACTAACAGCTGGCACCTATACGACTCCAGCCCTAACTACCGCTCCTACATATACACTAAGTTGCACGGGAGCTGGTGGAACCAAATCCTCTACAGCTACGGTAACGGTAAGTGCAGTAACACCCAAGGTAGTAAGTACGGCAACGCCCACGACGGCCAGCGGCACATGCGCCACGTCGCCCCCAACAGTTTCATCAAACTCATCATATCCTCTATCCCAGGTAGTTAGTTTTACGGGGAGTACTCTACCCTCTCAGTGGGATGACTATGGCAATGAGGTACAACAGCCAGCAGGTTATGTAGCTGCCTCTCACGCGGTTTTTGTCCCTGGAACTGGTTTAGAACTAAAGGGATACCCCGACTCTATTAGTGGTAGTGTCGGCGGCGTTACTGCAGCAAGTGGCGATGTAAGTATTCCTGTGGCAAGTTCTGGCGGCTATGATGTCTGTTTCTCAATGTCTGCCGGTAGTTGGCAAAATGTTCACCTAGTTATTATTTCCTGGCCTGTAGATAACAACTGGAATGAGGGTGAAAATGATTTCTTTGAAGGCAACCCACAGGGCATGGGGATAAATGTTCATGAGATAGGCTCTAGCCCAGCCACCAATGTTTGGCAAGGTAGTTGGCCATCAGCTTTGTCTTCAGGTACCCATGTTATTTCATCAAGGTGGGATCCAATTAATGGATATCGCTTTTACTTAGATGGAACATTAGTCGCAACTGCACCGGTTGGTGGAGCGGTTACTACTCCAACAACTGCCCACCAATTGTCTATACAGATGCAAGACACCACCGAATCTAGTACTAGCTCTGAATCAACAACCGTATACTGGGTAGCATCCTACGGCTATAATTAACAATTAATAGCAACGATTGACGTGCAAACCCAATACTAGATGTTGAATATTTACCAGAAACAACTGCCGAGTTCTGTACTTAAGATATCTCCAACAACATCTTTGGCGAGGCTGAACGGTTGTTCACTTAGATCAGCTAATTAATTGATATTTATAATTTGTTTTAGAGCTTCGACTTCATTGGCGAGCTTATCGATGAGCGGTTTTGGCCCATTGCGCCTTCGTATAACGTCCAGGACTGCCTGATACCACCATAGCTGATCTTTGCTGCTTTTAGTTGTAAATAGCTGCCATAGCTCGTTTCCGTGTGTTTCATAGTCTATTAAAACAGATAATAAGTTCTGAATCTTATCCGAAGCACTTACGATAACCGATTCATCAGAGGCTTGATGCTCTAGATGAAACAGATATGCCCTGTTACGTTCATACCAGTCTTTAAGTTCTAGATCGTTGGTTACATCTTTGACGATTGCAACGACCCTACTGCCAAATTCGTTTTGCATTTTTTGTTCGTTATATATTTTGCTGTCAACGTCCTCTAAAATATCATGAAATAAGCAGGCTATAAGGACATCCTCGTCGTTGGTAACGCTGGAGGCGATAAGCATCACCGAAAACGGATGGATTATAAAGGGGATATCACCGCCCTTGCGATGTTGTTTTTGTTGTTCGTGAGCCCAAGCAGCTATACGAATCGCACTATCGAGACGTTTGGTGTAATTGATGGTATTTATCGAATCAATGGGCACTTGTTGCTCCTTTAGCAAATATCTATCTACTGTCTTTATTTTAGTATAAACATTTAAAATAATTGCGCTATTTTATTTAGGTTGTCTTTATGCCGACTACACATTTATCGCACTATTCGGGTATTAGCCTCTTACCATCAGCTCTTAACTCATGTTCTTTCATGGCCGATACTGTAATATTATTAGTCGATGTCGTTTAATGAATCTAGCTTTATTGTCGGAGTATGGTATAATATACATATATTATAGAGGACACATGATGCGTACAGCCAAAGTACAATATAGCCATTCAGTTATGCCAGAAGGTGGAGCGCTGTCGATAGAGCGCCCCTCACATGGTGAGCTTAAACATGCTATGTCAGATCGCCAGGCAGCAGCCTCCGTTCAGTCAATTGGTTATGAGGCCTGGTCACAGAGCGAATGGATGGCCACGCTCGCTTCTGAGTATCAGATAGATGCCGGCGAGCTTGCCTCACGAGCATTTAACCCCAATAGCAAAGTCAAAGTCGATAAACAATATGCAAGGATTAATAAATCTGCCGGGTTAGGCCGTAGGGTAGTCTATTGGTTTGGTGAAGCCTTAGAACCAATACCCCAAGATGTTAAAAACCGTGAACCTGGTGCTAAAAGTATATTTGATTATATGCCATCAGGTTATCCAGACGGCTTCGCCAAGATAGAGCAAGATGGGATAACTAAGATTCCAGGTCTACGACTCGCTCAAAGAGCTTCTGGACTAGGAATATATGCCTGTATTCATGATTTAAACGTTGACCCGAGTAAACAAGGTAAAGGTCTAGGAACAGCCCTCGCCTATGTTGGTCTATCCGATCAACCACAACACATTAAATCCTCACTTTACGTGTCAGCTAACAACTATCCAGCCAGGGCCTGGGCTGAAAAGTATGGCTACAAACCTACCGAAGAATACGAAGATGCTAAACTTCTGAGCATTGAGGCTAGTCAAATAATTGTCCCTTTTGTCCGATACGAAGCAGACAGCGTCGGGTTAGTCAGAGAGAAAATGACAGCCGCTCACCCATGGTTGGCCGAGGGCGCTAGGTCTAGTATGCTTGGTCGGGTATTCGATGAGGGTACCGATGAAGTGATTTCTATGAATGCAAAATAGTTCTAGCCGATAACGACAAGACTATTCTTGGATTCACTAGTTGGCGAGACGCCTAGTTCAGCTCCGCCATGGCTACGTAAGTAAGTAGTAGGTACGTACAAGCCTGATCCTAAATCCTTCTCAGCTAAATCAAAGTGACGGATGTAGGACGGAATATCTAGCTTTCCCCCGCGACTTAGGTTTAGTCCATGGGCCCGTAGCGTATACATATAGGCTAGCCCCTCTAATTGACTTGGCGCGCGCATAAATGGTTTAGATACTTGCAGCTCAGCTAACTTCTCGCGTTGTTCATAAACCGAGCCTTCTAAGCCAGGAATAGGCTTATTGGAAAATAGTCCAAATAGTACTTTGTTACCATTTGACGGATCAGTCTTGCATAACTCTTCGGCCGTGAATTGGCGTAGTAGCTGAACGAATACTTTGGTATCGTATGGTTGATCTTTGCCAAAACTCTCAGCAAGATAAGTTAAATTAAGCGGCTCAACCAATACATTTGGCGCTGCGCTTAATGTAAACATTAGTCCTGGGTCGTTAGATTGTAATTCTTGTAGGTAAGATTGTTTATCGTTAGTGAACCAAACCTTAAACTCACTAGTTAACTCTTCAATTCCAGCGGCTGGAATAGTAGCTTCTGAGAGTCTCCCGTCATTTATAGCATCGAGTGTGTCTAAATAGCCTTTGAAGAAAAATGGCTGCTGTTCGGCAGATGGCTCATCTGTCTCGGCAATATCTTGGGCTGAAGTCTCAGCTGCCGACATAACAGCTTCAGAACCAGGTAAAAAGGAGTACACTAGACCGCGCTCGTGAAGTATGCCAGCCAATATCTGAGCACGATCAGCTAGGATATCATCTGATTCCCTCAGTAGTTGATTGTGGTCGTATATTCCGCCGAGGTTGCCTTCCATCGTAATGATATCTCCTAGCTTAGTTTAATTTGTGTAAATTCAGACTTATAATACTATCTTGTGTCTCTTCTGTCAATATCTAAAACGTTAGTGCTTGCATAATTAACTTTGCTAGCAGACAATATCTTGATGACGAATCATGAAATCAGCGAATTCCCCTCAATTTCACTAGAACAGATCGATGAAGTAATGTTTCGGTATCAGCAAGACAATATCCGCCTAACTTATAAATCCAATGCTACTTCGCACTTTAGAATATTTACCAGAGATGTCGGATCACAACCTACTGATTATAGTGACCAGAGAGCGCATGAAATGACGTCCATTAAAATCTTGGTTAAACAACAAGAACTCCAGCTAGTAACTGCCCATGAACTGGGCTTAAGTAGTGTTGAGGAGTTTATTGATTTTAGCTGTGCGGCATCGCCGGCAATTGATGAACTACATGCAGCCAAACTTTATAACCAGCAGCATCCCGATCAGCCAAGTAAACAGTATGTGCAAAAATTCCTTAGTTGCCCAGGCGCAAATACAGACACTGAGAAGAATAGCTTTATTAAGGGTATGGTACTTCTTGCCGATCTTACTAATGATAGTTATGACGCACTGATTAGACACGGGGATATTGAACGGCCAATGATGATTAAACCAGGAATGACTTATCAAGAAATCTTATCTCGTTTTGTTCCTGATATGGCCGAGCATAGTCCGGCACAAGAACCTGCCAGGGACGGATATGACCAGCTTTTCTAGCATGTGTGAATTTTAATCTGCCGTAAGATTATTGAGGCCAATATCAATGACCGTTGCGCTATTAGTCACCCCAGTGACTAAAGAAGTAAGCGTTGAATTGTTTCAAACCAAACATAAACCACAATTTTTAGCTTATTTATTGATTAGACATTTCCATTAGGTCTTGACGCCAGCGAGATAATCCCTCTTGTGGGGAGATAATTTTCCCATCAATTGGAAATAAATCAGCATCCTGTGCCAGCCTAGGGTTATGGCTAACAATACAGTCTGGATATACTGCGGGGTCACATGAGAGTTTTACGCCACTTAATGATGCTCGGTAGCCAGCTTTTAGCCCATCAATAACTTCTGGAGATGAGAGATCTAGGTTAGCGCTCGGTTCTATCTGTCGATGATCGGAAAAAATCCAAAGTTCTCCATCTTTCGCTACAAAAATTGGTGCAAAAATTAAAGTCTGCCCCTCTTTACTGTGCTTGGTATCACTGTCAACTATTTTTTGAAATCTGTCGGTTACTAACCAAGCACTAAATTCGTTTTTGGGCTTGGTCACAGTTGATGTTTTGAGTGGCCTACTGGTTGATTGTCCGCCGCTAGTAAAGCTACCTCCGTCCGGTACAAGATGGGATTCGGTTATAACAAGTGTCGTCGGGACAATATGATCAGGTATTTCCTTCACAGCTAACCTGGCATATTGTCGCATTCTGTCGGCAACTACTAGTTGGAGTTCGCCCCTGGCCTTGCCTGCTATCAAGCTACCGGCGAAGCGAAGAAGTTCCTCGTCATTCCTACGCCTGTCTTCTTCCGTGACTTTGTGTAGTTCGGGCGGTGATTCTTTGAATTCTTCTCCAAACGCTTTCATTAACTTTAATATATTAGTAATGTTAAATTTCTGCAATCATTTCTATTTATAACAACCTTCACTGGATCGCTTTTTCAACCCGAAAGTACGACTATCTACTCTGTATCTAGCAACTAGCTAATGCTTGCAACCTAACGATATATAACTAATAATTAGTTGATATGAGCACCGAACGCCAGCCAAACATAACATCAATGACCAATACTGATCAAATTGTTACTAGGCAAATCTTTGCTGACGGCGAACCTTTGTTTGCGGAAGTGACTGAATTACAGACTGGTATGCCAGAAGTATTTGAAAACGACCAGAGCATATTCGACCAGGATGTCTTGAGGACAGAGATAGCTGAAGAAGAAGATAACATTGAGTATATGAAGATATCTCCACGTGGCTGGGGAGCCGTTTGGGGTTTTCTGACTATAGTAGATGCAGGTGTTGGTGCTTGGGTAGCTAGCGAACACGGCCCAGCACCTGGGGCGATTGCTGCCACTGCTGCTTTTTTGGGTACAACAGCGTTTACTGAGGCACACCGGCGTCTAGACATTAGAAAAAACATACCACTTACAAGAAGAGCTGTCGGCAGATTGGCTATTCTCAAAACTATCCTGAAGAATCAAGAAGAGTTATATCCAGATCACTCGGTTGAATCTGATAGTTCAGACAATTAAGGCAATAGGATTTATAGATAATGCCAGAGCGATATACTGCCGAGCAACGGGAATTTAGTCCACGAGCTTGTCTATACGTACGGAGAACTATCGGCGATGCCGCTATCCATTTTAATCGAAGTGATTTTAGCGACAGTGTCTTAGATGATAATGAAATAGAAGGAGGTCACTAAAGAAGCGATCGATGATTTTAATAACAATGATTTCTACCTTGATCCTCTTGACGAACAATGTGACGAGCATGCACGAATACTAGCCGCAGATCTAATAGAAGCAGAGGAAGCTTTTCTAACAAAACCAGAAAGGTGCAAAATGACTAATGACGCTCCTGATAACTATGCATGCATAGACTGTGAATTTACAGCTAGAATTACCACTATTGATTAGATCCTTAAATTTATACTATTGAATACAGAGAATAAATTTTCCTTCTTGCTAAAATAGCCAGTATGTTGTAATGAATACTTAATAATGATACAATCCTTTAAAGCTAAGACGAATGGAGAGCTTAATGATATCTGTTGTAAGTACAGCCATTATTGAAAAAGATGACAAATTTCTGTTTGTTAAAGAGACTAAGCCTAGTGCAGTTGGAAAATGGGGATTACCCGGCGGTAAACTTGAAGAAGGTGAGAGTATTACTGACTGTGTTCGTCGTGAAGTAATGGAAGAAACTGGGTACCATGTCACATCCGAAAATTTACTAGGAATTATCAACAAGACAGCTACACATGAGGGGAACACTGTAATTAGGTTCTTCTATTCGTGCCGTATATCAAGTACTCAGGCTTCTACCGCAGAGCATGAATCTAAATTTCTATCTATTGATGATGTGCGCGTTCTGAATGGTAAAGGGTTAATCCGTGGCGATGAGATCCTCAGATTGCTGGAAGCTGCTATTAACCACTCAATTCTTGAGCCATTCTTACAAGTAATCAATTAATGACTAGTACTTTATATGCGAACTATTGACCAATCACCCTATATTACAATACACGGCCCAGATGGTGTAGGTAAAACAACTGTTGGGCGCGGCGTTGCTACTAAGTTAGTAAATCGAGGTTATGCTACTGAGTTTTTTGATGATTGGCGTGAGCGCAATGGTTGGGTCAACCCCTACTCTCTTACTAAGTTAAACGCAGAATTTGGAACGGATCTATCAGTGATCGCTCTACAAGCTGCTAAAACTGCCTTAGATAGTCTTGTGATAAATGAATTAACAACTTCTGGTATTACTATAGTAAAAGACAGGGGCGTTATTGATGTAAGAGCTGATCTAATTTACCGAGGGCTTGATCCGTCTGAGCTTCGTGGCCCACTTATGCGCGAGCCGGATCTTGCAGTTTTACTAACTGTTTCAGAAGAAGTTCGGCATAGACGCTTAAATACGAAAAATGATATACAACCTCAAGATTATGAACCAAACCTTCCTGGAAACCGAATGTATGATATGAATCAATCTATTCTTGATCAACTTGAGAACAGGCCTCCCGAAAGTCAGCTGATATTATCCACTGATAATCTGTCGATTCGTGAAGTCGTGGATGAGATTTCTAATGAAATCCTCAAAATATTATGAGCCCAGAGTCAGTGGTTAATCAAGCAAATGAAGGTATAGGATTTGATAACGATCTTTACCTTGAAACGCAGCTTAGCGTATTCCATGAGCGTCTCGATAGCATGCCAGATGCAGATATAGTAATAGAATTCGGCGGCAAGCCTTTTGGCGACCATCATGCAGCACGTGTTCTCCCTGGATATAATATCGATAATAAAGCAACTATTATACGCAGGCTCCAGGATGAATGTAATAGTAAAATCGCAATGGTCGTTAATGCAAGAGATATATTTAACCCTCCTGATGGCCGTACTTTACAAGGCAGAGTCCGGGGTGATTCTGGGCTAAGATATGAACTTGAGACTATGAGGCTTATCAAGGAAGCACGGGAAATACATGGTATAAATGTCGATGACGTGGTTATTGCTGTGATGCCACGTTCAATGAGTCGTTTTAACAAAAATGTGATTAATTATTTTTCTGAAGAAGTATATTCCCAACTACATACTGAGCCTAAAGTCTGTTACGAGATACCTGGCTATCCGGACATTGATTGCCTGTCGGACGCTATAATTTTTGATGCATTCAACGATAACGATACCATTGTCGAACCAGACCGAAATTTAGTTTTATTAAGCCCGGGGGGTGGTAGTGGAAAGTTTGGGGTCGCAATGTCTGAAATTTATAAGAAATTGTCATTAGGGCATCCTGTCGGATTCGCAAAATTCGAGACATTCCCCGTTTTTAGATTAGCACCAGATCACCCTATTAACTTGGCTTTTATAGCCGCCACGGCTGATCTTGGCAATAGGCTAGTAAATCTTGAGCAAGGTACTAATTATGATAAAGACGATGAAAACTTTAGGTTACTCTCCCAATTGATTCATCAAATGCCTGATAGTGCAGGCTATATATCCTCGATGGGGTCACAATTTGATTTCAGTGTCAACACTATTGAGTCAGGTATTACTGATGAACAAATTGTCTTAAAAGCTTCACACCGAGAGATTATTAGTCGTTTGCTCCGTTATACCCAAGAATACGTAACGGGTAACGAGAAACTATCTACAGTTAGATCAACTGCGAAAATTGCGGGACAGTGTGCTGTATACCTGTCAGAACATGCTTAGAAGCTGCTATTTTATTATACTGATCTATGCAGCAAGTTTCGTCATCTTTGGCTGACCACAAGGGACTCGAACCCCTTGGAAGTATGTTTATAAATTTAGGAAGTGATAAAATATGAATATGGATCAGGAAGAAACAGAAATTGAAAAAGAAGCAGTTAGGTGGGTTAGGCGAGACGGTAATAAGAGACTTATATTAGACAAGTACAGTTCAATAGAATCATATCCTCCATCAAAACATCCTTTGATTATCTTTACTGCCGGATCACCCGGTGCCGGTAAAACAGAATTTATTAAAAGCTTTAGTCAGTCCATTGGCCAAGTACTTGAAACAAAAGTAGCTAGTATTAATCCAGACGTCATACGTGAATTACTCCCAGGCTACACAGGAAGCAATTCATTTCTCTTCCAACGAGCAGTTTCAATAGCCGTTGATGACCTATTCAGATCAGTAATCAAGAATAAGCAAAGTGCGTTTATTGATGGTACTTTGTCTGATTATAATCGAGCCTATCAGAATATATCAAAAGTCATCGATGAGTATGGTTTAGCGATGATATGTTTTGTATTCCAACATCCATCGATTGCATGGCATTTCACACAGCTTCGTGAAAAGGTCGAAGGACGAAATATTCAAAAGAATGATTTTATAGAGAAATTTCTAGGCTCAAAACAAACAGCCGATAAAATCAAAGCGGAATTCGGCGATAAGCTAATCTTGAATGTAATACTAAAGGACTACAAAGATGCCGAAAATAATAAGGCTGTGGCAAAGGTGTATACCAACGTAATGAGTATTGATCAATGCTTCAAAGTTAATTATACTAAGAATGAACTCAAAAGGATTATCCAATGAAACTACTGAATTTGAAGAAAAAAACTAATAATTTCTACGAACTCTCTGAAAAGAAACAAAAAGAGCTTCTACTAAAAGCTGCTAAAGGTGCGAATAAACAACAAAAAGATCTCGAAAGCCACTACCTAAAACTACAAACACAAAAATAGTGAGCTACTGCTCCGAAGTATGTCGATTCGTTAAATAAGGCTCGATCATTCTTGCCATTATATCTGCTAAATCAGGATAGTCTAATAGAGTCATAGCTTTTGCTATGAGTTGGTCTTTACCTTCTTCTGTATTCAGATCAAGAGAAGAAATACCTAAATCAATCATATGGTGATTGTACTCTCATTGTTAAGCAAACAAAGCTTGAGCGGAAACCATCCACTAATGCACTATCTCGATAGAGATAGGAAGCATTACCGCTAGGTGGGTCTCGAACCCAAATAACAGAGATGAAATAATAAATAGTTTTTGCGAGAATACTTTCTGGAACGCTTCTCATCTGTAAAAAGTTCGAACAATGTCTTGGCTGGGACGGAGGGATTCGAACCCCCGAATGCCAGGACCAAAACCTGGTGCCTTACCACTTGGCCACGTCCCAATATAACAGATAGATTTTACCTTATTTACTACCCAGACACAAAAGATATATACATTATCAGAATAGGTTGCCCAAAAAATTGAAACTATGGTTCGCGAGTTTCGTGTTTCTTTATGGAATCTGCTATTAACTTTTGTAGACCTTTTAATTCCTCGAGGGTATGAAGCCTAACAGCGGCGACAACGTCGGCATTGACACCTTGTGGCCCCTGCTCCCGAATTTGAAAGAATACAAGGTTAACGGGTCCTTGATCAGTTATAAAGATTGACTGCCCATCAATCGCGACTATTGGCTTATTATAAGTTAGATTTAAATTGTTGTTCTGCATGCCTTTACTATACTACTAAATTATCAACTCAATCTACTGGCAACAATATTTACGTTTATGCGTTTAATCCAATGTTTAGGCTTGTCGCTAGACTGTATCTGGGGTAGAGTTTATTAACCGTATGACTAAACATAAATCAGAACTACTGGCTGCAAATTCTATAACCGTCAATTTAGGCGGTCTAGATAACCAAATCCTATATCTGCCGGCTAAGTATCACAAAAATCATAATATACTGCTAGTATATGGACACTTCGGAACGCTTACCAACTATTTTGACCTAGCCAGCGATCTATCCAAATACGGCAACGTTACCATGGCCGATCTGCCAGGATTCAATAATCTTAGTAGTTTATATAAGATCCACGAGAAACCTACAATTGACGAGTTAGCTGAGTACCTGGCGACAATTGTTAACTACCGGTTTAGGAAGAAGAAGCTAACTATTATCGGCATCGGCTTCGGAACTGTCATTGTGACGCGAATGCTGCAGCATCAGCCATCTCTGGTGCGCAAAGTTAATATAGTGATCAGTATTGACGGCATGGCGCATCACGACGATCTAAATAACCTAAGTTCAGCCCAGCGCAAGTTCTATTCATGGATTCTGAGTATTTTTAGCCATAAATTATCCTCGCTGATAGTTAAGAAAACCAATATTCCAGACGTAATTATGGGGAGAATTTATTGTCTACGGCCAAAATCTCATAGAACGAATGCAAACAAACAGCAGCTAATGGACTGGCGGATCCATGATTTTAGAACCTATATGCGAACAATGTCCGAACTTTTGAGACTAGATAATTGTAATAAAGCCGTTAAAGTTAAGTTCACCCAGGTCTGGAGCGGAACACTCACCTGCTTAGACCGCGAGGTAACAGACCAGCACCTTCAGGTAATATACGATGATTTTGAACTTATCACCTCCGAGCAAAAGATATCCAAACGGGCCGACTCACTTCGAGTTATGTATTCGATTGCACTACCGAAGCAGTTACAGAAGCTACTAATTAAGACTGCAAAATCCGCTCCCATTGAATAGATTTATAATCGTGACATAATAGGACTATATGGAAGACTCTAAAAACAAAGATGCTGAGAACGAAGTTTACGTAAATATCTCAACCCGAACTGTCGTGCGCACCATTATCCTGATCGTAGTAGCCTACATTTTATTTATTGCCGTTAGGAAATCAACTCATGCTCTTGTACTAATTTTCACTGCATTTTTCTTAGCCCTAGCCTTAAATGCTCCAGTACACTGGCTATCGCAAATATTCCCCGGTAAAAGGCGGGGCAGCCGCACCCTAGGAACGCTACTATCATTCCTAATAGTTGTTATTGTCTTAGGTGGCTTTATTGCCTTAGTTTCCCCATCAATTGTTCGAAATACCCACAGCTTTATCGATAATGTCCCCCACCTGATTAACGAAGCCAGGGCAAAGAATGGCGCCCTGAACCGCTTCGTCATTAGATATAACCTCCAGGGACAAGAGAATTCCCTCGTAAACCAGCTTACTTCAAGACTGCATAACTTCGCCGGGCCGGCCGTTTCAACAGTCACTGGCATAGCCAAAAGCGTCGTGTCTGTCATAATTATCCTGGTACTAACATTTATGATGCTGATCGAGGGCCCACACTGGGTTAACACAGTACACAATCTAGTACCGCGTAATCAGAATCTTAAGCTCAAGGACCTAACCGACGATATGTACAAAGTTATCCGTGGCTATGTTAATGGTCAGGTGATACTAGCCGCTATCGCTGCAGTGCTTATAATGCCAGCTGTACTGATACTGCATCTAAGCAATCCCTTAGCTCTAATGGTTATCATTTTCCTGTGCGGTCTCATCCCTCTGATTGGTCATTGGATTGGTGCTAGCATCATCACTATCGTTGCCCTGTTTCACTCACCTTGGGCAGCCGTCGTAATTCTGGTTTACTACATTGTCTACATCAATATCGAAAACTACATAATCCAGCCTAAACTGCAGGCTAATACTACTAACCTTTCACCCCTACTGGTTTTCATAGCCGTAGTCATTGGCGTGAGTTTCGGCGGACTGCTCGGCGCACTAGTAGCCATCCCAACCATGGGCTGCTTTAGAGTTCTTGTAGTAGATTATTTGCAGACTCGTGGCGTTCTTAAAAGCATTGACCCAACCAAAGAGCTTAAAGCTGAAACCAAATAGTTCCCTCAACTGTATCTCTGAGTCCAACTCCCTGATTTCTTAGCTCTTCTCGTAATTTATCACTTTGGGCCCACTCGCCAACAACCCTGGCTGCTTCGCGCTGGGCAATTAACTGCAGCTGTGCATCAGTTAGGTTTGACTGAAGTGATGTAGAAAGATTTAAGCCCAGTAGATCATCGGTAGTCCCAATAAAGCCAGTCAGCTGGGTTCGATCGCTGTCCTGCTCATAGCTAGTCAACTCAGCTTCAATGGTTTCCAGTACTCTTGCAACATTCAGATCATTACTTAGTTCAATAAATTGCTCTCTAGGTTTAATCTCAGGGCTACTGGTCTGTGCTGGCGCAGTTGAGGCGGTAACTGGCTGCAAGCTAACGACTCGCCGGATTCGGTCAAGCCTATTTTGAGCAGCCTGCAAATTTACCCAGCTAAAATGTGCCTGGCTTCGATAGTGTGATTGCAGGACGAATAACCTAAAAGCCAGGGGGTCGATATTCTTGTCGATTATATCCTGCAAAGTAAAGAAATTCTCAGTCGATTTGGCCATCTTTTGGTTATCCACTAACATGTGTTCTGAGTGAAAAAAGATATCAGCTAGGACATTGTTATCTCCGACGGCGGTGCTCTGCGCAATTTCGTTTTCGTGATGCGGGAATTTAAGGTCGACTCCACCGGTATGAACATCAAACGGAATGCCAAGAGTCGAGGCGCTCATCGCCGAACACTCTATGTGCCAACCTGGTCGGCCACTGAGTTGTTTGCCGTCAATCTCAAAGTCCCAAGCCGGTTCATCGGGCTTCCTTATTTTCCAAAGTGCAAAGTCGTGAACAGAGTCTTTGTCGTACTCATCGTTATTAACTCTGGCCGCTCCAGTGCTTTCGGCGGTTATCGGAACTAGTTGGCCATATTTTTTCCCAGCTGCTTTGTAGGTGGCAATCGAGAAATAAATGCCATCATCAGTAAGATAGGCGAACTTGCTGGCAACCAGTTGTTTGATTAGCGCCTGCATCTGAGGGATATAGTCGGTTGCCCTGACAAAAGTGATGGCGTCAGTGTCAATGCCGACACTTTCCAGATCATCTTTGAATTGTTTTTCGTAGGCGCGGGTGACTTTACTGAGTCGTTCGTGAGGTTCAAGGTCAGGATAGAGCTCAATACTTTTTTTGATGGTCTTATCATCAATGTCGGTAATGTTCATAACATGTTTGATTTGCCAGCCTGGAAATTCGTGAGACAGAGCGCGCTTCAGCGTATCGGCATAGATAAAACTGGAAATATTACCGATATGGGCATTATCGTAAACCGTTGGACCACAGCTATAAATAGATATTTCGCCCTCTTTAATGGGCTTGAAGTCATCAACTGTACTCGTTAAAGAGTTATATATCTTCATAGTTATATTCTAAGCTAGTAGCTCCGTGGCAATCTTAATACATTCGCTTTTTACTTGCTGCAAAGAGCGTCCGTCTTGGACTTTAAAGCCGGAAGAGAGTTTGTGCCCGCCGCCACCAAAATGTTCAGCCAACTTGTCGCAGACAGTGTTAGGGGCATTGCCTCGAATCGCCGCCGTTATTCGGCCACCATCATAGGACTTGATAACTACCGAGATTCCAACGTTCTCGGTCATCAGTAAATCGTTTTGGATTAGTGGCCCTGGATTATATAGAGGGCTAAATTCGTTAATCTCATTCTGTGGAATGGTTACAACTGCAAGTCTGCCATCAATATAAAACTCACTACGCTCAATTAATCTGGCTTTATACCTTAGAATTACTTCGGGCATTTTCGAAGCTTTACGCCGGGCTTCTTCTATTGAAGGTCGATCAACGCCGGCATCAATCATATCAGCCAGCACCCTATAAGTATTGGCTACGGTTAGGCTATTACTTAATCCTTGAGTGTCACCCAGAATGGCAGTCATTAAGAAGCCGAGAGCGCCGACCGACATCTGCCAGTTCTTCGCCTGACACAGCGAATAGATAAGCTCACCTGTTGAGGAAGCGCCTACATCATTTAATACAATGCTAGCGAAGCTGATTGGCTCAGCAACAGAACCGTGATGATCAAGCACGATACACGGTTTAGAAATAAGCTGTTGTTGGCGACCACTAGAAAATAGTCGCTCCAGTAGTACTGGAGTTGAGCAGTCAACTATGATCGATGCGTCAAAGTGACTGGGCAAACTACTTGATACTCTATCCCAGCCTGATAAATAGCGAAGGTAGGAAGGCATATCGATAGCACAGTATAGAAGCGGGTCCTTACCCATATCATGAAGAATTTGTTCCAAAGCAAGCGCACTGCCGAGACTATCGGCATCAGGATTATCAGCTTGCAATATTACAATTGTCTTGGCCTCGTTAATAATACTGGCTATCTTGTCATATTCGGGCTTCATAATGCCGTGCGACCTTCCAAAGCCCTGCTTAGAGTTATTTGATCGGCGTATTCAAGATCAACGCCAATCGGTAAGCCACGGGCCAGTCTGGTAATTTTAACTTTGCGCTTCCCTATTTGTTGCTGAATATACAGGGCCGTGGATTCGCCCTCTACGCTAGCATTGGTAGCTAGAATAATTTCCTGCACCTTATCGTCGTCGATGCGGCTTACTAGTTCAGCAATATGCAGTTTATCTGGGTCAATGCCATCAATTGGCGAAACCAGTCCGCCTAGTACGTGGTAAGTACCGGAAAAGTGACCAGTTTTTTCCAGGGCCATAATATCGAAAGGCTCGGCGACAACGGCCACGATCGTCTTATCTCGCCTTGGGTCGGTGTAGAGATCTGAATATTGTTTGCCAGCCGGGATTAGGGCAAAGGTTTTTTGGCAGTATGTAATACTGCTGTGTAGATTGGCTACTGTTTTGGCTAACACCCGAGCCTGCTCTGGATTATTCTTTAAAATTGAATAGGCATAACGCTCAGCACTACGTGGCCCAACACCCGGGAGTTTACCCAGTGCTTCAATAAGTTCACTTAAGGCTGGTGGCAAAATTTGCATGAAGTATATTTATTTCTTTGGTTATTATCAGTTACTAGAGACCCAAGTCGCCAAGCGCGCCCATCATTGGCTGCATTTTCTCAGCGGCCATCTTCTGACTCTCTGCAACAGCTTCTTTGACAGCGTCTTCCACCCAGCGTTCTAACTGGCCTATGTCTTCAAGGTCAACATACTCCGGGTCAATGTGGATCTTCTTGATCTTCTGCTCTCCGTTGATCTCAACCTTAACGGCACCGTCACCTTTCTCAACTTCAATGATATGGTTTTGCAGTTCCTTCTGAATCTTCTTAACTTTCATTAGCATCTTGGCTTGGTCTAATCGGCTCATCTTACTAAAACTCCTTCTTTAGATGTAGTTATTGTATCAAAATGAGGGAAACTATGGGAGAAAACTTGGCTGGTTGTCGGCGAACCTTGCCAAGCAACAAAGTAACGGCGCAGCTGATAATTACAGCTAACACCCAGAACCATGGCTACAAGTGTCAGCCCTAGGATCATGGCAATTGGGTTTTTTGGAAAGACCGAAATCCATAGTCCCCAGAGGTACAGCAGCCCTTGGAGAATAATAATGAAGACAACCGGCAACAAAATGGCGATGGATACCGGGCCGCCGAGGGCCACCAATATGACACAGGCTAGTATGCCGTACAGGAAGACATTCCTTGGCTCAGCTTTTTTATGGTTTTTAACGATTCTATAGACTCCGAAAATAAATAAAACCGTTTCAACAACATCGAGTAGCGGTAAATTACCCAGCCAATACTGAGGGTTAGCCGTCGAGCGGAAAAATATCGTCAGCGGAATGTTGTATAGATTCTTTACTAGGTTTAGTGGCTTATCGAAGCTATTGGGTAAACCAAGAAATGGTTTAAGCAGATCAGGGTGAAGAGATAATGACCAGACAAGCGGCAGCAGTATCGCCAAGCCAAACAGCAGCCCAATAACTTTCTCGTAATTGCTCACCCGTTTGAAACAAATGAAAATTTTCTTCCGACTCCATAGCAACACACCAACGACCAGCCAGACAAAGCCAGGAATATAGACCAGTGCTGCGAGACAGCCTAAGAATAGTATAAAAGTCGTATTCCGCAGCCGGGTATGCAGAAATAGCATGCAACTGGCTATTAAAACAACCGAGCCAAAGGCGAATAAAATGTCCGGCGTACCAACTCTGGCCAGATTCAAAAACCAGCTGGATGTTGCCAGCAAAGCCACACCTGCAGCTGAAGCCATGCCATTAAACCAATAGGAAAGCACGGCGTAGAGCAATATCAGCAACGCCAAGCCGTATATCACCGATACTACCCGTAAACTGCCGGTACTACTATGTAGCCTGAGGGCAAAATGTAGCGGTAAGTTATATAGCAGGTTTATCGGATGCAAATTGCTAAAGTCGAGATTGTGAGCAGCAGTGACCGAGTTCACTTCTGCGCCGGATAGTAAATGCGGCTGTTTGGAGAGATTGAATATAAGCAGCAGACCAAAGACAACTATTGCCCCAAGACTAATAATTATTTCATCCCAATAACCTGTAAAAAAATACCAGATCTTATTCATAAGCGTTGCAATTAGTATACCACCCTAGATAGCCCCTAAAGAAGGCTATAATCTACTCCTGAGGAGCACTACTTTTATGCTTAGTATCCAGCGAACGAAATCGCTGTTTGTCTCTATCGAAGAATAGCTCGACGCTGCCGGTTGGCCCGTTTCGATGCTTCTTAATGAAAATATCGGTGATGTTTTTGCGGTCAGATTCCGGATTGTAGTAGTCTTCTCGGTAAATAAAGGCCACAACGTCGGCATCTTGCTCGATTGAACCCGATTCACGCAGGTCAGCAAGCTGCGGAATTTGTGGGCTCCGAGATTCAACAGACCTAGATAGCTGACTGGCAGCGAGAACCGGCAAATTTAACTCTCTAGCGATTGATTTAAGCCCTCTGGAGATTTCCGATACTTCCTGTACGCGGTTGGACTCCGATCCATAACGGCCGCCGCTGCTCATCAGCTGAAGGTAGTCGACAATAATTAGACCCAAGTCTCGTTGATGAGCCTCACGTCGGGCTTTGGTACGCAGATCATTGATCGTAATGCTTGGCGTGTCATCAATATAGATTGGGGCTTCACTTAAGGTTCCCATGGCGTGGCTTAATTTTTCAAAGTCGTTATCTGTTAGGTTACCGGTTCTAAGAGCCCAGGCATCAACCCCAGATTCAATAGCCAGTAAACGATCAACCAGCTGTTCTTTACTCATTTCCAGGCTGAAAATCAAGACAGGTTGCTTGGACTGAACGGCGATATTATGAGCTAGGTTAAGAGCCAAAGCAGTTTTGCCCATACTTGGGCGCGCAGCCAAGATAAATAAATCAGATCGTTGCAGACCGGCCAATATGCCATCAAGATCTTTATAGCCGGTTGGGACGCCGCGCATCTTGTTCTTATCTTTGTGTAATTCATCAAGCCTATCAAAACTCTCAGCTAAAATGGTCTCCAGACTGACAACTGATTGCTTAACGTGACGATTGCTGACTTCAAATAACTTGGTTTCAGCATCATCTATAAGGTCGTGAAGACCTTTTGTCTCATCAAAGCCAAGTTCTGCCATATCCTGCGAAACAGCGATTAAACGGCGTCGTAAGGCCTTTTGGGCGACAATCTCGGCATACTGTTCAACATGTGAAGCGGTTGGCACGAAATTGGTTAGCTCGGTAAGATAACTGGCCCCGCCAACCAGATCTAGGTTATCGTTGGATTTAAGACGGTCTGACAGAGTCAACACATCAATCGGGCTATGATCCTGATATAGTTCGGTTATCGCCTCATATATGCGACGGTGCCTGGTGTCAAAAAAGTCATCAGCCGAGATAATGTCAGCAATCTTAATAATTACATCACCGTCAATCAATACTGCGCCAAGCAAACTTGCTTCTGCATCTAGGTTCTGTGGTAATTCGGTTCTAGTTTTGCCGTCCATATCGTTTCCTTATGATTCTAGCAGCTCGGCGCCGCCAAAAATATTGCTTATGTTATCTATTGGCGACTCGTCCTGGACATCTTCCTCTTTCGGCGCCGAGACGATGCTGTCATCGACCACGCAGACGATTGTTAGCCTTTTATGAATGACGTCCTTGATAGCCTGTGACACGATTTCATTATTGCCAGTTTCAATCATTTTCTTCTGATGAAACGGGAATTGAAAGCCGATGGTTATTTTATCTTCTTCCCAAACCGGTTTGGCGACCCGCAAAATACTATAGAGTGTGTTATGAGTCGGGCGAATAATGTCGAGCACGGCGTGCCAGGCTTCATCTGGAGCATATTCAATGGGGTTGTGCTCGGGCTCGGGGAGCTTTGTTTCGGCCTCCACCTCAACTTCGACTATCTCTTCAACGACCTTAGGCTCATCTTTTACTTTGGGAGCTTCTGTTTCTTTGGTAACTGGGGCGACCACTTCGGTAGCAGTCGTGACTTTTTCAGTCTTAGCAATAACCGGAGCTGACTTGGAATTTAGATTACTTAGAAGCGTAAGTTCCAAAGCAACACCAGGGTTAGACGAAACCGGCACATCAAGAAGCCCTCCAAGCAATGCTAGATCCTGCTTTTCAGCCATAAGGTTGTGGTCTTCAAATATAGTACTACGAATACTCTGGGCCAGTTGACTGGCAATAATCGAAGGATCATAGCCGTTGTTGTCAATGTCAGCTAGTATGCGTAGGAGTTTTAGCTTATCGCCGCTAACAACTGCGTCTTTGACCGAATCAATGACCTGCAGTGGAGCTAGTCCGATTGTATCAAGCACACTGTCGACAGTAATTTTCTCTTCCTGATTACGAATTTGATCAAGTAGACTAATGCTATCCCTAAAACTACCTTTGCCATGAACCGCAATCAGCTCAAGAGCCTCATCGTCAATCTCGATCTTCTCGGCTTTGGCAATAGTCTTTAAATGCTCGATAACCTTGCCTTTGGGTACCGGTCTAAAATTGTAACGCTGCGTTCGGCTGATAATCGTTTCGGGAACTTTATTAAGTTCAGTAGTCGCTAGAATAAAGATGACGTGGGCTGGCGGCTCCTCAAGTGTTTTGAGCAAAGCGTTAAAAGCTTCCTTAGTTAGCATGTGGACTTCGTCGATAATGTACACCTTGTACTTAAGGCTACTAGGAGTAATATTTACTTTTTCACGGATATCCCTTATCTCATCTATGCGTCTGTGAGAAGCGGCATCGATCTCAATAATATCCAGTTGCTGCTCGCTTTCATCGGCGTAGGGAATATTGTTAACGGCATAGGCCAGTATTCTAGCAACCGATGTCTTGCCTACGCCTCTAGGCCCGGTGAATAAATAGGCGTGAGAGATGTTATTGCTAGCTAGGGCGTGCTTCAAAGAATCAGTAATATGCTCTTGGCCAACAATCTCGTCAAGAGACTTCGAACGATACTTTCGGTATAAAGCTTGCCCCATTACATTCTATTATACCTGATATTAGCCGCTAGTAACGTTGTATAAACTAACATGCTTTACACTGGAGTAACAGAGTATATAATAATAATTGATGTCGAAACACAATAGCTCCGCGTGGACTAGACGGAAAAAACTGTCTTATATACTCAAGCGAGCTATTTCTCTTTCCAGATTACTTCTGACCCTTAGCCTAACCAGCCATACCCAAAAGCGACAGAAAACCTATGATAAACTTTGCGATTTTATGTTTAATGCCGGCGGAGTTTATACTAAATTTCTCCAAGGCGTATTACTGGCCGTACCGGAAGTTCAATCCTGGGTTGAGCGCAGTCACGTTGATTTCTTTGAGAACGTTCCAACAGAAACTCTTGACGCCGAAAGGATTGTAGCCGAAGAACTTGGAGGTAATTCCGAAAGAATTACTATCAATTCTACAGTTATCGCTAGCGGGACATTTGCCCAGGTCTACTATGGGGTACTAGATTCTTTCCAGCCGATAATCGTTAAAGTTCAGCGTCAATCAATCCTAACATCAATCCAAACTGATATGTGGCTTTTAAAATTCTTTGCGCGCCTAGCTCAGCCGCTAATTACCAATATAGACGTCGATATTTCAACTATTTCGTCAGATTTTTCCAGAATAACCCTAGCAGAAGTAGATTATATACGGGAGGCCAGGATGGCCGAGCTAATGAGGCAGCGAATCTCCAAACATCACAATAATGTCATTATTCCTAAAACCTACGTCGATCTGTCAACTTCCAAAATCATCGTCCAAGACAGACTCGGGGGCATATCTCTAGCGGAACTTCTCTACCGTAAAACTCCACTCAACCGGGCTGAAACCCGAACGCTGCACAATGTTATGCGACTAATTTTATCGCTGCCCTTTACAGTTGGCCTAGTCTATGCCGATCCACACCCTGGGAATATTAGGATTATCGGTTCAACCAACATTGCTCTAGTCGATTTCGGGGCGATTGACGAGGCCAAAGTAGATATTGAGATCTACCGTAAACTGCTTAGGGCCGTGGTTCGAGCCATGGACGGCCAAATGACTCCGGTAGAAGCCCTAGACGTATACTTCGCGACTTATGCTCCCAGGCTATATAGCGCCCTGGAGATAACCAGGCAAGCTCTTGGTTTGCCGCCAATCATCCCACTATTTGCCGAACTAAGTCTCGGAGTAAAAGCCTCAACCGAGCCTCAGCCCAACCTTAGTAACAATGTCTTTGCCTTGTCTAACATAAATAGACTGGTAAACCCCAATAACCGATTTGCCCTTAAAAGCTCATTACAAAATCAATCCTATGCCAGGGCGATACACACCATCATTCAAACAATGCTGCTATTTAAACTTGATAGTGAAATGCTTGAAGCTCTCAGATCAATAAGTAAATGGATGGATCAACAATCATACCTAGCCACCGCTAAAACAAAGAATACCTTGTCGACTACCGAGGCTAAAGAGATTGTCTTTGAATGGCTAGAGAAAGTTTTAATGAGAAACCCGTTTATGGCTTCAGATTTAAGGCAAATATATATAACACTCCGAAGAACTACTCCGGAAACAACGACTCTATAGTGCAGCTTCTAATGCAGCCCACTCGGTAGTGGAGTCATCTTCGGGTACGTTGACACTAACCTGATCGCCAGGCTTGGCCTTGAAATATGTAACACTCGCTAGAAGTACGCGGAAATTCCGGTCTTTTACTTCAACAAAGTAGTGTCCATTTTCAAGCTTGAGGGTTCCAACTACTTGCTTACGGGCTACAGGACCAATTTGCTTGTAGAGGAAAGCGCCATCATTAGCGATAGTTAGTTTCAAGATATCACCTTGAACTAGTTTAGACTTTGAGGCGTAGTTGGCTGGAACTGGGTAGGTTTTACTATCAGAGCCAACCATACTTTGACCATCAAATACTCCCTCGATAATCTTACCAAGCGCTTCTTCTTTGTTGCTGGATGCTACATGAGTGTCTTCACCTACTAAACTAATCAGCAATTCGCTAGCTGCAGCCAAATTGGTCTCAGCTTCCTGGATTAGGGCTTTTAGTCTTTTGATTTGTTTATCTGCTACTTCTGCCATTTCGTTCCTTCACATAAGTGTTTATTTCGATACACTCTAACCTCAAAGCTATCATTTTTCGTTTGAATAGTCAAAGAGGTCAATTAAAAACTGTGGAAAACTATGCTGTTTCCTCTATTGTTAGTGTAGTCGTTTTTATTAAGATAGCTCTACTGTAGCGCCAGCTTCTTCTAGGATCTTCTTGGCACTTTCAGCATCTTCTTTCTTAGCTTTTTCCAAAATTACTTTAGGCGCGCCGTCAACTAATGCCTTGGCTTCACCTAGTCCTAGCTGTGTTAAGTCCTTTACGGCCTTGATTACAGCAACCTTCTGGGCACCGGCATCTTTAAGAGTAACGTCATATTCGCTCTTCTCATCAGCTGCTGGAGCTGCGTCTGCAGGAGCAGCAGCCATTACAGTGGCTGGTGCAGCTGCACTTACGCCCCAATATTCTTCTAGAAACTTAACGAACTTAGAAATTTCTAGTGCGCTTAACTTGTCTAATTCACTAACTAATTTCTCAAATTCCTTTGGTGTGGTGATTTTCTTATCTTCGCTCATAATTATTCCCTTTCGTTATTATTCTTTAATTGCTTCAGCTCTGGCTGATAAAACGTTTAATACTCCACGGACATTTCCTGCCAAAACGTTCACAAAACCACTTAGTGGTGCTGCAAATGTTCCAACCAATATTCCGCGCAGCTGATCCTTACTTGGTAGGGTTGCTAGGTGTTTAACGTCTTCAGCACCTATAAATTGTCCGTCATCGGTAAAAGCGCCAACAAATTCAATGTTGGGGTTGGTCTTGGCAAAATTGTGTAAATTTTGAGCCGGTGCAACCTCATCTTCAGCGTTAAAGGCATATAGGAGCATACCTTCTAGTGCACTCGTATCGCTGTCTTTGAACTTAGATGACGCCTCAACTGCCTTTTTAAACAAACGGTTCTTAATAACCTTGATGTTGGTTCCAGAAGTCTTGGAGTCAGTCCTTAGGGTCTGCATGGCCTTGACGTTGGTACCCTTATATCTAGCTACAACCGTTAATTTAGACGCTTCCAATAACTTGGCAACGTCAGCAACAATTTGATCTTTTTCAGCTTTCTTTAGTGGCATATTTTAGCCTTTCAGTATTTCTTAAATACATAAATTCTTTTCGTAGGGCTTATCGACCAAAATTAGTCCTACATTTTTGCTGTTGCCAATTGATATGTCTTTAAATTAATAAAGACGTATAAAGAGTTTTTACCTCGGCGACATAATTAAACAATTATTACTAATCGTCGTCGCTGTCTGGGGCAACCTAACTGCTATTTTACAGATAACGACCGAATAAGTCAATCCTTCTTAGAGACTTTGGGATTCTTGGATGCGGCTTCTTTAGTAGCTTTTCTTTCCCTGCTCCAGAGAATGAATGAAATAATCAAAAAAGCCACAGAAAGCACATAGAACAAATCACTGAGCTGCTTGGTACTCTTTATATTATCCAGAACTAAAGATATGACATATAAAATAGCAGCTATGTATATGCACCCTCTTGATCTGATTGGCCTCAAAAATCTCATTAATACTACTATATAATATTAGGCTAACTATTACTTAATACTTTTTAGTTTAAATTGGGTATAGCGTTCAGCGGCCAAGCGACTTAGCTCTGGATCTTCGTCTTTATTAACAAACTTCATAGCCTCACCAAGCAGCGGATGGACTTCGCATAATAGTTCATACATCTGCTGGACTAATTTACGGTAACCCGGATGCCCCTGGGGAGCAGTACGTAGTTCAATGAAGTGGAATGCTTCCCTGGCATTAAAGGTTATCTTCCAACGCATTTTATGACCAAGGAGCGTAGCATACTGAGCCTCCAACCCATGCTTCTTGTCTTGTAAATAACTGTATAAACCAAGACTTATATTAAAACATTCTTCGAATATGTCGGTACAACCAGCTTCGTCGACTAGATCGGGCGTTTCGTAACCATAACGCGGTGTTAATTGTTGCCATTGCAAATCATCAACCATGCGATGTCTCTGCAGGTCACGGAATATCCCATAGTCACACACTACATCCCAGGAATAATGGATCTTTTCTAAAGCTCTTCCCGGCCGGTGTCGGCGATTAAGTCGCTCACCCATGTAGACATTGATAACATCAACCTTTTGTTGATATGGCCACTTGGAAACTTCTGTCTTTATCTCACTTAGAGATAGAGTGGCATTCTCATATAGCATATCGGCGACAATATCTAACTCATTGTGGGGCCAATATTCACTTAATGTCACGGCTTCTTGGTCGGATGAGTGATGTGCGGGTAGCAATTTATGGGTTATGTCTCTTATGGCAGCTTCTTTGGAAGCCCTATAGGCAACAATTGCCCCACCTCGGTCTGGTTTATCCGATCTTTCCAGGAAGGTGCTTAATACTTTGCGTGATTCTTCCAGAATACTGTTGCCGGTTTCTCTAGCTTCTTCAATTGGATCGCTCTGCAGATGAAGAATTAGGCTTTCTAGTGCCTGACCGGAGGCAAAAATACCGACGGTTGAGGTTGTAGCCACTGGTAAAACGGGGCGAGCGGCGTCACAAGCCTGTGCTCTAATGGCTGCCTTCCAGGCTCCGTCACGTTCTTTCTTGGGTGTTTTAGAACTTAGCTCGAGATGAGCTGCCAAGTTATGAACTAGTTCGGAATAAAGCTTAAATATCTGATCCATATCCGTTTTGTAGCGCTTGGTGACTTCCGGTTTAAAATTTTTCGGAACAAAGTAGCGATAATTGCCGTTAATGTCTTTTTTATCATAATAAATATAGCGAGTGGATTGCTCGAGGTAGGCGGCTAATCTTCCCCACTCCAACTTCTTAGTCAGCAGGTTGGAGGCATTTTCAACTACCAAATGTTGTCCTACTAGTTGCTGAACGGAGTCATCGCCGTAGGCTGTTATAACTCGGCTAAGCAGTTTCTGATCCTTGCCAAGTTGGTTAGCAAACTCATCTAGTAGAGTAATTCGCATGTCATCTCCCCTGCGGGAAAGGCGAGCCATAGCGGCAGCGATGGTCGTCGGGCTAAGTTCACCGGTAAAGGCATAAACATTGCCAGTAGTATTGGTAATAACGTTTGTTAAATATTCTTTGCCGTCTTTGGTTATCTCATAATTACCGTCTTCCTTTTTCTTAAGGAATACTTTGTCTTCAGCGTTGGCCGGGACGGCCAGTTTATTATCCTGATCTAGGGGCTTCATAACTTCCGACTTTTCAGCCAGAATAGTAGCCAATGATTGGGCCGGAGCCGATTCGGCCACCACCACGCGGTTAGCGAGGGTGTTGGCTACATGCTTCCAAATTTCCTTAAAAACTTCTTCCTTGGTACCAGTGGCGTAAATTACCGGTAAATCCCGTTGTTTGGCTTCCCAAAGGTATCCAGCTCTTACTCTCTCCAGAAAACTTTGTTGAAGATTATCAAATCGGTCGCCTTGGAACCTATCTTTAAGTCGCTCCATAAGAGTTGAGGTCTCGGCGTCCATAATGATAGTCAAATCCGGTTCCATATCGCCAACTGCAAAATCAATAATCTGATTTATCTTGTCATAATCTTTGATATCACCGCGGCCATAGTATTGAATCGCCAAAGTCGTTAAATAATTTCTATCAACTACACAGCAGATGCCGGTGTTAATACTTTCTCTGATCAGTTCCAGCGACTGACTGCGTGCAGCATTGTAGAGTAGCACCTCAGTCTTGGTGTTCATCGGATAACGAGGATCTTGGGTAATGTGCCTAATTGCCCGAGCTGTAAGATCGTTCTGACTGTCGGGTTCCCTCATCAGTTTGACCGGCAGACCGGCAGCTCGAAGCCCATCAGCTATTAATTGCGCCTGAGTAGTCTTACCGACGCCCTCGGGCCCCTCAATAACAATATATTTACCCTTAGTCATACATCATGCCACTTATTTTTACGGGCAGGCTGCGTTTGTCGCGGTATGCTTGAGGTAACATCCAACTCGGTGACCATGATTTGATGGTTGATTCAAGATCAGTACTGGTTAAATATTTGCCACTAAATCCTTCATCGCGGCCCATGCCGTAATTGCCTTCAACTTCGCCAGTCTCATGAAATACAGCTTGAGCAATTCGCTCACCTACTGGCAGAAGAACTAGTTCGCGGGAATTAAGGTTATAAATTTCCAAAGTCAGACGATTGATGTAGCCTGGGTCAACCCAGCCGGCATCAAAACAAACAGCTACGCCATTTCTAGCCCAACTAGACCTAGCCCTAAGATCATAGGCTCCAGGAGGTTTAATACCGAAAAATTCATGAGTATGAGCCAGTATGCGCTCGCCAGGTTTAATAGCGATCACCGGATGATCTTCAGGAATACCAACAGCTAGCTTAAAGCCGTTTTGGTCACAGTATTCTTTGTGGGTTTGAGCTTTGTAGGGACCGTCAAAATATCTCTCAACGTCTTCACGGTCAAATGGGTTGTATATTACCCGCTCGTTGCTCGGCTCAATCCGGTAGTAATAATAACCAAGAGTTACGTCCAAGCTGGCATGTGCAACATGCTTGGGGTTAAAAGGCACGCATATAATGTGTTCCTCTTCAATTGCTTTTCGAATCTGTATGTTACTGTATACGGCCATCGATCCTCCAAATCTGACTATATTGTACGTGCCGTCAAATCAATGTTGCAAGCATAAGCGTACAAATTACAATATAACCCTGCCAAAACTGTAGCTGAAAAACTGCTACAATAGGGTCTATGCGGGAAAAGAATGCACGTCATTCCAAAATTGTTCTGAATCTAGTGATACTATCTATCGCCATCAACGGCGTGGCTTATATCGTTGACCCGCTGCTCCATTTTATCCATCTGCATATAGAACATATCTACCGTCTTAGCAGTTCATCAATCAACGTTGATATGGTTATCGGCTTAACGCTGATATACCTTAGCTCGCTGCTTGCTAGGCGCAAAAGCAATGCCCTAGTCATAGCCATATTCGTCTATGGCGTGGCCTTACTGATTAATTTGTTTATGATATTTAGTCAGACTCATCCCCACGGACTATCGGCCGAAATATTGATTAGAGATATTGTCTTACCGTTAGTGGCAATATTTGGACTTACTTACTATAAAGACGAATTTACCGTAAAAAGTGATATTCAAGGCTTCAGTCAGACCATACCAATAATTCTAACTATCGTTGTCATAACTTTGGTCTACGGCGTGGCTGGTTTTATGCTTATGGATCTGCACGATTTTCACCAAGAGATTACCTTTTCCCGGGCTATTCATTATACGATTGACCAATTCGGGCTAACCACCAAACCGCCAGTGGCCTATTCGCTTCGAGCCAAGATATTCATGGATTCCTTGTCAACTATATCAATTGCCGCTCTAATCTATATTTTGATTTCTGTTTTCCAGCCTTTGCGAGCCCGTTTTAGCGATCAGAGTATTAGTCGTCTGGCCATATCGGGACTGCTTGACCATTATGCTGAATCCAGCGAAGATTTCTTTAAAGTCTGGCCTCAAGATAAATCATATTATTTTACAAAATCTAGGCGCGCTGCTTTGGCCTATACCGTTCACAGAGGAGTTGCTTTAGTTGTTAGCGACCCCATCGGAGACAATAACGAATTCGACCAACTGCTTGGAAACTTTACCCAACAGTGTCGAATCAATGATTGGCTGCCTGCATTTATCCACATTGAGAATCGGTACCGGGATTTATATGAGAAATATGGGCTTAGCCTGCAAAAGATTGGCGAAGAAGCAATTCTAGACATTAATAAATATTTGAATGACGTGGCTAACAATAAATACTTCCGGAACATTAATACGAAGTTTACTAAACTAGATTACACCACTGAGTTATTGCAACCACCACATAACGAGGCCGTTATCAATCAACTAAGGAAGATCTCCGATGACTGGCTTAAACTTCCCGGCAGAGAAGAAAGAGGTTACATGATGGGTTATTTCAGTACGGAATACATGCAGCTATGCAATATCATGATAGCCCGCGATGCAGCCGGTACAATCCAGTCGTTTATTAACCAAATACCACCATTAGACAGCTTTGAGGCAAATTATGATTTGCTACGTAGCAGTAGTGATAGCCCCGGCAATATGAACGATTTTCTACTACTTAACTTTATTAAAAAGCTTCATGAAAATGGTTTTGTTCGACTTAATATGGGACTATGCCCTTTGAGCGGTCTGACCGCAGATGAGCCAGATCACAAGACGATCGATTCAGCACTAAGTTTTGTCTACTCTAACGGTGACAGACTCTATTCTTTCTCTGGGCTGCGCCGTTTCAAGTCTAAGTACGAACCAGACTGGTCACCCAGGTATATGGCGTATAAAAATGGCATACGTGGTTTTACTAAAACTTTACGTGGCTTAAATGTTGCCATGAAAGTTAAGAAGCAATAGATCTTATTTAGGACTTAGGAAATCTTAACCGCGATACTTGGGCCCATTGAAGTTGTAATAAAGAAACTTCGAATGTAAGCGCCTTTGATCGAAGAAGGCTTATTAGACCTAAGCGAGGTCATAAACGCTTCGGCGTTTTCATTTAGCTGTTCTGCTGTAAAGCTAACCTTCCCTATGGCTGCGTGGACGATTCCGGTAGAGTCAACACGGTATTCAATTCGCCCCTTCTTAGCGTCGCTAACTGCACCGGCTAGGTTTGTGGTGACCGTTCCGCTCTTTGGGTTAGGCATAAGCCCTCTAGGCCCAAGTACGCGGGCATATTTACCAAGCTTAGCCATGTTGGTAGGTTCAGCAATTAATACATCAAAAGTCAGCTGTTGTTTGTCCAAAAGCTTAGTAATCGTTTCGATGCCACTAATATCAGCACCAGCTATTTTCTCATCACTGAATACAGCAACTTTTAGAGTCTTACCGGTTCCGGCAGGCAAAATAACCGTATCACGAATGTTGTGATCGGCGTGCTTAGGATCAACGTTAAGCCTGACATGGAATTCTACCGAAGCATCAAACTTTGTTGGGCTAGTTTTCTTAGCCAGATCCAGGGCTTCTTTTAAATCATAAACTTTGGTCTTATCAACCAACTTGGATACTTCGCGCATCTTCTTACCCTGGCGCTCTAGACGAGTTTTGGTTGGCTTAACAGCTTTCTTGGGTGCTTCACCAGTCTCGGTAGCAGCTTTTGCAGTCTTACGAGCTTCTTTGGCGGCTACTTCCTCAGCCTCTTTTAGGGCCTTGGCACTTCTTTTGCCGGCTTTAGCTAGTTCAACAGCTTTGGTGTCTTCAACCACAACTTCTCTTATAGCTTCAGTTGGCTCAACAGCTGGAATTACTTCAACGGCTGCTGCCTTTTTTGGCGCAACCTTTTTAGCAGCTACTTTTTTGGGAGCAGTTTTTTTCTTTACAACTTTTTTGGCTTCTGCCATGTTATTCCTTTCGTGGTACGATCGGCGAGTCTTAAACGCCTCCCACAAATTAATTAATAATTATCTACTCAATTTCAACACCCATACTGCGAGCAGTACCGGCTACCATCTTCTTTACAGCGGCAATATCTGGGGTATTCATGTCACTAGCTTTAGCTTCAGCTATCTCTGTAAGCTGAGCATCAGAGAGTTTTTTGGAAACTTTCTCACTGTTTGGTCGGCCTGAGCCTTTATCTACCTTAAGCGCAGCTTTGATTAAATCATCAGTTGCTTCGCCGACGACGCGCCAGATCATTGATCTGTCGTCATAAACTGTCAGATGAACAGTTAGGTTCTTTCCCATCAAGTCTTTGGTTTGCTCGTTAAATGGCCCAATAAATTCCATCATGTTAACGCCGTATTGACCAAGAGTACTTCCAACTGGAGGAGCTGCACTGGCTTGTCCGCCACGGATTCTAAGTTTTAGATTTGCTTTAACTGTCTTTGCCATAATTAATTAACTCTTTCGTAAAGCCCACTAGAGGCTATAACGTCCTATTTATCTAATAAAATATCTAAACCCATTCACATTTTTAACAGAGTACGTAACTTGATTGATTCTACTAGATTTTACTCTGATTGTCTAGCGACAAATATACTAAACTCGCTTAACCTGCAAACTGTCTAGCTCAACAGGTGTCTCTCGACCGAACATATTAACAAGGACTTTGAGCTTGCCTTTGGCAACGTCAATTTCATTGATACTGCCATCGAAGCCCTTGAATGGCCCATCAGTGATGTTAACAACTTCACCGATCTTATAGTCAATCTTGTGCTTAGGCTCGGCTCGACCCATCCGCTTCATAATTTTTTCAATCTCATCCTCTTCGACAGGAGTTGGCTCGCTGCCAGAACCGACGAAGCCAGTTACGCTAGGGGTATTACGAACAATGTACCAGGCATCTTCACTCATTTTCATTTGTACCAAAACATAGCCTTGGAAAATTCGCTTCTCAACAACTTTTCGTTTACCGTTTTTGACTTCGATCATTTTTTCCTTAGGAACTAGTATCTGAAAGATTTTATCTTTCATATCTAAACTCTCAGCACGCTGACGGATTGATTCCGCTACCTTCTCTTCATAGCCACTATATGTATGAATGGCATACCACTGTTTTGTTGTGTCATATCGCTTACTCATGTAAAAATACCTTTTTAAATACTTTATCTAATCCGTAATCTAGAGCAGAAACGACTATTGCGAAAACTATCGCAAATAACATTACTGCTGTGGTTAATTGTCGAGATAACTTGCGCTGCGGCCAGGTAATATTGCGAAGTTCGCCAAAAGCGTTTCGAATATATTTAGGGACAAGATGGCGGTTAATCCATTTGAATGGGACGGCGATGGGCCTAAAAAACTTTTTCAAAAATCCAGGCTTACTTTTTTTCTCAGTCTTAACCGAAGCCTTAAGCTGTTCTTTCTCATTGCTGAGATTCTGCTCACGAACAGTTACGCTTTGCTCTTTCTTACCAAGTTTTACTTTAGCCATATTATATTTTCCCAATTAAAAAGCCTACTGTGATGGTAGGCCTGATGTGTCAAATTGTACCCTATTATCCAAGCGCCGTCAATAACATT
>PLTT01000007.1 GCA_003164595.1 Candidatus Saccharimonadota bacterium | reverse complement strand
GTTGCAAAGGTGTTGAGTTAATACGAACAATTTGCTTATTAATATTAATTATGCTAAAATTATCATTAGTTGTTTAAATGGATCCTGAGTAGTAATGCTAAACTCGTTGTTCATTCCAGACAATGAATAACATTATTACTAAACAAAGGATTCATTTTTTATGTCTTATTACCAATTCAAAAGTTCTAGAACTAGTGACCGTAACCGTCGCCCAAGCTACCCGCGATCAAATTCTCGCGGACCAAAGAAGGAAAATATACACCCTTCAAGATTTATTCAAAGTGCCAAATTAGAAACTGAACTTGAGTATAAGCCTACTCACAATTTTTCCGACTTTGAAGTCCATAGCGTAATCCACGATAATTTAGCTCGAAAAAACTTTACAGCACCAACCGCCATTCAGGATCAGACCATACCTATAGGCCTAGCTGGCAAAGATATTGTTGGTATTGCCAACACCGGTACTGGCAAGACTGCTGCTTTTGCCATACCCATGCTAAACAAGCTTATGTCTGACAAGAATAGTGCGGCCTTAATTATGGCCCCAACTAGGGAGTTAGCTCAACAAATAGAAGAAGAGTGCCGAAGCATCGCTAAGAACAGCGGTATCCATGGTGCAATATTAATCGGTGGCGTAGCTATGGGTCCTCAACTCAGAGACCTACGAATGAACCCACAGATTGTTATTGGCACACCTGGACGTATTAAAGACCACGCTACTCAAGGCTCACTTAACCTTGGTAGGTTTAATATCGTTGTTCTTGATGAAGTTGACCGAATGTTAGATATGGGATTTATTAATGACATAAGTCATATTCTTAAACTAACCGCATCCAATCGACAATCATTCTTCTTTTCTGCAACCCTAGATAGCCGAGTAAAAACTATAATTGAAGGCTTTTCATCAGACCCAGTTCACATCATAGTGAAAACCGGCGACACTTCCAACAATGTTGAACAAAATATTGTTACCTACATGGGCAAGGAAGAGAAAATTAAGAAATTACATGAACTTCTAATACAGGATGGTGTTACTAAAACACTTGTTTTTGATGACACACATCGCAGTGTTGAGAAATTAAGCAAAGAGCTTGAGATGCGAGGTTTTATAACCGACGCTATTCATGGCGGAAAATCACAAGCCCAACGTCAAAAAGCCTTAAAGCGATTTAAAGACAACCAAATCAAGATTCTAGTAGCTACCGACGTAGCAGCTCGAGGAATAGATGTTGCAGACATAACTCACGTAGTTAACTACTCGACTCCTCAAACCTACGGAGACTATGTTCACCGTATTGGAAGAGCCGGAAGAGCCGGACGTCTTGGTTACGCCCTGACGTTCATCGAGAAATAGGGAGTTTATCCCTTTTTCTTGTAGTGGACATAGACCATGCTGCTAACCGCCGATACTAAGCAGATAATGCCAATTACTAAATCGGCAATTATTAGACCGTGGAATAGCACTTCAATAAATGCCTTTACGGCATTTTCAGTAACAACGTTTTTGCCCGAGAATGTCATAAACGACGGAACGATTAAGACTGCTCCTTGAACCAACGCTAAGATACCCGTCCATAACAATATTCGGCGAACTAATCGTGCCCTTCTGGCGGAAAGAAGAATCGCCAGCCCGAGGGCAACAATGGCCACAATAACTACAGCATAGGTTGAATCTTTATAAAGGCGGTAATAGCGGCGAGCCTGAGCAATGTTACGACTCTTAATAACAAGTTTACCGGTATTTGGCGTGACAGTTATATGTCCAGCCAACGCACTTAGTTGTGAGCTGTTTAGTTCGGATATCAGTCCCTGGATAGCAGGGCTCAAGTCCAAGTTTATTTGACCAGAATTATTACTAAGTTGACTAATAAAGGCTGCTTGGGCAGTTTGGTTAGTATCCCGCCATAAACTAATGAAAGAGGTCGACTGGATGATCTTAACTACATCATTCTGAATAATTGGCGCTAATAAGTTATCAAGCTGATTGGAATTCAGACTAGCCTGCTGGTTAGTCGCAGATAAAATTGCACCAGCCAGGTTTTGGGTTGGCGAGTTTTTCAGTATGGCAGTTGTTACCTCCTGTGCGATATATTGTTGAATAGCCGGTTTAGTAATGAGAGGTGCTACCGTCTTAACGTATTCATTATTGTTGGTTAGGGTTTGATTTAACCAAATAACAAAAACACTGGAGAGAATCAGATATACCCCAATTATTGCCGCTAAAGCTGAAAAGAATGTTCGAACCTTGTGCGTTTTGACCTGCGTATGGGGTTCTTTTGGCATGAGATAATTAAACCATTCTAATGGTTATTTACAAAATCCAGATAGATTTTGGGTACAGACAATAACTACAAGGATGTATTAGCAGTTATCTTTTGATAAGTTGGTATTTGGGATATAAAGAGTTGATTAACGTTACTTACAATACCCTTGAAGTTCCCTTCACCACCACACGATGTGGCCCAACTATTAATTATATTGTTGCCGCCATTTACTAATGAATAGGAATAACTATCTCCAAATGAACAAAAACCTGCTGGAGTTTTATATTTAAAATTAGCCGTGATTTCTCCAAAACCAAATTCCTGCAAAGCACTTAAAAACGCCGAGTAGGCGCTGGGGTTATTTTCAAAGGTCTGAGTATTCACAATAGCCCCCTGATAACCATTAATAATATTGATTTGTGAGTATGTTTGGCTAATATAAATCTGTACTTGCTGGTAATTTTGGTCAGCAACAATCGGGCCGTCTATCACTAGGCCGGCAACAGCATCGGTATTGGCATAGCTAGATAGTGGTTTAGTTTGGATGGCTGTAGAATTATTTCCACTCAACCCCTTCACGACCAGAATAATGACTAATGCTAAAAGACCTATGGCAATCAAAAATCCCAAAAAGTATCGCATAACAACATTATATTACCACATTACTTCGTATTTTGCAAGTATTCTTGTTATGTTCTTGTTGGGTTTGTTTATATATAATAACTAACAGCTATTATGAAAATGCCTAAGTTTAAATATGAGACAAGTATTGTTACATTTATCCAGTTTATTGCTATGTCTGTGCTATATTTCCTAATTAATCTCGGTTCGATAATCAGTACTTGCACTGGAAGATCATATGACTGCGTAAGCAACAGCATAAGTTCAATTACCCTTTCGATAGTTATCGTTATAGCTTTTGGTTGTGTGTGGATACTCGGATATTTTGTTCAGAAACGTCGCAATCGTGGTTTGGCACTGCTATTAATGGCTGTGGAGGCGGGGATATTTGTCGTTGAACTGCTAGACGCTCATAACTTCTCAAACGCTCTCAGCCTCATTACCAGCCTTATAGACGTTCTACTAGCTCTGTTTGTAATAATCCTGGCACTGCGACTTTACCGAGCGAAGGGTGGCCGAGTTGTAAATCGGCACAAGATTAGCAACTATTTATCCCGAAAAGATTAATTAGCCGAAAGTATTCTACTCAGATTATCCCTAAAATCAAAGAATGAGTCATAGACTATCGCTTTCATTCCAACTCCCCTAGCAGCATCACAATATTCTGCTATGTCATCAATAAAGACACATTCATTTGGTTCAACCTCTAAGCCTCTAGCAGCTAGAAGATATATTCTGGGGTCGGGCTTAGCCATAGCAACTCTGTACGAGAAGATCATATTATCGAACAATGCCAGCTCATCCGAGGACAGCAATTGATCTTCGATCCATGACGTTCCAACGTTGCTCAAAAGACCTATTTTATAGTTGGGTTTTAAGCTTTTTATATAATGCAGGAGTTGTACGTTTTTGACAGGATTAACTGCGTAGAATATTGCCTGCACTTCAGCCAAAGGTGTGTGCGTAAGTCCCGATAATTGATCTGTAAAATCCGTTCTGTTTAGACTGCCTACGTCATAGGATCTATGCAAATCTTTAGCTTTTGAGCGTAATTCCTCACTTGGTAATGCCGTCCAAAAATCTTTCCAACCACCGTGAGTTAGGACTCCAAAACAATCAAATATAACAGCTTTAATCATGTCCTAGAGCTCTCCCCAATTGTCCCCAGTAGTTACGTCAACTGTCAGTTTAATCGGTAGTTCATAGGTATGCTCCATAATGGACTTGAGAAGCTTGGCCACCTCTTGACCATCGGCCTTAGAACATTCGACAATCAATGAGTCATGGATTTGCAGGAGTATCTTTGCTGTAGGATAATCAGCGCGCAACCTTTTATCAACTTGGATCATTGCCAGTTTAATAATGTCGGCAGCCGTGCCTTGGAATGGCATATTAACAGCTGCCCTCATAGCTGCTTCCCTGACGACGTAATTGCTCGAGGTTACGTCTGGAGTGGGTCGACGTCTCCCGAATAATGTCTCTACATAGCCTTCCTTAGTGGCTTTTTCTCGTACAGATTCTATAAATAGCTTCAGTTTTGGTCTAACTTCAAAATATCTGTTAATAAATTGCTGCGCCTGCTCATAAGTCATGTCGGTTTGGGCAACAAGACCATGCGCACTAACACCGTACATAACCCCAAAATTAACAACCTTGGCCTCACGGCGCATTGTTTTTGTGACGTCCTCTGGCGCGCAATTATACATTTGGGCTGCAGTCATGGCATGAACGTCTACGCCCCTATTAAACTGTTCTATTAAGTCCAGATCATTCGACAGGAATGCGGCAATGCGGAGTTCGAACTGGCTGTAGTCAGCGCTGATCAGGCAGTCTCCTTTAGCGGCTTCAAAACTTGTTCGAATTCGTTTGCCCAAGTCCGTCCTAACAGGTATATTCTGCAAGTTTGGGTCGGTCGAACTTAATCGACCAGTTTGGGCAACGGTTAAATTAAAAGTTGTGTGAACTCGTGAATTATCATCAATTTGTCGGGGTAGTGCTTCTACGTATGTGTTATTTAATTTTGTAAGTTCGCGGTACTGGGAAATCAGATTAATAATAGGATGCGAACCGCGTAATTTATCAAGCTCTGCTGCAGCCGTTGAATAGCCAGTTTTGCCTTTTTTAATACCTGCCGGTGATAGAGCTAAATACTGTTCACCAAATAATGTTTCAGCCAATTGAGATGGGCTAGAAATATTAAACTCCCTATTAGCATAACCATAAACTTGTTGTTCCAAATCCGAAATCGAGTCCTTGATTTGGTCGTGGAAGTTATGGAGATATTTAGCGTTTAGCAATATACCCTGGTACTCCATGCGAGCGAGTACGGGGATAATTGGCCAATCGATAGTTTCAGCTACAGATGATAGTTTGTCTATCAACTTGATTTCCTTAGCCTGTTTTTCATAAAGCCGACTAATAACCGCTATTATTTCAGGTGCTCTTGAGATCAGTTCAGCTGTATCAAGATTATCCAGCGACGAACTGTCATAACCAAGCTCGGTTTGGGCTAGTTCGGTTAGCGTCTTCTCTCTCCTGAGTGAATTTAACAAAAATGCTCCGAGGAGAATATCATGTTTTACCTCTGGTAGTTTTATGCATCCAACGCCAAGTAGCAACTTCAAAGTGGCTTTAACGTCATAACCGATTAATTGGTATTCGCCATTTTCTAGAAAAAGACGCACCTTGTCTTTAGTGAGTTTCGTAAGGTCCAAACAATAAGTGGTTTTTACGCCTGAACTTAATATTAATAGCTGGGGCTTAAAACTATGTTTGTCCGCAACTCGAGAGTATGCAAATAGTTGTGATGACTTGGTTAATGTCAGGCTAGCTAATTGATCATCGCTGTCAATAACAACACTCTTGCCTGTTTTGAGCTCTAGTGAAAAACCTGGAGTATGTTTATTAATCTCAACCTTCATGACTTCGGGTAACTGCCGCGCGAGGTTGCGGAATTCTAGCTTTTCAAGAATTGCCAACACATTAGCTGGTTTGATATGACTACCATCGACTTCTTTTAGGTTAAGTTTGATTGGCGCATCCAACCATATCATGCCAATTTTTTTACTCAGGTAAGCCAGGTCTTTACCGGCCTCGAGTTTCTTGCGAGTAGAATCCTTTATTAACCCAAGATTATCATAGACTCCATCAAGAGTTTTGAAGTTAGTTAGTAAATCAATGGCCGTCTTCTCGCCAATTCCAGGAACACCTGGGATATTATCAGAAGAATCTCCTTTAAGAGCTTTCAAATCAATAAATTGATCAACGTTAAGATGATACTTCGCTCTAAAGCTCTCAGGACTATATAGCTCGATGTTAGACAAACCGGTTTTTAATATATAAATTTTGGTAAGCGGAGTGACAAGTTGCAGGACATCTAAATCACTAGTAATAAGAATGGTTTCTATGCCCTTTTGCTCAGCTTGGACAGCCAACGTACCCATTATGTCGTCGGCTTCATAGTCATCTAATTCATATAGCGGCCAACCGAAAGCATCTAATAGCTCATGAAGAATCGGAATTTGTTCATAGAAATCAGCCGGTGGTGGTTTTCGCCCGGCCTTATACTGAGGATACATCTCCAGTCTCTTTCGAATATTTGTTTTCGGTTTATCCCAGGCGATAGCTACATAATCTGGGTTAAGCCGCTTAATAACCTCTAAGGCCATAATCGCAAACCCATAAACACCTCCCGTTGGCGTGCCATCCTTTGTGCTTAGATTAGGCATCGCATAATAGCCTCTGTAAAAAACAGATTTTCCGTCTATTATTACCAACTTTTTAGGATTTACAGGGTCGCTCATGTCTTTTAGTATAGGCTAGTTCTTATAGTTGGCCAGTCTCATGGGCTTAAAAAGTCTACAAACCCAAGCTACTTTTAATTATCGATGCAAAAACTTGAACATTATCATTATTATTATCGATGAAAATATCGGCTTTAGTTTTTACCGCGTTAACGTCAAGAGTAGCTGCGTCGCCAGTAGAGTACATCTCCGCCGCCTCGTCAGACATAAATTTTTCAAAAGATATATCATCATCTGCCGCACGGTGTTCGCCTCTCGTTGCCTTGTTAGCCTGAATACGGTCAAAACGAACCTTCGGGAGAGCATCTACCCAGGCTACCCTGCCACCTAGTTCGTGGATACGATCTGCCTCACCTGGGTTACGTAAGCTCGCTATAGCCAGTCCCTTATACTGACCAGGCTGTTTATTAAATAAGTCTAGGGCTCTATCAATGACGACACCGAGGCCATGTTCTCGTCGCCACTCAGCACTCAATTCTCGAGCGTATTCCCTCGAAGTAGGCTGGCCACGTTGATGCAGTTCATCCCGTAACATGTCGCTAACAGATACAAACTTATAGCCGTATTCATTTGCCAATATCTGACCAAGCGTATCTTTTCCAGAACCATTCGTACCAGCTATACCGATCAAATTCATTGGATACTATTTTATATAGTCGTAAATTTTACGAGCATCTTTATGTTTGCGTAGTTTGGCTAGAGCTTTTGCTTCAATCTGGCGGATGCGTTCGCGGGTAACGGTAAATTCTTGTCCGACTTCCTCTAGTGTGTGTTGCTTACCATCTTCAAGACCAAATCTAAGCTTCAATATTTTTTGTTCACGTTCGGTCAAAGCTCCAAGCATTTCTTTGACGTGTTCTTTGAGTAGTTGTCCTGTGGCAGATTCCTCAGGTGTCATGGTATCTTCGTCTTCAATAAAGTCAGCCAGAACAGACTCTTCTTCATCGTCGCGAATAGAGGCATCGAGACTAGATATGTCCTGCTTAATCTTCATTATGTGCTCAACTTTATCAACATCGATCTCCATAGCCTTAGCGATTTCTTCGTTCGTAGGTTCACGGTTCAGCTCCTGAGTTAAGCGTCGCTGAGTACGTAGTAATTTGTTGATTGTTTCGACCATATGCACAGGAATACGAATTGTTCGAGCTTGATCAGCGATTGCTCGTGTGATAGCTTGTCTAATCCACCAGGTAGCATAGGTACTAAATTTAAAGCCTTTGTCGGGGTCAAATTTTTCAACAGCACGCAGCAATCCGGTATTGCCTTCTTGAATCAAATCCAATAGATCTAGCCCGCGTCCAACATATCGTTTGGCGATTGATACTACAAGACGCATATTGGCCTCAGCCATTTTATCTTTGGCGCCTTTATCACCAGCAACAACCTGTTTGGCTAAAGTTAATTCTTCCTCAGCAGACAGTAGCGGGATTTTGCCGATTTCCCTAAGATAAAGACGTACCGAGTCGTCAGCAATATCGTCCAAATAATTTTGGTCGGTTAAATTAACTTCTTCTTCGTCCTCGATTGCCCACTCGTCATCAAACGGCACGGCACCTGGTTCGGGAGCAACTATTTCAATGTTTAGCTCAGCTAGTTCGGTATAAAGCGAATCTAGTAATTCGACATTGTCATCAGTTATGGCTTCAAGTATTTCCTGTTGGGTAATCTTTTTATCTTTTTTGGCTTTGACCAATAATTTAGCCTTAGCTTCTTCAAGCTCGGCTAATTTCTTTTCATCGGGAACATTAGATTTCTTGACCATTTCGTTATGACTCCTTAACTTGTTTAAGTAATAAATCGAGTTGTCGGGCGCGGGCTAGTAATGTATTACTATCTGCTGATCCGGCTGTTTTTAGTTGCATAGATAATTGCTTTTTTTGTGTCTTAACATATTGCTCTATCAGATAGGATTGTAGCCTAGATGCTTCATATCTAAGTTCAAGTAAATCTTGTTCTTGATAAAGTTCCTCATACTGTAGTGATAATATTTTAACATAATCGCTGACAGATTCCAAGGCAAGAGAGCTATTAGCGTCCCCGACAAAATCTGGATTTTCATGTAAAAACTGTAATAGTTGTTGTGCCGGAAGCGTTAAAAGCATACCCTCGGTTATGGGAACAATAAAATCTCTGAGTTTCGGTTGGTTCAGCATTAACGCCAAGAAGTGGTCCTGTGATTTCGTACTTTCTTCATCAACCTTTTCAGGTTCTTGTGGTTGGATATGGCGCAAAATTGTTTTAGCAGAATTATTTTTATCACTAAGTTTACTTATTAGTGCTTCCCGAGTAACGCCCAATATATTAGCAACCTCTTGTATGTAGTGGTCTTGTTCGACTCTGTCAGATAGTCTCTGTACGACGGTCAAAATAATGTCACTGAATTTCCTTTTTCCAACGGCACTAGTAATATCAAGCTCATTTTTATAGTGTTCTATCAGCCAATCCAGAGCATATTGTGATTTACCTATAGCAATCTGCCACTGGTCTGGATTTTTGGCAATTAACTCATCAGGATCTTTACCGGTTGTAATAGTAATAATTCCTAGAGTAACGCCAACCTTACTGGCAATAGGTATGGCTCTCTCTGTGGCATTTATTCCGGCAGCGTCTGCATCAAAACACAGTCGTATGTCAGCAGTTAAACGACTCAGCGCCTTAAGCTGATATTCCGTCAAAGCTGTTCCGGCGGTAGCGACTACCTGTTCCACCCCAACTTGGTTGCTGGCAATAACATCAAGATTACCTTCAACTAAGACCGCATACTTATGTTTATGAATTGCCGCTTTGGCTAAATGCAACCCAAATATATGACGAGACTTATCATATAGAAGTGTTTGCGGGGTATTGATGTACTTAGGCGCATTTGGGCTGTCGTTCAAGGCTCGGGCCGTAAAACCAATAAGCCTACCCTGGCTATCGGCCAGAGGAATCATAATTCGACCGCGAAACATATCTACTAAGTTATTATATCGGTGGCTTATTAAACCGGCTTGTTCCATTTCTGTTTCGGTAAAATTTTTAGACCTTAGGAAATCAAGTAAGGCGTGTCCTGTATTTGGCGAGTAGCCAATCTGCCATTTAAGTGCAGTTTCTTTAGTAAAATTCCTTTGGCGAAGTATGTAACTAAGAGCTTCTTTGTTCCTGCTAAACTGGGTTTGATAAAACTTAGCGGCTAATGCTGATGCTTCATATAAACGTTCCTTTTGTTTGGCGTTTGATTTGTGGCTTCCCTTGTTATATTGGTCAAGATCTACCCCCGCCTTACGTGCCAGTAATTCCAGGGCAGCCCTAAAATCAATTCCTTCCATTTCCATAACAAAACTAAATACATTACCGCCCCTACCACTACTAAAGTCGTGCCAGATTTGCTTCTCGGGACTAACAACAAAACTTGGCGTTTTCTCAGAGTTAAATGGACTTAGGCCTTTCCAGTTGCGCCCAGTTCGTTTAAGCGTCACGTATTCTGCGACGACATCCTCTATCGCCAAGCGATTCTTGATTTCCTCAACGGCATCCATATAGATAGTTTATAAACTAAGTTGTTGAAAGTAAAAGAAATGATTGTTTTATATACTTTTATATTTGGCTGCTTTACCCTAGAATAATGCTTATGTCTGTATCAAATGCTGATAATTTACCAGCTGAGAATCCATACTCTTTTATCGTCAACGGGTCCCAGAAGCAGCGACGGTCGAGTTTGTTTAGTAATCAAACGTCTTTTAGGAAGAAACTTTTGGTCATTTTGGGCGGAGGCCTTGTTCTGATAATTCTGATAGTGATTATATCTTCGCTATTCAGCAGTAAAACAAATACACAAAGCCTGATCACAATTGCCGAGCAACAAAACACACTTATTACGCTAGCCACCTCAGCTGAAGCTACCGCCAGCCAACAAGCTACAAAAAATCTGGATTCGAATATCAACCTTGCTCTGACGTCAGAGCAACTTCAACTAATTCAATATATTGAGTCTGCTGGCGTGAAAATAACTTCGGCCTCTCTAAAAACCAGTCAGGCCGCTACTCTGACGGCGCAACTGTCCGCAGCGTCCGCCAATAACTTTGACAGTCTCTACGTTCAGCTAACCCAATCACAACTAACGAGCTATATCGCTTCTATAAAGCAGGCCTACGTTTCTAGTGATCCGACCGGCGAGAAAGTTTTGTTAAGCAACCTGTATGTATCGGCTAACCTACTTCTGAAGAATTCTAATCAAGCAAGCGCCGAATTATAGTTGATCATGCGCCAAATCGTATGACAGCCTGATAAAACCCTGGATCTCAGGCCAGTCAATCTGCCCAGTCAATACGATTGTATTCCAGAATTTATGATTTAATTTATGACCGGGCATAATAGTCTCGTATTTCTCGCGAAGTAAAATTGCCAGCTCGGGATCACACCTCAGACTTAGTCTTAGGGGACTGCCAAGTTCAATCACGCCGACTAACTTGTCGTCCGTTTTGAATAGAATAATGCCCTCATCTGAAATCTCTTCCTTACTAACCACTCCAAGGCTATTAATATATTTCTCAATTGTTTTTTGGTCTAACAATATAATTAGCCTTGGTTATTCTTAAACCAGTCCAAATAATACTGCAGCTCGGCAATCGAAGCTTGGATATCGTCAAAGGCTCGATGACCATTTGGCTTTTGGTAATCAATATTAAATTTACCTTGGAACAATATTTTTATCGTAGTAACGTCGAGCATTCTGTAGTGAAGAGCCAGATCGAGAGACGGCCAGTATTCTTTCACAAACAAACGGTCATTATGTATCGAGTTGCCTGCCAAAATGGCTGGCTGCGAACCAAAATGTGTTTTTAATAAACTTAACAGTTCGTCCTCGACAACGGTAATCGTTTTCCCGTCGTTCGTTTTTGATAGAAAATCATCCCGGTTTTCGGGATAATCCTGCCACCAACTATTTTTCTGCATTCGCTCCGCAACAAGTTCTTTGGGCTGTTTGATGCGCGCTTCATAGCTATCCAGAGTCTTTAAATTGAAATCTGTGATCTCAGCAGCAACCTCTAATATGCAGTCTTTGTTGGGGTCCAAACCTGTCATCTCGAGATCAACCCAAAAAAGTTTTTGCGGTAAGAGGCTACTACCGGACATAGTCAATTTTCTTACTTGTGGTGTGTCTATACATTAATGGCAATTATACTGCTTGATGTTTAGTTATGGAAACTAGTTCTTAGAGCGAGCTGTTTTTAGAGCCTCAGCATACCAAACAAGTTCATTCAGTGCGTTAACAAGCGCTGTCTGTGGGCCATAAGGTTGGTCCTTAACATCTTGTTGAATATCACCGTTCTCTTCAATTGTTGGGTTCATAGCTAGCATACCTACAAATGCTACAGCCGGAGGTATAACCACAGTGCCGACCTCTAAAAGAATTGCCTTAAGGTGCTCAGCTGCTCGCGCACCTCCAACGCTGCCGTGGGACACAACTGCTGCAGGTTTACGAGTTAATTGGTAATCAATATAGTCTAGAGCGTTCTTTAGGGCGCCAGATATTGAGTGATTGTATTCAGGTGTAACGAATACATATGCGTCTGCTTCCGATAATTTATCCAACCATTTTTTGGCGTTATCGTTAGGTGTGCGATTTGGATTATATTTAGGAGATATCGCTTCATCGAATAATGGTAAGTCGTAATCTGACAAGTCCACAATTTCGAATCCCTCTAATTTGTTCTCGGCGGCTGCTTTCTCTACCCATTTACCAACGCGGTCACTAACGCGACCAGGTCGTGTACTTCCAATTATTATTTGAATCTTCATTATTACTCCTTTTATGATATACTTTGTATAGTAATATCTATTATATAGGCATTACTATACATTGTAAAGTATTAAATTATCATTTATGAAACCCATTGAACCAAAAACTGGCTGTATCGCCTCAGCATCAAAAATTATCGGAAATAAGTGGACTGCCCTTATAGTCAGGGATCTATCTAGTGGGCCAAAAAGATTTTGTGAACTAGAAAATTCCGTTAGTCATATCAACCCTCGTACGCTGAGCCAACGTCTAGATGATCTTGAAGAGTATGAAGTTATTACCAAGAAAAGTTATGCCGAGGTTCCTCCAAGAGTTGAATACACCCTTACCGCAAAGGGTAGCGATCTATTGCCTATTCTCAGACAAATGGCTAACTGGGGTGACAAATACTCTGAACAGTCGGTGTAGACTAAGCCCTCTTTTTAAAATCCAGACAAGTTGAGTTTATGCAGTAATGCTTGCCGCCAGGCACTTCGGCGTCGTCAAACAAGTGCCCCAAATGACTACCACAATTCTTGCATAGCACCTCAACTCTGCGCATACCTAGACTATCATCGTCACGTAATTCAATAGCACTACTGTCCATAACATCAGAAAAACTTGGCCAGCCAATCAGGCCGGGCGTATGGGAGTCATACTTCGTTTTACTACTGAATAATTTGGCACCGCAAACAGTACAAACATAGGTACCATCGTCATTATGATTAAGATATTTGCCACTAAAAGGTACTTCCGTACCGCCTTCTCTTATAATCTTGTACTCTTCGGGCGTTAACTTAGTCTTTAGTTCATCGTCTGATAAATTCATTTTTTCTCTGGTTTTGGTTTGTCTAGTTTTTCAAGTCGAAGCCCTTTAATAACAAAATAGACAACAACAAGAATAAGTAGGAAGGAAATAATATCACTAATTACCTGCCCGTAATTCAAAGTGTTCTTGCATACGCCGAGATTGCTATTTAAACAAATAACTTTATTACTAAGATTCGTGCCACCCATTACAACCCCAATCAGTGGATTCAACAAATTCGTCACGATTGATTTGATAAGAACCGCCGCCGAACTACCAATAACGAAACCGACACCTATGCCAACAACACCCTGTTCTCTAACGAAATTGACGAATCCCTGGAATGGTCTGGGTACTTTAAGCATGTCAAGGCCAGAACCCCGAGGGGTATTATACTGCGAGCCCACAGTTCGGTTAACTCGAACCTCTCCAGTATTAACTTTACGCTTTCGTCTTGTTGGCATAGTCAGAGCTTTAGTATACGTAAATTTTAACGAAACGAAAATAACTTATGCTTATATCTATATATGCTCTGGTGCGGGTATTCCCAGCAAATCAAGACCTTGTTTTAGGGCTATGGAATATTTCTCCACTAACATAATCCTAAAAGATTGACGTTCGTCACCAACAACACGATTGTGCTCATAAAATCTATTGAAGTTTTGCGCTAGCTCATAAAGATACGTACAAAGATGGTGTGGCATAAGTTCCAGAGTTGCCTTATCAATCACATCAGCGTATTCAGTTATCTTCCTAAGTAACGAACGCTCGTCAGCGTTTAATTTGGCCTCAACTATCGTATTCGAATCAGCCGCAACTTCTACTTTGGCCAGAATGCTCCTAGCCCTAGCATAAGCATATTGTAAATATGGCCCGCTATTTCCCTCAACACTTACAGACTCTAATGGATCATAGATAATGTCACCACCCATACGGGTCTTCAAAAATGCATACTTTACTGCACCAAGTACCGAATCCTTATTGTCTTTACCTGTCAGCTGCTTGTTAGCTTCAGATGCGCTGTCGAGGACATCGACTGCGCGCAAGAAATTACCCTTTCGGCTACTCATCTTAACGCCCCCAGCAAGTTTAACCAGTCCATGGGTAAGGTGGGTTGTGGCTTTGACCAAATCTGGAGCAAATTGTTCAATGCTTTTTTGAACAACAGCCATATACTGTTCTTGTTCATTGGCCGTAATAATAATCGACTTATCAAAATGATAATCTTCAAATTTTCGAATAATTAAACCGACATCTTTTGCTTCATATGTTGGGAGGCCATCTGAATTAATGAATACTCTAGTATGGAGACCGAATTTTTCTCCCCTAAAGACAACTGCCCCGTCGCTCTCTTCATAGACCCCTTTAGACAGCTGCTCTCGAACCGTAGACAGCCCAAGCTCTTCAACTTCACTCTCAGCATAAAATTTTTCGAATTTGCTACCAATTAAATCATAGAATTGGTTAAAATATTCGTAACTCCACCCTCTCGTCAGCCAGTAAAGCTGTGCTAAATGCGAGGCGTGATCTTTTGTCTCTTGGATCTCGTAGACTTTTTTGTTAATCGACACTATTTCGTTCTTTATGTCAGAGTTTTCTTCGAATTGTTGGCTCCCCTCGACATAGCACTTAGCCATCCAATCAGCGCGTTTCTCGATCTGTAAATCAGCATATTTTTGGGGTAGCTCTTCATTGAGTTCTTTTTGCATAGCCCATAGAGTTTTGGCTACGTGCATACCAACATCGCCACCAAAATTTACCCGGTGTACACTAGCCCCATTTTGCTCCAGTAGGTTAGCGATGGCATCGCCAACAACTGAAGTGTATAGATGTCCGGCATGCAGGACTTTAAAAGGATTTGGATCAGAGTATTCAACGACAATAACTTTTCCGAGTAGGGTTTTGTGCGGCTGGTTCTCCAAAGAATCAAGCAAGGCCGAATCCTTCAGAATAAAATTGATAAATCCTGGCTTAATAGCCGAAACGCTAGCTATATCTTTCATTTCTTCTTGTAGTTTATTGACCAGTGTTTCTGCAATCTCGAACGGGGGTTTGCCCAGCTTACCAGAAAGGCGCATGGCTATATTTGTCGAGAAATCACCGAATTGTTCTTCAGGTCGACTTAGTTCTACCGTCATCTCAACTGCAAATAAATCTTGAATGCTGCGGCTGATTGCGGATGATATTAGTTGATCCATGACTCATTCAAGTATATCAGTTAGATTGGAGCCGTGAACATTAACGTTCAGTTTGTATTAGTTATCCGACATTTGCTTGTTTGAGCGTAGACTGCTGACTAAGTGCCAAATCAGGATGTAAAAAGTACCCAGTAAAACAAAAAACATTAACGTGGTAGTAAAAGCTTGGAGGTGATTTCTAGGATCAATGAATTGGTTTGATATGTCAAAAAGTATGCCTTCGGGATTAACAATCAGATCCCAGCTACTCCAGCGCAAATCTCTGCCCAGATAAATTGCAAAGCTACAAACAAGCAGCGACAAGCTAACTAGGCCATTAACCCAGGCGACGCTCAGTCGTTTTCTTAGCTCCACGTGAACCTGGTATAGGCTAATGTATCCCAGAAATAATCCATTCAACATAAACGAAACCATCATAACGGTGTCATATAAAATATTGGCACTAGTATCATTCTGGAGATGGAGCAAATCACTAACTATATAAAAGCTATTGGGAAGGAACGCCAACCACAGAACCGTCCAAAGCATTGGTCGCCAACTTAGCCAAGGATAATGTCTTAGTGATTTCCGTAGGAAAACAACAAAAAGCAGTGGCAACCACGCTAGCAACAAGTTCCAATCAAGATACCAATAAAGCATACTGTGGGTTGCAACGGCGTGAACTAAAAATATCGCTAGACTAACTAAGCTGGAGAAAACCAACACTGACAATGTGGAATTACGTCTAAATAACCTAGTGAGGTACATATAAGTAGTATAGCAACAACGATCTCTTTAAACTTTGTTAGCTACTAGAGTAACGACAAACTGTGCCCCGCCCTGAGGATAATTACGAACGACGACGCTAGCTTTATTGGCGTGGGCAATTTCCTGCGCGAGTGATAGCCCTAATCCATAGCCGGCGACTTTAGCACTTCTTGATTTGTCGCCACGGTAAAGGCGATCAAAAATAAATGGCAAATCTTCCTGACTAATACCAGGCCCTTCGTCACGAATACTAAGGTGGTAGTTATCGCCGTCTTTAACTGCGTGAATATGTATAGTTGTGTCCTTAGGGCTATATTTAATAGCATTATCGACGATTATCGTGATCAGTTGCATGAGGCTTTCCTCGTGCCCAACGACTGTTGCTCTCTTTGGAATGTCTGTAGACAAAACAATGTGCTTTTCTTTTGCAAGTTTTGATGTGTTCTCAGACGCATGTTGAACTAGGCTCAAGAGTCTGACAGGCTGAAGGCTTAGATGAACATTATTATATTGGGTTAGTGCCAATAGATTATCAGCCAGGTTCTCAAGACGTTGAGCTTCCTCTAGATTGCTTTTTATCAGATCTCTCGATTCCTCTAATGAGGAGTTTTTTTGATGAAGGAAAACTTCATTTTCCAGTCTTAGCGCTGCTAGTGGAGTCCTTAACTCGTGACTGGCATCGGCTGCAAAACGGGCCTGGGCATCGTGCGCCTTTTCTATTGGTCCTAGGGCTTTCCCGGCGTACCAGTAGCTGAGTATGCCGCCAACAACCAGAGCAATCAGGTTGATGATAATGACATCCTCGTTAAGCTCGCGGCGCACGTCTGCAGATTGTCTGTCTTGATAATCATTAAAGAAATTTGGTTGTACTGGCACCGAATAATAGTTGTTAATGAGTTGCCTAACTACTCCGCTATCGCTTTGACCAGCACGGTCAAAAGTACGTCCCGCCAGACTCCTCAAACTGAGCGTCAATACCAAACTAAAAATAATCAAAATGAGTAAATAAAACCCAGTTAGCTTAAGTCTTGCGGAATGGAAGATTCCCTCTGACCAATGCGCCGATTCCGGGTCACTTTCATCAGGATCTCTATCGAAAATAGAGTGATAATAGCCTTGCATCTTCTCCTGAAATTTATCCATAAATATTTAACTAACCTTGTAGCCATAACCCCGGACTGTTTTAATAACGGCTTCTCCGGGTCCGATTTTCTTACGTAAATTTGCCACGAAAGTCTCAACGGTATTGTGTTGGACGCGAGCTTCATCTGTCCAGACGTGATCCAATAATTGTTCCTTGCTCAAGACTTCACCTTTATGCCGCAGTAGATATTCGAGTAATTGAAATTCCTTGGCGGTTAAGCTCACAGGCTTTTTGTTATAAATAATTTCTTTGGATATGGTGTTTAACTCAAGTTTATCGGTAGTCAAGATGTTACCGCTGTGGGCCTTTGGTCGTCGTAGTAAAGCCCTGATTCTAGCAAGCAACTCATCGTAGCTAAAAGGTTTAGATAGATAGTCGTCGGCTCCTATATCGAGGCCCTGCACCCTGTCACCTATTGTTGTACGAGCTGTTAGCATCAAAATTGGAACCTGTTCGCCACGTTCCCGCCATATGGCAATTAATGCCGGTCCATCATATTTGCCCGGTATCATCCAGTCCAGAATAACCAAATCATAGTTGCCGTCTTTGACAAGACGCTCAGCTGTATCACCTTCTTCGGCCAAATCAACAATATAGCCTTCGGCTGTTAAACCTTTTTCTAGGCTATGGGCTATCTTCTGTTCGTCTTCGACAACTAATATTTTCATTATGCAACGCCTTATTCTTACCCGTTAATATTCTCATATTGAGCTGCAAATAACCTGCAGGGTTAATCACTCACTTCTAATGAGCCGTTTATCAATAATTATTATTGTAATTCAATTTTTAATTTTTCGATTAGTTCAACAGGCGTTGGATTAAGACCACTCAAAAGTGCCGTGTAAATACTTACAAAATCTCCTAAGGCAATACTCCAAAGCAATTGCTCTACCAAGTTTTCGCCAACGGCTTCTACTACAATCGGCTCAGGTCTAAGACCGGAAAGTAATTTAGAAGTTACAACAAAACGCTTCTTAATTTGGGGGTGATCCAAACTACTCCTGATGTCAATCACGGTATATGGTTTGTTAATTGGTTGTTTGGTCCAACCCAAAAACTCGTTGTGATTAAACTCGGGGAATTGATTACACCAGGCCACTTGTTTAGCATTTTCATTAAAACTAATTTTCCACTTATAGGCTGCTGGGAACAACTTTGGCCCTGAATAAATCACTACCGATTTGCCTGCGCATTCCTGGGCTATTTGTTTAGCCAGATTCTTCACTGTGGGTACTGTAGCTAACCAACTCTCCGTAGCCGTGCTCAAGAATTGCTGGTACTGAGCAATCTCGGCAGCTTTTCCAGAGGTTACTCCAAGTTTGTCAGTAGCCGTCAGGACAGCCTTCAGATTGTAAAAAACAGCATAACGAGGCTGTAAACCACCGGGTAATAGCATTAGTGGATAACCTTGTTCACGGGCTAGGTCTGCTAGTTTTCCTCCACTTGCTATAACAACAATGTAAGCATTTTTAGTCCTAGCCTCGGCTACGGCACTGAGAGTTTCCTCGGTATTGCCAGAGTAGCTCGATGCTATAAACAGCGTCTTATCAGAAACATAGTTTGGTACTGAATATTCTCGAACAAGCTCAAACGGAACGCTAAACCCAGGCCAGGAACTAGCAATCAAACCGGCTAGACCGGAGCCACCCATTCCCGCAAAAACTATATTTGTGAATTGCTTATCAGGCCAATTTGTCGAACTATCACCGTAGTCGTGACCTAATTGTTCGGGCTCCTTTTGGGCTACGCCAAGTGCATCCTGAGAGTCTCTCTCGTGAATTAGTTTCAAGTCATCTAGCATTTATCTACCAATTCCCTTCCCTAAAAAGCTATTGCTTAGATTAAATCTTTGTTATGATATCTATTGTAGAGCGTTAATCAGATAATGTTAATACTCGTAATCTTTGGTTAATGTAATTGGGGGGCAAATAATGTACGACAATAATGATAATGGATTAACAAACACAGCAACTGATCAAACAGATAGTACTCCTGTGAATGCAGTAAATGGCTCCGCCTACCCTACGTCAGCAACGCCATTTGATAGTAGTTTTGTCAGCAATCCAGCACATGATGCTATTGCCTATAGTCCTTCGAACCAAATTACACCTACTACTAAGTCCCCCGAACCAGTGACCACAACCGCTAACAATACAGTCCCCCCGACTGACGACGAGCTGCAGAATATTAAACAAACTGCACTGCAAAACTTATTACCGCTGGTTGGCAAGCTCGACCAAGAACCAGAAGAAAAGTTTCAAACCCTTCTGATGGTGATTCAGGCTTCGGATAATCTTAAACTGATCAAAGAAGCCTATGAGACCGCAGGAAAGATAAAGGATGACTCTGAACGAGCGAAGGCCTTACTCGATATAATCAACGAGATTAATTACTTTACTGTCCAAAAACCTCAGGTAAACGAAAACTAAGTATTCAAGTTTAGAAGACTGTACGTCTCTACATCATACCCATGCCGCCCATGTCGGGTGCAGCTGAGCTAGCTGAGACTTTCTCTGGAACATCTACAACCAAGGCACCCATTGTCATGCTGGTGCCAGCAATTGATACAGCATTTAAGATAGCTTCTTTAGTCACCCGTGTTGGGTCAACGATTCCCGCAGCTTTCAAATCCACAAGTTTTTCGGGAGTGTTAACATTCAATCCTTGTCCAGCCTTGGCTTTTTTAACTTGAGGTAGCCATTCATCTGGGTTTAGGCCAGAATTTTCCAGTAATATTCTAAAGGGTTGTTCAAGGGCTTTTAGTAATAGCGCCTTACCTGCGGATACAGACAGGTCACTATCAGCTACAGACACGCCGCTGGCCAGGTTTATGAGCGTTACTCCACCACCAGGAACAATTCCTTCTCCAAGTGCTGCCTTAACCGCCGCAACTGCGTCATCGACGCGGAACTTTTTCTCTTCGATCTCAGTTTCGGTAGCTCCGCCAACTTTAATAACAGCTACTTTACCTTCTAGGGCAGCACGTCGTTTCTCAAGATTCTCCTTGTCGTACTCACTTGTTGCAGCATCAGACTGTGTACTAATCTGATTAATGCGCGCTCGAATTTCAGCTACCGAGCCAGCACCTTCTATAATTGTCGTCTCATCTTTTGTCACAATAACTTTACGCGCAGACCCGACTACGTCGATGCCAACGTTTTCGAATGTCATGCCACGGTCCTCACTAATTACCTGCGCGCCAGTTAAAATAGCAATGTCGTTTAAGATATCACTACGTCGGTCACCAAAGGCTGGAGCCTTGATGGCTACCGTATTAAATACTCCCTTTAAACGATTAAGGATAAGCGTACCAAGTGCTTCGCCTTCAACATCCTCGGCTATGAGTACCAAATCTTTTTTGCCAGATTGGGCCAACTTCTCGAGAAGCGGTAAGAACTCTTGGATGCTCGAGATTTTCTTATCAGTTATAACAACTGCTGGTTTATCATAGACTGCTTCCATTCTAGAGGTATCAGTCACCATGTAGGCGCTTACAAAACCTCGGTCAAAGGTAAAACCCTCAACAACTTCGCTCTCCAAAGCCAAGCCTTGTCCCTCTTCAACTGTCACTACGCCGTCTTTACCTACTTTATCGATAACATCAGCGATAAGACTTCCGATTACTGGATCACCGGCAGAAATTGTTGCCACTTCAGCCACACGATTTTTCTTACCCAAAATATCTTCACTAACACCAGAGAGTTTGGATATGACATCCTGGGCTGCTGATTCGAGACCTTTGCGTAAAAGCATTGGGTCATGTCCGGCTGCGATAAGTTTATTAGCCTCATTAAGGATGTGGTAGGTTAAAACGGTCACTGTTGTAGTGCCGTCCCCGGCAACATCATTCATTTTGCTGGCCGCCTGCTTTATTAGCTCGGCTCCAACTTTATAACCCAAAGTCTCATCGTCAACGTCAGCCAGTTCTACCCCTTTAGCGACGGTTACGCCGTCATGAGTAACGGTTGGTGCGCCATAAGATTTGCTGATAACAACGTTTCGGCCTTTTGGTCCCATGGTTGTTTTAACGGCGTTATACAATATTTCAGCACCAGCCAAAACACGTCGTCGAGCATCGTCATTGTAAAATACTTTTTTTGCCATAAATCTACATTCCTCCTAGTTATTTAACAGTTGCTAAGATGTCTTCTTCTTTAACCAAAATATATTCTTCACTATCTAACTTAACATCGGTAGTACTGTAACTCTTATACAGGATTTTATCCCCGACCTTAATTTGCTTAACATTCTTACCGATAGCCAAAACTTTGGCAGTCTTAGGCTTCTCTTGGGCATTGTCTGGCAGATATAGACCACTGGCAGTTTTTGATTGGGCTGCTTCGGACTGACAGACTACATAATCTGATAATGGTTGAATGGGAACGCTCATTGTTAAACCTCCGCTTCGTTAGAATTAATTGGGTTAGCACTTTAAGCTATAGAGTGCTAACTATCTACGTTAATCATAGCTAAATTAGCTTAGAGGTGTCAATAGCAATCAGAGAATACAGTTCGTGACAATGTTTTATGACTATTGTCAATGTTTGGGCGTTTTGCTATAATCTTTGCATCCTATCCACTATAGAGAGGAAGTATTGTGTCATTATTGACTCAAGTTAAAATATTGCAGGGCGACGAAAGTATCAGGTATTCAGGTTATGAACCAAGTGATTCTGGATACAGACTAGTATTTGATTTTCATGGAACGCGACGTCGTTTGTCGAAAGTAGCCAAGCAAATCAATGCGGTATGCGTAAAAGGAGGAATTCCACTATTCGTCAAGACCAATAAGAACAGCGAAATGTTCGAGTATGACAGTAGAGGTAGTCTTGTTTTCGTAACAATTACGCGCAAAAATTTGCCGATTTGGAAATCAAAAAACCCAAGAACGACTCAAATGCGCACCGATGCGTCTATTGACGAAGTAGTTAAGCTAGTTTTAGCTCGTATTGATTCTGCAACTATTAAGGGTCGGCCCAATCACCGAGTTACAAGAGCTCCAAAAGCTTCAAGATCTCGTCGAATTAGGCGCCCACAATTGATTTTCTCTAAGTAGTAAACAGGTGTTCGACAGTGCAGTCAGCAAATTTATTTATGCGTGACTGCACTGTCGGAATGCCGGGTTTGGTAAATAGTCTTATGACTGCTCCCAAGCGTTGAAGGCACATCCGCCTCCGCCCATACAGCACCAAACCCGGATTTTCTTTTATTAAATATGATTTATCAAGATTGTAATATTTATATATACTAAAAATTAATGTCCGACAAAATAAACAGCAAGGTCTTAGTGTCTGGGGCAAAATTTTTTGCTGATACCTACGCCATTAATGCTTATATGGATTCTAGTGTGGCGGTTGATGTGACTGTGGCATGCGAGGAACACGACAGGTTAAAAAGTTTTTTTGAATCAGCTGGAATTGAAGTTATCAGTGTCGAGCCACCGGCAAACTGTCAGGACGGCGTTTATACGGCGAACTGGGGACTCTGTCGGGGAAATAAGGTAATTACATCTTCACTTCCAAATATCCGCCAATTAGAGGAGCCCTATGCCTATTCTGTATTGGATAAACTCGGTTTCACCATCATTAAGTCTCCATACCGATTTAGTGGACAGGGCGATGCCCTGCCCTGCGGCAACATACTTTTTTGTGGCAGTAATTACAGAACCGATTCTCGAATGCACAGCTTTATTTCCGACACTCTAGGTTACGAAGTCATTGGGCTCCAGACCATTCCAAAAACTGACTCTGAAGGCAAAGAAGTTATTAACACAGTCACTGGTTGGTCTGATAGTTTTTTCTATGATATCGACCTCGCCATAGCTGTCCTCACCGATAATCTGATTGCCTGGTGTCCAGAGGCATTTATGCCGGAAAGTCAGGAGAAAATACGTAATCTGGGTCTAGATAAAATTGAAGTTAGTATTGATGAAGCGACAAAAGGTTTTGGCTGCAATCTGATCTCCACTGGTCAAACAGTAGTTATGAGCAGTCATGCCCCACTACTGCAAAAGGCTATCAACGACAAGGGGCTAATGACAATCACCCCCAATATAGTGGAACTAAGCAAAGGCGGTGGCTTTATTCGCTGCACCACGCTAACTCTAGATAACGCCTAGGATTGTTTTAGGTGTTCTTTTAGTGATTGATGAGCGGTACCAATTTCATCCCAAGGGTTTTCACCATTAGCTCGTTCTATAGTTTTTTCATGTCCTTTACCAAGTAATAAAACGGTATCATTAGAGCTCTTTGCTCTGTTAATTGAAAAGGCAATTGCTTCTGTTCGATCGTGGACTAGAAAAAGATCTTTACCGAGTACCTTACCGGCCTTCTGGGCACCGCCTGCTATCTGTTCGAGGATCATTTGTCCATCAATGTCGCGGTCATCCTCTTCGGTTATTATTACCTCATCGGCATACTTACCAGCTAACTCGCCCTGCACTGCCCTTTTCTCTTCATCACGACGTCCGGGCGAGCCGAACATGACTATCATCTTGCCCTTGATAACCGGTCGCAAATCTCGGAACAGTTTTTCGAAACTATCTGGAGTGTGAGCATAATCAACGATTACGCTAAAGTCCTGTCCCTCATTAATTCTTGTCATCCTTCCCTCAACACTTTCCAGTGCGGCAATTCCCTTTTCTATTTGGAGGCCGGTGAGGCCCAATGTCTTACCAACACAAACTGCAGCTAGAGAGTTATATACGTTAAAACTACCTGGAAGGTTGCACTTTATGTGAAGTAATTCTTCGCCGAGTTTTACTTCATAATTTAGGCTATCGGGTAATAATTGAATATTTTTTGCACGAATATCACCCTTGTTAATCCCATAAGTTACGGGGTATGAAATATCCCCCGCAAACAGCTCGGAACTTGGGTCATCGGCATTAATTACCCCTGCCCTTAGTCCTTTATGGTTCTTGTCTGCTAACCGGAAAAGCTTCCGCTTAGCATCTCGATATCGCTCAAAAGTCCGATGGTAATCCAGATGTTCATGGGTGATATTAGTCATAACCGCAACAGAATACGGTACGCCCCAAACCCTGTTTTGGGCGAGGGCATGTGATGTTGTTTCCAAAACTAGCCATTCAATTTTTTGTTGCTTCATCCATTTCAAGCGTTTCATTAACTCCGGCATCGGAACACTGGTCATATGATGAATTTGCGGCTTAAGATTGTCCCCTACTCCATAAGCAACCGTGGTCATAAGTCCTACTTTATAGCCTGCCTCATGCAGCATCTTGTGAATCATAAATGCTGTGGAAGTTTTTCCATTAGTACCGGTAACACCGATCACTTTTAGACCACGACCCGGAAAACCATTCGCGGTGTTATACAAAATAGCTTCAGCTAGGTGTCCATAAGGTTCAATATCTTTAAACAGATTACTGGGAATCGCCTTCTTGACTATTGATCTTGTGTTCATGTTTACAAGTATACCTGGTTATGTGAGATGATAGGACGCAAATTTACCAACTTCTATGGATACAAAAAATATATAAATATTTGAATGGTTTATCTCGTTCGACGTCTTATCTTTATGGACACGGGGGCTTTAGCGGGTTTTATCTTAAGGAGTTTAGGTTTGTCGCGCCCTAATAACCCATTAATTCTCATCTTACGATAATCTCTTTTTTCTCGAAGGACATTATTTATCCCTGAATTCACGCGTGATCTTTCGAGCTGGTTGCCCGCTTCAGCAAATGCCCGGATCTCATCATAACTATAGCCTTGTTCTAGTAATTCTCGTTGTGCTGATTCACCTGCTCGTCCTAGCGCTGATGCATAAGCTAGTCTTGCTTTGACATCCCTGGTCTCTGATTTAGTCCTACCGAACAACCCTCGACGCGATGCCAATGCACTCACATATCTTGCCCTTTGAGAATCTAAATGTGATAGCCTGTTCTTCAATTCAACCGACCCCCTTGAAGGCTGTGGGCTATATTTTATAACAACACGTTCTCTGCTATTCACTCTCTCGGGACCACGGCCCGGAGACCTCAATGGGTACCTAGCACGCTCATCATTTTCATCCATATCAATTCCTGGTTGAAATTCTTGGATAACAATATCATCCCTGATTGGAAATACGTTATTATTATCAAGCGCTTTATCTGTTCGTGATACATGCTCACCAGGAGTTGCTCGTCTCAATTCTCCAGTTTGATCCTGTCGCGAATATGATGAATCTGGATTAGATATCTCTAGGTCATTCTGATAGGTGTAGGCGTCGTAAAGAGCTTGGTCCAATGCACGCCAACCATTATCAGCGTCAATCCCCGGCTCACGGCTCTGTAGATATCTAGCCATGTCCAATGCAGTCTCTATTGAAGGATCCTCCCCTACCCACTGTACGTACCTTTGCTCTTCGGGCGTAGACTCCTGACTCAGGTCAGTCAACCATTCGATTTGATCTTGTGGATATTTGTCAGGTTGAGCTGGTGATTCATTTGAAGGCATATTTATTTTTTATTTTATATATCTTCAGATATATTAGCATTAGTTGTACGATATGTCAAATTGCCTATTATTTGATCGCCAAGTGTTAGGTTCATAAACTCCTGTGATATTCTTAAAATAATGAGGATACTAGGAATCGAGTCAAGTTGCGACGAAACCGCAGTTGCGGTAATAGAAGATGGGACAAATATGCTAAGCAATGTTGTTGCTAGTAGCATGAATCTTCACGCAAAATACGGGGGAGTTATACCTGAAATAGCCGCCAGGAGTCACATAGAAGCGATCATACCGGCTATTGAAGCTGCCCTGTCAGATGCCGAATGCAACTGGTCAGACATAGATGCTATTTCTGTCACCTACGGAGCCGGCTTGTCCGGATCGCTATTGGTAGGAGTGATGACTGCTTGTACCCTGGCTATAATCAAAAAAAAGCCCCTCTATAGCGTGAATCATGTAGAAGCACATGTGTATGCAAATTTTATAACCAAAACAAATCTTGATGGTTATGTTTTACGTGAAAGACGACCCCTGTTCCCACTCTTGGCATTAATAGTCAGCGGTGGCCATACTCAACTCGTATTATTTAAAGATCATGGGGACTACCAAATATTAGGCAGGACAAGAGACGATGCTATCGGTGAAGCTTTTGACAAAGTAGCCAAGATACTTGGATTAGGTTATCCTGGCGGGCCGAATATCGCCAAACTAGCCCAAGAAGGGGATTCGAAAGCGTATCTGTTTCCAAAGGCCAAGATGACGAATAAATATGATTTTAGTTTTAGCGGCTTGAAAACAGCCGTTTTACGGGAGGCACAGAAACAAATCGGGCAAGACTTCAACTTTCCATCTAAAAACGTAGCAGAGAGGCTCTCAGGGCCTCAGAAAGCTAATATTGCAGCTAGCTTCCAACGAATTGCCATTGAAACCGTGGTCGATAAGACAATTCTTGCATTTGAAGCCTTTAGCCCAAAGTCTATAGTGATCGCCGGAGGTGTAGCATCTAATCTGGAGTTACGTCGACAATTAACCGACAGATTAGCGATTGACATATCTTACACCGATCCCAGGCTGTGCACCGATAACGGAGCAATGGTGGGGGCACTAGGTTACTTCGAAGCTACTGCCAAGAAGGAAATTGCCGATCCTTATAGCTTGCATACCCAACCGAATTTATCCATGTAATTCGTCAACCATAGGGTTCACGTGAAGTCTTGATCATAGTAAATATTAGTTGACAGTGTTATGCTGTAACAGATGAAATTATCCAAAATATATGAGCCAGAACGCTATGAAGAGGATATCTATGCTCTTTGGGAAAAATCTGGCGCCTTTGCCCCAAAAGGGAAGGGGCAACCGTTTTCAGTTATTATGCCTCCACCAAACGCCAATGCATCATTACATGCCGGGCATTCGTTAACTTACGTTCTTCAAGATATAGCCGTTCGATACCACCGCTTAATCGGCGATCGGACTCTCTATGTACCCGGCGCTGATCATGCTGGATTTGAAACACAGGTTGTTTATGAGAAGCAACTGGCCAAAGAAGGGAAGAGCCGTTTTGATTTTTCAAGAGAAGAACTGTATTCACAAATATGGGATTTCGTACAAACTAACAAAAGCGGTTTTGAGCAGCAACTGCGTAAGCTTGGCATCAGTTGTGACTGGGAGCACTTTTGTTTTACTTTAGATGCACCTGTCATCAAAACAGCCTATTCGACCTTCAAACAAATGTGGCAAGATGGGCTAATTTACAGAGGTGAAAGACTAATAAACTATTGCACATTTCATGGCACAGGTTTTGCTGACATTGAAGTTGAGTACAAAGAAGAGCAGGGGGCCTTATATTACATTCGATATCCACTAACAGATGGGAGCGGGGAACTGGTTGTTGCAACTACTCGTCCAGAGACCATGCTAGGCGATACTGCCGTTGCAGTACACCCTGACGATAAGAGATATATTAAATTCGTTGGTAAAACCGTTACTTTACCTGTCACAAATAGGCAAGTACCGATCATTTCTGACTCTTTCGTCGACCGGGAATTCGGGACAGGGGCAGTCAAAATTACACCCGCCCATGACCCTAATGACTATGAAGTCGGTTTAAGACATAGCCTGCCTAGTATTACGGTAATAAACTTCGAAGGTAGAATGTCCGATAACTTACCTGAGGCTTACCGAGAATTATCAGTTCATGATGCCAGATTAAAGATAGTTAAGCAGCTTGAAAAGGAAGGCTTTATAGTCAAAGTTGAGCCGCTGAAACATTCAGTTGGACACTGTTATAAGTGCGGAACTATCATCGAGCCTCTACTTAAAGATCAATGGTTTGTAGATATGAAGCCCTTGGCTGAGAGGGCAATCGCTAACCTAGAGAAGGACAAAATTACTTTCTTCCCGGCGAACAAGAAAGACCAATTGATTCTTTATCTTAAAAACTTAAAAGACTGGAACATTAGTCGGCAAATTGCTTGGGGAATACCTATTCCAGCCTTTCAGAATATCGACAACCCCGATGACTGGATATACGATACCCAAGTCCAAAACGAAACATTAACAATAGATGGCAAGACTTACAGACGCGATCCTGATGTCTTTGATACGTGGTTTAGCTCTGGTCAGTGGCCATTCATAACATTGGGCTATCCGGACAGTAGTGATTTCTATGAATTTTATCCAAATAGCCTAATGGAAACAGGCGTAGACATCCTATATCAGTGGGTAGCCAGAATGATTTGTCTAGGTCTATATGTTACAGGTAAGGTGCCCTTTGAGACGGTTTACCTACATGGCATGGTTCGCAGCGCAGATGGACGCAAGATGAGTAAAAGTCTTGGCAATGTTATACCGCTCGAGGATACGATCAAAGAATTCGGTACAGATGCTCTAAGATTAGGAATAATAGCTGGACGAAGTCCTGGTGACAGCTCGGCATACGCGCCAGCCAAGATTGTTGCAGGAAGAAACTTCTGCAACAAACTCTGGAATATTGCCCGTTACATCGAGAATAAGGTTGACGATAAACGCCTAGACCATACAACCGCCAAGCCAAATACTATTGCTGATCACTGGATATTGTCCAATTTACAACGTATTACCACTAGCGTATCAGAGCATTTGGCAAACTACAGGTTCCCTGAGGCCTACGATGAACTTTATCACTTCGTCTGGGATGACCTAGCAGATTGGTACATTGAAGCCTCCAAGTACCAGACTGATGACGCTGTCTTACTGCAAGTTTTTGAGGCGACTCTGATAATATTGCATCCATTCGCACCCTTTGTAACTGAGACTATTTGGCAGACCTTGTTCATAGACAAGGAGACGCTTCTAATTGAACAAGCCTGGCCAAGCATGCTCTCTTATGACGAAAAACTAGCCGCTGAATTTGACCAAGTTAAATCGATCGTTACTGAAACACGCTTTATAGCCGGTAGCCTGAAAACATCTGACATTAAATTGCACGTTCTTGCTGAAGATTTTTCAGCCAGCATCGAATTGATCGCAAAGCTAAGTAAAGTTAAAACTGTATCCGAGGAAGTTCTGACCGATAGTGGTTTTAAGCTAACTCAGACCGTTAAAGCTGCTTGGCTGGACATAGATGACAACGCCTTAAAGGACTATAGGAAGACTCTTGAGAGCAAAAGAATTTCTCAAATAGCAGTAATAGCCGGTTTAGAAAAAAGATTGAACAACCCTGAGTACACCGAAAGGGCACCTAGAAAGATTGTTAAGGAAACAAGGCAGCAGCTTGAGTCTGCTAAAGAAATACTGGAAACTATCAAGAAAGATTCTCAAAAATTTTCGGCAGTTGAGTAGTTTGAAGTTTGTTGGGAACCAAATCTCGGTCTTCTAATTCAAGCACTTCTCGAATCCTAGCGATAGATTCATCGGGTCGGTAGCCATCAAACCAAAGAACCTTCCAGCCAAGCATATCAGCGGCCATAAGGTTGGTTCTGGAGTCGTCGATTAATAAGATTTCACTAGGGTCACATTGGGCGCGCCCAGTCGCTGCTTCATAAATTTTCACCTCAGGCTTGATTGCTTGAACTTCAGACGAGTCAATGATGGAATCGTAGGCAACCTTGGGAATAAATTGCTTTTCGAGCAGGGAATTGATAAGTCCGGGCATAATATTTGATAACAGGCCGACCCCATAGAGTGAAGCTACCCACTTAACGATCTCATCCATGCCAGGCATAGACTCTACTGTGCTTAAATAGTAATCTTGCCAGCGCAGAGTAGGGAAGTGCAATTTTTCTGCTAAAAGCTGGTTGAACTCATCCATACCAATAAGCCCGCGGCAAATTTGATCATTATAGTGCCAAAATACTGTCTCGACGGCATCAGTCGGTTGTCCGGAATCATGGGCAATTTCCGTAAATGCTCTCTGATAAAATCGCACCAAGCAGCCATTAATATCGAAATACACGAAACGTATACCACTCTTCGAGGTGTGTCGTTGTTTTGCTGGGCCACCTGAATTTTTCGTGCTACCAATTAGCTGATCTAGAGAGATATCTAAGACAGTAGCTATCCTTTCAATAGTAAAGATTGAGGGTGCTTTGATAGCCCCTCTTTCAATTTTTGCCAGAGTTGAATAACTTAACCCTGACTTCTGACACAAGCTTTGTTGTGTCAGCCCCGCAGCACGCCTTGCATCTTGCAGGCGCTTCCCCAACCCTTTTTCATCCATAGCCTTATAATACTGTCAAAAACTAAAAATTCAAAGGAGTATTAGGATTAAATGGCTACGCGTGTAGGATGTATTTAAGAAATGTAAATAAGACTATGAACGCGATCGCACCTACAAAAAAAGCAGTAGTATAACTTGACGATGGATTATTACTTCTCTTAGAGATCTTTACATACACCCAAGTACCAACTCCTATGGCGAACATTGCCGAAATTAACCAATCAGCCATATTACTTTTTTCCCTTTATGACTTTTTCAAAGCATAGTTGTTTGTTATCGGATACCATACTGAACATAGTACGAAGTTATTAGTCATTCGTAAAGTGCATGCAGTAGTTTATTTGGATTATTTGTCCTAGGGTCTTAGTAGAAGAGTTTGGTACAATAACAGATAAGGAGAGGTGACCGAGTGGTTGAAGGTGCTGCTCTCGAAAAGCAGTGTACGGGAAACTGTACCGAGGGTTCGAATCCCTCCCTCTCCGCCAGATAGATTATGGAACTTTTTCAAGAGGCCAAAGGCCGTGAAAGAGGCAGAAAAGGTTTGTTAAAACCTGTTTTGGTCTCGTCGCCAAGTTGACAAATTATCGAATCCGTGCTATATTATAAGTACTATGAAGAACCCAAATAAAATCACAAACTACAAAAAGGCTGTTAAAGCACTAGCAGCTGCATCGGCCTTAGCGATCGCAGCCACTGGTATAGGCGCTACTGAAGCCAGCGCGAGTTCTGCTGCTTCGCATAAACCAGCAATAAGTGCAGAAGCAACAACGCTTAAAGCACTGACTGGAGTAGTGGCTAATCTTGAAAATGGAGGACAGGCTAAAGTAGCAGCCCATGCTATCGAAATCGCCGGGGCAACAGGAGCGGCAACAGGTCAACCGATTGTCTTTGAGTCAAAAGGTCAAACTTATTTTGCCTATACACAAGAGTATGGTCCTAATTTTGACCAAAAGAGACCTGCGGATGTTGCAGGCGACATGGCAATAGTTAAAGAACCAATCACCGACGTAAGTATGTCACTAGAAGAAGCGCATCTGGATAAAAAGGGGATATTAGTTGACGAGAACGAGATTGGTGTTGGCTATTCAGTCGGTGGCGAGTCGGGTAAATAGGAATTATACAGACTGAAATTATTCCAGATTTCTTCGGCTAAGGTTCGGCAAAGTAATCACTTTGATATCCGTTAATTGTAAGCTAGTGTGAAGCGACTCGAAAAAACGATAACAGTATATTAGTGCGGTTCGAGTCTCATTCTTCTCGCTAAATGAGCTTTAAAGTTTTAATAGATAGTGTTCATTGGACACTATCTCAATTTCGTTCTTTATTATTGCCTCAAACAAATGACAAAAGCAAATAGAAGTTAAGTATTGCGGAGCCTATGATCAACGATTTCATTCCAAAAGTAATTTTGTCATGGTTCTTGCGATACATGATCATGAATAGTAGAAAGGTTTCTGGCAGAAAGTCCAGCGCATAGCGATAGCCAAATTCTTGTACGCCAATACCGTAGTAACAAAGCACGAGCAAGGCAATGATCAGTATAGCTACTGTTAAGTTCCTGGACTGCCTGTCGAATTTCGACCACTTATTCGTAAAAATAGACAGCAGGTATGGAGAATTCAAAAAGATACTCATCCCATAAATATTATTCTCTATATAGGGGAACTTTAGTGACCAGGATGTATTGTCTTTTAAGACTGGGATAGGTGCCCTGAAGAGCAAGCTATAAAGATTTGTTGGTAGGTGCTTAATGCTGAATATGCCCATAGAGCGGGCTTCCGCCGAATCACTACTGATAAGCTGGTATTCATAGCCACCATTAAATGGATTATGGAAGCGTATAAAATTATATAGGCCCTGAATTATGACAGCCAGCACAACAGGGAAGAATAGAACTGTTAACTTTTTAATTTTAGTCATTAATATGGACTTGTGACTGATTAGTTCTAGGCCAAAAAAAACAATTATTGGCGCAGCGGTTGCTCGAGTTAGAAAAATGAGGCCACATATAATTCCAATCAACCACCAACGCTTATGTGCATAAAACTCGTACAGGCTCCAAAAAATAAGAAACGTGGTTAAAACTTGCGCGAAGAACCAGCTGCTTGATACGACTGACACCCCAAAAAAAACACTGCCGAGAGCAAAAGCCAGCGAAAGGAAAAGACTATCTTCCTGTGAAAAGGCCAAGATTCTAGCTAGCTTGTATATAAAAAACAATGTTCCAACTACCAGTACCCATTGTAGATATCCCTGGTAGAAAAAATGGTGGAACAGATTCAAGAACCAAACGAAAGGCATAAGTAATATTGCCGGAAACGGCCCCTCGTCCCAATAGATTCGGCCGTGATACAACACTGGGTCTTGGCCTTTCCCACCAATTGGCGCCAGAAAGTTTAGATGTCCGTGAATAAATGCTTGTGCTAAATCGGAGAATTGCTGACTACCGCCGGCGATTATACTAAAAATTATTATGAAGAATACTAAAAATATCGGAACTAAAAAGATAAAGATATATCTGTAGGGCTTACTCTTTAGTGTTGTTATTATTTTTTGCGTCACTATACCCAACTATAGCTTATAAACATTAATTAGTAAGCTACATTTTTGTTATAAGCTTAAGGACGGTGTTACAATGTCAACATGAAGGATGACAGAGAAGAAACAGAAAAACCAACAGGGAAACGGGCAACCTCAGCTGACGACAAAAGTGAACAAGAAGGTAGCTGGAAATACTCCTCCGGGACTCAACCAGAATCATCCTCGAATATAAAGGATGACTCTCTTCTTGATATTAGTTGGTCGGCTTCGGAATTTATAGCTCATAAGAAAGATGTAGGTTGGTATGTAATACTAGCCTTGATAACTCTAGCAATCGCTGCCGTTACCTATATTTTAACGCATGACAAAATGTCTACGGCCGTAATTGTTCTTGCGGGGGGAATATTTGGCTTCTACGCAGCCCGGAAACCCCGTCTACTCAACTACAAAATAGACAGATCCGGCGTGACCATTCAAACAAAGCTATTCGGCTATGATACTTTTAAATCTTTCGCGGTAATAGAGGATAGTGCTTTACCAAACATTGTGTTATTGCCTCTCAAGCGGTTTATGCCCAGGCTATCAATCTACTTAGACCCCAGCAGTGAAGGGAAGGTTATTAAAGCTTTGACGGAGAGAATACCTCAAGATTCTTACCAGCAGGACATCATTGAACGGTTGATGCAAAGAGTTAGGTTCTAGCTAAAACAGTGCGTAGATAGCTGCTAGCCCCGAAATACCCATTATCACAGTTAGTAACCAACCAAGCGTAGTTGATAGTTTCCCGTTCTTCCACTCCCCCATAACATGCTTGTTGCTCGCTAGGAGCAAAATTAACACTAGTATTATTGGGGCTACTATTCCATTGAGTACTGCCGAGTAAATAAGTGCCTTAATCGGGTTTAGGCCTATGAAATTTAAGCCCAGGCCAACAAACATTGAAATAATAATTACCCCGTAAAAACTATAAGCCTGCTTCAATTTGTTGCTTAAGCCTTGTCTTTTGCCGCCCATACTCTCACTAATTGCATAGGCACTGGAGCCAGCTAAAACAGGTATAGCTAGTAGGCCCATGCCCAGAATACCGATAGCGAAAAGCCAGTAACTTGCATTACCGGCAAATGGGCGAAGAGCTTGAGCAGCTTGGGCTGCAGTGTTGATATTGGTTATTCCGTGAGCAAAAAGAACACTTGCGCAGGCTGCCACGATGAAAAACATCACAACATTACTTAAAAACATCCCCGACCAGACATCAATGCGCATTTTTTTCATTTGAACTTTATCACTGCCCATTCTTTGTTTAACCGTGGTTTGACCAATTGCAATCTCCTCTTCGATCTCTTGAGAAGTTTGCCAGAAAAACAGATACGGTGTTATGGTTGTGCCCAAAACGGCACAGACAAGCAGAAGCTGGTCCTTGCTGAACGTTATATGTGGCAGAACTGCGTGCTTGATAACTGTATGCCAATCTGGGTGAGCTAGTATTGCCGATATGATATATGCAAATAGTACCAATGCCAGCCATTTGAGATAACGAGCGTAGCGAACATAAGGTGTAAATATCTGCAGCAGTAGAATAAATATGGTAAATCCAACCACCAATAGACTAAAATTAAACTTTGGCCAAAGAAGCTGTATAGCATTTGCCATGGCCCCTATGTCAGCCCCAATATTGAAGGTATTCGCCGCAAACAGAAATGCTGCGCTGGTATATAGAATTTTTCTACTGAAGTGAGTCCGAATATTGCCGGCTAAACCGCGGCCAGTAACCAGACCTATACGAGCACACATTTCTTGTACGACAGCCATTAAGGGAAAGGTAAATGCGGCCAGCCATAATAGACCAAAGCCATATTGTGCACCAGCCTGTGAATATGTAGCAATGCCAGATGGGTCATCATCGGAAGCTCCTGTCGTCAGGCCAGGCCCGAGTAAATACCAGTAGTTCTTAGCTCTTTGGAGTGGATTACCGCCACCCATAGGCACCTTTGAGACAAGCTTCTTACTACGCTCAACGCTGCGGTCGAGAGCCTGTGCTGGGGCTTCAATGGTCTTTTCTAATAAGTTTTTTTTCATTTTTTAACAATGCTCTAGCTATTAGCATAGTGCTTAAGGTTATAAGGTGCAAATCGGGATACTAAAATTAGAAGACTTATCAGTCCCGTGAGCTCAGGAACCGAACCTGCGCTGACGACCAGCATAATCTAGAAGAGCCTCTTCTAGGTCTGTAACAGTGAAAGCTGGCCAGTATTTTAATACAAACTTAAGTTCTGCATAAGCTGCAGACCAAAGCATAAAGCCACTCAAGCGCTGCTCGCCAGATGTTCGTATGATTAGGTCTAGAGGGGGCAGTGATGGGTCATAGAGGTTCTGATTGATTAGCTCTGGCGTGACATCTTCGGGGTTCGTGCCTTTTCGAATAAGATTGGCAAAGGCATCGCTCAACTCTTGTTGGCCACCATAATTGAGACATAATACTAGAGTACCACCAGTGTTGTGGGCGGTTTTTTCTTCACCAGATTTTATTGCGTCAAGGATTTTTTTACTCAAACCTTTTTCGGTACCAACAAAAACTATCTTAATGTTTCGCTTGTCTAATTTATTCAATTCGACTGTTGAAACCCAATATAGTAGATCCATGAGGTAGGCAACTTCTTCTTCGCTACGATTCCAATTCTCAGTTGAGAAGACGAAGGCCGATACATAGTGAACATTTCTATCAAATGCAGCAAGAGCGATTTTCTTTAATCTTAAGTAGCCACGCCTGTGTCCCTCGAATGGTCTCAGCCCTTTTTCCTTAGCCCAGCGTCGATTACCATCCATGATTAGGCCTAGATGGTTTGGCATATTACTTAAAAGATCTGCCTGGATGTCTTTGGATAATGATTTATCTGGCATTGCTATATAATTTTAACACCAAAATGCAATAACAGACCTAAATATGTAATTAATGTATTATTAGTCCATGTCACAACAGCCAAAGTTAGCCATATTTGATATCGATGGAACGATAGCGCATGAGGGGGTTATACCTCCGAGCATTGTCAAAGGCTTCCAACATCTTCACCGTAGAGGATATATCACTACGGTCTCAACAGGCAGGGGATATATACGTCTTAAAGAATTATTGGGAGACCTATTTGAAACTATTATTTCACCTGAAGCCTTAATTATAATTGAGCATGGTACCAAAATCGTCAACCGACAAGGCAAGGTAATATTTGGTGAATTTTTCTCTGAGCGGGAAATAGATCACGTCGTTGATTTTACCAGAGCCAACATAGAACTTTTTAAATTAGCTTGGTTCAACCCGATTGATGTTTCACGAAAGGTGCAAGTTTGGTGTGTCGACGAGAAAGATCTTCAGTCAGAAACGGTCAAGAGAGGGCACTATGCTGATGTATTTACGTGTTCTATTGGCGAGCTGGAAGAATTACTACTGCTGCAGCGCCTTACAAATGTAACGCTCAGGCTTAAAGATTATGTCAAAGTTGAGAATTTAAAACTTGCCTTTACGCGTACAGATACAAACGTTATTTTTCAAGACAGCAACATGGAATTTGTCAAAAACAATACTAACAAGGGTCTGGCCGTTGAGTATCTAGCTAAAAGGTTAAAAGTAAAAAATGATAATCTACTGATTGCCGGTAATGCTATCAACGACGTTGAAATGCTCGATGTTGATTCCGGGATTGCCATACTCGTAGGCCAAAACGAGGAGCGTTCTACGATACTCTCGTATTTGTCACAACCAGAGAAGATTATCACTGTGGATACGCCTCACGACTTAGGGACATATTTATTAAATATTTGAATCTCTAACGAGCTTCATCCGTTCTTTATTGTTTAACTTTGAGATCAATTCCAAAATCAGCGATCGCTTGAATTACATTATCTAGCGGTAAGCCGCAGACATTGTTATAATCTCCAACAATTTTTTCGATAAAGTTTTTGCCAAGGCCTTGAATGGTATAGGCACCAGCTTTATCAAGGACATCTTCCTTGGACAGATAATCAGCGATCTTTTCGGATGTAAGTTTTTTAAAATATACTTTTGTTTCGACCGCAGCAGCATAGCTCTTCCCGGAGTCCGAATCAAGGATAGTAAAGCCTGTTATAAACGAGTGGCATTGTCCGCTTAACATTGTAAGCATTTCCCGAGCCCGTTCAACTGTATGGGGTTTGCCGAGTAGATGGCCTTCGAAAACGCCAAAACTATCAGCTGCTAAAATTACCGAGTTCTTATGCCGCTTGGCGACGTCATATGCCTTACCCCTAGACAAGAAAATTGCTAGATCTTTGGGCGCCATGTCTAGCCCCATATCTTCTTCATAGCTACTTACATCTACCGTAAAAGGGTAGTTGGCACCCTTAAGGATTTCTCTGCGACCCGTAGAACCGGAGGCTAATATTAGACTTTTCACAATGTTATCTTAGCAAATTATCAACCAGGGAGTATTGGTATATCACTCGACTATCCAGTTTTATGCTACGGCATTATCGACAAAGTCAGAACCTTAATAACGCTCGATTTATCTTAGTTTCTTAACGAAGGTGACGTAATTTATAATAGCCGGCTGCATACAATGCCCCCCAAGCAGTAAGCCCTTCTGCCTGAAGAAATGTCTCAGATGAGTGAACGTTATGGCCGTCTAATATACCTATAGATGGCGCTATGACTGTAGATAGAGCCATTGCACCAAGTTGTAGCACGGTTTTTTAATTCTTAGTTAAGCCCTCATACCCATTTCGTATTTGCGATAACCTTCTAGTAATAAAATTGCCTCTGCGGACTTCCTCGGTAGTTGTTACTTCATTTAAGCTGACTTGTGATTCCAATCCAGTTGGTATCGCAACAGCGCCTGGGGTCAACTCGCCATCGTTTATATCTTTTGGGGCTACTATTTTTTGTTGGTTTTCTATTTGCGGTAGTAGATTATTAATGCCGTCTGCAAAAATTTCATTTGACATAACTTAATATTAGCATAAGGTTGTTGAATTGTCAATCTGGTTATATTGGTGCGCGTGACAGGATTCGAACCTACGACCTTCGGCTCCGCAAGCCGACGCTCTATCCAGCTGAGCTACACGCGCCTATTTGATGTCTGGCGGAGAGGGAGGGATTCGAACCCTCGCTGGAACTTGCGCCCCACTAACGATTTAGCAAACCGTCCCCTTCAACCGCTTGGGTACCTCTCCAGACCTGATTATCTTACTATATGATAGATGTATTGACACCTATTAAGCGAATAAAACTGGCGGGACACTCGGGTCTAGAACTTTACACCCAGTCTTAGACCTTACCATGTTCCAGTAGAAATGAGACACATTTTTAGCTGTTTTGTCTCATTCTGGGAGTATTATATCTGAAAAGTGAGACAAATGAGACACTAGTCGATAAGTTGCTTATAAATTGAGCAAATCCCACTTATTTAGATATTTTTCTTCGGTATCGCTAAATTTACGCATAGTTGTTGCATTATGTGCTTGCCCTTGTCGACCAGGGGTTGTTCGCCAGATCTCGTGAGTCTCTTTTGCATACCTAGCAACAATTTCACTCGGCACAATAAAATATTCGGGTGATCGAACTCCCTCGTGTAAATTAACAAATACATAGAATAAGTTATCAGCGAAGTAATTTTCGGATTTCTGGTTTAGTATCCACTCTCGAGCTGACCTACGATTTGTTTTAACTTGGATGGCTACTGATTTTGTAGCATCTGAATTGGAACACAGTATATCTACACCCCTGGTGTTCCTTAGTGTGATAGAGGCGATATAGCCTTTTGCTGTCAGTTCTGCTGCAACATAATATTCACCAGCTACACCAGAAAGGACAGAGGACAGTTTATCTGATGCTAGATCGTTGTCAGTCATGGCTTTATTATAGCTTAGAGCAAAATATCTTCACCGTTTTTACCTTTGATCGAGTATGCATTTCTGGATTTATCAGTGTCGATACTATTATCTTTAGGTTTCAATTTTCTAGTCTTCATAACCAGATTCTTTATATCTTCCTCTCGCTCATAAGCTCTAATTTTTCCATTCAAATAACCTAGGCGATAGTTGATACCATCGCTCATTAATCGCCAGTTAGTATCGATTAGAGCTTTGTCTACTAGCTTCTTGAGAGTTTTTCTACTGTCATAGTCTTCACGCCCAGATTTACTGTCTAAACAGCTAAAACCAATGAATACATCACGTCCCATTTCTGGTTTATCTAAGCTAAATTCAATGTAGCCAGCTTTTTCTAAAGACGGGGCCAGTAATGGCGTAAGTTCAGCGATCTTTGGCTTCTTAACTTCTTTCATCGCGTCATAAATATGTTTGTTATCCTCTTTTTCTTTGAATTCTTTGCCAAGTGCAGCCATTTCTAGGAGTCCACGCCTTATTTCAAAGAGCTTGTCGCGAAACTCTTTATCCTGAAGGCAAAAATGAGCACGATCTTCATCGTAATTGGGGTCTGGCTTCTCTTTTTTGTCTTTAATATCAATCTTATCTTTATAGCTGTGTTTGCAGGACGGACAAGTATAGGTAAAAGTCATGGCAGTCTTAGTTTCAGTTGTTGTATGAGTCATTTCAGCTTTACACTTTGGGCAGAGTGTCGGTTTTAGCTTCCAAGGTGTGCCATCTTCCCAGAAGGCACTATTCTTTTTGCAGTGCGGACAGCTCAGCATAAACATTACTTCTTCTGGATCATCATAGTTAGCATCTTCATTACGGTGCGTAAGAGACTTATCTATAATCCGTAAACCTTGTTTACCGCAGTGTTTACAATGTGGTTCTTCAGATAATCTAGCACTGGCAATTTGCTCATCCTTTTCTTCGTCTCTAGTTATCCATTCACTGATTTTCTGGTCACGGTTTTCGTAACGATACAGTAAGTCATCACCAACTGTCTGCATATAAAACACGTTCAGTAGAATTGCATTACCGGGACGGTCAATTTTGTCATCCTTAGGTAGCTTTTTTTCAAATTTTAAATAAAAATCATCGTAATAAACCATACCACGCCTAGCATCTTCTACGGTGTGGCGATCGTAGACATCTTCGTAGTATTGCCGGTCTTTCAGATGAGTGTAACTCATATAGCGAGTATAATTATATATGTTTAAAAGGACATATATGGATCAAATTATCTATAGTACGGAGTTTTATTGTAAGCTTTGTGAAAAACCCGCTAGAATCGATTTACACTCGGAAGATTCTAATTTTCCAATCACGGATAAAATAAAGGCAGATGTTTTGGAATGGGGTCAGCATTATCACTGGGTCGATAATCATCAGATTTGTGCAATATGCGGAAAGTTTGTCGATACTGACAAGAAAGAACTAGATCTAATCCAAGTTGAAGTCATGCAAGGAGATGTGCATCCGCTCTATACGAAGTGGGATACCTACCCTGATAGAGGATTATTAACTGTACACAAGGCTTGCGCAAAGAAGATGTTTGCAGAGGCTAGTTAGTAGAAAGCTATTTGTAAGTCGATTCTTCTTCTTGCCGTGTTAGTCCCTCTATCTCCGACTGTTCTAACTCTTTAGATATAATTTCACGAGTTTTTCTAATCTGGGCATTTGTAATTTTCTTTCTACCCTTTAGCATCCTAGCTTGTCTGTCTTTCATTTCATCCGAAGCGTCATTATCAGCACAGATTCGTACATATGCACAAATATCAAGAACAGTATGGTCGAGCATATAGAGTATATGCTGACGAAGTTGAACAACATGTGGATTAAATATTCCAACTTCTAATTTATAGCTGGCACTTGTTATTTTGTTCGTAAATAGATGTTCGGCTAGCGTATCCTGTGCACGAGTTAAATTAGTAGAGTCAAGATTTACTCTACGTAAGTCGTAGTAGAGATCATTTAACATATTAATTAGTTTAATATCGTATAAGCTTTCAAAGGGAGCTTCATCTGTCAGTATCTGGATTGGTCTTTGAAAAGTTGGTAATCCAATATTATTTGCTTCAATTATTGATTTAAGGGCGACTGTATTGTCTTCCAGAGAAGCCCTTATCACGTTCATTTGACGCTGCAATCTTACTATTGAGTTATAGTGCTTAACTCTACGTTCATGGTCACGAGTGCGTTTATCTCTTAGGTGATCCGTGACTACTATACCTGCCGTGGTCGCAGCCGAACCAAGCAACGCCCCGAATATAGAACCAATGAGTGCAGCTATTGCTTGTTCTCTGAGCGCTTGGTCGGGGATTAAGATATGTAACGAGGGTCGTAAGATAAATATTATGACTATCAATAAAAGTATAGCTACGACACCCCAGACGATAAACAATATGCGAATATTTGAAAGTAGTCTTCTCATCATAGGTTATTATAGCTCGCGGAGTATCTGTTGCGAGTTATCTCTCTAATATGAGATACTATTTTTAGATGAGAGGTGGGAGAATGCTGAGGAAATTTGTACGCAATCACTCGGGAAAGACCACTAAAGGGCGAGAAATCATTTCTTAAACTATGCAAAGAGGTTGGAATCGATCCTGCCAGTGATTCTGCATATAGCGTAATAGTTGCCTTATACGATGACATAAAAAAGGACAAAAGTAGTGATGGATTAACACTAAACATATCGGGTTCGTGGGGTATCGGGAAAACATCTTACGCAAATATTCTTGTAGACAAGCTTAAACCTGGAAATCTGGTAATAAACGCCCGCAGCATGTTTTATGGTAACTTTGACGAATACATTAATAGCTTTTTTGGGCATCTTTATAAATCACTACACAAGAATTTTGGGATAAAACTTAAAGACCTCAAGCGGTTATCAAAGAATGTAACTGTTTCGCTGGGAGCAGGTCTTAACTTCGGCTTCTTTTCTCTTAGCGCAAATCATTCAAGACAAATTCAGTTTGATAAATCAGTCAGTAGTGATGAATTGTTGTCCGAGCAGTCCGCACTAAATAACAACCTTGCAGCCCTATCCCCCCGTAAAGTGATCGTCGTTCTAGATGATGTTGATAGATTAAGTCCAACCGAGCTAATTACGCTCTTAAGATTGGTTGAAGTTCTCAAACAGTTAAAAAATGTCATCGTAATAGCTGTTGGGGATATCAGAACTATGGGGGATATTCTTGAGTCGGGCGAAGTCCCAAACCCCTATTCATATGCTAGAAAAGTATTCGATCACAGAATTCACCTTACTAGAAATCTCCGTGATGTTGAGAACATTTTACATCTCATGGTTCAGAATATCATCCAAGAGAAATTAAACGATGCACAGAAGTTGGCTATATCTGAAGCCTATTACTTCCTGGTATTAAGGCAAATAATTCAAAACATACGCGACCTCGCGACTGAGCGTATTGATTCCAGTTCAGAAGAATTAACACGTTCAACTACAGGATTATTTTGGACATTATTAAACTCTGCGGGTGATAGTAAGCTTGGACCAGTCTATGATGGCATTAGGGGTTTCTTTAGTACTTCTTGGCGTACCCCAAATCAGAGTGGTACTCACAAAATATGGGCTGTCTCAAATAACGAAATTGTTCCGCTGGATAATACTACAGATGGAATGGCTTTATTAACTTTAAGACCCCGCGGTGATCTGCGGCCATGGGAAACAAATGCAATATTCAGAGAGATTATGCCTGCATCTTATTGGTCAACATTGATAGTACCTAGTCCTGACGAAACGACAAAAGTTGAAAAGTATCAGTTCACAGGTAACATAAGCGACATTCGACAACTATTTGCTAGTCTTGACAAAGATGAACATCAACCTAGAGAAATCCTTGGAACTCAAGAGCCGGAGTCCCGTTGGTCTATTGTAAAAAAGTTTATGACGGACAGGAACCGCAACGAAATGACTAACGACCATTCTTTAACTCAGCTTAACGACTTACGCTTGTTAAAAGGTTTTGCGTCTGCCATTTCAGAGCGACTGCCACAAATTCTTTCTAACGATAACCCCTCGAATGAGCACAAACGACTCGAACTATTCGTGGAATGCGCAGACACCTTTGAAGCATTAATAAGGATTGAGAAAGGGGATTTATGAATCACCATCCAAACGCTGAGATCACGGTGCTAGTATTACTAGTTGTATTTGTTATTTACAACTTAATTAACTATGTACTCGTAAAACCATTGCTCACGATGCTCTATGGAAAATACAAAAATGAGGCAGCAGCTCTTGAGAACAGCTCAAGTATTTCTGAGGCTTTTATTAAAAATTCAGGAATTAGCGAAGAGCGAGCAATTCTGGAGATACTAAGCCATAGGCAATACCGTATAGACCTTTATCGCCAGAAGGGTGCTCCAAATCAAACCTATTGAGCTCTATTGGGTTATCTCCAGCTTTATTAACAATTGCTTTAAGGGCATGTTTAATAAGCTCCTCAATGTTGTGCACGGAAGCATCGGCGGGTTGATAGATCGTATAATTCTTTATCGCCATACGAGTAGTGTATCAAACACCCGAATAGTACGAAAAGGACGGCCTAGCTATCCTTATAGTCCTTATTGTGAGAATGCACAGCATTACGGTTAATTTGCATCAAATTTTTATATGCTTCGTTGACTTTTTCTTTGTGATTCGCTGCTGTGTGTTTAGACTTGGAAGACTTTTTTGATTTTTGCTTTGTACTCTTTTTCTTACCAGTATATTTAGTGTGATTATTGCCCATTATACCCTCAATAACACCGTGTCCTTTGGTGGTGAAATCATCGTATGAATAGCTAACCCCCATAAAAAAATCTTACCACATATTTGAAATATTATTTACGAGGGTACTGTATTAAAGGAACAGCTTTAGTATTGATTGGTTCCCCACGATAGATAACGTTATAAATAGTTCTATAATTCTAATATGGAGCACGTCGTATATGAGTATTTTCAGAGCATGAACCCCGTCATTAGTTGCCCTGTAGCTGATATATTTGACGGCGATGAACGTGTAATTGGTAGCGCAACAATGATAATGCCAGGAATGTTTCTGACAGCAACACACGTGGTTCAAGATTGGCATGATCGTAGTACGGGTAATAAAGGAGTTGATGTCAGTACTACGGAGCCTGAAGATGCTGGAGATTTTAAGGTTAAGATATGGCAGACCCTGAAGGATGGCCGACTTGCGGAATGGCATGCAGATGAGATCGTGTCGATGGTCGGTTACGACGTTGCTATCCTTATTGATCATGGTACCTTTAACGATGTAGCTAAAGAACTGATAGACAAGGATGTATTACCACTAATTCGGTTCGACCTTCATCCACCAAAGGTTGGTGGTAAGCTGTTAGCGATTGGATACCCTAAAACCCAAACTAAAAAAACAGAGAACGGACATCAACACCTCGTTAATTATTTTAGTCATGAGGGGGTAGTAGAGGATATAAAGTACGAGGGCGCGGGTTTATTAAAGTATCCGTGCTTTCAGACGGACATAGAAGCAGACGGCGGCATGAGTGGATGCCCCGTCCTAAAGGATAGCCTAATCTGTGGGATCGTATCCTCAGGTTATGCGCCTACTAAAGACGTGCCAAAATACACGACGTTTGTCTCGTCATTATGGTCTATTTTCACTGCAAAACTTCCGCCAAACCTTACTGGTCATGAAAATGTAAGCCTTCTTGAACTTGCTAATATGGGCTTTTTGACTGTTATTGGTCGTAATCATATTAAACATGGTGAAGATGGTGATTACTGGCAGGAGGTCGTGGATGATTGTCCAGATTGTAGTAATATGGCGTAGGTTCGCTAATTTGGAAGGTTCTGAGTAAGTTTGGCTCCTTACGATAAAGGAGTTATAAGCGTAATAAAGCAAGATTCAGTTATGACTGTAGCTTTGCAAATAATTTATCAAGGTCCATTGAGACATCATTTTCAAGATTACTGCTGGACGTCGTGTTGTGTCTATATTGATCGTCGTCAATGTCGTAGTGAAGTATGTATCTTTCTGCAAATGCCACGATATGCTTCGTCAAAGCAATGAGATCTTCTAGCATAGAGTCACTGATCTCGATTACATCAGGATTTTTGTCTGCGTGAGCTAGATATTGATTACGAAGAACCTTAAGTGTTTCAATTGTTTTATTACTACTCAACTTATTCTTTATTAACTCAAGCTCAGCCTGATCTATATTGTAGTTTTCACTTACCTCCTTGAGCAGGTTGCTCAACGACATAGACGGACGACCCTTCTTGTCTTTACCTTCTATAAACAAAACTGCAAGGCTCATTATCGACGTATACCTTGCGTTATTGAGAGCCACCGTGAAGACTCCTTTGTAAGCATTCCAAGTATGCACATTGTGTCGTGCGCTTTCTTGACCTACGTGCCTTGGAGACATTTTGATCCTGAGCTGCTGATACAAAGTAAAACTAGTAAGTGCGGTATGGTACCAATCGCGTATGCTCTCTATGTAGCTAGTTAAGTCTTTTGGCTGATCATTTTTCATAGTATGTAGCATATCAAACAAAAAAGACTTTCGAAGAAGTCATTTAAACATAAGCATATTGGCTCGCCATGTGGGATTCGAACCAAAAATACATAAAAGTTCCACAATTTTGGAGATTTAAGGTGTATTCACGCAGTTCCATACCTAGGTGGTATCAACTAAAAACTGGCTTTTGAGGCAAAATTGGAGCACATATCAAGTGCTGGCTACCTCTGTTATGTTCTTTGACCTTATAAAAAAGTTCCACAATCTATCTGGCGGAGAGGGAGGGATTCGAACCCACGGTACCGTTTCCGGTACGACGGTTTTCAAGACCGTTACCTTCAACCACTCGGTCACCTCTCCGCGTTGACTTGATTATAACCCATAAACTCTTCTGATAGAAAAATTGCCCCCGACCCCGTATATACCTAACTAAATTATGAATTAATGTAAACTGTTGTGTTTATTGTGTTGTAAATAATCCAGATTAGAGTTGCATATCCTTAAAGGGCTAAGTTATACTTCTAGCAAGACAAAAACGCAAGTTTTATAACTATTAATTCAACGTGGAGGGTAACAATGGCGCGACGTAATCGCAATGACGACCTGTTGATGGAAGAGGACGAGTTAACAGCAGCCTTCTTAGGTGATGATGATATGACTGTGTCCGATGATCCAACACAACCGGCCGCCGCACAAGACGAGTGGGATGAAGACGAGGCTGTTCCTGGACAGCTAGCAGTAGACGTCTATGAAACTAAGGAACGACTAGTAGTTAAGGCTCGAACCGCTGGCGTTAATCGAAGCGAACTCGATGTTAGTATCTCTGATAATACTTTAAGTATTAAAGGTACTCTATTAGCCAACGAGGATGACGTAGAGAACTACTTTGTACAAGAATGTTATTGGGGTGAGTTCTCTCGTAGCATAGCCCTACCAATTCCCGTAAAGGAAGAGGATATTGAAGCTGTTTTGAAAGATGGCGTACTTACAATTAGCTTTACTAAGCTTAAGCAAGACACTGTTAAGAAAATACAGATTCAATAGATTATATTCTTCTAACGGACACATACAAAAAAAGCCTGCTCAAACGAGCGGGCTTTTTTGTGATTACGAAACTTATACTATCTAAAAAGATGTGACACGTAGATAGTGCCACCCGCGGGATTAGTAACTACGGTTGTTGCTTTGGCTAGAACATAATGTACTATCACTTGCGCTAGAGCCACAATTACAAGCCCAATCAAGGCATATACAATTGTGTTTTTAGCTCCAGATACGCTTTGATCATTACCGCCACTGGTAACATAGCGGAAACCGCCGTAGATTATCATGATGATAGATATGCTACCCACGACCCATGAAAATATGGTTATTACCTCGTTGATCAAGGTGGATACAGCACTAGTACTATTGCTAGAAGTAGCCGAGGCACACACAGTGCCCGTGGCCTGAAGGTCTGTGCCACAATTCAGAGCGCTGCCTATAATATTCGACGCCGACGCGGCTGCTGGTATCGCAATTAAACTAAAAGCCGAGAGAACCACTATAAACATTTTTATTTTACTAATCATTTATATCACCTTTCATTATATTCTTTTGTATTTATAGCATAACAATTACTCATATTACAATAGCATAATAAAGGGTAGGTGTTTTATTTTAGTCAATATTAATCACCTCCAAATCTGCTCAATGGTAACGCTGCTAGTCTCAGCCAAGCGACACCTAACCTACATTAAATATCACAAAGCGTACCAGCACTTCGGCTATAGCCGCTACCGCCAACCCAATCACGGCATAAATGATTGTATTTCGGGCACTCGCCGTAGCATTTGCGTCGCCACCTGACGTAACAAAACGAAAACCACCAAAAATTATCATTATTATTGAGGCTATGCCAACTATCCAACTAATGATAGTTACTACTGTCTGTACTATTGACGTGACTGAGCTTGTTGAGTCTGCGCATGTAGTATTGCCATCAGATAAGTTAACGCCACTGCATGCTTGATCTGTTGCGCCGCTAAATAACGCTTCAGCATGTTGTTGTCCCGCAATGTTAAATACGGAAATAGCTAAAACCAGTATTATCATGATTGTAGTTATGGTTCGTGGTAATTTCATATATACTTTTTATACCTTTTGTAATACAAAAACAACTATTCCTTGAGCGGACAGTGCTATTGCGACACCAATTAAAGCATATAGTATAGAGTTTCTTGCTGAGCTAACATTATTAGGATCACCCCCGGACAATACCATTCTGAGACCGCTTATTATTATAATAATAATTGAGGCTATCCCGACGATATAGGCAATTATCTGGATAACTTCTGTTAGGATGCCGCTTGGCCCGAATATTGGGTTGGTGGCGCTTGGTGCGCCATTGCCGTCCTGGCAAACAGACGAATTAGTATCCTGACTAGTGCAGCTTTTGGTTAAAATGCTAACTGCGTGAACGCTCGGCAAATATATTGAAGACGCAAGCAAGAAACTAACTATCATAATTAATAATTTAAAATGTTTGTTAATACTAAACATGGCCCAGAACAAACGTTATTATTGCTTCAGCGCTAACTGCTATAATCAGACCTACTGCTGCGTAAATAATGGTATTTCTGGCTTGAGATATAGTTTGGGGGTCACCGTTTGCAAGAATGAATCTTAAACCAGCAATTACAATTATTAGAACCGCTAAAGCTCCGATGAATCCAAATAGTAGTTGAAAAATAGTTGTTATATTAGACCCTGAAGCTTGGACGATAGGCAAGTCAGTAGATCCACAAATATTTCCAGGACTACACTGCACTTGTGCTCCAGTTGCGAAAATTACCAGCGAGTGGAAAAATGGGCTCATTGTGACGTGAATCTCCCGGCTATAAAGGTAATTATTGTGGCTGCCGTTACGGCTATTACTAGTCCGATTATGGCGTTGAGAATTATAGTCCTGGCGGAGGCAGCTTTGTCTGGATTTCCTTGGCTGGTAATAAACTCAATTCCGCCATAAATTACCATAATTATTGCAACTATAGCCCCTATCCTTAGCAGAATGTCGATAATCGCGGCTATTACCAGATAAATGTCGGTTAAATGTTGAAACTCCGGCGTACCATCGCCGTTTGTAGGCAAGAACTCATACCACGTCGGCAAACCCAGGAAGCTAGTAGCTAGATGAGAGTTATGCATAACCGACAATAGTGGTAGAGATATTTTATTCATCAGCTAAAAAAGACTCCTGGTATTATATAGTTCAATATAGCATAAGCAAAAATAAAGATTAGGAGAGCTATTAAGGAAGCTCTTATCCTGTTGGTGGCACTAGCGACATTCTGAGGGTCATTCCTAGCCGCAGTAAATTGAACCCCAGCAACAACAACGGAGAGAACTACTGCTATGCCAACCCCGTCGCTAAGAAGTCTTATGACCGCAAAGGACATATCCAGAATTGGGTTACCTTTAACCTTACAGCCAAGGTCAATGCTAGTTTGAACTGGGCCACCATTCGACGAATCACCGCAACAATAAGTCCCAGGCGGAATAGGGTTTGCTAAGCAAGGCGACGTGGCCGCCGCTATAGATGTTGGGGCAAGCAATAGAATGAATAAGAACCCAGGCAGAATCAATAATCTCAAATATTTGTGTTTTTTGATTTTCATTACGCTATCAACTATAGCTCCTAGTAAACTAACAGGCAAGTTAGCGTAACGTGATAGGCAGAAAACTATGTGAAAATGCTTATCTTTATGCTATAAACAAAGGAGATGAAACATCTAAAAACAAAATTATTTTTTGGTGCTAGCGGCGTTGTTTTGCTAATTTCGGTAATGGCTGGTTTATCCGTAGGCCATGTTTCTGCTGCGACTACACCCAAAATATATGTCACTAGCGCCGGCGTAGATGTAAACGATACCGCAATCGTAGAAGTAGACGTACAGATATCCACTCTGGGTGGAAATACATCTCCAGGGCCGAATGCTTTCTCTGGTGACACTATTCAAGTAGTCGGAAATAATTACTTTATTCTTGATAGTTCTGGAAATCAGGTCGACCAGATCCCTAGCGCGATTAATTTGGCAATTATTGATGTTGGTAGCGGTAATCATCTAGGTACTTATGACTGCGGAAACAATACTGCCACTACTCTAGCTCCCTGCGGGTCGGATTATATAACGCCCGGTGACCAAAACGGAAAATTGACTATTTCGGCGAGCGGGGTAGTACCATACAGCGCTAATTTTGACGCATCAGATGAGAATAGCGCACCAAACGTAGCCCTTAACAGCTACAACTTTGTCGGTTGTCCATCCGGTACCAACATAACTAGTGGCCCTGCATGTAATACTAGCTCAGCAGCACAGAAGACATGGACCGTTCAATCATGCTCAGTTAATAATCCCAGCACAGCTGGTTCGCTAACCCTTGGTCTAGTAGATGGTGGTACTTGTGTGACGGTTCTAGGAAATACTGGTCTGGTGCTACCGCTACCCGCAGGATACAAAGCTCCAGCTGATCTATTAATAGCCGCACCCACCGGCCAATCCGCGCCAAGTTGTGACGAATCTGGATTTGTTCTGAGTTGGATTTTCTGTCCTCTTATAAACGGTATGGTTGATGGTATATCAGCCATTAATACGCACATCATAAAGCACGAATTACAGGTTACGCCAATTGTTACTAGTTCACCCACTGCGGCTTGTCAGACTAACCCAAACGGTTCGAGTTGTGACCCGGCACATTCCTATGCAATTTGGTCAGCCTTTAGGTTATACGGCAATATTATTTTAGTCATCGCACTGCTATTCTTGGTGTTTGGAGAAATAATGGGTGGTGGCGTTGTTGATGCTTACACCCTAAAAAAGATGTTACCTAGAATCCTAATAGCAGCTATTTTGATTAACTTATCTATTTATATCGTTGCAGCATTGATCGACGTAAGTAACGTCATAGGGAGCGGAATAACCTATCTCATAAACCAGCCTTTTGCTGCCGCTGGAGCAGATACTATAAAGTTCAGTGATCTGTCAGGATTGCTAGGTGGGGTGGGTGTAGCGGGCTCAATTTGGGCCGTTGGTGGCGTGCTAGGCGCTTCTGTACTCCCATTCTTGTTGTTATTTATAGTTCTACCGGCGTTTGTTGCCATTATTGGGGTAATATTGACTATCCTGCTCAGGCAAGCTCTGATCATCCTATTAGTGCTTTCTGCTCCGATCGCTTTTGCGCTGTATTGCTTACCAAATACTGAGCAATATTTTAAAAAATGGTGGAGCCTATTATTTAAAACCTTATTGATTTTCCCGATAATAGAAGCGTTCTTTGCGTTATCAACTGCACTGGCAATAACAATAAGCGCAACTGGTGGTAGTGATCCAATTACTCAGATACTTGCCGTGATTGCTTTATTTGTTCCACTATTCATGATCCCATTTGCCTTCAAGATTGCTGGAGGAATTCTCGGCGGCGTCTACGGAGCTGTTAATGGTACCGGGAAGAAGTTGACTGAAGCAATTAAAGGCAATCCAAACGATCCAAACAGTCTGCGTAATAGATCGAGAAGACAAATTCTGGAACGGGCAACTCAATACCAGGGGAAATTTGTAGAGCCTGGCCGAAAAGCTCTTGGTAATACTGCCAAAGACAGAAGACAGCGGGCCGTAACGAGAGTGGCTGATCTATTTGGAAATTATGATGCTCGAATAGCTGGATACAATGAAGCGGCCGCTAAACGGCGTGAAGTTCTTGCCAATTACGGGAACGATGATTTACTCTATGCGGGCGGTGGTTATGAGGTTAAGGCCGGCCAACAAAGACTGGATAAGAGTTATAATAGTAGCGGTCACAGCGAATACTACAACTCGAAGGGAAAGAAAATCAATAGAGAGATGTATTCCAAGGGCAAAAGTCTCTACGGAGGCTCCCAGCATGACATCACTCAATCACTTAACTATGCCGTACTTAAATCCCAAACGGACGGCGACCTTGAAGCTTTTCAATTTGCATTCAATAGAAATGCTGAAGCTAATAAATGGGATCAGAGTCAGATAGCAGGCAATTACCTTGGGGCAACTATCCCCTATAAAGGTAGGAATGTGTTTCTGCGCCAAGAGATTCCGAAACTTAATGAGGACGGAAGCGTTACGACTACCCATGCCGCAGACAATAGTCCAGGCGGTGATAGCGCATACTTTGGCGGCCTCAAGCAAATGCATACTGGCGGCGAGTCTTATAAACTAAGTTCTGTTTCAGCTCCAGATTGGATGACGATGAACACGAAACAAAAACAATTGGAGCAAAAAATAATCGATGGCACGGATACGCCAGTAGATCGTCGCAACTTAGCTATGACCTATGAAGTCCTTGACGGTGCCTCCCAAAGAATGCGAACTCCGGGTTACACCGAAACAATTAAGGGGGAGGGCGGAGAAGATCAGATTGTGGCTGGTGGAGCTTCGCCGGCTTCACAGGCTATCATCGAGAGTGCAGTTGGAACCAGAAGGTTTAATATCGGTGTCGCTAACCCTGATACGATGGAAAAGAAACTTACCTCTATACCGGAAAGAACAAATAATCAACTTATTTCACGTCCCGATATGGATCATATTGAACCCGTAATGACCACGGGGCCTGACGTTACTTAAGGTTTAAACAATGGCAACATATAAAGTAATCCAAGACGTTGAAGCCGAAGACAAGCTTATAGGCCCGCTGACACTTAGGCAGTTTATTTATGCAGGTGTTATGGCCCTATGTCTTTACTTAACATATATTGTCATGATAAAGGGTGCCGGTTTTCTTGCCGTCATCTTTATTCCAATAGCCCTTATGTCGGGTTTCTTCGCCTTCCCATGGAAGCTTAACCAACCAACTGAAGTCTGGGCTTTGGCAAAAATCCGTTTTATATTAAAACCTAGGCAAAGAAAATGGGATCAAAGTGGCACTAAGGAAGTTGTTGAAATCACAGCCCCAAAACAAGTAGTCACTGATTACACTAAGGGTTTGTCGCAAGTTGAAATTCAAAGTCGCCTTAAGACGCTTGCAAAGACCATTGATACAAGGGGTTGGGCGATCAAGAATCTAGACAACCCAGCTACCATAATTCCAAATTTTCGGTCTAATACAGGAACCGCTGACCGATTAATAGACATAGAAAAAATGCCGATAGTAATTACCCCAACAGATACTAGTGATGCCGAGGATATACTAGACGATAACAGCTCGTTAATTGCCCACAATTTTGACAAAATTATCGCCAGTTCAGCAGATATACGCAAGAAAAACCTCATAGAGAGCCTAAACGCCCAGAGCCAATCGCCAGCTCCAATCGAAAATATCAAACCCGAGCACACGTTTGTCACGCCAGAGACCAAAGATAACTCAACTACTAATTGGTTTTTGAATCCGGCAAACGGCTTCCGCTCCAATGTTGCCCCAGCCATATCCCAAGTAAGAACTACCAATGCTAGTACTACGCAAGCGGTCACCCAGGTTACGCCGTCCAACCCAGTACCTCAGAAAGTAGCTGCGCCAACTATCGCGTATTCCCCTTATGCTGATATACTTAACTTGGCGAGTAATAACGATTTAAACATCGCTACGCTCGCTAGGAGAGTTAACCTAAAGCAAAACCCAACTTCAGGCAACGAAGTTGTTATAAATTTACGCTAAATCAATATTTTTTTAGCTAACCGAAAAATGGTGGTATAAGTCAGCAATGGATCCCAAGGCTCAAAACAATCAATTGGTAAATGAAGTAGCTGGAACTCATAATTTCGTTTCGCAGGCTCCAAGCGTCCCGCCAAAAAAATCACTGCCCAACACCAACTCCACCCAGAACAGTCTCGAAATTGCAGAAATTCGAGATGGTGTAGTTATTATGAACGACGGTAGTTTTAGATCTGTTGTTATGGTCAAATCGATTAATTTTGATCTTATGAGCCAAGAAGAACAAGAGGCGATAGAATATAGCTACCAAGGGTTTTTGAATTCACTGTATTTTCCCATTCAAATATTTGTTAGGTCACAAAGAATTGATTTGAAACCCTATATCGAAGGCTTGGATAAACTCAGACAAAGTGAAGAGAACATGTTGTTATCGATGTTAATGGAAGACTATATAAATTACATCGAAGTCATAGGCGAACAAGCCAACATAATGGATAAAAATATGTACGTAGTTATTCCTTTTTTCTTAACGGACACGCTCGAAGGTGCGCTCTCTCAGAGTAAAAGTTTTTTCACAGGTGTTGGTAAATTATTTAGTAAAAAAACCGAAAGAGTTGTCATTGACGATACGGCCTTACAAAAAGCAAAAACTGAACTTAGGAACAGGGTTCAAGCGGCAATGTCAGGACTACTGCAGTGTGGGGTACAAGGTCTCCCGCTAGATACCCAGGAGTTGATCGAGCTTTACTATGACAGTTATAACCCCGATACCGCCACCAGACAGCACCTACCAGATTTTCATAATGTCTCAGCCGATGTAATAACAAAAAGTCCTGCACCCAACGGAGTAGCCAGTAATCAGAGAGGTATTTCATGATCTTTGGAAAAAAGAAACAGTCCTCAACCGAAGTACCGTCTGCGCAGGCTCAGCAAATTGCCGAACAGCAAGAAGTATCAGAAGCGTTTAGTAAAGGCATAACGGCGCTCAGAGATTTTATTGCACCAAGTTCAATAGAGTTCAATTACTCTTTCTTTCGGATAGGCACGCGTATAGCCCGGACGTACTATGTTTATGGCTATCCTAGACAAATATACACCGGCTGGTTAAGCCCACTTATCAATATTGATGAGGTAGTTGACCTATCGTTTTACATTTATCCAATTGACTCTCAGGTAGTTCTGGACAATCTACGTAAAAAAGTTACACAACTAGAGGCCGGTATCCAGCTTGAGCAAGAAAAAGGCAAGGTCCGCGATCCAGGCAAAGAGGCGGCCGTTCAGGATGCCGAGGAGATGAGAGACAAGCTACAGGTCGGCGAGGAGCGTTTCTTTAGGTTCGGCATGTACTTCACAGTCTATGCGTCATCTATGGAAGAGCTCGAGTTCGTGTCACACAAAATCGAATCGTTACTTGGGCAAGAGCTCATTTATTCTAAACCAGCTAGTTCGCAACAAGAGCAAGGCCTAAACAGTACTCTGCCCCAATTCGTAGATCAACTACAAATTCGGCGAAATATAAGTACCGGCGCCCTGAGTACAAGCTTTCCATTTACAAGCTCTGACCTAACTGATGATAAAGGCATTCTGTATGGCATTAATATGCATAATTCAGGGCTAGTAATTTTCGATAGGTTTAGCTTAGAGAATGGTAACTCAGTTGTTTTCGCAAAATCGGGTGCTGGAAAAAGCTTTTTGGTTAAACTTGAAGCACTTCGCAGTTTAATGCTAGGAACTGAAATTTTTATAATTGATCCGGAGAATGAATACGAAAGACTATGTGAAGCTGTCGGCGGGAGCTATATTAGGTTAAGTTTAAATTCAAATACTCGCATAAATCCCTTTGATCTGCCGAAAGTCATAGACGTTGATGAGGGCGAGGATGCCCTCCGATCCAACCTGATAGTTTTACATGGCCTCCTAAGGCTCATGATGGGTGGGGCACAGGCACAACTTATTGGCGGGTCTTCAACTTTAATGCCGGCACTTAGTCCAACCGAAGAGTCTGATCTTGATACGGCTTTAATTGAAACCTATGCAAAGGCGGGCATAACTAACGATCCCTTGACTCACGCCTCCCCAGTTCCAGATATGGCCGATTTATATGAGACTCTCCTGCATATGGGAGGAAGCGGGCCTCAATTAGCCCAGCGTCTCCGTAAATATACAAGCGGAACATTTGCTGGGATATTCAGCCAACAATCCAATATCGACATCAACAATACCACAGTGGTTTTTAATATCCGCGACCTGGAGGATGAGCTACGTCCCGTAGCAATGTATATTGTCCTAAACTATATTTGGAACAAAACTAAAGCTGATCAAAAACGCAGAATATTAGTCGTTGATGAAGCATGGCAATTAATGGAATACGAAGACAGTGCTAATTTCCTCTTCTCGCTTGCAAAAAGGGCTAGAAAATACAACCTAGGAATTACCACGATCAGCCAGGATGTAGAAGATTTTATTGGGTCACGAATGGGCAGAGCAATTGTCGCTAACGCATCTATGCAATTTTTACTGAAACAATCACCGACGGCTGTTGATGGCCTTGCGCAGGTATTCAAGCTAACTGCCGAAGAGAAAAAACGCCTAATGGAGTTTCCTGTCGGGCAGGGTCTATTCTTCGCTGGCTCAAACCATGTACACATACAGGTCGTCGCAAGCCCAACAGAGACGAGCTTGATCACGACCAATCCAAAACCAATTCAAGCTAACGGTAGTCCAATCAATTCGCCTGCCCCTAACCCAAGTAATCAGACCAACGTAACTTAGTAAAATAGCGCATATGGCCGAGACAAAACAAACTCCTCTATACAAGCCAGATGATAAGTCCACTGTTTATGACAACCGTGGTTATAGTAATCCATTATCGGGGTCAGGGCTGAAAAGCCAGGAAAGTGCTGTCGGAAAAGATGACTCATTAAGTGAAGGGTCTCAGTCAAATGACATCCCAGGCTTAGATCAGCAAACCTCTGCCGATTCCCTGAGCAAAGCTGAGTCTGGAGATGGTTTTTACAACAAATCGTCTTCGGCAAGATCAGCCTTAACCCAGGGAATAAAGGCGGGGGCCGGTGGAGAGGTGTCTATGGCCAGGGCAGTCGGAAAACGCTTGGCGGGCTTTTTCGTGGCACATAAGAAAGGAACTGCAGCTGGAGGCGGGATTATAGGTATATTTGTTTTTTTAGCAATTTTTGGAGCTGGCTTTTTAGTTAGTCACGAACTGATAACTATCGAAAAAACTCTAGTAAAATATGAATTTAAAGTTGAGAAACATTTTGAACAAAAAGCGGCATCAAAAATTATGCAAAGGATCGTCTGCATGAAAGCCAAAACCTGCGGAAAAGGTACTGATCCGGATAACCCGGCGGAGGACGCTGACGAGAACACCGTTCCAGCCGCTAATGCGCCAGATGAAACATTATCCACTGACATGGAAGACTTTCCAATCACTGAACCGGCCGTCGTAGCGGATTTGGCGAATGCCGGTATTACAGAGACAACTTCTAGTAACGGTACCCTGGCTTTGAAGAATAGCGAAGGAGAAGATATCACCGACAAAATAGCAACTAACAGCGATGCCGCTGACTCAGTAGAGTCAGGTTTACAGGAGTGGAATGTCGGCCAAGTTGAAGCATTTGTCCCAACTATCACCGAAGAGTCTGGCTCAAACTTTAACCCAAGTACCACGCCCGATCCTCTTGATAATAATAAGTCTGTTGTAGGAGAAATCGAAGATGGAGCGACTGAGACGGAACTTGTTCAGGCCGCCGATACTTCCGACAGCGAACAAGTGGCAAGTAATTCTTCAGATACACTAAAATCAGATGTTACTGCCGCACAACCAGCTACGAGTGAAACTGAACAGATACTAACCGAGGCTAATAAGGACGAACAAGCCGGAATGACCACATCTCAAGTAGAGAGTGATATTTCATCGGAAACGGCAAATCTTGGTACACCTCTACTGGCAAACACTGCTGTTCAAGATGTTTGTAGCGTAGATAAACTATCGACTAACGCTTCAAAATCTAGGGTTCCAAAGATTGAGACATTACTAATTAGACATGGAACATTATTAATAAGTCTGGCCGATGAGCTAAAATCAGGCGGCCTAACTGGAGGTGTTGTTAGTAAAGTCATGGGACTACTTAACGGCAATTCATCGGCTACGCCGACTACAAACCCAGTAACTCATGTGGTTACGCCCTCACAAGATACTCTACCATTTAGCTCATCAGCCGCATACCAAAGTGCCAGTGGTGGTTCGGGCGGCGTACCAATAGATAACTCATCTCTGCCAACTGCGAGTGCTGGCTCGGCAATAGTTAGTGATGTAAATAGCGGGCTAAAGGACACTGGTGTAGCACCAATAGCTTGTGATGTTGAAAATAGCCCGGTTGGATCTATAGCCGGAACATTACTTAATGGGATGGGACTTCTAGTTGGTGGCTTATCCCTTGGCGCCACTGAGCTGATTCAAACCAGTGCAATTATTGGATTCCAATACACTCTTTCGCACGTTATAATCCCAGATATTCTTAAGTATTTTACGCCGCTGGGACTTGATGGCTTGGAAAATTCTGTGCAGTGGCTAAATAATTCCGACGCTGGGCTTAATCTAGCTTCCGGCAACTATGCGCGGTCTATCGGAGCAAATCCGGTTCCTAACAGCACGGCAGGTCAAGTTGCCAATGAAGCGACGCAACAACAAAACATAGCTGAGTCTCACCTGTCACTGGTAGATCGGACTCTGGCACTCAGTAATACTGATTCTTTGGCGTCTCGACTTATAACGCACATGCCAATTGGCATTGCCGCAACGATAAATAGCGCAACTAATTATTTGACAAGCATACCAGCGACGCTGATTCACAACTTATCAACCGTGTTTGAACCTAGGGTTTTTGCCTCGACGACTCCCGCTACTCCCGGAGTGGTATATGGTGTAACGCAGTATGCATTCACTGACGGTGAAGTAGATAAATATGACCCTATACAAAACGAGCAGTATTTATTTACAAATGTATCTTTTAACAATATCTCTGTCCAGCGCATTGCGGCCCTTGGGAACCCTAATACCGACATCGTTAATACTAGTGGTGACGAAATTGACGGTAGCAATTTAATAGCTAATGATTTGTTGCATTGTTATTTAGATAATTACGCAGATTTACAGGAGAATACATTATCAGGCAATGGCGGTGTTATTGATAGTAATTGTGGTTCCATTGGGGATTATGATTATACTGCAAACCAACCGGCTGATTTGGCAGACGAAGCCTCTGCACTTGATAGTACTATTTTGGATATTTATTGCACGGCAATGAATGCGCCTCCGGGCAGTAAATATTATAATGGGTGGACGGATAGTTCAGGTATATATCACAGCGGCTGTAATGCAGTAGTCACGCCGCAAATTAGTGATGATATCGGGCATTTCAGACAATATATACTTGATGTACATGTTATGAAAGATTATATGAGCCTAACCACAAACCAATGATACGAAGAACATTCATCCTAGTTTTGGCTATACTTTTTATTTTCCTTTCTGGGCGCGGGGTTTTTGCTCTTAGTAGCACTGATCAGCAAAGAATCGATAACGATACAGAATATTATAACTCAACACAGGCATCTGCATGTGGCAGTAGTCAGGCGGCTGCGATTACCGCAGGTAGTGGGTCCCCTAGTGGAGCAGCTTTTCCTAACTTAAATCCTGCTTCTATGACTAATGCTATTAATACCTGGATCACTCAACAAGATCAGCAGACGGGTAAAACTAGCGAGCTTGCCGGTCTTGGGGCAAATATCGTGGCTGATGGTAAGAATTCGAATATCAGCCCGTTTCTAATAGTTTCGATAGCTCGTGAAGAGTCTGTTTTGTCTAGTTCTACTGATTACAATGTTGTTAATGCAGGTAATTCGTTTGGTAGAGAAGCTGCGGTCGGGCAACCAACTTTTCAGGGTGCTAATACGTGGTATCAATGGACAGCAACACCTACCGAATCTGCTGTTGCGGCAAGTATTGACCCAAATGCCCAACAAAACATTGGCGCTGTAGGGGGAGGCGATCAGGCAACGTATCTTAGGAATCGGTTCGCCTCTCAGATTGATAGCCAAAGTTTGTTGGCACTAATGGAAGCCTATGATGGCCCATCACCGACAGCCCCGGGTGCAGTACAAAACCAAGTTCAGTACACTGATAATGTAGATTCTTGGATAAATGAATTGGTTGATTTAACAACGAGTGGCTCTGATGCGGCGGCAAATCCTAGTGCCGGCAGCACGCCATCGAGTGCTGCTTGTAGTTGTACCTCGGCTGGCAGTTCTGCCCCTACTACAACTCAGTCTCTAATAGATTTTACTGACGCTGAAGCAGCCGCTCAAGCTGCAACAGGTATTCAGGTTGGGCTTTCGGTCTCTGATTCATCCGGAAAAATTATTAATAGCTATAATGGTGATATGACTGTTTATGGTGCATCGATAACAAAAGCGATGCTTCTGGTAGCTTACCTCAACCAGGACGGCTCACAAACACCAACGGGGGCAGAAGACACTCAACTTACTGCTATGATCGAGCAAAGCGATAATACAGCGGCCAATGCTACCTATAAACAAGTCGGTGCAGCAGCCATTAATAAAGTTGCTTCAGATGCCGGGATGACCAATTTTAGCTTAGACACCTCTGACCCAGTTTATGTTCTAGGTCAGAGCCTGGTCACCGCCAACGACCAAGCCCGTTTTTTCGCAATGATTAATAGCCTAATCCCGGCTTCACAACTTAGTTATGCTCAAAACCTTCTATCAAACATATCATCAACCGACACATGGGGAATTCTTTCCGCTAAATTGCCTGCAACTATATACAGTAAAGCTGGCTGGAAACAAGAACCTCCGTCTAATAACTGGGTTGTCAATCAAGCAGCTCAGGTCGTACCTACCGGGCAACCAGCTAGCACGGGAGTAGGGGTTGCAATGGTTACGTCTGGAAGTATTAGTCAAGTTGCCGGCGAACAACTACTGCAAGGTGTGTTTACTAAACTATTCTCTACACTTTCTCCTCAGACAAGCTGTGGCGGGGGAAGTATTGTTCAAACAGCACTTAGTTTAGCGTGGCCAACAACATTCTCTTCACCAACGACCGCCAGACCTTCAGCCTCATCCCCAACTCCGGCTTATGTTGCAGCAATGAAGCAATATAATCCCCTTGAATATACGACAACTGATGGAACAGGGGGAGACTGTGGCGTGTTCGTGGCTACGGTTATGAGAGCTAGTGGCGCTGACCCTAATTACCCCCAAGGATACACCGTTAATCAGGCGGAGTATGTAATATCTCATCCGAATCTATATAAAGTTATCTATCCGGCTACTTCCACAGCACAATTACAGCCCGGAGATATCTTAATCATTAATTCTGGCACTACCCAAAACGCCGATGGCACAATCAATGTTGGTCAGGGTGGCGGGGGGGCAGGTGGTCACACTTTTATCTATGTAGGGCCCCAGGCTGGGGGCTATAGCGAAGCACAGGCTTCATACAGTCAACCCTATAGTGATAGTCAATCAGGCACTCTTGAATTCACGCAGTTAACTGACCCGCTGAATAGAGGCTCGTATTTGATAGCAAGGTTAATCCAATAATATGCTGTGGAATAAGAAACTATTACCTTGGCTTGTTGTTTTATTGTTAGTTTTCGTGGTGATGATATTCTACAGTATTCACGAAAGTGCCTATACGGCAAAGATTAATCTCCTTGTAGCGCCAGCTAAAAGCAAGATTTTAATTAATGGTCAGGGTCGTGGGGCGGGTATTATTAAAACAAAGCCCGGTAAATATAAAATTACCGTGACTATGTCGGGATTTTCCTCCTACACAGCAACAATAAATGTGGTCAAGGGTCAAACTAAGTTAGTTGGAGTCGTCTTGGTTTCAAATTCTCCAAGTACTGCTAATTGGTATTACAACCATCCATCAGATGAAAAAATTGCTGAGGGAATATCGAGTAATGAAAGTACGGTCGCTTCTCAGGAAGCCGTACAGGCAGTGCCGTTAATTAAGCTGCTACCATTTACTGGGCCAGACTTCGAATATCAAATCAACTATGGCAGTAAGTCCGGTAGTTCTTCGCCAATACCAGTAATTTACATTACCGCTCAGAGCCAACAAGCCCAGCAAGATGCGTTGGCATGGATTCGATCGATGGGCTACGATCCTTCTAAAATGACTATTGAGTACATTAACGCTTTGCCCTAAATTAGAATTATTCTTGAGTTAATATTGATTTTCTTCGTCAGCACATCAGCGTCTGTCGTAGTTATAAATGATTGATATGATTGCAAAAATTTCGTTAGCTGTTTGCGCCTTTTACTGTCCAGTTCACTAAAAACATCATCTAATAGCAATACCGGGGTTACGCCTAGTGTTTCCTCTGTAATAATCGCTTCAATTATTTTGCAAGCTAATACCATTGATCGAACTTCTCCACGGGAAGCGGACATCTGCAGGGGGTGGCTGTTTATTGATATGGCTATATCCTCTCTATGAGGCCCGTAAGCCGTAAATCCTCTTTCACGGTCTTCTTTTACGTGTTCTTCTAGTTTGTGCAGCAGAGCAGTCCCATAGCCCTCTATTGGTACTGTGGGTATATAACTAAACTCAATCTTTGCTTTAGTTCCCGACAGATTCTCGTATACACCCTCGATTAGTTCGTTAATATCATGGGCTAGGCTATTTCTGTATTTAGCAACCTGCTCACCCAAATCACATAACCGAATATCCCATGCAAATAACTGATCTTTTGGAAGATTATCTCGTTTAAGTAGGTTGTTTCTCTGCGCTAAGGTACGCCGATAAGATCGTCTTAAGCTTCCATAGCCAGATTTGGTCTTCTCCAGTAAGTCATCGAGGAATTGTCTTCGAAGATCAGCTGGTCCACTAAGCATACTTAGATTATTTGGTTCAAATAGTACTATCGGTAGTCTTTTTTGCAGACTAAGCCGAGTGAATAATTCATTGTTTATTTTGTATGATTTCTTCTTATTGACAGAACTTTCCAGATAGACGATCCGTATGTCGTTGCTGTCTGTAAGAAGTTCAATTCTAGCGATCTCTTGTTTGAAGGCTATTAATTCCTTGTCGCCGGCCCGGTAAGATTTTCCTTCACAGGCAACTAGTATTGCCTCTAGTAGGTTGGTTTTACCGCTAGCGTTTGGGCCGACGATTATATTTACCCCCGGGCTGAATTTGAAGGTACTGTTTTTGTAGGAACGAAAATGTTTGAGTGTGATTTCTGTGATCATATTGATTCTTTAGTTATTTATTTTTACTAAAACTTTTGTCATTAAATATATTCTAACTCTTAAGTGGCATGATAATGTGAATGTAGTCACTAGTGCTGGGATCTTTTAATAGTGAGGGTTCGAGTTTACCGTTAAAACAAAAAGTTACTTCTTCGCCTTTTAGGGCGTTTAGGCCATCAAGTAGGTAGCGAGAGTTGAGGGTAATACTACCCCCACCTTTTATTTTTCCACTGGTAGATGCTGTGTTTTCGCCAATTTGTGAAGCAATAGAGTGGATGCTAACCGTTTGGTCTTCTTCGCTTATTTTGATCGTAATACTTCCAGCGCTTTCCTTAGCAAACAAACTTGAAACCTTGGTAATGTTTAGCAACTCTTCTCTTTTGATGGTAGCGATAGTTGAGAATTTATCTGGTATAAGTTGTCTGTAGGACGGGTAGTTTCCTTCAATTAAACGAGCGACCAATTCGACATCGTCTACTCGGAACAGTATTTGCTGGCCATCGTTGGTTATATTAATGTCTCCTTCAAAGTCACCCAAGATTCTTAGTAAATCACCTAGGGCTGAAGCTGGAATTAGTAGTTTAGGAGTGGTTGAACTTTTAACTAGTTTACGCTCAGCCAGTCGGTAACTATCGGTGGCTACCATGTATAAGTTTCCTTCAATATTGTGAATAAATACTCCTGTTAATACCGGCCTAGCATCGTCGTTACTAGCTGCAAATATAACTTGCTGTAAGGCTCGTCGCATAACGCCGGCTGAAATCTTCCATGTATCACCACCAACAATAGCTGGCATTACTGGAAACTCGTCGGCTGGTATGCCGTTAATGACTGATTGGTACTGTGGGGTGGTAATGTGTAGTTTATTGGCTTCAAGCTCTAGGTCGATAACACCGCTAGGTAGACTACCCACGAAATCTTGCATTAGTCTAGCTGGAACAGTTATTGATCCTTCTTTTGCAACTTTACTGCCTATGAAATGCGTAATAGCGATATCTAGGTTAGTAGCAGCGATACTTAAACGGTTGCTAGATGTTTTAAGTAGAATATTCCCAAGTATTGGTAGGGTACCGCGGCTACTTGCAACGCGGGCAACATTCATTAATGCTTTATTTAGATTTTCCTGGGTTACTTGTAATTTCATTTTTACTTAGCTCCTAACCATAATTAACTTATTAAAATTCGTTGTTATAACTATAGGGACTGTGGATAATGGGTATAAGTAGCACTTAAGCGAAGTTAAATAGCTGGCCACGGCTGTGGAAGTAGTAGTCCATAAACAGCGCACAAAAAGGTCATAACCAGCGACTTGTAACCATACACCTAAAACCAATTTAATTAGGCTGTGTGTAAGTCGGGCAGTTGTACCACTACTCGTAACAACCTTGTCCACAGGAAAAAGCGTTCTATCCCCAAGCACTTTACGCATAAAGACGCTCCTTTATACTACTAATTGCTGTACGAATATCAGTATCTAGAGCTGATTCTCTCTCAATTTTTTCAACTGAATGTATGGCCGTTGTGTGGTCTTTACGGCCAAGTTCGCGGGCAATTTTAGGGAAGCTCATATGGAGTTCGCTGCGCAGTATATACATAGCTACTTGGCGAGGGACTACAATGTCTTTATCTCTTTTTGGGCCGACTATATCGCTGTAGGGTATTTGGTAGTGTCTAGCGGTTCGCTCTATTACTTGTCGGGCACTCAGATGCTTAGGTCTAGTCTTTATAGATCCAAGCAGTCCACTAGCGATCTCTACAGACGGTTCAATCTCGCGCATCTCACAGAAGGCTAAGAGTTGGTTTAATGCTCCTTCTAGCTCACGTATGTTGGTCTGTACGTTATTAGATAGGTACTCTGTGACATCTGGTTGTAAATCAACATCATGTTCGGCCGCTTTGCTCTGCAAAATAGCACAGCGAGTCTCAAAGTCAGGGTTTTGCATATCGATGGTCATTCCCCAAACAAAGCGTGAGCGCAACCGCTCTTCCAACCCTGGAATATCCTTAGGTGGTTTATCGCTGCTAATTATTATTTGTTTACCGGCTTGGTGTAGGGCGTTGAAGGTATGGAAAAACTCTTCTTGAACCTTTACTCCATTGGCGATAAATTGAATATCATCAACTATCAGTACGTCAGTACTTCTATAATAGCCGGCGAAATCCGTATTCTTCTTGAACCTTAGGGCATCAACAAATTCTTGTAGGAACTGCTCACTTGAAATATAAACCACTCGGGCTTTTTTGTCTCGAGCCAGTACCGCATTGCCCACGGCTTGGATAAGGTGAGTTTTACCTATTCCAACCCCACCGTACAAAAACAGGGGGTTGTATTTAGTGCCAATCTGGGCAGCCACTGCTTGGCAGGCTGCGTAAGCCAGCTCATTGCCAGAACCAACTACGAAATTATCAAAGGTATAACGTTCGTTCAAACCTTGTCTATAGGTGTGGGCTAGGATATTTCGCTGAGTTTGGTTTTCAGCTACTGATTCACCAGGAGCACTAAACAATGCCTCTGATTCACCAGGTTCATTAACATAGGGCTTAACTGGAGCGGCGTGTATCTTGTATTCGATTCGCTCAGGCCTGATACCGTTTTTCTTAAGGGTCTCATTAATTAGTTCATTAAACTTGGTCTCAAGTTGCTGTTTAATAAAGACATTCGGGACACCAATAATAAGGAGCTTGCTATCACGGCTAAGTAGAATAGTATTTTTAAACCAAGTCAGAAAACTGGCTCTAGAGGTGGATAATTCTATTTCCCCTAGTACAGTCTGCCACAGATCGGTGTCATTCATTCCCTCGCTCCATTCGTACTCACTACTATACAGAACGACTGGACTTTTCCACAAGCAAATAACCATTTATTATTCAAAAAATCTATTTTTGGTGGCGAACAGGGTAAAGTTATACACACCAAACCACCCAATCTGTTTTTTCTGTGGAGAAAAGTTAGTAAATCGTGGACAACTATTAGTAATCAATGGAGCAAATATTGTGAATTTAACGTTTTGGCACAAGCGACCTTGACCAGGCAATTATGTTGTGTATTGATGAGTGTGATATCTGTATAATGATAACTAACAAATTTATGGCCGAGTTAACTACTAAAAAAATATCTGTTGTGGTCCCTCTTTTTAACGAAGCAGCGGGTCTGGAACAGTTTAATAAATCTATAACAAGTGTCTTAAATGAAGCACTAGGTAGTTATGAAATAATTTACTGCGATGATGGTAGTAGCGACTCGACAAGTGAAATACTTCATAAGTTAAGTGCTAGCGATAACCATATCCGCTACATTTCGTTAACCAGAAACTTTGGTAAAGAGAATGCCCTGAGCGCAGGAATCTTCTACGCTAGTGGTGATGCTATTATGATGATCGACGGCGACGGCCAACACCCCGTAGAACTTTTGCCGGAATTTATTAAATCTTGGTTAAGCGGCAACAAGGTAGTCATTGGTATTAGGCAAAGTAACTCCAAAGAAGGAATCAGGAAAAGATGGGGTTCTTTGCTCTTCCATAAGACCTTCAATAAAATTACTGGACAAAAAATTCCAGCCGGCTCAACAGATTTTCGTCTGATTGACCGATCAGTACAACAAGCATTCATTGAACTTAAGGACTCTGACCGAATAACTAGAGGATTAATTGATTGGCTAGGCTTTAAGACAAGCTACATTAAATTCAACGCCAAGCCGAGGGCGCAGGGGAGCGCCAGCTATAGCTTTAATAAACTAGTTAAGTTGGCCATAAACAGTTATGTTGGTTTTAGCAACACCCCGCTGTATTTTTTTGGCTACTTAGGTGTTGTTATCTCGGCCTTGTCCTTTATTCTAGGATTAGCTATTTTCATTGAACAACTTTTGCTAGGCGATCCGCTTTCATGGAAGTTTACTGGAACAGCCATGCTAGCTATTCTTACTATTTTCCTAGTCGGAATTGTCCTAACCGCTCAAGGTATTCTAGCTGTATATGTATCACTAATGCATAATCAGACCAAACAACGCCCTCTCTATGTTGTTGATTTTGAAAATTCAATTGGGCTAGCCCGAAATAATAAAGATGCTCAAAAATAGACTAGTTCGCTACCTGATAGTTGGTGTCAGCTCCTATGTTATGGAAATGGCAGTCTTATATGGACTGCGTATTGGGCTGGGTTTTAGTCCAGTAAAGTCAGTTGCTATAAGCTATTGGTTTGGTCTGGCCGTCGCCTTTATCCTGCAAAAATTCATTACTTTCGAAAACCACGAGAAAAAAATGCACATTCTTGGTTTTCAACTGGCTATGTATTCTTGCCTGGTTGTCTTTAACTACATAATTTCTCTACTGGCAGTTAAGTACTTTTCCAAGAACTACGGTGTTTTTGAAATAAGGACGGCAGTTATTGCTCTTGCAACAATTTGGAATTACGCCATATACAATTTGATATTTGGGAAAAAGACCATAAAATTAAGCGAAACTCATGTTCAAAAATCATAAGAATCATTTATTTTTTGGTAAGAAAATAACCAACCCGACAATAAGGAGGGTTAATAGCGCACTGCAGTCTAAAAAATTTGCTGTAATATATCTTGGACTGTCCCTACTTATACTACTCATTAGTGTAATCTTCTGGTCATTACTTGGAGCAAGAATCCAGTCTGGCAATGCTGACCAAATTGTTAATAGTTTGTTGTTTGCTAGCAGGGCAACCTTCCAGCACGCTTTGCTCCCATCGCAGCACACATTTTTACTCAAGTGGCCGATATTTTATCTCGTACATATTTTTGGCGTTACTAGTACAACTCTAATTACGTTTACCATCCTAACTACACTTTTAACTGTTGGTTTGTTTGTTCTGATTCTACGCAGTATCGAGAAAAGACCTCTGTATCTTGGGACAATATGTTTGGCGTTAGCCTCAGTACTTATGCTTATTCCGGCTCAGCCATACCCCGGAGGCCTTCTGCCGGTTAACATGGCAATGATAGCTACCCGCAATCTGGAATACATCGTCTATCTTTACGCTCTAATTTTGCTAATAAAATCACCCTTTTTAAAATCGAAGAAGTTATGGCTAAGTATTGGCTTAATGGCTATTTTAATAGCCTCAGATAAATTATTTTTTACAGTTTCAATCGGGGCAGCCCTAATTGCTATGGTCTATTATGGCTTTCGCAATAAACTAGTTCTAGATAACCTCGTAACCAAGTGGTTAATAGTAACCATTGGTGGTTTTGTAGGATCAACCATAATCTTATGGTTGATTGCTGCGGCTCACATAACCCGATTTAGTAATCAGTCAATTGGGCCATATGGGCTGGTAACTTCCATTCATAACGCTCTGCTGGCAATCTTCTATTCAATTACTGGAGTTTTAACTAATTTAGGTGCTAACCCAGCCTCTTCCACGACGATAATTCGTTCGATGCCAAAAAGTTTCATTCATAGTTTATTTAGCCCTGGCATAATCGGCTACATAATTAACATCCTAATCTTGATCTTGGGATTATTTATAATATTAAAATTAACCAGAAACAGTCTTACTGAGAGGAAGAATAGATGGAAGAAAGACAAAACACCAGACTATAGACTGGCAGTTATGCTGGCCTGGACGTCACTAGCCACTATCGCCGCCTTTATTGCTACTAATCACGCTTATAGCGTTGATTCTAGATACCTAACGATAGTTTTGTTTACGATATTTGTAGCTATAGCTTCCTTTTCTGCAAACAAGAAACTACAACCCGAAGTACTAGTGACGATTGGCATAGCTCTAATCATAGCTATGCTATCTGGATCAACAGTAGCTATGAGTAGCTACAGGGCCGACAAACAAGCATTAAGTGAAGTTAATGGTCGGAACCAAACTATTGCCCAAGCCCTAAAGGCGCATAAAGTAGATACTCTTGTAGGAGATTACTGGAGAGTTATTCCGACAAAACTCCTTCTTAGTGGTAGCCAGACAATTACGCCACTTTCAAGCTGTACCGTTCCGCGCCAAGACTTAAGCAGTAGTTTATGGCAACCCAATCTACATAAAGTTAGTTTCGCCTACCTATTATCACTATCAGGCGGCAACCTAACAAATTATTCCAACTGTACCATTAACCAAGTAACGGCCACATACGGGCGTCCAAACTCTTCTGCATTAATTAAGGGTACATTGGCTAATCCCCAGGAATTACTACTTTTCTACGATAATGGTATACCAAAGACAATAATCAAAAATGTCTCTAAAGCTGAATATAATGCACCCATTCTTCCGATTAATATAAGCAATCTACCAGACATTACCTGTAATCACCCGACGGTTATGAACATTGTTGCCCACGAAGATGATGATCTTCTGTTTATGAACCCCGATATAATTCATGAGTTGGGTCAGGGCTACTGCGAGAGGACGATCTACATAACTGCCGGCGATGCCGGGGAGGGCGCTTTTTATTATTTGAGCAGACAAAAGGGTAGTGAAGCCGCCTACTCTGAAATGCTCGGCAGCCATGCCCCGTGGGTAGATAAAATTGTCCAACTAGCCAATAACGAATACGTAACAATAGCTAGTCCTAAGGGCAATACTCAAGTCTCGTTAGTATTTATGCATTTGCCTGACGGGGGGATTCAAAACACCGGCTTCGAATCAACCAGCTTTGAGACGATATCCAAACTTTACCATGGAAATATCAAAACAATCACGTCAGTCGATAATCAATCAATTTATACCCTACCAAGCCTTGAAAATTCTCTTATTAGTCTAATGACACTATTTACTCCAGCAGAAATACGTACCCAGAGTACCTATAGTGGCAGCAACACTGCCATAAAAGACCACCCGGATCACAATACAGTCGGGGCGATTGTTACCATTTCGGCTCTGCAGTACAACACCAACGTCTACGGCAACCTAACAAATATTCCAGTCGAATACTATGAGGGTTATCCAATGAGACTCAGCCCGGCCAACGTCTCTGGACAAGACCTGCTCCTTAAAGAAGATGCCTATATTGCTTATGGGGCTTTCGATCCATCCACCTGTGCTTCGATAGCTGGGTGCAATCAAATTCCGACCTACTCTAGCTACCTACAAAGACAATACCAAATGCCCTATTAGGGACAAAAGTAGTTAATTAGCTTGACTTATAAGGGGTGATACCCCTACACTTATACCAAGTTATGCCCAAACGAACTTATCAACCAAAGAAAAGACACCGCTCCAAAGTGCACGGTTTTTTTATTCGTATGGCCAGTAAAAATGGCCGTAGGGTACTTCAGCGCCGCCGCCTAAAAGGCCGAGCTCGCTTGTCTCACTAGGCAATAGATCTCTATAATATCTACTAATAAGTGAGGTCTATGAGTTAATGATTGACCGAAAACACCGTTTTCACGGATATGGTAGCTTAAGACATGTTTATACTCACGGCCAGCAAGTCCGTAGCCTTTATGTGTCTTTGAAATATAATGTTAACCCTCGTCGTAGTGTTTTTAGGGCCGCCGTAGTAGTCAGCCGGAAAGTCGATAAGTCAGCTGTCGCTAGAAACCGGATTCGGCGACGACTCTACGAATGCATCAGGGTATATCAGGATATCATTTCGCAGCCATACGATCTTGTTTTTACTGTCTTCAGCCCTCAACTAGAAGATTTAACGCCAAGCGAATTACAGGGAGTAGTTAATAAATTACTTATAGATAGCGGAGTTATATCCGAACCCACACCGGAGGAGCGTGATATTATAGTAGGGAAGGAAAAATAATGTTTACGACGATAATTGTTCGCCCGATTTTTAATCTGTTATCGCTTGTCTATGCCATATTGCCTGGCCATAACTTCGGTTTGGCTATTATTATATTCACGATAATTATTCGAATGCTGATGTGGCCACTGGTCAAAAAGCAGCTTAATCAAGCCAAGGCTATGCGCGCCCTTCAGCCGGAGATTAAGCGCATCAAGAAAGAATCCAAAGGCAACAAACAACAAGAATCTAAAATGCTCATGGAACTATACAAAGAGCGTGAGATTTCGCCTTTTGGCTCGATTGGCACACTAATAATCCAGTTCATTATCCTTATTGGTCTTTATAGCGGTCTTAGAAAAGTTGTCTACGATCCAAAAGAGCTTGTTACTTTTTCGTACGGGTTTATTCAGCACATAGGTTGGATGAAACACATTGCTCTTAATCCTTCGGCATTTAAGAACACTCTATTTGGGATGGTTAATTTAGACAAAGCAGCCTTATCCAAGACCGGTATTTACTGGCCAGCTATGGTGATAGTTATAGCCAGTGCCATAACCCAGTTTTTCCAGGGAAAACAACTTATGCCTAGCGATAAGAATGCCAAGAAGCTCCGCGAAATTCTAAAGGGTGCCGGCAGTGGCGAGCAAGCTGATCAATCCGAAGTTAACGCTGCAATTGGTCGCAGCACCCGCTACTTCCTGCCAGTCATGATTTTCCTATTCACCGTCAGTTATCCATCGGCTCTTAGTTTGTACTGGTTCATGGGTGGCCTAGTCGCCTTTATCCAGCAATCTATAGTGCTTCGCGAAGATGTTCTTGAGATGGAAGAAGCCCCTGGCAAAATTACTTCTAAGAATGTTGCCGATATTGTTGAAGCAGAGATAGTTGAAGTTAAAGACAATAACCAAAAAAAGAAAAAATCCTCCAAGAAATCTAATAAGAAACGGAGGAAATAATGAATACAGATAATGAATCGGCTATTTTATATGCCAAGAAGTACATAGAGGACTTGCTGTCATTCTTTGGTCTTAATACTGATGTTTATGCTACCAGTAGCGATGATGAGGTTATAGAGCTCCATGTGCCTTCAACTCAGTTTAATAGCTTCCTTATAGGTCAGCACGGTGACACGATGCATGCTTTGCAGTTTGTGGTTAGCAATGCTCTTAGGAGCCAGGATTTTGCCTTAAACCGTGTCAATCTAGACATTGCTGACTATAAGAAACAGCGTGCCGAACGTTTGGCAGAGCGAGCCGAAGGCTGGCTTAAACAAGTCAAAGACACCAAGCAACCATATGATCTAAGGCCGATGAATGCCGCTGATAGGCGCATAATCCACCAACTGGCCGCCGAGTGGGGTCTTTCTAGCGAGTCTGCCGGAGAAGGGCGTGATCGCCACATAGTTCTTGGCTATATGGAAGAAACACCCGAAAAACCAGAAAAGAAATCCAAGGCAGTTAAAGAAACCAAGGAAACCGCGGAACTTGAAGAGTCAGAAGCGCCCGAAGAAGCAGAAGCATCTGAAGAATCCTAGAAACCAAGTAAGAAATAGGGTTTAGTAGTGAATAAAATAAGTCGTAATTGTTTATTCGAGGTTTTAATGAGGTGGGTGTGCAGATGGTCTACAGACCTAGTATTAGAACCGCTGCTCCTAGAGTAGATACTATAGCCATCAGCCTCGTATTTTGATAGCGTGTTGATGAATTCTAATTTCTCTTTGTCATCAAGCTCATTTAGATGTATGACGTGTCTTTTTGGAACTAACAATAAATGGTCTGTTACCTCATAGAGTTCCCATAAGTCATATTTTGTTAGGTTTGGGACTACGTAGCTGTACTTAGACTCTATGATTCCATCTTCCAATAAGGCTCTACCGCAAAAAGGGCATCCCTCAACCAATTTCCTTTTATTGTATATTTTTCTAGTTTTTACGTAATGATTCATTAATTTTAAGTAAGTATAAAGAATTATTCTATTCTTAACTAGTTTTTATTCAAAATAGTCTCATATACGTCTAGTGTTTGTTTTGCCATTCGTTCCCAGGAATATTTACTAGCTTGTTTATAACCCAGAGTGATAAGCTTCTGCCTTAGTGTTTCGTCAGTAATGACCTTTTTTATAACCCTAGCCATATCGTTAATATCCTCGGGGTCAAAATATTCTGCAGCATCACCGTAAACTTCGGGCAAGCAAGTTGCATTACTACTAACAACTGCTGCTCCATGAACCATGGCTTCAAGACCTGGTAAACCAAAACCTTCGCTTAAAGAAGGGAAGACATAGACCTGGCAGTTTTCATATAACCATCTAAGCTGACCCTCGCTGACAAAATCCGTAAAAATAATATTTGTTATGCCTTTAGCTTTAGTGGCTTCTTCGATTTGAGAGTAGACAACGTCTTTCTTGCCGGCTAAAACAAGTATTAAGTCCGGTTCTGAGGCATGTAAACTGGCAAAGGCATCGATTAACCTGTTTAGGTTTTTGTGGGGTTGAGGACGGCCTATGTACATAATATAGCGCTTACCCTCTAAGCCGGGGACAATTTCTGGCTGTTCGGTGATCTTATCTGCCGCTTCATAGGTTACGGTAATTTTATCCGGGTTAATGCGCGCGTAGTTAACTACGTCCTTTTTTACATAGTTAGTTGGAGTGAAAATAGCCAAGGATTTTCGGGCCACCGATTTATTAACCCAAGCATAAACATATTGTTTTATTTTAAATACAATTTTATTCTTGGCTGGGTTTATAAAGCGTAGAGTAGTTAAATCATGCATTGTTGTAACAACATTGCCCTTATATCTAACTGGTTGCTGCACCATGCCAAAATGGACTAAATCAGCCTTCATGCCATCAAGTTGTTTTTTAAATGCAATTTGTTCGTCAAAAGTGAATTCCTTGCAATCACTAATTACAACCTTAAAGTTTGGAGCAATAGTAGACATATATTCTTCGCGGTGTGGCTTTGTAACTATTGTAATATCAAAAGCTGGCTTTAATTTATATAGATATTCGATTAATTTATCTATATAACGGCCAGTCGTTGATCCGGACTCTCTGGCATCAATAACAAGATTCTTCATTTAAGCTTTTCTCCCAGTTATTTTCCATAATTTACTTCTTAAAGCTCTTAACTTATGCGCATTGGGTGGCAGATCATGAGTCATGATGCTCCATATATATTCATTTGATACCTTTTTCTTTGACTGTATCTGGTAGCGTTGGATAACTTTAGTGGGCAGAAAAATTAATGACACAAACATTCCTTTTACGGCCGGCCATGCCTGTCTACGTTGCAGTGAGCTTAGCAGAAATGAGAAATAAGCTAACCATAAGCGAATACCAACAGAGAATAAATATTTAGTTGGCACATTCTTCCAATAGAGCCATGGTAGATTCTTCATCGTCTGATAAGTTGTAAAGCCCTTGATCTTACTGCTTGTTGCACCGATCTGGTGATAAGCGATAGCTGACGGAACATAGGCCACTTTCCATCCGGCCAGCTGTGCCCGGAAACTAATATCGACATCTTCATAGTAGGCAAAGAAGTTTTTATCGAACAAGCCAATCTCGTCTAGCATTGAAACTCTATACAGACTGGCTCCACCGCTAGCAGCAAAGACGACTGTGTCATTGTCGTATTGGCTACCAACTGCCTCACCACGGCCACGAGGGAAGGGCAAACCCCAATTTGTATATAGATCCCCAGTGCTATCTAGGTGCTTATTATCAATAGAGGTAAATTTACAGGTAGCTATCCCAGTCTTGGGATCTGCATCTAAATAGTTTACTAAGTTTTCTAGCCACTTTTTATCAGCAACTGCGTCATTATTAAATAAGGCTACGTAGTTCGAGCCATTATTGATGGCTTTTTTAATCCCACTATTTACTCCTGAGGCAAACCCAAGGTTCTTTTCATGAAGAACAAGTTCAATATTCGGGTACTTATTGTGGAGTAGCTCCAATGAACCATCTTTTGAGCCGTTCTCGACGACAATAATATTTGTTGTGATTGATTGGCCCAGTAAAGAATCCAGGCAGTCCCCTAAAGACTCAACTCCGTTCCAGTTTGGTATAACAACAGTAGTTTTAGACATCGACTTAACCATCCTTTTCCCCTATAATACCCCATAACATATGTTTAAACGTATCTTTTCGAAACAGAACAGAGTATTGGTTGCCGAGCTAGTCAGGACTGATTTCAAGCTACGCTATCAAGGTTCAGTTTTAGGTTATGCTTGGTCATTATTGCGGCCGTTGCTTATATTCGTAATTTTATATATTGTTTTTGTGAAGTTTCTTAAAGTAGGCGCAGGTACTCCGCATTACGCACAATACCTATTATTTGGGATTGTTCTTTGGAACTTTTTTACCGAAATGACCATGCAAAGTCTTGGGTCTATTGTAGGTCGTGGTGACTTGATTCGTAAAATCAGAATTCCACGCTGGATTATTGTTATTAGTAGCAGTCTGTCGGCGCTAATTAATCTTTTTCTCAACCTTATCATAATTACCCTGTTTATGATTATTGGTCATGTTGAACCAAGCAGTAAAGTTTACTTACTTCCTCTCTTATTAGGAGAAGTTTATTTATTTGCACTAGGCGTTTCTTTTTTCCTATCAGCTGCGTTTGTAAAATACCGTGATGTTAGTTATATCTGGGAGGTTATTTTACAAGCAGGTTTCTATTTAACCCCAATATTATATCCACTATCACGAATCACTAATGTAACATTTCAAAAGCTAATGTTAATGAACCCCATGGCCCAAGCGCTTCAAGATGCTCGCTATGTATTAATTACCAAAAAAACAATAATACCAAGCCATATATTTAATGGGGGTTGGTACGAATATATACCGTTGTTTATTGTCGTGATTGTACTAATCATAGGAGTGTCTTACTTTAGAAAAGAGTCAAAATTCTTTGCGGAGAACATTTAATTATGGATGATGGCTTTGCAATTAAAGTTGATCATGTTAGTAAGACATTTCGATTACCACTTGAAAAACAAACCTCTTTGAAAGGAGTGTTAATTAATTTCTTTCGTGGTGGAAAACGTAGATACATGAAACAGAAAGCACTTAACAATGTTTCTTTTGAAATAAAAAAAGGTGAGTTCTTTGGTATTGTTGGCCGTAACGGAAGCGGAAAAAGTACCATGCTCAAATTATTGGCTGGCATTTACTCACCCAGTGAAGGAGTAATTAAAATCAATGGAAAGTTGACGCCATTTATCGAGCTAGGCGTCGGCTTTAACCCAGAGCTTACGGGTCGCGAGAATGTATTTTTGAATGGAGCACTTCTCGGTTTTAATCGTAAAGAGATGCAGGCTATGTATGACGATATTGTTAGTTTCGCCGAGCTACATAAATTTATGGACCAAAAATTAAAGAATTATTCTTCCGGGATGCAGGTTAGACTAGCTTTCTCAATTGCTATACGGGCAAAGAGTGACATTCTACTAATTGACGAAGTGCTTGCGGTGGGAGATGTGGCCTTCCAAGAAAAATGTTTTGATGTATTCAGGACAATTAAGAGCGAAGGACGAACCGTTGTATTTGTCTCTCACGACCTTAATGGTCTCCAGGAGTTTTGTGATCGAGCAGTCCTCATAGACTATGGTGATCAGATTAATATCGGAAACACTGAGAATATTATTATGGAGTATGAGACACGAATGGCTAAGGATAACTCCAACGCGGCAGCCGCTCAATACGGCGATCGCCCCGGCTCCGGCAAATACATAGTTGAAAAAGTAGATGTTTCCGACGCGACCGGCAAACCTATTAATTCCATGAAAGTTGGAGATGAATTCACTGTTAGCGTTCAGTATAAACGAAATGAGCCCGTCGAAGAACTAATATGTGGCGTTAGTATAGTTGACGCAAACGGAATCAGCATAATTGGTCCGAATACTAAAGAGGCTGGTTTTAAACTGACTCGTAAGGATTTAGAAGCTTCAAATAAAATAGTTGCAAAATTTAATAACAACCCACTATCTCCAGGAATATATACAGTAACTGTCGGGCTTTTTAGTGAGAATGGTACCAGCCCTTACGATTATTTAACGTCTGCAACTTCTTTTAAGATTATTGGAAAGGCGAGACATGGAAAAGTTACAACTGAACCAAATTGGTCAATTAGTTAAACTTCCCAGAAGCTTAATTCATGAGGAACCAACGCATACATCGCGATATCTTATTATGGCCAACATTCTTTCGATGTTAGGCAACCCAAAGGATATGAAAATTTTAGATGTCGGGGGAAAGAAGGGGCTTCTAAGGAAGTTTCCTGGTTTTACGCCAACTATTATTGATATCGAGGATAGTGATGAGCCCGATTTCGTTAAGGGTAGTGCGCTTTCTATGCCGTTTAAAGATGGTCAATTTGATTATTCAATTAGCTGTGATGTGCTGGAGCATATTCCACATGCTGATCGAGAAAAGTTTGTTAACGAAATGTTACGAGTTAGCAACAAAGGAATAATAATCTGCGCACCATTCAATAGTGGAACTAATGAATTACTAGAGACAGAAATGAACAATTACTATCATCAACTTACTGGTCTTCAGCATCGTTGGCTAAGAGAACATATAGATAATGGACTGCCAAGCGAACAAGAAGTTGAGAGCCTATTACGAAAGCAAAAAATAAACTTTGTAAAATTCAGGCATTTTTCAGCAATTTGTTGGAGAGAAATAGTAAAACAACATTTGCTACACTCAGCATTTAGCGATAATAAGTTGCTCGAAGAATCTGTCTATAAAACCTATGAAAATTATTATAAAAATATGTGTAATGTGGATTTTTCTGAAGATGGATATAGAACTTTCTTTTGGATTAGCAAGGTTAGTAAGCCAGAAGTTGAGCTTCCGAAAAACGCGGCCGTCAATGAGGCAAAAGAAAAGTTTCTAGTTGAGAACAAGGATGTATTATTAAATCTTCTAGAGAATGAAATGAAGAATTTGCGAGTAATGCAGCATAAATCCCTAGAGGCTGACATTATTAAACAAGAGAATGTGGCACTGGTCGCGGAGCTACGTGAAATAAAGTCTAGCAAATCATGGCATGCCATCCAGAAGATAAACACGGCGCGATCAAAAATAAATTCAGCTACTTCATTTGGAAAGAAAGATTAAGTTAGATTATGTCATGCAAAAAGAAGTTAAGAAAAATATTTCCCCCCCATACCTTACGGAATCGTATAGCTAAGAAAATTGCTCGAAAACTTAGGCTATTACCCCCCCACCACGTAGATGTTAGATATCTCGAATGGATTGAAGGAGTGGAGCCACTTTGTTGGAGTCCGACAATTGACGATGGCTACATGCCACTAATTAGCATCGTTGTACCGGTGTTTAATGTCGAGGAAACCTTTTTAAGAGAAATGGTTTTCTCTGTAGTGAACCAGACTTATGGCAATTGGGAACTTATATTAATAAATGCCTCATCAAATAAAAAACGACGTGATTACACCGAATGGTGTGAAGGTATAGACGATAGGATAAAGGTAATCAGTATCAATAACCTTGGTATAGCCGGAAATACCAACGAAGGTATTAAGCAATGTCGAGGAGAATATGTTTCACTGCTCGACCACGATGATTTGCTAGCGCCCGGGGCACTAAATGAAGTTATAAGCGGCCTACAGCTAAATCCTAGGCCCCAGTTGATATATAGTGACGAAGATAAAATGAATGCAGTTACGGAACAAAGATTTGATCCTCACTTTAAGTCTGATTGGTCTCTGCACCTTATGAGGCAAGTAAATTACCTTAATCACCTAACTGTTATTGAAAAAAAACTTATTGATTCAATTGGTGGATATAGGATGGGATTTGATGGAGCGCAAGATTATGATTTTTATTTAAGGCTTATTGATAAAAAACCAGTAATCTACCATATTCCAAAAGTTCTTTATCATTGGCGTGCCGCCAAATCGTCAACTGCTGCCGACTTTTCAAATAAGAAAAATGTACTTGAAGCCGGGATTAGGGCGCTTAGCGATCACCTTAAACGCAATCAGCTAGAGGCAAGAGTTACGAGCCTGAAAGATCAACCCGGTTACTACGAAGTCAAATATTCTGCAAAATCAAAAGTTGCCATAGTAATTATGCCAAGCCATTCGGCAAACTATTATGCCGAATATGTTCGTTTATTTGTAAAAACTCAGCTAAAGTCGATAGGTAGTGACGTAGAAATATATTCAAATAATTTAAAAGCAAATACGGCTTATCTAACGAAGCACAAAATGAATCTTAGTAATATTGTGAGTGATAATTCTACAGACTATGTTAAGTCCGTACTGAAAAAGAGTCAGGCCGAGACTTTTATTTTTATCGATGCAGCAATATTGCCGAAAGGCAAGAATTGGATGAATGATATTGCCGGGATGAGTCAACAGTGTGATGACATAGCTATAGTCTCGCCCATTCTAGTAGATGAATCCACTGATGCGATTATCGACGCGGGCTATTTGCGACAAGGTAAGGAGCTCATCCCGCTATTTAAAGGCTATCCCATTAAATCCCACTCCCCATTTGGGAGTGCATTATTCACAAGAAGCGTTGACCAGGTTAGCGGAAGAGTCATGGTAGCTTCGAGAAGTGTAGTTGAAAAATATATACTACCAAATAAATTCAATACTTCTTTAATATGTGACAATATCTTGAAGGATAATTTAAAAATTATTATACGTACCCAGTCAGTCTTTAATTATTTTGGCGATATGCATTATAAAACCGTGAAGTCTCCCAGCTTTAGTCCGTCATTAACTGGAGTAAGATATGAAATCGGTCTCCCTAGCGTAATAAGGGTGCCTAAATCCGGAGAAGATAATGCATAATAAGATGCCTAAAGTTGCCTTTATTATTGTTTGCTGGAATAACAAAGATTTACTAAAAGAGTGCCTAGATTCAATTCGTGACCAAACCTATAATAATTATTCCATCATATTGGTTGATAATGGGTCGGCAGATGATTCCGTTGCGTTTGTGTCATCCTATATGCCCTCAGTTAATATAATTGAGGCAAAGAAAAATCTTGGGTTTGCGAAAGGTAATAATTTGGGTATCGAAGCAGCATTAGCTGATAAAGACGTTCAGTATGTGGCTTTATTAAATACTGATGCCCGCATATCTAAAGATTGGTTGAAACAGTTAGTCGAATTTGCCGCAATTAAACCAAGGGCTGCTTGCCTTCAGGGAACAACGCTAGATTATTATAACCATGACATTATTGACTCAACTCATATATTTATCGCTCACAACGGCCAGGGAACACAGGGTAGTTGGCGCAATATTTGTGAGCATGAATTTGGCCCAAAAAAAGTATTTGGAGTTAATGCCGCTGCCTGTATTATCACCAGAAGATTTATTGATTACCAGCCCTTTAAAGGAAAGCTATTTGATGAAACTATGTTTATGTATCTCGAAGACGTAGATTTAGCTGCCAGAGTTACGGTCATGGGTTGGGATAATTATTTGGTTCCTGGTGCGCGTGCTTATCATATGGGTTCAGCTAGCTCTGGTAAAAATCCAGGTTTTTCTTTGTATATGACTTTTAGAAATAACTCAGGCCTCCTTTTTAAGAATTTGCCTATGTTAATGATATTAAAACTCTTGCCGAAACTTATTCGGGGAGATATTGACACCGTTAAAGCTTTGCGTGTGCAGGGGAAAGATTATGCTGTCAGGAAAGTGGTAAACGGAAGACTTATAGGGATAATACGACTCCCACTTTTTATTGTTAAACGATACAGGGTTCGAAAAGTCACGAATATACCAAAAGAATATCTATGGCGACTTATGGATAGAGGATACTAAGCCTTTCATATCAACTACCTTCTTTGTCTTAAGAAAAATTACAGAGATGGTATGGGCGCACCGTACGGAATTGAATCAATAAGTTTAATAGATACCGTAAAACTAGGTGAATAGAGTCCAAGATATGTCTTTAGGTTTGGTATGCCAGCAATTTGCCCATTATTAATTCCATATATTCCTGGCGCACCGGTTGTAATAGAATTGGTTGTCGGTACACCGATACTGAGTAAACTCAAGAAGTTTGTGGATAATACGGTAGGTGTAATTGGACTAGTTGTACCAAGCCAAGTTGGCAACAGAGAACTACTGATGGCATGCTTCTGCCCGCTATCCAGAACATAAACCGTTCCAGACGTTGCGTCCTGTGCTAAGTATCCTTGCCAAACAGATCCTAAGTTGGCATTTATGTAGCTTATATTTACAGTTGGAATATTCTGATTAACATATCCTGCATTGAACAGATCATTTAACGTTGATATGGGTAAGAATTTTCCAGAATCAACAAGTAATATTTCTCCATTAGTGGGGTCTGATGGTCTGGCAAATTGCGTCAGAGCTCCATTATAGTTAAGAGTGCTTAGGAAATATGTTGAATGCGAAGCCAATTGACCCGTCATGCCCCATAACTGTGCGATAGTAGAACTTGTTGTTGAGTAGTAATTTCCACCATCTGTAAAAATATAATTATTTCCAACCATAAACGAAGTAGTCATAGATCCGTTTAGAATATAGTTTGCCAAGAATTGAGACGAAACTGGAGTGAAAGCTGTAGCACCGATGCTTGTTGCTACCGTTCCACTAACTGTGTATGCATACTTTCCGTCAACCAAATAATTGACTCCACCACCACTCACATATTGACTGATCGGACTTCCGGTGGGGATAGCGTTGACATCTGCAGGGGCTAGTTCACAAACGTTACTTGTGTTATTTTGGAGCATCCCTAACATATTTAGTGATGCTATCCCTCGTTTCACTCCATTATCTAGAATATATATACCAGGCGAACCTACAGCCTGTACAAACCCCTGAGAACAACTCGCAGTACCATTACTAGTCCCTAAGACACTTATCCCGGCTGGGCTGATGGCGAATCCATATTGACTGTCGTTAAACGGTGCCGTGAGTGTATATGTTCCATTATTTACATAATATTGTTGAGTTGGATTTGAGCTATTGTATGCGAATCTAGTCAGAATGGTTTGTCCGTCTGGTATTTCAGCCAACTCGGCATTACTAAACGATGTAATATTAGCAGACCCCGACGGTGTATAGGATGCCAGTAACCCAAGTGACGCAATTCCGTGCTTGGCCCCCCCGTCAACTAAATAAATTGTTCCGGTTGTACCCATTACAAATTGTGATGCCGATCCGCCACTAGGCAATATGTTAGCTAGCGCGGTACTGATTGTTGCTAGTGAGTTGCGCGGATACATAGTTGATAAATTCGCATTAAGGCTTAATATTTTACCCGAATCTAGAACATACTGTGCCGACGCGGTTTGTGCTTGGTTTGAAAATATCCCACTCCCGGGCGTTAGGTCACCAAGTAGTGAGCTACTAATACTAACCGTTGGCGTAGATCCAGCCCAACTCGCTAAGTTAGCAGGATTAGAAAATAGTCTACTACTACCGCCATCTATCATAAATACACCATTGACCCCGGGGGAAGTCACAAAATCCGATAGTGTTCCAAGCCGAGTCGTGTATGCAACTAAATCAGTACCAATCGGTGGCGCAGTAGATGGATTGTATCCCCAATCCGTTACCATATTAGGCAGTGCATCAAAAGTACCTCCATTGTCTGCCAATAAATACAATGAGCTGTTATATGGATTTTGTACCACCCTAGTCAGCGTAGGCATTGACGGAATTGCGGCCAGTGACGCATCATCTAAGGTTGCAATAGGTAATGAGCCTAGACCCCATGCGCTTAGGACATCCGGCGTTGGGATACCTTGTTTTTCACCATTGTAAAATGCATATACTGTATTCGTGGATGTCCCTTTGATAAGCCCAACTCCACCTACAGTTGAACCGAACCAATTATTAAAGTAAGTCCAGAAATTTCGATTGCCATAAGAGCTACAACTATCACCAGTACCGTAAAGGTTGCTCAAGGCAGCAGTATCAGGCTGGTAGGGGGTGTAATCATATAATGCCGCTGTACTACTCGATAATATGGTCACATTAGAACTACCACAACTTGTACTGGGATTGTAGGCGACGTTATTAGCGGCTCCGGGTAAATAATTATAATTAGAAGGGTTGTTTAGGTATTGTCTAAACTGCCAAGCTGCGTTGTTAACCTGATTATCAAATCCTGCATATGCACTATTACAGCCACTGCTATCTGGGCAGGCGTAACCCGTAGCTTCGGTGTATTCACTGTCCCAAGGCCAGTTATCAAGCACCAGGCCTTGTTCTTTTTGCAGGAGTACCAATATAACCTCAGGATTTATTCCGTATTGAACGCCCGCGTTATATATTATTTGTGCCGCACTAATGGCGCCTGCAGGAATAGCCGCTCCGTCTAGATTATTTGCGTGAGTGGTAGGATTCTCATAATAGTTCTCCAGGCAAGTAAATGTAGTGTTCTCCCCCTTAGATGCTGAATACTGTGCACGGGTAGTTGTGCCGCTATATATTTGACTCCCAGCAGTATCACATACTGGCACCTTAGCATTTAGAAAATTCTGAATATCGGAAACTGTCATTATTGACGTATTGGTGAATATAGAGTCGTCAACAATGAGGCCGGCCTGCCAATCACTACCACTCAATGCTGATACGCTCGAATTGATCAGTAGACTTATTGACGTAAGGCTTGCGGTTACAGAAAAAATAATAACAAGAGATCCTATTGTCAGGCGTTTGAAATAATTAAGTAACATTGACTTGTGCCTTCGCCTGATTTGAAATATTAGATCCACTAGATACGGTGACTGTCATATCCCAGAGACCCGTTGAAGGGAAGGAGCTGGCTGGGATATTGGCACTATCACAAGTTGAATAAGTCGCCTCTTCTGTCACTTGAAACGTTTGTGAGAAAGTTGACGTTCCTTGGGTAAAGGTTACATTGCAAATACCGGTTGTAGCCCCATTAATTACAGTTCTGAGCTGGATATCATCTCCGGGTCCAGGCTGAGATAATCTAGAGATACTTAGCGAAATAGTAGGGGTAGACGAGCTACTACTATTTTGATTAACAGTATTATTAATGATAGCTTGCTTTGTTTGATTTTGAAGAGTTTCTTCGGCAGGGGTTGGAGGACTATAATTAATTGTCCCAGTGGGCTTGATCGTAGACGTACCAGAACTTTTCGCGCCGGAATGATTAATCAATATATATACAGCTATACCCAATAATATTATTAGTAGTAAACCGGAAATAATTTTCTTAAATTTCTTTTTTGGCATGTTTTTATTTTAACAATTATCCACACCCGATTATACTCTTTTTTATCTATTAATTACAATATTGCCAATGCGCTTAATCATATTTTAATAATTACTATAAAATTCAATGTATTTGTAATTATATTTATAGGTTTAGGTCTCGCGCTGTATTATAATGAATTGAATTATTGAGTCGGATAAAAACTAGGGAACTAATGCAAAAAATTACAAAACATTCTTTGTCTAAAAATTTACGTTACTCATCTATAAAGCATTATTTTAAAGATTTCTTTGATCAACCAGAGAAGGTTTTCTTATTACTTGCTGCCATATTTGGCCTAGCGATGGTATTCTCAATGCCAATTTTTATGACTCCTGACGAAACTGTGCATTTTGATAGAGCCTACCAGGTTGGTGAAGGGCAAATGTTAAGTGAAACTAAAAATGGCGAGACGGGCGGAATTGTCCCCTATGTACCTTCTATTAGTACGGTAAATGGTAGTCAAATACCTCCAATTCCAAGGCATCAATACTTTACTAAAGTTGCACCATCGGATATAAAATTTGAAGCATTTCCGGCGTCTGCTGTGTATAGCCCAGTTGGTTATATTCCACAAGCAGTAGGTATTGATCTAGGTCGCATAATATACCCATCTTTGGGTGTCATGGTCATATTGGGCCGAATTTTTAACTTAATTGCTTATGTAGCTCTAATATATCTTGCCATTAAAATAGCGCCTAGAAAAAAGTGGGTATACGCCGTAGTTGGTCTTTTTCCCGTAGCGATTCAAGAAGCCGCATCCCTCTCAACTGATGTTATGACAATAGGATTATCATTTATAACTATTGCATTTATACATAAGCTTTTCCTGCAGAAGGAGCCAATAAGAAGATATCAATATCTTTATATAGCACTTATTGGCCTAGGTCTCGGCCTGACTAAACAAACTTATATCGTCTTGTTGCTACCAATAATCTTTCTTCCTAAAAACGTTCTTACAGGTTTAAAGAAAAGAGCAATTCTAGTTGCTTGTGGTCTTGGTATTAGTATATTCGTAGCTGCTTCGTGGTATCTCGTCATAAAGTACCAACACTACGTAACTTATTCAAAAGTACTTGGTGTTGGTGATGTAAATCAAGTTGCACAACTAAAATATATCCTTGAGCACCCACTAACGTTTGCCAAAACATTATACCGAACTTTTATATTCCAAGGTTTTAAAAATCCAGATCTACCAGACTTCTACTGGACATCCATGTATGGATATTTTTCTTGGTTTGCCTATGCACTACCAGCAGCATTCGTGAGCCTCGGCTACGCAGCCCTCCTGATTGCATTCTTATACAAAGGCAATTCTCTAAAGGATTTTAGTAGAGATAAAATGACAGCAATTGCATACTCTGCTACGTTCATTATTAGTATTTTAGCTATAGCCGTATCGCTATACATATTGTGGACCCCAGTTGGGTATTATCAAGTACTTGGTATACAGGGTAGATATTTTATACCGATCTTACCACTGTTAATTCCAATATTCGTCGTAATAGGGAAATGGGCGAAGATCACTTTTGACAAATCAAACCGCATGGGCATAATCGTTGCTGGCGTATCTGTAATTAATTTAACAGCGTCAATTTTGTTGACTCTAAAATACTTTCCCTAACAGAAGGTATTACCAAAAAATTAGACCTCGTCAGCTATGACAGTAAGGTTTCGGACAATATTATAATGATGATAAATGATATCTCGTTCTAGTAGCTTTTTCCGGTAATTCTATTTCTTGAGGTTAAGAAATACTAAACCGATAACTATCAGACCAATTCCAAAAATCTTTGTAGTTGTAAAAACTTCATGGAAAACAAAATACGAAGCGATGAATATTAGAATATATATGAAAGCGGCAGTTAGGGGAATAATATATCCCAAATCATATTTGGATATCAGATACATATAAACTACAAAGCTAATTCCATAGAGACCAATACCCAAGACGGTGTAGATGTTTATATTAAATTGTAATTTATGATCGATGAAGCTGAGTGGAGCACCCGCTTTACTGCCGTATTTTAGAGCTACCAAAGCTAATGTAGTAGCTAATATGTACAACGAAATAAGTATTTTTGACACTTTGGTATTATACAAAAAATCACCATAAACATGAAGCCGTATAAAATATTTTCAAGTATGACGTTTAATAAATAAATACAATTTAATGTAATTATGTTTTGAAAATATCTAATTCTTTTAACATTTTTGATTAAGTTGAGGCCAAAACAAATTCCTTGAGTAAGTCGACTATAGTGTATATTATAGGAGTAAAGGGGATAATTTATGATACAAATCGCATCACCAATTATTGGGGACGAAGAGATTGAAGCCGTAAATAATGTACTTTCTAGTGGCATGTTAGCTCAAGGCCCCAAAGTATCCGAACTAGAAGAGTCATTTGCGAGGTATTGTGGTACTAAATTTGCAGTGGCAGTAAATAGCGGAACCGCAGCTATACATGCGGCATTATTCGCAGCCGGTGTCGGGCCTGGTGATGAAGTAATTACGACCCCGTTTAGTTTTATAGCTACCATAAATCCAATACTATTCTTGGGCGCAAAACCAGTTCTAGTTGATATTGATCCTGGAACTTATAATATAGACGTCGAGAAGGTCAGAGGTGCTATCACTAATAAGACAAAAGTCATACTACCTGTTCACCTATATGGACAACCCTGTGACTTTAATGAACTACAAGCTTTAGCTGACGAGCACGGAATAATAATAATTGAAGATGCATGTCAGGCTGTGGGAGCCAACTATGGAGATAAAAAAGCTGGAAGTCTTGGTAATCTAGGCTGCTTCTCATTATATGCAACAAAGAACATTATGTGTGGTGAGGGCGGCGTTGTGACTACAGATGACGAAAAACAAGCGACTATCATGAAGAGTTTTCGGCAACATGGCATGGTTGGGCCTTATGAGTATGCTGGGATTGGCTATAACTATCGCATGACAGATCTGCATGCTGCAATAGCAGTTGCCCAGCTAGGTAAGGTTGATGATTTCAGCTTGGCTCGTCAAAACAACGCTAAGATCTTGAGTGAAGGCTTGGCTAACATCAAGGGGCTTGAATTACCATCAGTCAAGCAGGGTAGAACGCACGTATATCATCAATATACTGTCCGTATAACTCCAGAATTCTCTATTACTCGTGAGCAGCTTATGATCGCATTGAGGGAAAAAGAGATTGGCAGTGCAATATATTACCCAAAACCCTTGCATGCTTACTCGCATATTGCTAAACTCGGCTATCAAATTGGCGATTTTCCTAATGCTGAGGAAGCTGCAGAACAAGTCTTATCTCTACCGGTTCATCCAAGAGTGAGCGCGGAAGATTTGACTAGTATTATAGAATCCATCAAGGACTTAAGTAATGCCAAATCATAAGATCCGTGTTGCCGTTATTGGTGGAGGCAACATGGGGAAGAATCACATGCGCAACTATTCGCTGCTACCCGGAGCAGATCTAGTAGCTTTGGCGGACATCAATCCAGCCACTAAGATTCTAGCTGATGAATACGGTGCCCAGTATTTTACTGATTACCAGAAAATGCTGAGTGAGACCAAGCCTGAGGCAGTTTCAATCGTAGTACCGACTACTTTTCATGCCGAGGTCGCTGAATATGCCATGAAACGTGGCATTCATGTGCTGCTTGAAAAACCTATTGCAAGCACGGTCAAGGAAGCTGATGAATTGATTAAATTAGCTGAAAAAAATAGTATTATTTTTACGGTTGGGCACATTGAACGCTACAATCCAATTATTATTAAACTAAAAACAATGGTTGACGAGGGGAAAATTGGCAAAATAACATCAATAGTATGTAAGCGTGTCGGAGGATTTCCCGCTATAGAACCTAAGACAGATGTAATTATTGATCTTGCAGTGCACGATATAGATATAATAAGTTTTCTACTTGGTAAACAGCCAACAAAAATTTTTAGTCACGGCTCTCGTACGCATCATACAAAACAAATCGATTCGGCTGAAATACTTATGGATTATGGAGGTGCATCTGGTTTTATACAGGCTAATTGGTTGACACCCGTAAAGATACGTACCATATCTCTTACTGGATCCACGGGTTATTTAGAGGGTAATTATATTACCCAAGAGCTGGAGTACTATAAGCACAATATGATAAAGACACCCAATAAAGGTTTTTCTAATTTCGTTACAAATATGGGTGAACCAAAAAAGGAAGTCATTAAAGTTGATTTTGAAGAACCTCTTGCTGTAGAGTTGAAAGCTTTTCTAGCTAGAATCAATGGCGATAAACAATCTCATTTGGTTAATCCTAGGGATGCCCGCGAAGCACTACGCTTAGCATTAGAGGCAGTTAAAAAATACGAATGATTATTATAATAAGGGAGGACACATGAAACGTATATTGGTAACGGGAGCTGGGGGTTCGCCAGCAGTAAACTTCACTAGGTCTTTGCGTAAAGCACCAGAAGAATTTTACATAGTTGGAACAGACGCGGACAAATATTATCTTCAAAGGGCTGAAACAGATGCTCGCTATCTTGTCCCGTTCGCTAAAGACCCCTCGTATATTGATGTGTTGAACTATATTATCGACAAAGAAAAGATTGAATTTGTTCACGCTCAGAATGATACAGAGGTAAATTTCTTATCTGAAAATCGTGAGAAGCTAAAGGCAAAAACCTTCTTTCCCGACAAAGAAACTGTAAGAATCTGCCAAGATAAATTTCTATCATTCGAGAAATGGCAATCCGCTGGTATTAAAGTTCCTAAGACAGTTATTATCACGGATAAAGAACAGCTTGAACAGGCGTTTGAGGATTTTGGCGGAAAGATGTGGGTACGGGCAACATCAGGAGCTGGAGGCCGAGGTGCTTTGCCAGTTTCGGATATGCAGACGGCAATTAACTGGCTTGATTTTCAAAAAGGCTGGGATGGCACATTCACGGCTGCCGAACTACTCCGTGACGACACGACAACATGGATGTCAATATGGCATGATGGAGAGTTAGTTTTAGCGCAGGGTAGACGTCGACTTTACTGGGAGCTTAGTAAGATTTCACCTTCAGGTGTGACCGGTGCCACTGGTGGCGGAGAGACTGTTAGTGACCCAATATTGGATGAGATTGCTCAAAAAACAGTCCTCGCTATTGATCCCAAACCATCAGGACTGTTTGGGGTTGATCTTGCGTATGACCAAAATGGCGTTCCAAACCCTACTGAGATTAATATTGGCAGATTTTTTACGACCCATCAGTTTTTTACTGAGCTGGGGGTAAATATGCCGTATACTTTTGTAAAACTTGCTTATGGCGAAGAACCGCCAAAGTTTGAAAAGAAAGTTAATCCTGCAAAAGACAATATGATATGGATCCGTGGTATGGATTTTGAACCAGTTCTGGTCTCACGCGACCAGGTGGAGTCGGAAGTTACTAAACTCGAAAAGCTGAAGAAGGCGCTACATCAGTAATGCAAATACTCATCACTGGTGCTAGTGGATTCCTGGGAGAGACCCTTACTAATCGTCTGATCCGGGCGGGCCATAGCATTGTAGTGATAGGCAGATCGGATCTCGGCAAACAAGATCGAGATGATTGTTCATATGTACAAGCAGACATAACGGCTATAGAGACCCTTAGGGGCGTCCACAAGGCATTTCCTTCTATAGATGCTATAGTTCACTTGGCTGCGTTAGTTCCTAAAAACAAGGACGAAGACCAAGCCTTACCAATGTTCGAAACAAATACTAAAGGAACGATTAATTTGTTGGACGTTTTCGGGAAAACTTTAAAAAACTTTGTCTATGCTAGTACTGCAGAAGTCTATGGGCTACCAATTACTGACAAGCCAATAATTGAAGATGCATTACTAAAACCACTATCCTACTACGGCGCCTCCAAGCTTGCAGGTGAGTTATTCTGTTCGGTCTACGCGGAGCGTAATAGCCTGCCAATTTCTATATTACGCTTTACTGTTCTCTATGGGCCCGGTGATAATATCAACCGCGCAGTGCCCAATTTTATAAAAAAGGCATTAGCCGGCGATAATCTAGACATATATGGCGGCGAGGAGTTGAGGGATTATCTCCACGTGACGGATGCTGCCGAGGCTCTATATCTAGCTGTAACAAAGTCTCCGAATGGGATATTCAATATAGGCACTGGCAAAGGCATATCAATTAAGGATACAGCGGGTTCAATTATTCAATCTGTTAATCCAAGATTATCAATGAATATCCTGGCTCGTGAAAAATCGGCTTCAGATATCGTCCTTAATGTAGACAAAGCGACGCGTAAAATGAAATTTAAGCCTGCACATGTTTTTCCAGACCTAATTGAAGAGCAAATTGAATGGCACAGACTCAACTAAAAATATTTTTTGATCTAGATGGCACGTTAATAGACGTTTCAGTGCGTCATTACAAAGTGTACTATAAATCAGTAATCGCGCATGATGGGACGCCCATGCCGCAAGCCGCTTATTGGGATTTAAAACGACAAAAAATAGGTTGGCAAGAAATACTCTTAAAGAGTGGTCTATCGCCCGACCTTGAGCCTGATTTTTTAGACTCATTTATTTCTAAGATTGAAAGTACTGAATATCTTAAAATTGATACCCTTTTTGTCGATGCCATTTCGACGCTGCAAATAATATCAACACAACATGACTGCTACCTAGTCAGTTTGCGCCGCAGGCATCAAAATCTCATGAACGAATTGTCGTGGCTTGGTATAGATAAATACTTTAAAAAAATATTGACGGGGCATTCTGAAACTGACGGTTATGCTAAGAAGATTGAATTAATTTCAACAGTAATTGCAAAGGACGAAATAGCTTTGATTGTTGGAGATACTGAAGCAGACATAATTACTGGTAAAAAACTTGGCTTTAAAACTGTTGCAGTGCTATCCGGAATTCGTAATAGAGAAATACTTGCATTACTTAACCCGGATTTCATTATTCGTGATATAGGTAAGCTTAGCGATATCACCAAGAATCTGTAACATAGCTGATCATAATCTAATAACAGTAGCTAGTTTCTGCCCTCGTTATTAACATCCATTATTAAGGCCGTAAGAAGCATCTGAAACCCTAAGATGATTGGTAGTACAACTAGCATAATTGTACCTGATGTTGGAGAAAGATTATGCCACAGCTTCTCTATAATTAAAAACAACCCGAAAAGCCCGCCAACAATAAATAGGAAAAGCCCGCTTAGTAGGAAAAGTGCAATAGGATGAAAACCATACAATATATACCTGTAGTAAATACGTCGCCAAAATCCAAGCCACACGGCACGTAAATTACGTAGTACGGTTGGAACTAACTTTATAGTGGATGTTTCTTCACCATATATCGCCGGAACGGCATGATCCTTTATGCGCGCTCCGGCAATTGATAGGGCAGTAAGCATACTTGTTTCATAATCATAACGCGACTGAACGAATTCAAAATTAACTTTTTCTAGAATACTTCGCCGCAGAAACCCGCAACCGTTAGTGATGTCAGTAATGCTGTAATAACCTGTCGAGAATTTTGTAAGTAGAGAGATAAATATGTTACCAAATTGTCGATATTTAGGCATTTTCTGAAAGGCCTCTAGATGATAGAAACGACTAGCTTTGACATAGTCTAATTCTAGGTCTATGAAATCATCGAGCATAGGCTGAAGATATGAAGCGTCAAATTGTGCATCTCCGGCCACTATACCAATAGCTTCCGCATCAGTCTTGGACAAAACATATTTATAACCTCGCATCAATGTAAATCCAATACCACTATTTTTATCATTACTTAATACCGTAAGCTTATGGTATGGTTTTTTAAGCTTTTCTAGAATATCTAAAGTTTTGTCATTACTACAATCATTAACTACGATTACATAATCTATAAAATCTGGGAGTGTTTCAATGGTTTTGGTAATTAACTTCTCTTCATTATAAGCAGGTATTACCACAGCAACTTTTAAGTTTCGATACATCTTATTAAACCTACATCAATTATCTATACTTAACAAGTACTTGCCATAGCCACTCTTCTCGAGTGGCCTAGCTAGTGTTATTAGTTGTTGCTTATTAATGAACCCATTCCGGAAGGCGATCTCCTCAATACACCCTATTTTAAGACCTTGTCGATCTTCTATGACCTTAACGAATTGTGAAGCCTGATTCATACTCTCAAAAGTGCCAGTGTCCAACCAGGCCGTTCCACGGTCTAATAATAAGACTTTCAGCTTATCGGCTCGTAAATAAGCATTTTGAATTTCAGTAATTTCTATTTCACCGCGCGGACTTGGCTTGGCCTCGTTTGCATATTCAATTACGTGATTATCAAAAATATAAAGTCCTGGGATGGCGTAATTTGATTTTGGTTTTTCTGGCTTTTCCTCGATAGATAGCACCTTCATATCTTGATCAAATTCAACTATTCCATAACGCTCAGGATCGGCAACCTTCTGTCCAAAAATCACGCCACCATCTAGGTCTTTAATAGCTTCCTGCAAGTTGTCATCAAAATCACTACCATAGAAGATGTTGTCACCTAGAATCATAGCCACACTATCATTGCCAATGAAGTCAGCTCCAACTAAGAATGCATCTGCAAGTCCTCTTGGCTTGTCTTGAACCTTATACGTAAATTTGCAACCAATCCTAGACCCATCTCCTAATAACTGCTCGAAGCGTGGCAAGTCTTGGGGTGTTGAGATAATGAGAATCTCATTTATCCTGGCACTTAACAATGTGCTTAAGGGATAATATATCATTGGTTTATCATAAATCGGCATCAACTGTTTACTAATAGCCATTGTTATCGGGTACAGTCGTGTGCCGGAACCACCTGCAAGTATTATGCCTTTCATTATTTGACGTTCTCCTTTTGAATGTATAACTTTAGGTCATCTGTCCAATTATGTGAAACAAACCCCGTTTCATGAATCTTGTTTAACAATAGAGCGCTATTCAAGGGTCTTGGGGCAATACCTTCTTTATCTTTGTAATATTCCGGAGTGGTAGTGTCGTGTACTTCTAATTTAGCCCCTGTCTCATTAAAGATATATCTAGTAATATCAGCCCAACTCTTTATATCCCCATCATTACTAACGTTATAGACACCTGCAGCGGGTTCTGTTGTGAGTAAGTGGTCAATGGCTCTTACGAGTTCAGAAGTAAATGTTAGCCTGCCAACCTGATCCGAAACTATAGTTGGGCAAATACCTTTTTTCTCAAGATCAAGCATAGTTCGGACAAAATTTTTACCCTCGCCAATAACCCACGAAGTTCTTAAGATGTAGTACTTTGGCAATAGACTTACCGCAATATCTCCGGCTGATTTACTTTGCCCATAAACTGACAGGGGACTAAATGGTTCGTTTTCGCTGTGTTCAGGAGTTGTACCATCAAATACATAGTCAGTTGAAATATGGACGAATGTTAGATCATGGTTTATGGCTGCTTTGACAAGGTACCCTACAGCGGTGGCATTAACCTTCCAAGCGGCTTCACGACCGGATTGGGTCTCAGCTGCGTCAACATTCGTAAAAGCTGCTGCATTAAGAACAATCTTTGTGTTGCTCCAATCATAGTTCATAACTGATTCTGGGTCTGTTATGTCAAGCTCGTCGACATCGACAGCAACAGCATTAGGGTATTGCGCCTGTAAAGCTAATCCCAGTTGACCCTTGGCACCAATAATTAAAATGCTATCTTCGTTCATGAAACCTCCATTGGTTTAATTTTACTAAGTAGCGGGTGATTATGATCCCTTTCGGAAATTATCGCCGTATCTAGGTTAATTGGCCACTTCACGTCAATATCCGGGTCAGCCAGATTAACAAAGCTATATTTAGCGTAGTTGTCGGCGCTCCAGTGGTCGTTAACGCTATAAAGGTAATAAGTCTCTGGCTCGAGAGTCTGAAAAGAATTGGCTACACCTTCTGGTAAAAAAACGGTTGTATTGGAGTTAATTTCGACAGTCACAACCTTGCCAAAATTATCACCTTTCCTAAGATCAACATAAGCAGCAAAAACTTTGCCAGTGATAACGGAAATATATTTATCCCAAGGTTCAGCATGAAACCCACGTGTTACGCCTGCCTCCTTGTTATATGACAGGCTGTTCTGGACAACATTGAAGTTGTTAGGCAATTCTTGTTCGACTAGTTTGGCTTTCTGGTATTTTTCTTGGAAATAGCCACGCTCATCGCCTATATAGGTAACATCAAAAATAAGTAGTCCAGGAATATCTGTTTTATGCCCAGTAAACTCGGTCGTAGCTACTGCCATTATCTTCCAAACTCCTGATATTTTTCTTCGGTTTTAGCTTTTTGTGGTTTCCACCACGATTCGTTATCCTTGTACCAATTTATAGTGTCTTCCAGACCACTTCTAAAGTTAGTGTATTGTGGTTTCCAACCAAGCTCATTCTCTAGTTTTGAAGCATCAATAGCGTAGCGTAGATCATGCCCCGGTCGATCATCAACATGGTCATAGTTATTTTTATCTTTACCCATAAGTTCAAGTAGCAGCTCAATGACTTCCTTATTATTCTTCTCGCCGTTTGCCCCTATTAGGTACGTATCACCGATTTCCCCTTTTTCTAGTATTACCAGTACGCCCGAAGAATGATCTTCGGTATGTATCCAATCACGAACGTTTTCACCTGTCCCATACAATTTTGGCCTCCGGCCTTCTAGAATCTCGGTAATCTGTCTTGGTATAAACTTCTCAACATGTTGATAGGGACCATAGTTGTTGGAGCAATTTGAAATAGTTGCCCTAATACCAAAGCTTCTATGCCATGCTCGGACTAGCATGTCTGAACTAGCCTTGGTGCTTGAGTAGGGACTAGAGGGATTGTAAGGACTGTCGGGAGTAAATTTATTTGGATCATCAAGCTCCAAGTCTCCATATACCTCGTCTGTTGATATGTGGTGTAGCCGTTTATCGTGCTTTCTAACTGCTTCAAGTATTTGAAATGTTCCCACTATGTTTGTGTTCACGAAAGGCCAAGGAGAGTGAAGGGAGTTATCGTTATGTGATTCAGCGGCGAAGTGTATCACGGCATCACACTCTGCAACCGCTTTGTCTATCTGGTTCTCGTCACATATATCAGCTTGTATAAAATGAACTCGACTTGGGTCCAAGCCCTCTATATTTTTTAGATTACCGGCATAGGTAAGAGCGTCATATACCGTTATGTCCCACTGCGGACGGACACGGTAAATATATCGGACGAAGTTTGAGCCAATAAAGCCAGCTCCGCCAGTAACTAATAGTTTCAAGAAAATTCTCCAATTATGGCTGTAACTTTTTTTACAAGGCTATCAAGTTCATCTTCGGTCTTTGCCTCGGCATTAAGTCTGAGTAATGGTTCGGTATTGCTGGCCCGTATGTTAAACCATGAGTCTTTAAAATTAACGCTTAACCCGTCTAAGTTATCTTGTTTATCACCCGAGAAAACTTCAGCTATTTTCTTCAAAACCGCATCCTTATCAATAATCTCAAAATTGGTTTCAGTAATCTGAACATAGGCTTGTCTAAAAGGTGCGGCAATTTGTGATAGAGGTTTATTAGATAGAGACATAATATAGAGCATAATTGTTGCAGCGATTAGACCGCTATCAGCCATGTAGTTTTCTTTAAAGTAATAGTGTCCGCTGTGCTCGCCGGCAAATACAGCATTGTTTTCTCGCATATCAGCCTTTATGAATGAATGGCCAACCCTAGTTCTAATACATTTGCCACCGTTACTGGTAATAGTTTCCTCGGCTATTCGTCCACAGATAGCGTTGATTAGTACTGTCGAGTTCGGATATTTCTCTAGGATAAACTTAGCGAGTATCGCTGTCATAACGCTGCCACTAAGAGCTTCTCCCTTTTCATCAACCAGTACAGCTCGGTCTCCATCGCCATCAAAGGCTACGCCGACATCACACTTTTCTTGGCTAATCATTTTCTGCAAATCAACCAAGTTGTTTGGGTCAAGGGGGTTGGCAATATGGTTGGGGAAAGTCCCGTCGAGTTCAAAGAACATCTCAGTAATATAAAATGGGACGTGCGGCTCGAGTTCTGGGAAAATCTTACCTGCCATTCCGTTACCAGCATCAACGGCTACTTTTAGCGGTTTTAATTCGTCTGCGTCGATGAATGAAAGAACATGTTCGATCCAATCATCAGTGACGTCACGCTCTTTTATGACACCCTTTATATTGGTTAGCACAGTGTCACTTGTAAGGTTTTTTATAACCACATCTCTGATCTCAAAAAGACCAGATTCCTCGCCTACGGGCTTGGCTTCTTCTCGGCAGAGTTTAATACCGTTATATTCACCCGGGTTGTGGCTGGCTGTAATCATCGCTCCACCAGCTAGTCCAAATTTACCGACAGTAAAGTAGATCATGTCACTAGTCACTTCGCCTATGTCCCAAACTTCTCGTCCTTGTTCTGCTAGGCCCTTAATTATGGCCTGAGATAATTCCAATGAATCCGGGCGCATATCCCTTCCTACTACCACGGCATTTTTCTCAGGTAACCAATTACCAAATGCAAAGCCTATTTTCTCAGCTACAGTTGCCGATAGTTCACTACCTACTTTTCCGCGAATATCGTAGGCTTTAAAAATTCCCTCAACATTGTTCATGCTACTACTATATATCTGTTAGCGTCTGAAATCTATGGCTAAAATCAAAATCTTGTTATCATCTATTCATGATAGCCGTAATAATTGCTGGTGGTTCTGGAACTAGGTTGTGGCCTCTTTCTACGCCCGAGTACCCTAAGCACCTTCTGAAAATTAATAATGATGAGTTGTCATTGCTTCAATTAACTTTTCAGCGTGCCAAGGAGCTTACTAGTGATATATACGTTGTCTCCGAGGCTAGCCATATTGAGCTCGTTAAAGCCCAACTTGCTGAGCTCCCAGAAAATAGTTTTATTGTAGAACCGGCTAGGCGGGGAACGGCCAATTGTATCATTGCAGCTCTGCACTATTTATCTCCGCGCCATGATAATGACGAGACTATCGTGATTATGCCGGCCGATCATTACATAAGAAATATCAATGGTTTTAAGAGTAGTTTTTTACTAGCTGACAAGGTTTCGTCAAACGAGAAGAATATTACCCTTGTTGGCGTGGAGCCAAATTATCCAGCAACTGGTTTTGGCTATATAAGAAAGGGCGCCTCGATAGATGCCACTAAGCAAGTTTATAATGTTGAATCTTTTAAAGAGAAACCCGATATACGCCTTGCCAAAGAGTATCTTAAAAGCGGTGAATATTTATGGAACTGTGGCTATTTTGCCGGGTCGATTAATACCTTCGTTAATAGCATGAAACAGTATGCCCCTAGCCTATTTAATAACTACAAGAAGTTAAGTAAGGCCAGTCCGGAAGAATATTCTGACGCATATTTAAGTTTTGAAAATGAATCACTAGACTATGGACTAATAGAAAAGGTTAAGAATTTACTTGTTGTGCAGGCCTTGTTTGATTGGATGGATCTTGGATCATTCGCAGATTTATATCAAGCCGTAGAAACAGATAACTCAGGGAATTATATCTCAGGGGGAAATGTTCATTTAGATAAAGTAGAGAACTCTTTTATTATTAATGCCGAAGATAAGAAGGTTGCGGTCATTGGCGTAGATAATATTGTGGTAGTTAATACGGCTGACGGAATCCTGGTAGTCCGCAAAGATTTATCACAGAATGTCGGCGACATAAGCAAGATAAATAAAAGTAAGTCCTAGAAAAGCCGATAAAACCGTTAGGCCTTCGGCGCAAACACCCAAAATTATTTATCGGTGATCAGTAGTCTTTTTATATATTATGAGTAGAGCAGTTAGCTTTAGACGGTTGCTACAGCTCTTTTTCTGGCGAAAAACAGCTCAAATTTCATTGCAAGCAATGGAATTTATAATATAGAGCTCAGGCTACAAGCCAGATCGTTCACGACCTTCTTCCCAAATATCGGCATTAACCCCGTCTAGCTTAAGTCGCTCAGATGTCGTAAACCGTATATGAATGTCATCGGCGTAGGTATCTGCAATAAGTTTCTTGGTTGCTCGTTTCGCGTAAATGAGATCAGTAAGGGTCGCACAGGCTAGGAGTACAATAGGTTCCGGCTCATCACCCTCCCATTCATTATCGTCAAGGTAGCCCACGTAGCCTTTGAGTCTTCGCCGAATCCGATAACGAGGTAGCGTAGCGTCAAAGATTTCTAGCAAATAGTTTTTAGTTGTTTGGCCTCTTTGTCGAATAATGCACAAATTAGGCCTTAGAACCTCATGTTCGGCCAAGAAGTGATATTCATGGTCAGGACTAATGTAATCGGATTCGGTTAAGTAGTCATAGGTGATTTTATTACCGTTGGCTGTGTTTTCGAGGTCATTGACGGCCTTGAGGGATAGGCAACAATTCGCCACCAGTAAGCAGCGGTCAATGAATGTCCGGCTTCGCTGGTTGTCTTTATAGCGTTTACGCACTTCTTCTATAGGATAGTAGGCGCTATCATCGTCTGCCTGGACTGTTTTCAGGTAGCGTACACCATTAATACTAATATAGTAGATAGCTGGCTTGGTTTTCTCTGCAAAGTCAGTAGAGTAGATCCATTCGACGTAGTTCTTGTCTCTGAGATCTTTTAACCAGCTCAGGACTCGTCGTTTATCTTTGTGATTCATGAAAGCCTGAATCTGTACTCTATCTAAGTATCTATAGGTATATAGTAGTTCTAGTATGTCTTGCTGTCTCGTAGTTATTTTAGGTAGTTTCATGAGATGTAGTTAGTAGTTAAGCGTTATGTTGTGATTTTCTTAGAGAGTAGCTATTAGAAGTAGGGTTTAGTAAGGTTTATTTTAGTATTAATTTTTGTCTTAAGTGAGAAGTTATATTTTATTGCCAATCCCTCCTATCTCCCTATTTTTAAAAGGTAGGTGCTACGAATAACTGTACAATAACAGCTTGAAACACGCAATAGTTCGTCACCGCCCATGAGGACAATCAAATAAAGCCTCAGGTACTGCCTAGGCGTTGGGGTTTACGCTAGAGGCAAGGTTCAAATCATCTAAGAAACAAACGAAGCCTCCAAAGGCTACTACTGAGTTTGAATATCATGAATAGACTGTGCATACAGACCTTGAAAGCATATTTCCGATGAAACATTTGGATAAACTTAAGGCTATACTGGAGGATAGTAAATAAGTTCAATTCCTAAGACTTAGACCGCAACAGGATTTAATTCTCTTAGGCATTCACTATTTGCCACATGGCTATCAGCTCGCGCTTGATTTGGTTCCAGTTCGAACCCCATCAAGCTCACCACGTTGTATCCATCTATTGCCGAAGCCCAAAAGAAATTGATTCACATATAGAATGTTAATTGGATATATAAGTTATAGCTGGTTAGTAATTAAATAGCTCTCTATACGACAAAAATGTGATATTTTTTGAAAAATATGCTAATATTGTCGTATGAAATTAAATAAAAATACAGCAAATGTTCTCCTCAATTTATTAAATGGCAGCAATTCATCAACGGCGATAAGTCAGAACATACAATCCGTTGACGTTCGCTCTATACAAAGGTCTCTTGCTTCCTTGGTTGAGAGTGGCATTATCAACAAACACGGAAGTGCAAATAAACCTACATACACCATTAACTAGCCTAAACTATTATTTATTGATCTTCCTGAAAAAATATTGGAGTACGAAGAAAGAGCTGAAAGATTTTTCAATATTGAATTGATCAATTGGTTGAACCAACTTTCTGGCGAAGAAATAGATAAATTATTCGGTGATGATATAAAATCACCTATCAACAAAAAAATGACGGCCAAAGAGCTAGAGTATTTAACGATTGAGCTGTCATGGAAATCATCAGCCTTAGAAGGAAATACCTATACGCTGCTCGATACTCAACTGTTGCTTTTAGAAGGCATAAAAGCCAAGAATCGAACAGAGTTTGAGACTCAGATGATCCTAAACCATAAGAACGCCATAGCCTTTATCGTTGAAAATATAGATTTATTTGGTAATAATTTAACCTTTAGAACCGTCGAAGAGCTCCATAAGATCATCGGATTTAACCTTGGAATACAGCCAGGGATCAGAAAAATAATTGTTCAAATAACTGCTAGCAATTATCAACCATTGTCTTCGCCGCAACTCTTAAGAGAGAATGCAGATAGAATTCTCTCAATTATCAACAAAGCAAAAAATCCTTTTTCTAGAGCCATTCTAGCGCTGAGTTTATTTCCCTATTTGCAGGCATTTGAGGATGGCAACAAAAGAACGGGGAGGATGCTTGCTAATGCCCTTTTGATAAATTCAATCGGGATAGGTTTTAGTTTGAGAAAAACTGAGGCCAAAAAATTGGCTCTGGCCTACCTATCTTTTTACGAATTTAATAGTATCAAGTCTCTGCAATTAATACTCAAATCAGAGTTGTTGAAATAGCAGCGATTAGCTCGTACTCTAAGCCCGCTAGGCTCACCATTAATGAAGTAGGTCTATTAGTTAGGTTCCACTCCCTACGGGAATATTAACCTCAGATTACTACCCTTGAGTGTTTCATGCCACTCTACGATTTCTCCAATAATATGGTTCCAATTCGAAGTGAGGTGGTTCACCCAGAAACGTACATTGCCTAACGTATGTTTTTAAATCAGTTTACATCTGTTATTCAAGTCCACTTTCTGTTTACTATTATTTATAGTATCTATATAAGAAATAATAACTTATCTAAACACTGCATTGCTTGAACGACTAGAAACTCCAAACAAACCTAAACCAATATAGAACACAAACTACAATTAACCATATAGAACTTTAACCAAGAACAAAATAAATACACAGGAGACTTAAAATATAAATAAAAAATACTATTCTACGGTAACAGACTTTGCTAAATTACGAGGTTGATCGATATTAACGCCTCTTGCTTCAGCTATATAGTAAGCAAATAATTGCATCACAGTTGCTGCCAGAATAGGTTGAAATTGTTCGGCGGTTTGAGGCATATAGATTACGTCATCTGCTACGCTCTCTATATGCTTATTGCCTTCAGTAGCAATGGCTACGACTCGTCCATTTCTAGCTTTAATTTCTTGAATATTTGAATAGGTTTTTTCTAGCTGAGGTGAATCGGTAGCCAGGGCTAGAGTCGGGAAGGATGGATCTATCATGGCTAGAGGCCCATGCTTCATTTCTCCGGCGGCATAGCCTTCGGCGTGCGTATAGGCCACTTCTTTTAGCTTTAAAGCGCCTTCTAGGGCCGCAGGATACAAATAATGTCTGCCGATAAATAGAAAGTCTCGATCGTCTTTATACTTTAGAGCAATGCGTTTGATTGTCTCCGTTTGCTTTAGAAGCTCTGCAGCCTTACCGGGAAGCAGTTCTAGTTCGCTTAGGAGCGGCTTATATAATTTGCTGGTACCGTTAGAAAGATAGAGGGCAATTTCAGCAAGTACTACAACCTGCGAGATAAAGGCTTTGGTACTAGCTACGGCTCGTTCTGGGCCGGCATGACAATACACTCCAGCATCGGTCATTCTGGCAATCGTTGAACCAACGTTATTAACTACACCCAGACGTAATATGCCGTAATCCTCAACTTTTTTAAGAGCGGCGATAGTATCGGCAGTCTCACCGGACTGCGATATAGCCAGCAAGGCAGTGCTGCGGGAAAAAGGCTCATCACGGTATTTAAATTCGCTAGCTAGCTGAACCTCAACAGGAATTTTAGCTATCTCCTCAATTAGGTATTCGCCGACTAGACCAGCGTAGAATGAAGTTCCACATCCAACTATAACCAGTCGATCAATAAACTTTAACTGAGAAGAGACTCTCTCCAGGCCACCTAGCTTAACAAGTGGCGGATCAAGCCTGATTCGACCAAGTGTCGCACTCTTAATGGTTGCCGGAGCTTCAAATATCTCCTTGAGCATATAAGTTGGGTAGCCAGCCTTACTAAATTCTTCACTGTCAAAATCTAGTTCTTCCGTACCACGCTTAACTGTCGTGTCTTTTAAGTAGTTATGGATCTTGTAAGATTTACTGTCTACGACAACCATCTCGTAATCCTTAATATAGACGACCTGTTTGGTATGAGCCAAAATCGCGGCCGGGTCTGAGGCTACAATAAGCTCCTCGTCGGCTACGCCAATGACTAGTGGGCTACTTAAGCGGGCAGCAAATAATTTATCTGGTTCCTCGGTTGTTAGGGCGACGATCGCATAAGCTCCACGTAACTCACCCAAAGTCTTAATGAATGCTTGCTCAAAAGATTTAGCTTTTTTAAGATGATAATCAATTAGCTGAGGAATTACCTCAGTGTCAGTTTCGGATATAAACTTGTATCCCTGACCAATTAGTTTTTCCCTGATTTCTGAATAATTTTCAATAATGCCATTATGAACAACGAAGATTGTTTTTGACTGATTGGTCTGGGGGTGAGCATTCTCGATAGATGGCTGGCCGTGGGTAGCCCAACGAGTGTGCCCAATAGCTACAGTCGATTTAACGGGCTTTTTAGATGAGTTTATTAGTCTCGCAACATTCTCTACGCCGCCAACTTGTTTGAATAACTGAGCGCTGTTATTACTATCAATTACCGCTACCCCAGCCGAATCGTAACCACGGTACTCCAAAGCTCTAAGTCCATCTAGAACGATCGGACAAGCTTGTTTTTTACCAATACATCCTACAATGCCACACATATATAGCTAAGCTCCATTTAGATGTTATATTATATCATTATCTCTGACAAAATCAAGTATATGACGCCTGAATTCTTTAACCGAGAATTGCTGCGCAGCTTCGGCAATCTTCTCGTTATTAAAGCGGCTAGGATCAAAACTCTCGATTGTCTTTATAAGACTCTTAACGTTTTGTTTATCAAAAAATAGACCAGTTTTACCGGGCACTACGTAATCCAGGGGGCCACCTTTTCTATAAGCGATTACTGGCGTACCGGCTGCCATGGCTTCAACTCCGGTTACTCCGAAGTCTTCAATATTGGTCGGAAATATCAAAGCAGTTGCCGATTGAAAGTGCGCTACCATTTCACTGTCGTTAACGTTACTCAGGAAAATGACACTTCTGCCAGCCATGCGTTCTAGTTTGCGATGATCTGGGCCATTACCTATGACAACAAGTGGCACGTTTAGCTGCGTACAAGCCGCTACAGCCAGGTCTATGCGCTTATATGGAGTCTGCCTTCCGGCCGCTACAAAACCGGCTCTAAGCGGAGGATTAGACGGTAATTTGAAACGATCAACTTCAACTGGTGGGAATATTACTATCGAATCCCGTTTATAATATTTTTTTATCATAGCCTGAATATGTGTTGAGTTAGCTATTAGGTAATCGGGTTTTTGGGCTGCCCGAAAATCCCAGCGTCGCATAGGATTAACTAGGAATTTAAGTCCAAGGTAAGCCAACCAATTTAGCCCTTTCGGGAAGCCAGGGGAAGATAAATATTCATCATAACGAATCCAGTAGTAATGGGTAGGGGAATGAATATAGGCAATATGAATTGTTGAGTCACCGGTTTTAACGCTTTTTGCTTCAGCCCCAGTAGCGGATATAACGACATCGTAGTCGCTGAGATCTAAATGACTAAAGTACCAGGCCCTGAGTACTGGCATGAACTTTTTTAAAGCTTTAGGTAACTTATTTAACCAACCAGTGCGAATATCAGCTTCATTAAAGCCGCTAAGTCTTTCTGGGTCGTACTGAGAGGTATAGATCGGGGCATCAGGGAAGAGATTATGCAGTTCATAGACAACTCGCTCAGCTCCGCCAATGTTTACTAGCCAATCACAAACAATCGCAATCTTTTTTTTGGAAGTCCCGTCCATAATTAGCTACCGTTCAGTATTACGCGAATAGTCTTGGCTAGAATGACTAGGTCTAACCAAAAAGTCCAGTTTTGCACATAATATAGATCAAGTTTTCGGCGCTCTTCAAAGCTTATATTTTTCCTACCCGAAACTTGGGCAAGTCCGGTTAGGCCTGATTTAACGCTCAAAATTGTGTGACGTTTTTCATAAACCGACAGCTCTTGGGGTATCAGCGGGCGTGGGCCAACGAGACTAATATCTCCCTTAACTACATTAAATAGTTGAGGCAATTCGTCCAAGCTGGTACGGCGCAGAAACCTCCCTAGTTTAGTGAAGCGTGGGTCATTCTCAATCTGGTCGCCATTGGTTCGATATATAGGGATTAGATCAGCGCGACCCATTTTAGTAAATGCTTCCTCAGGAGTCATATTGTTAGACGACTTCTTTAAGGTTCTAAATTTAATTACCCGAAAAGGGGTATTAAAACGAGTTAAACGTTCTTGGCGAAAAAAGACGTTTCCACCGCTAAGTAGTTCAGCAATGAATATTAAAATAATTAACCATGAAGTAATAATTAGTAGAATAAGGCCAGCAATTACATCAAAGAGTCGCTTAAAGACTCGGCCCCAACCAATCAAGGCCGTTTGGTGAATGGCAATCACCGGTACCGAATTTCTAAATAGCTCAACGTCAATGTTACCTACAAACAATTCACTGTTACCGGGCACGAAGCGGTAAGATACATGATTAACTTGGGCATATTCCAGTATCTCGCGGTTTCTATGTTCATCGGCATAAAGCTCGGTTTGAACGATGGTGTTAAAGTAGAGTTTCCCGCCACTTATTACTTCAGCAAAGTTAGCAAATATATTTATGTTTTGAAGCCTTGAAAACATCCGCTTGTCACCGACTACTCCGGCAATTTTATACCCAGTAGATTTATAATCTCCTAACGAATCAACCAGCTCCAAGGTCATTGGGGTATTACCAACAAGCAGTACATTGTTAAGACCAATCCCATAACTGTATAGTTTGGTGCGTACGTAACGGGCAAGATTGCGGAAAATAACCAAGAGTACAAAGCTTAGGGCAAGTCCGATTATTGGCACCAACTTAGACGGGAATATTGGATGCAAGGAAATGAAATCCCAAAATATTACAAACAAGAATCCCAGGAATGATCCAATTAGCAGTAATCCAACTTCTTGAAAGCGTTTTTCATAGATATATTGGTTATACAGGCCGATAAGTGCAAAGATTATTATCCAAAAAGGCAAAAGACTTAAGAAAATTTCTATGTATGTTGAACCGTGAATCGGATGGGCAACTGCCGTAGTGAAATAGTGAGCCCTAATTATATAAGCCGCTCCGAAGGCCAAAACCAAGGCAACAAAGTCACCAATAACTAAGAAAATGTTATAAACCAGTGAAGTATTATTTTTCAAGTGTTGACCTCCAATGGAAGCCCATTATTAAATACTTTTAATGAATATAAATTAAATCTATAATTACTCATGAACTACCACTGATTGTAGCATTGATCCGCTAAAATTAGTTGTCTTTGACATCAAGATAAATATAGAGACATAAGAACTACGATATAATTAAATTATGAACGAAAAACAAACAGTTCTACCAACAAAAAAACAAAAGGAGCTTCTATCCTACATCGAAGCCTTTGTTAGTGAACATGGCTATAGCCCTAGCTACCGCGAGATTATGAAAGGCCTAAATTACAATTCAGTTGCCACTGTTGCTTTGCATGTTAACAACCTTATAAAGCGTGGCCTGCTTCAAAAACGTGATCGTAGCGCTCGGTCGCTGGCAGTAACGCAAAGCCTAGAACCTCAAACCAAAATTATAACCAATCAAGTAAAGCCCGGCGAAGAGAGATGGATGATTGAAAAAGTGGATTATTTTTTTAATATTGCCGAGAAATCGGCTAGTCCTGAGGTTGCTGAGATCGACCAACTCTACGTTTTGGTTGGGGCACTTAAAGTACTCGGACTTGATGGTGCCGCCCAGAGTTTTATTCCTCGGCTGGCTGATTTACGCAAACATATCCAAAATACATGAAAAAAACTTATCAATATACCGCTCGCAAGCGTCGACCATTTGGTCACTTTTTACTTAGAGCCTCCGAAGTCACAGTTGTAGTCGTTGGCGTTTGTATTGGGTTATTTATCTTATGGAGCCATTTTCAACCAAAACACAAAGTTATAGTTGGCAAAGCGGTAATTGTTCCGCAGCTTATAACGGGAACATCAGTAATAACCATCAAAGAGCCAACCTTTACCATTCAGTTGCCATCAGACTGGGTGCAGACCGCTTCAATTGATGTACCAAGTGACCATTCTATTACCTGGCAGGCGACTGCTAAATATTATTCTGATCGCATCCTGCAGATCTATATCGATACCATTCCAGCCACCACACCCGTTAATGCCGAGCTACCAATTCAGCCCGACGGTAACCACTTTGTTGTTGGTACGTTGTCGCAGAATTGTTCAGATTTCACGCCCGGTGGAACCCAAAATGACGCTCAGGCTGAATTGCTGGCGCCCAAGGAAAGCGAATGGGACAGTGTTAATTTTATATGTGACCTTGCCAGGTTTACAGATAATCAGGTTGGCACCGGCACGATTGGTTCACAGATCAATACGACAACCATTACCGGGCCAACATCTGGCACTCATAGTTATTTCTTTCTATTCTCCGACCGCAACATAGTCCCTGACGAGGCGATGTTTATCGATATGCTAACCAGCTTCAAGGCCTTATAGAAATAGCGTCTCAGTCGGTGCAAATAATACTACATATAGTGTAGGCAACTTGTGTTATTGTGAGATCACTTAACAATTAATAACGCTGGAATCCCGTGCAATTCGGGAACTGTGCCGCAACGGTATATGGGTTAGATCAAAACCCATGAGTCCGATACAGCGATAGCCTTTAGTCTCTTTAGGAATCTCGAGCAAGATATATAATTTCTTTTTTGCCAGATGATAACTATAGCGACCGGGCAGAAAGAACAAATCATGAGTAAGTTAGCCAAGTCAAAAATAAACATCATTGTCGGTGTCATCGTAATCCTGGCGATAGCTGTCGGTCTTGGAAGCTGGGCATATGTTGCCAATACGCCTAGTCACAAGTTGTCGGTTGTTGTTAATAGCCAGAATCAACTTAGTGAAGTTAGCTACAAGGGCCAAGCAGGCGTAAATGCCATGACGCTACTTGAAAGACACGTAACGGTCGGCGTCAAGCACTATTCATTTGGTGATTTCGTAACCTCGATCAACGGTGTTGTTGGTAACGGCCCAAAGTACTGGACATTCTATATTAACGGCAAAGAAGCGGCTATGGGTGCCAGCTCGTATGTAACCAAAAATAGTGATACTCTTACTTGGAAGTTACAATAATGAAAGACAAACATCTACAAATAACCATTGCAGTTACCTTAATTGTCTTAGGTGCGCTGATGCGTCTTCTACCGCACCCGGCTAACTTTGCGCCAGTTGCAGCTATAGCTATTTTTGGAGGGGCAGTATTGCCTCGTAAATTAGCCATCTGGATACCTTTGAGTGTTATGGTGGCCTCGGATGCCATTATTGGTTTTTATAACATCATGCCCATTATCTGGGGATGTTATATGTTGATTGCTCTAGCCAGTAGCTACTATATGAAAAAACCAAGTTTCATTAAGGGGATAGGTATAACTTTCTCGTCATCGATTTTCTTCTTTGCGGTTACCAACTTTGCAGTCTGGATGTTTGGCGGTATGTATAGCCACACTCTAAGCGGACTAGCCTATTGTTTCACCATGGCACTACCTTTCTTCCGCAACACTGCCATGAGCGATATGTTCTATACAGCAATGTTCTTCGGTGTCTACTGGTTAGCTATAAAAGCTGGCCGAAAGTATCTTGTAACAGCCTAGGCATAGTGCGCCTGGAGGTGCTATGAACGTTATCTTACTGTCGATTTGTGCAGAATAGAAGAAGCCAGTGTCTGATAAGGGATGCCTTCCTCAATGGCTTTGCTCTTTAGCTTATACAAATCTCTCTCAGAAAGTCTTATATTAATGTTTCTTGTTTTATTAAGAGTGCTCTTGGCAATCTGTTGTAATTCTTTTTTACGTTTAGTGAAATCAGGCACGCTTTTAATCTCGCCACTTTCTATGGCTCTCTCGATTGCCTCAAGCTCCTTTTTTTCTTCTGCCTCTAGTTCATAGTATTTCATATATTCTTTCCTCCTCTTAAATACTTTTTGGTCATTTTTCGGCTCGGGTAAATTGTTTTTAAAAAAATCTTTGTCGCGTCTTCAACGTATGGGACTATGTAAACATAGTCGTTAAACTCAATGATAAACACTCTTTGGTTGGGGTACTGTGACTTCAGGGGATGTTCTATATCGGCGAGTATTTTACCCCCCTCAACCGCCGCCTGAACATCATCGAAGCCAATGCCTCTTTCAGTTTTAAGGTACGTATTCTTTATATCATTCCAATCAAAGTACTTCACTCTTTAAGTCTATGACAAAACATACCGATTGTCAATAAATACATCAACCAAACACGCAGATATTTTTCTAAGTTTTTCCGTCAGATTTAGAAAGATAATCTTTTAACCACTAAATATGCAGCCATCCCTATGTATGATAGTTGGCAATAAGCCTATACAATAATAACTATCACAAGAGACAATCATTCAAAGAGGGAAGCCATGATCAAGCAACGTGTTGGTATCTTCGCCGGTACATTTGATCCTATCCACGCCGGGCATATATTCTTCGCTTTGGAAGCTGCTAGGACTGCCAAATTAGATAAAGTTGTATTTATGCCAGAACGTCGTCCACCGCGCAAGCAGGGAGTAGAGCATTTTGGTCATCGAACTGCCATGATAACCCAGGCTATCAAACCCTATAGTAATTTGGAACTACTCGAGCTACCAGACATGTTTTTCAATGTTACGCGGACTTTGCCCCAGCTAAGAAAAAAATACCCCAACTCTGAACTGCTGTTTATGATGGGATCAAATAACGCGCTGGAGATGAATACCGATAGCTGGTCGAAAGATGCCATTAAGCGCTATTTCAAAGCCGGTAATCTAATCATTGCTATGCGCGAGGGAGATGACCCTAAATACTTGCAGCAGAGATTAGCCAAACTACCGTTTAAACCAAAAGAGGTAGTAATCATAAAAACATCTGAGCAGAACGTCTCATCTACCAAAATTCGTCAGGCACTTCGAGACAACAAAGTTGTAGCTGGTTTATTGCCAAGCGTTTATCGCTACGTAAAAAAACAGTGGCTCTATATCTCAGTCAATAATGGATAGTTTTGCTTAAGATAAGCTAAGTGTTTCTCTCTATAATGCTTAAATTCTTTCTTGCTTAAACCATTCTTTCGGATAAACGAAGAAATCTGTTGGCTTCCGACGAAATGGGGTAGGATAACATAGCTTGCACCTTGTTCGTAAAGTCCTAGAGCATGCTCAATGCTGTCGGTATGGATAATCGATACAGCGCCAGCATTAACCTTCTTAAGCAGCTCAAGAATAAATGAATCGGTATGGTAGTCGTTAATAGTTGAGACAATCAGCTTAGCCTTATCCAGTCCGGCTTCCTCGAGTAACTCTATATCCATGGCATCACCAAAAATGGCTGGGAACTTCTGTTGTTCTAGTAGCTCAATAACCTCCGGATCATAATCAATAACAACGTAAGGTTTCTTAAGACCCTTAAACAATTTTACGAATTCATGACCACCATGCTGGTAACCGAAAAGGATCATATCGTTATGATGAGTAAGCTCACGCTCAAAGTGCTCTCTGGGATGCTCAAAAATACCCAGGAACCTAGCTAAACTGTTATATATCTGCTCGTTGTACATAGTCAGGTAGGTTGATACGGCAATAGTTATTAGGGCTATAACTGTCACGCTGCTTACCAGATCACCGCTAAACATGCCTTGTTTATTGGCTAGTATGACCAGTACTAAGGAGAATTCGCTTATCTGACCGGTAGTGATTGCCGTTTTAAAACTTGTCCGCTTGGTGTAACCCATAATTCCAAGTAGCGCTAAAACGACTAGAGGCTTAATAATAATGGCCACTAAGCTGCCGAATATTATGATCGATAGCATGTGGGATATATTGCTAAATTGTAAACGCGTTCCCAGAGCAATAAAGAAGACTACAACAAAGAAGTCCCGCAGTGGGCGCAGGCGTGCGCTCATTTCCTGGGTATAGGGTAGTGAAGCTAGTGATATACCGGCTAGCAATGCTCCAACTTCTAAGCTGCCGCCAATCTTAGCGAACAGGGCAGCTGCTCCAAAACCGTAGCCTATGGCAAATAAGAATAACAATTCTTGGTTTGAGGAAATGAACTTGGTAACCTTTGGCAATATCCCCCAGCCAATAATAAACATCGCCAAGACAACCAAGCCTCCCTTACCGGCCAGGAGTATGAAATGGTGAACTGGGAAAGACTTGCTACTGGTTAGTCCACTTAGCCACAGCAGTACTACCATAGCGACTATGTCTTGAGCTAGTAATAGACCAACTGCCAACTTGCCATACAAACGTGACTGCTCTTTTTTATCACTAAGCAGCTTTAATATAATAATCGTCGAACTAAAAGACAGAGCTATGCCGAGTATTAAGGCCTGTTGATCTTTGACACCAAGTAGTACCGCTCCAGCCCAGCCTAAGGCCGTCGTAAGTACAATCTGTGCCAGTCCTATGACGGCAACGGTCTTACCAACTTCCTTAATAACCCGCGGGTTTAACCCTAGTCCAATTATGAACAGCAGTAAGGCAATGCCAATATCACTAAACGTTGCGATGGTCTGCGGCGTCTTTATTAGATTTAGAATAAGTGGGCCAACAATTATACCGGTCAGTATGTGGCCTATTATTAGGGGTTGACGGATCAACCTCATAATAATCGCAATGCCGGTAGCTAGGGCAATAACCATGCTAAGTTGAATGAAAATTGTATCAGTGTTCATGTTTGTTTATTACTACTGTTTTTATTGTACAGTTCCAGTAGTTAATTTGCCAAGATATTGACCGCTTATGGTTAAACGTGTCATACTACTCAGACTTCAATGTGGTGCCTAAAGCCACATGAGACAAAAACAATAAAAAGTACCGTGGTGGTGCAAAAGGATAAGTTTAAAAAGAATGCCTATAAAAGTTAAGTATGTATATACGCGTAGTAGTAATGTTATTGTTACGGTGCAGTTGCCACAGTGGCGAGAGTTTATAGTCTACTAGGAGCCGGCAGAGACAACCGGAACGGGATAGCCGGCTTTTTTGATAGCGGCATTGATGAACGTTTGGAAACTAGCGAATGAAGCAGCCGGTTGAACCTGCGTACCATTTAGGAAGAATGTCGGAGTTGCTTCCTGGGCGCCAGTTTTAGCAAATGCTGCAACGTCAGAATTTATGTTGTTGTTGACCTGAGTCGAAGCGTAATCGGTATTAAATTTAGTAACATTCAAACCAAGTTGTGTAGCAAATTGGTCAAAGTCTGTCAGAGGATTTGCACTACTAATCCAGCTGGCGCTTTTTTCATTAGAAGCATAATAAGACTCACCCTGTTGGTATAGAAGATCGTGCATTTGCCAGTACTGTCCCATTAAACCAGCAGCCTCAGCTGCTCTGGCCCCAGCAAAAGCATTGGGGTGAATTGTCGTAAGTGGTAGATTTCTAAATTGGAAAGTAATGTAGGGTGCATAGGCGGTTGCGACTTGGGCGACGATTGGGTAATATTCGGCGCAGTAAGGACATTCAAAATCACCATATTCGAGCAAGGTTACTTTATCCTTATCCTGGCCACTGGTGTGGTTTGTCGGCGTATTGGTTGTTGTCGAGTCTGAGCTGTTATTTTTATTGTTATTAGAAACTATAAATATGCCACCAAAAACTAAAACTATGACAATCAAAATTCCCCAAAATCGTTTATCCACTATGATCTCTCCTTATATCTTTAGATAAGTATATCATAGCGATTGTTTTGTATTCACAGCTTACGCACGCTAATATTGGTACATGACCAACTTTCTTTTAGCGGTTGTACTGGCAATAATTATGTTTTTAGCAATCTCCCTTAATAAAACATATCATCAGCTACCAATCAGGGAGCTCAGGCATAAAGCTCGTCTCAACAAACAGCCAGAGAGGACACTTTACAGAGTTAGTGCTTATGGGGCCAGCCTTCAGACTCTCTTGGTAGTGATTACTGTTTTGTGTGCAGCCGGGAGCTTCGTATTGTTAGCCGGTCAACTTAGTAGTTGGTTTACCTTCCTAGTTATTATTTTTCTACTATGGTTTGCATTCCTTTGGCTACCTTCATCTCGCTCAAGTTCTTTTGGACGTCAGCTAGCAATCTGGTTTGCTCCATCTCTGGCTTGGCTGCTTAACTACGCCCATCCAATATTCGAAAAACTTAACCACATCATGCATGATCGTTCGGCATCATATGATCATACTGGGCTGTATGATAAAACCGACTTAGTTGACTTATTGCAGTGGCAAAAAGATCAAACAGACAACCACATTCCTCTGATAGAGCTAAACATGGCGCAGTCGATTCTTTCTTTTGGCGATACGCCTATTAGCGATATCCTTGTCCCAAGAAGCGTAGTTCATTCTGTTAATGCCCAGGATAATATTAGCCCGGTTTTAATTGATGAACTGCATAAGAGCGGTTTTAGTTTCTTCCCAGTTTACGACTCAAAGAAAGACAATATTGTCGGAACACTTTTTATTGGCGATCTTATAGACCTAGACCAGGCAAAAAGTAACCAACAAATTAAAAATATCATGCAGCCGGTGGCCTATTACGTCCACGAAGATTTTAACGTTCTAAAAGTCTTCCATGCTTTTTTGAAAACCCACCACCATCTGTTTATAGTAGTTAATAAATTTGAAGAATTCGTTGGCGTGGTAACTATTGATAACATCGTGTCTGATATCTTAGGCGAGTCGATTAGTGATGAGTTTGATAACTTCGAAGATCTCCACGCCGTTGCTGCTGCTAAGGCCAAGAAAGAGCACGCCGAGCATCAAGCTAGCACCAGTGACACTCAAGAGATGATAGAATAGGTTATATGGAACGAGTTTTAGCAAGAGACCTAAAGACACATAGTGGCAGTAAGGTCATGGTTGAAGGCTGGCTACACAAGAAACGTCTTCTTGGCGGTCTAACTTTTATCAATATTAGAGATCGCAGTGGTTTAATTCAAGCTGTTATCAAAGACAAGAACGAGGTTGAGAAACTGCGCGGACTACAAGTAGGGACTGTTCTGCGCCTAACGGGTTCAGCCGTAGATGAAGAACGAGCGCCTGGCCAAGTTGAACTTCACGACGTTAATATTGAGGTAATAGTTGCCGTAACCGAGGAACCACCGATTGAAATCGATAAGCCACTTAGCCATAAGTCAGACAATCTAGAAACACTTTTTGATTATCGAGCCCTAGGTCTACGTAATCTACAAGAAGCTAAAATCTTTAAGCTACGTAGCGAACTTCTGCGATATATTAGAGACTTTCTCTACGAACAAGACTTCGTGGAAATAAATACCCCCAAGCTTGTCGCCGGTGCCGCAGAGGGCGGAGCAGAGGTTTTCAAGTTAGATTACTTTGGCAAAGAGGCCACGTTGGCCCAAAGCCCCCAACTATATAAGCAAATTATGGTTGGTGTTTTTGAGCGTGTTTTTGAAATAGCCCCGGCTTTTAGAGCTGAGTTAAGCGCTACAACTCGTCACGTCAGTGAAGTGACCATGCTTGACGTTGAAATGGGCTTTATTAGTGACCACAGTGAAGTAATGGATCTTTTGCAAAACCTAGTGTTTAACGTGCTGACCAGGCTCTATAAAGAACGAGGAGAAGAGCTGAAGAGTCTGGGGGCCCCAGACCTAACTCTCAAAGCCGATTTCCCTCGCTATTCTATGAAGCAGATTCATGAGATGTATCACAAGGAGACCGGTAAGGACGTTTCCAAGGAAATTGATCTTACGCCTGATGAAGAGAAGTGGATCTGCGAATATTCCCGTAAGAATGATGGTTGTGAAGCTGTCTTTGCTACGGGACTACCCGAGAGCAAGATGAAGTTTTATCACATGAAGGGTGAAGAGGGCACGGCTAGGTCAGCTGACTTATTGTTTCGAGGTGTCGAAATAGCTACTGTTCCCCAGCGCGAGCACCGCTATGGCGAACTGGTTTCCCAAATGAAGAAAGCTGGTGTTGATCCAAGTAGCCCAGGCTTTAGTGCCTATGTCAGTGCCTTTAGGCATGGTCTCCCGCCACATGGTGGCTTTGGCTTTGGCATCGATCGACTAACCGAAAAAGTTATTGGACTAGACAACGTCAAAGAAGCGATCCTGTTCCCCCGGGACATCAACCGCCTGTCGCCGTAAATTAAGCGTTTGTGTCACGATTACATAAGGTAAGCGCTAAGACGCTTTAGTGTTGGCAGGAATTAGATTATTGACGGCGGTATAAAGAACCGCTGCGAATGACCACTGAAAGACAATCTGGGCTTGAATCAAAAAGCCATGCGGGCCTTCAATATAGAAAGCCGCGGCGATGCCCGAGGCAAGCATTAGGCCGCTAAAAACAATTGGCCACCTATCATAATGCATTTTGATAATTAGCCAGCCACTTAGTATTAGCTGTAGAAGGAATAGGACAGTTCCTGTTGCGGTATGGATATTATCAAGCAGAGAACTTACCGAGTACGGTGTAATGGTAATAATTAGACTCAAGACAGCAAGCACATACAAGCTATGCTTTAGCGGCCATAATTCTTTCGCCGATATGCAGCGAGCCAATAATATATTAATTAGGCCATATCCTAGGATCGCAATGGCATAGGGAACAATTGTCAGCCGGTAGTTACCAAAATAACTAATGCCACTATTTACGCCGAGTCCAACTGGCTTAAGTAAGACACAAATAATCAGCCCCAGGCTAAAACACAGCATTCCAACCGCGATTAACTTGTTAGCTCTAGCGCGCATTATTTTCATTATAGCTTTTTAAATCTCATATAAATCAAAAACCTCCCGCACTATTTTGTTACGGGAGGCAATTTTAACTTTTTTTATTCTGGCAAAAAAAGTATAAAAAAATTATCATCTTAAAACCCCAAGAGGGTTTCAAGCACGACAACCACTACACTGAATTCGCCATAATAGCAGGTTATTACCAGACGCTTGTGCTTGTCAAGTAATTCAGTTATTTTTCGGTAGTTTAGTCTACAACATTAATCCTTATTACTAACAAAACAAGTATCTTACGCGGGTTGGATTCGAACCAAGAACATCTACCGCATAAATTTTAGGATCGCTTTACTCTAACGTAACGCTGCCAGTCATTAGATTTAATTAAAAATTAGCTTCACCCTTCGTGATAATTCGCAGCTATCATCCATTTTTCGCGCATCCGAAACGCCGGGATAGTACCACGACTCGCCTTGTTGGCTGCAATATTGCCCGTTATATTGTTTGCTTTAGCCCAGGCGGATAGTCTGATAACTTTCGGTGATGATAAAAGAGTTATCCGCTTATAGAGCGATTCTATCAACTGGCTAGCAAATAATTCTGTAAAATCATCGTACTTTCCAGTGGTACGGTATGAGTCGAAAGCCGGGTAATAGCTTGTGCGCTTACCTTTGTTTGGAATAATAATTGGCGGATATCCTAACTTAGTGAGCTGTAGATTAATTAGGACACGACCCATTCGTCCATTACCGTCGTTAAAAGGATGGATTGTCTCAAACTCGGCATGAAACCAAGCTATAATATCTAGGAAATAACGATCATCTAAATTTTTATAGTCGCTCACCAATGTATCCATTAATTTGTGTACAAAATCAGGATTTGCGCCAACATGAGCACCGACACGTACCCATTCTTTACCACTACGAAATCTACCCGCCCAATCGTCACGAACGCCTGAAAGTAGCATTTTATGTAGTGATAAAATAAGTTCAACATTGAGCTGCTTAACTGGGGTACTCAGTAGATATTCTGTAATATTGGCTAGATTCTTAGCTTCATAAACTTCACGAATATCGTGATCCTTTTTAATAGTATCTCTAAGTAGAATATCTTCTGTATCCTTAAATGTAAGAGTAGAATTTTCAATAGCATTGCTGTTATAGACCATCTCAGGGATTTCTGCTATAGCGATTTCACGAATTGCATTTTCGAGGTCGGTTGCTAGATTTTTGTATTGATCAAAAAGTGTCGCGACTCGATCTTTAGTAATCTGGTTAATCATACTATAATTATAGCACATAAATCGTGAAAAATAGTAAAAACGCGCACAAATTCACGGTTAACCACAACAACACACTCTTAAGTTCAGCCAAGACGATTATGTGACTACATATTTGGCTTATATTCGAATACTACGTGGCCTGGCAAATTAGACTATAGCCAACCGCTTATGGTAAAATATTTTTAATATATATAAGTCGATTGGAGACCAAATGGAGCCTGATCAACAGCAACCCACTAACCCTATAGGGCCAGAGTTTACTCCACAAACTCCAGAGCCAACACCACCGGTCTTCACGCCGACACCACCAACAGAACCCATTCCAACGCCACCTTCGTTCGAGCAGCCCCCAGTGCCGGCTGAACCACAAGTTGCTGCCACGCCAGTTTATAATCAACCAATGGCTCCCAGCAGCCCTATGCCATCAGTACCAGAGTCTATCGTCCCACAAAAAGCAAAAAAACATATTCCACTTGGCGCAATTATTGTAGCTATTGTAGTGCTTGTATTCGTTGTTCTGCTAGTAATACTTGCAGTAAAGAAAAAGTAATTCCACTCATGACATTTGATGAGTATCAGAAACAGGCGTTAACAACCGCCTACACCGACCCAAAACACGCCGGTAACCTAATGGAACAAACCATCTGGGCTATGGGAATTAGCGGTGAAGCTGGCGAGGTAATCGAGAAATGGAAGAAAATAGTTGCCTATAAATCCGGTAATATTAGCAGCGAAGATCTCCAGGAACTAAAAAAAGAATTAGGTGACGTCATCTGGTACTTAGCTGTTTTTGCCGATAGCCTAGGACTAACACTAGAGGAAATAGTCCAGCTCAATATCTCAAAACTAATCGATAGGCAAAAGCGCGCTGTTATTAAAGGTGCAGGCGACAATCGCTAGTCCTAAGTTGCCGATTTCCTATAATCTGTTATAATTATAGTACTTAGATAGGTGAAACCTATGGAGCTCAAACAACCTGACATATTAGATAGCGAAGATTTGCGGCTGGACAATGCCAACAAAAAAAGATTATCGGGCAAGCAAACAAAGACCGAAGGTAAATTTATACTCAAAGAAGTCGAAGATAACCCAAAATCACTGCGTAGCGACTGGGAAAAGACTATAGCTGACAAAGTTCAACAAAGTCCAAGTAAAACGCCCAGTGAGGGTATTTTAAAGTTTAATGAACTTGCTGAGAAAGAAATTCGTTTACATATCGACGCTGAGCAAATACATGATGGCGTTCAACTCGATAATAAGTCAGATCCGCTCTGGGAGCCATGGCATGATAAACAACCCAAAAGAGAACTAAAACCCCAAGTGTCTCCGAGCGTAGAAAACAAACCCTCTCCGGCACCGACCGAGTTAAAACCTATTTCACTAGACCCAGCCTTGGCCGCTGAAGCCGCTATGCACAGCCAGGCAGTTGCCAATATTGCCAGGGAACACGCCTTAGAGGCCGCTGCACCTTCCTATAAGGAACAACTACCCAAAGAGGCCCAAGACATTATGGATCGCCTGCAACCAGCCAAAGATCATCACCTCGAGCAAAGCGCTTGGCATAATATAGAAATTAACAACAAAACAGGCCGAGCCGCCGAGCAGCCAAGCTTTACCTATGGGGAAGCATTTAAGGATGAACAAAAGGCCGAAGCTAATAGCTTCGATCACGATGGAGCAATTGCCACCGCTAGCGGACAGCTGGCGGTTAGCTCGCCGATACTCAATAGCGTTAATGATGCCGACGCGGCAATCCTAAACAGTAGTCAACCCGCCCCTTATACGCAGTCATCTATCAGAGACCGGGATGTTCTAAGTCGCGATAACTATAACTCCATAGACCCGGTACTTTGGATCATATTGATAGTAATAATCTTTGCTATATTTCTAGCATTGATCCTTTAGTTACTTGATAAATTCGTGCCTTAGCCATTCATCAAGCCCGTTGCCACCACTTCCATTCATAGCAACTACCATATCATTATTTTTAAGGTGTTTTTCTATGACTAACTTCAGCGCATTATCCCTTTTAGAGGGGAAGGCTATGGACGGGTCGCTTAGGTGACTTATTAACTCTGCCGGCTCAATTGTTCGCTGCGTGGAATCTTCTCGGGCTAAATAGCTTGGCAGCCAATAAAGCTTCATCGCTCCGGCAAAACAGTCCTTATAGTCGTCAAGCATGTAGTGTTGCCGACGGTTGGTTAACGGCTCATAAACTACGACTATATTTTGCTGTTTTTCGGCTGCCATTTCACTGGCGACACTCATTGCTCCGCGAATTTTTTCTGGAGTATGAGCATAATCGCTATATAGATTTGGCACTATCTCCTCCATGCGGCGAGATAAGCCAGGGAACTGATTAGCAATCCCGATTAATTTGCTCATAGGCTGCCGGGTAATACGGTGGACGGCCTGCAGGGCTAACCAGGCATCTAAACGATTAAACCTACCCTTAAGTTTTAGGGTATTGATAATTGGATTATCGGAATTTTGGACGAGCAGGTTTAGAGGTGCTTCCTCTAGGCCTAAGTAGTCATAGTCATCAGTCCATAAAATAGTTTGTTTTGACTGAGAGATGAATTCTCGGAAAGCTTCCTTATAATTTTCACGAGTTAGGAAGATCTCATGGTGGTCCCAGCTAACCCCAGTTATTAGGCTTAGGTGTGGCGTAAATGATAGGAAGTTATGATCAAATTCATCGGCTTCGTAAATAAAATACTCAGCTTCTTTATCAAACTGACCCATATCCCCAAAACTAACTTTGGCGGGCAAGATATAATCAATTGCAATACCCAATTCTTTGAATAGCCAGACAACTAATGCTGTGGTTGTAGTTTTGCCATGAGTGCCAGCAATGGCTATAAGTTTTAAGTCATGATCTGTAATGATACTGTTTAGGAATTCATCACGCTTTGATACCTTTATATTTTGGCCTAGGCAATAGGTAATTTCTGGTGCCTTGGCATTTTCCAGTATTAGGGCCGAACTATAGACAAACCAATCGATCGGGTTTTTTTCGTGAACAGCCGCTATATCACCCTCGGTTTGGCCGATGACAATATCTTTAATTCCGTGCTTCTGTAAATATTCAATGTATAGAGACATCTGCTTATCTGAGCCTGAAACCTCGTAGCCTGCTTGCAAGGCTACCTGGGCAAGTGGTCCTATACCGGCTCCGCCAATTCCGCTGAAATGTATATGCATATGATTAAGTATCAAGTATCGGCTTCCATCGATCAAGTTTTAATTATGGCTATGCTGTAAACTATAAGCGTTAGTTATGGATAAACGACAACTTCATCACATCTGGACACGGGTCCGACTCATAAAACCCTGGTACATACTGGTCTTATTGGTCATTACCGCCAGCGTAAGTATCTACGCACTTAGGCAAAATAACCTACAGATGGTTAAACTGCGTGATGCCGTCTATAGTGCCGATAAGAACAATACCGATGTTAGCGCTGCCCTGGAAGCTTTGCAGGCATACGTAACTACTCACATGAATGCTAACCTTTCGAGCGGTCCAAACGCCCCCTATCCACCCATACAGCTCGAATATACCTATACTAGATTACAGTCAGCCAATACTGCTACTACTAGCGCCGTTAACCAAGCACTCTACACTAATGCTGAGGATTATTGCCAACAGGCCATACCGACCGGTTTCTCAGGGCGATACCGCATAAGTTGCATTGAACAGTACATAACTAGTCACGGTGCAACGGTTCAGGTTATCCCGCCCAGTCTTTATGAATTTAATTTCCTTAGCCCGAGCTGGTCACCAGATTTAGCTGGTTGGTCACTTCTGGCAAGTATTGTGTTGGCTATAATATTTATAGTAACTTTCGCTACGCGATACTACATCAAGAACTTCTCTCGCTAACTAAAACAGGCAACTCGGTGGAGTTGCCTGTTAGATTTCAACTAACCTAGCGAATCAAACGTATTTATTTTGTCGTTGAAGTAGTTGGAGTGGTAGTCGAAGTCGAAGTCTTAGGGCAGGTTGGTCCCTTTGGATTGCTCTTCTCGTAAGATGCAATGCTAGTTGAGACTTTGCTACTTGACTGTAGGTTCTCCCACCAGTTAACGCTGCTGCGGTTGATGATCATCTGATCAAATGGTGCATCAATCTGACAGACTAACGGTTCAAGAGTGACATTTGAAGTACTAGTGGTACTTGTAGGGATGTAGTAAACATTATTAAGTACTACATAGCTACTAGTTAGGGCCTTGACGTTACCAAAGTAAATTTGGTCGCCAGTCGTAGAACCACCAACACTAATATCTACAGCCTGGAAGTCATTCTTATTGACGTAGCCTGATTCAGACTTAGGTCCGAATACGAAGGAGAAGGCAATAGCAACAAGTAGGATAGCTATGCCAGCGAGTAGAATTACGTAAAGTACGCGGATTAGCCTGCTACCCTCGAATACTTTATTACTTCTTGGTGATCTATTTTTGCCTGATGGCACCGATCCTAGAGTACTGACAGGTGAACCTGTTGGTGAGTTTTGAGCTTGAGCACTTCTAACTGATAAATCCATGTAATTTTCCCTCTTATTTTATAAATCTTTACCGTACTAGTTTAATACATAAACATTATCAGTTGCAAATATAAATCGGTGTAAAAACCAATACCATAAAATCAACTACCCCTGTAAGAGAGATAAATTACAATACTTAGGGTTGACAAACAAAATCTCAACAGAGTATGTTAGGGGTACTATACTAATTATAAGAGAGGGAGTAAGTAACGCATGGCATACGAGCACACAAACTCAAAGGGTGTAACTTATCACTTAAATTCCAAGAAGGTAACACTTCGTGGTGGTAAGGAACAAACTATCTATTACTTTAGCAAGGACAACCGCCCAGAGGCATCAGATTTGCCAGACGGATTCATGGTCAACGAAAACCCACGAAACGGTTTCTTGACTGTCAAGCGCAAGTAATTTTTTTGCACACTTGATAAATACACCCGAGGATTTCCCCGGGTGTATTTATTTTTACCCTATACAAAGAAATAATCATCTGTTAGAGTTTTTTAGTAATGGCCAAAAAAATTGTATCTGCAAAAAATTTGCGTAAGGTTTATGGCGACAACGAGGTTGTTAAGGGTATTAGCTTTGACGTCGAAGAAGGTGAAGTTTTTGGAATCTTAGGCCCAAATGGTGCTGGTAAGACTACTACTCTTGAGATGCTCGAGGCAATTCGTCCTATAGATGGGGGTAAGGCAATACTGGACGGTATTAACGTTGCCGAAGACCCAGAAAGTGTCAAACGAGTGATTGGCGTCCAGCCGCAAGCTGCAGCCTTCCAAGACAAACAAAAACTGACCGAAATCATTGAAATGTTTGCCGCTGCCTATGGCGAGCGAGTTAATGCCATGGATTTCCTAAAAGATGTTCAACTAGCAGATAAAGCAAATTCATATGCTGAAAGTCTATCCGGTGGCCAACGACAAAGGCTAAGTATTGCCGTAGCGATTGTCCATAGTCCAAAAGTCTTCTTTATGGATGAACCAACCACTGGCCTGGATCCACAGGCCCGACGGAATCTTTGGGAGCTTGTCCAGCACATCCAGTCAAAAGGAGTCACGGTTATTATAACTACTCACTACATGGAAGAAGCAGAACTACTATGTGACCGTGTCGCTATTATGGACGATGGAAAAATAATAGCCCTGGATACCCCCAAGCAATTGATCGAGGATCTACTCAAGAAGGGCTTTAAGAAACACGAGCAAGTGCAACAGGCTAACCTCGAAGATGTCTTTATAGACCTAACTGGAAAGGCTCTGAGAGATTAGTATGCAAAAACCCAGAGACACTCTAACTCAGCCCCTTTCGCTAAAGAAAAAGCTATATACAGTACTAATCTTCACAAAACTTAGTACGAAACGCTTTTTTAGAGACCGCCTGGCATTATTTTTCGGTATCCTATTCCCGCTAATCTTCCTTTTTGTATTTGGTAGCCTCTTCAGTAAATCCGGTAATTCAGTGACCTTTAATGTTGGGCTGATCAATGAATCCAACAGCTCTATTGCTTCACAGTTCGTCAAACAATCAGCCGCTAGTAAGATTCTCAAAATAGATTCCAGCGTATCGACACTATCGGCCGCCGAAACTAAGATGGTTGACGGACAACTTGATGCAACAATTGTTTTGCCAAGCAATTTTGGCGTTACAACCAATTCCAAAATACCATCGGGTCAACTCCTGGTCTATTACACCGAGAATAATTCTCAGGCCGGAGAGACTCTAGTATCTATCTTGCAGTCACAGTTCCAATCAATAAATACAAAATATGTTCAGATTAGTACGCCATTTACGGCGGCCAGCAAAGAACTAAACAAGAATAGCTTAACCGAATTTGATTACACCTTCTCAGGTCTACTTGGCTTCTCAATAGTTGGGCTTGGTATTTTTGGCCCAGTAAATGTTTTCCCAGAACTAAAGAAACAGGGGATACTACGCCGACTACATACTACGCCGATTCGCGTCTGGCAGTACTTTACTGCCACTATGGCTTCACAGGCTATTATTGGCCTGATATCGATCGCCGTCATGTTCATAACGGCAATACTCGTGTTCAATCTTAAAGTAGTCGGTAATTACCTGGAAATTATAATATTTTTGGTGTTCTCAATCATCATGATACTGGGCATGGGCTTGGCAATTGGTGGCTGGGCTAAAAATGAGCGCCAGGCAGCCCCGCTATCAAATATTATTGTCTTTCCTATGTTATTCCTCTCTGGAACCTTCTTCCCGCGCTATGCGATGCCTATATGGCTCCAGCACGTGACCAACTATCTGCCTCTGACTCCAGTTATTGACGGCGTGCGGTTGATAGCTACAGAAGGCTATCATTTGACCCAAGTTGGCCCACAGCTTGGACTAATGGCAATCTGGACAGTAATTATCTACGCCATAGCCTTTAAAGTTTTCCGTTGGGAATAGACAAATAAGCACAAGTGTGATATAATATTTGACATGTCAACTTCTAAAATAGTAAATGGCGAACGCCCAGGCGACCTGGAAGGCGATCTTGATTATATTCCACGAGGGACGCTAGGTTACCTTGCCGTTGCCGCCAGAGAAAAAAAATTAAAAAAACGTGATCTATTAGTTGAAAATTTTATAGACGCAAAACTTGGTTTTGTTCCTGAGAGCCGTGGGGCAATAACGATTGCTCTAACTAATGTCGGTGACAAAATAGATGATATTTATAAAAAAACGATAAAATATGAGAACACAAGACCAGAGATTAGAGCAAAAGAGATCAGAGCATATTATAAAAGTTTAACAGCTAGGCAGACTATGACAAACATCGAACTCGGACATCTTACGGATGCGAACAGCATTATTGAGGGACGCAGATATGACCCTACAACTTTTACTGTTGGCGCCCTAACTTCAAGTTCTAGGGCTATGGAAGTAGTTGCTTTACATGAGCTTAGGGCAAGTGCTCTTGCGCAGTCCAACTGGTCTAGTTTAGATAGTGATAAAATAGAAAAATCAAAAAGAGACGAACTTGATTTTATGTCTACGCTTGATGAGAATGAACTTACTGTACGTTGGTCAGCCGCTTGGGAGTCAATAAATAATGAATATACTTTTTGGAGCTCAATGGCGAATCAAACAGAACAAAATATCAAGGCTAGTTCATATATTCGTAATTAGAACAGATAATATCAAGTATTATATTTTGAATGACACCTAAATTTATATTGGCCCCAATGGATGACGTAACAGATACTGTCTTTCGGCAGGTAATTGCTGGCTGTGCCGCGCCAGATCTGTTTGTCACAGAGTTTGTTAACGTTGATGGTCTTCAGAGTCCTGGTAGGCCAAAATTAATCCATAAGCTTGAATTCGCCAATATAGAGAAACCTATAATCGCCCAAATTTGGGGGCTGAAACCAGATAATTTCTACAAAACAACCAAAGAACTAGTGGAGATGGGTTTTGCCGGTGTGGATATCAATATGGGGTGTCCAGTGAAGGACGTTGTCAGTAACGGTGCCTGCAGCGCTCTGATGAACAACCGAGATTTGGCGGTTGAGATAATTAAAGCCACTCAAGAAGGAGCCTCAGGAACCATCCAAGTTAGCGTGAAAACGAGGCTTGGTTTTAATGATATTGACTATTCTTGGCACGAACTTTTGCTTAATCAGAATTTGGACATGATAACTATCCACGGCCGAACAAGAAAACAGATGAGTAAGGTACCGTGTGATTGGGCATCAATAGGAGAGGTAAGAAAGTTACGAGATAAAATTGCTCCGAAAACCTTGATTGTTGGTAATGGTGACGTTATAAGCAGAAGCCAAGGCTCAGAACTAGCCAAACAGTACAAACTAGATGGCATAATGATCGGACGAGGTATTTTTGCAGACCCTTATATATTCTCTAAAGATAGTCCTTGGTCGCATCAAACAATACAGGAACGGATTAACCTTTATAAGAAGCACATCAACCTATTCAAAGATACCTATAAGAATGGGGAGAGAGCCATGAAGACACTGAATAAATACTGTAAGATCTATGTCAACGGATTTGACGGAGCTAAGGATATCAGAGATAAACTAATGCACGCGGAGTCAATAGACGAGCTATTAAAACTCGTTGACAGCATTAGCTAGAAGACGATTATATTCTTCCCCGAGTATCTAGTTAAGCGTGACTGGAATGGACTGAGATCCGTAGACTAGCGTGAAGGAGGTCAGGGCAGTATTAGAAACCGTAAATTCTAAAGTTCCTTGAGCGATGAATGTTGAGGGTACGGATTGATCAATAAGCAAGCTATAGCCGGTCGGTAGACTTGAATCGGTAGTTTGGGTTGGAAAATTAGTAGCTACATAACTATTGTTTTTTGCATCCTTCAACTTAAAGGCCGATGTTACTAGGTTAAAGGCCGAGCTACTAGAGTTCGTGATTGAAACGTCAACAGCTACGCCCGTATTTGGCGTCGTAGCTCCTTTGGGCGTATAGCGAACAGCTTTTATAACTGATAAACCTAAAGTTGGCGTGACCGTAGCTTTTGCTAGTTTAGCTTCTAGGCTGGTAACTTGTTTTTGCTCGCTACTAAGCGCTGAATCAGCAACAACCAACTGTTGATTGAGGGTTGATACTTTATCATGTTGCCAGACATACACACCTGCGACAATCACCACTAGCACAATAAGCCCAACATAACCATAAATGAACTTATGCGCATTTTTAATTTTTACCGGTCCCTCAACCATGGGTTGGGTGACTATTGAGTGAGACTCCACAGATCCATCTTGACTAGAAACGTCAGACTCTTCTTCTGCAGGCGTTACTTCAGGCGTTGCTTCAGTAACAACCTCTTCATGCGGTTGGTCTTCCACGGGCGAATGCTCCTCGGTCATTACAGGTCCCATAGACTCTTCTTCTGCAGGCGTTGCTTCAGCAACAACCTCTTCATGCGGTTGGTCTTCCGCGGGTGAATGATCTTCACCCATTACAGGTCCCATAGACTCTTCTTCTGTAGGCGTTACTTCAGGCGTTGCTTCAGCAACAACCTCTTCATGCGGTTGGTCTTCCACGGGCGAATGATCTTCGGTCATTACAGGCTCTACCGGGTTATCAGCCGGCTCGTCCTTAATAGGTATACTAGTAGGTATTTTGAAATCACTATCCATATTAAATTAAGCATAACCAATAACATTTATTATTACAACAAAAAGAAGTCAAATTATTGTGACTTTTGTGGCTGAACATTCTGTATTTGGCTGATGGGTTGGCCTCCACTGATAGCCGAAACAAGTGAGTTATATTCGGCTATTGTAGAGTTATATTGATCTATTGCCGTGTTCTCATCACTTACGTCTTGTTTATAGATATTGAAGTCTTGGACGTAAACATTGTAATTATAATTATCCTCGTAGGCATTGCCAGCATCAGCCCATCTCACGCTGTTATCGTAGGCAATATTAGCACTACCAAGGCTTGTATTGGCATCACTGTCATAGTTGTTAATCGTTACCTGGATTTGGTTAAGCTGGGATTGAAGACCCTGGAATATATTATCAATACTCTGATTATCCACGACTGCCAGACCAATATCCGTGAAGTACGGCGCATAGTAGGCGGACAAGGCAGGGGATAGATGATTGCATTTTGTTCCTAGCAGAGAAAATAGTTCATTGTCTCTTGCCCCTGGCTCTGTCTTCGAGAAACCCGCCACTTGGCTAGGAATATCCTCGGTGCACGAACTAGAGTCTATGACCACAGCCTTATAATTAGCCTCGATCGCTAGATTGAGGGCACTAGAGTTATCTCCTGAAAGACTTATGTATATCGGGTGTAATGTCTCATATGCCGCTGTCGCAACCTCTTCATCATATAGATCCGCAGGCATCGATAAAAGATATATCCGGTTAGTGCCAGGTATATAACAACCCAGTACTGAAAAACCAATATTATTACTTGTCGAGGCCGAGCAATCTTGGCTGAATTTTGTTCCAGACTCAATTCGGGGATCTGTTCTTAAGAATAATATCTCTCCTCGCTTGCTCATGCCAGAATCCTTAGCCAGCTGAACCAGCGCAGGGTTTGCCGAGGATAGTGTCATGTAATCGGATACTCTGCCCCATAGGGCCATAGTCGCAACAGCTATACCAAGTACAATGCATAGAATCCATTTTGATATTGTTTTTCGTTTCATTTTATTACTACCCAAGTTATTATCACTGGCATTGGCTGATTCATCAAGCAATTAATAATAAATCATTAATAGAGTTACCGAAGACGTCTAATTAATATAATCTTATTTTAGACAAATTATAGCGAAGATTATGGTGGAGCACATTGCACCAAGTTAGAACTATTTTGCTTGTTTCTTGTTAGGTCTAGATACCTGAAAAATTGCATAGACAACCGCCCACCAAATGAATACATCAAGCACTACATAGCCATAATTGTACTGGTGTGTATATTCTAAACTTGCTCCGCATATACCGCCAGCCAGCTGGTGAAGCGTATCTTGTTTATATTCTGCTGGGAATCCGTGGCTTGTTTTATTTTGTGATTGTGATGGCAGAGATGTGTTGGAAGTAGTCAAAGCGCATCCTCCGAATGGTTGCGTAAAAGACACTTGAGAGCTATGACTTATGAAATAGGTCCCAGCGGTTATTAGCACTGCAAGAATGAAGGAAAGTAAAATTCTTTTAGCAACCTTGCTCATATTCTTTAAGCATAGACTTACGCGCGATTGAAGGCAAATACAGGTTAATCCATGATAGAGATAAAATGCTTATGGTGGGGCACATTACACCAAGTTAGAACGATTTTATCAATATATTCCTCGGGTAAATACAGCTAGCAATGGCTAAGCATTAAAAACTGGTATATATTGCTCTACGATTTTTGATAGTTGCTTATCGTTAGTAAAGAAAGCCTCAGCTCGTAAGTGTAATGCGGTAGCTAGATGTATAGAATCCCCAATCTTAATTTTGGCCTTTCTTTGTAAAAGAGCTGCTTGTTCTGCTAATTTTTCATCCAACGATATTATAGTTAGATTTGGTACTTGATGCAGTGTCTCTAGGCTTGACGTATCTGTGCCAGCTAAAAACTCAGTAACGGTAATAGAGGATGTTATTAACCGTCCACCTTGGCCTACATACTCTTCCAACTTATTGGCCACTCGCTCACTATAGGAGACATGATTTTCAAACAAGTAGATAAAAATATTTGTGTCTATGTAAAGCATGCGGGGCACTCTACTCCCAATTGTCTCTAATCGTTTGTATACGTACCACGGGATCATTTTTCTGGGTAGGTATAGTGCCGATCAAATCCTTGTAACTTGGCTCTTTCTTAAGAACTACTTGTGTGTCGGTAACACTTTCCACGATGAGTTTGTTGCCACTTTTAAGACCAAGCTTTAGTCTTACCGAGCTAGGAATTACCACCTGATTTTTGCTTGATAGGGTTATAGTCTTCATTGCTTTACTTTATCAAAAAGTAAAGCAAAAGTCAATAGTAAATTAAGCAAAAGCATATGCCCGAGGCAGAATATTTACAAATTAACATAAGCTTTATGGTGGGGGTGGTTGGAATCGAACCGACTACCAAGCGGTTATGAGCCGCCTGCTCTAACCGATGAGCTACACCCCCTCGGTCTATATAGTTAACAGATGAGAGTATATCAGATTTGCAAATAGATTATAATATGAGTATCCCATGTTCAATAAAATAAACACTTATTATCACCAAATACCCTGGAAATCACTTCGTGACCCAAAGAATATTGGGCTATTGGTATTTCTGGTCATCGTACTTCTTATTAGCTGGAGCGGCGTTAAGGCTTTGCAGACCAACTATAATCTACAAAAACAGATTTCAGTGCTCAGTCAACAAAATAATGTCCAGCAACTACAGAACATTAATCAACAGCTGCAAAATCAATATTATGGAACTAACCAGTATCTGGATGTTACTGCTCGACAAGAGTTTGGTCTTGGGCAACTCGGGGAAACTGAACTGATAGTGCCAAAGAATGTAGCCTTGGCTCACTTATCGCTAATAGTTAGTCCAGCGACGGATGCCTCCACTGTAAGCAATAACCAACCATCCTATGAAAAAAACCTACAGGCTTGGATGGACTTCATACTCCATAAACAAAATTCAAATTGACATTTCTACCTCTGTTTGGTACTATAAATGATAGAAAATACACAGCTAATCAATAGTAAATATTATTAGCTAACCAAAGATATCGCGGGGTGGAGCAGCGGCAGCTCGTGTGGCTCATAACCACAAGGTCGCAGGTTCGAGTCCTGCCCCCGCAACCAAGTATTTTATAACCTCTGCAAATTTTGCAGAGGTTTTTTTAATAGATCCTATGCCTTAAGGTACATTTGGGACTGGAGGTACAGCCGGAGTTATATCATTAATAATTTTCTTGCAATATAAGCAGGGATTAATCTACAATTAATAACAGCGAAAGCTAAAACAAAAAACAAGTCACAACGGATATTGACTTACTATAAATAAAATATTATAATAAGCACTGTTGTGGCTAATAAATAAAAATTACAAAAAATAAAAAAGGAGCAATAATAAATGACAACAGTTAGCGCTCAGGGTGGCTTGTCTTTCGAGCTATTACCCAATCAGGCCATGACTAAGATAGATCAGATTCTTAGCAAAATCTAAAAATTATTAAGTAATTTTTATTAAACGCCCTCTATTATGAGGGTGTTTGTCTTTATGAAGGGTCTATTGTCCAAAAGGCTTTAACAAACAACGTGATGGTAGCGGCGAGTGGATTTGAACCACTGACCCCAGGCTTATGAGTCCTGTGCTCTAACCACTGAGCTACGCCGCCATGATGATTCATGGCCAAATATAGCACGTTTCATCTCTGTTGACTAGGCTTAGACTAAATAGTCCAGATATTGACCCCAGCCAATGACTGTTAAAATATAAATAGATGGAAATTATTATTGAACCAGGTAGGTATGTTGTTGCTGTTAGTGGCGGAGTAGACTCAATAGTACTTTTAGATTTACTAAGTCAAAAATCAGACCTAGGCTTGGTTGTGGCGCATTATGATCATGGTATTCGTGCAGATTCTAACGACGACCGAATTTTCGTTGAGAAATTGGCAAAACAACATGGTTTTGAGTTTCATTATGATGAGGGTAAGCTCGGGTCAGAAACATCTGAGGCAACAGCCCGCACCAAACGTTATGAGTTCTTGAATAGGGTTAGAAATGAGGTTGAAGCGTCGGCGATAATCACAGCACACCATCAGGACGATCTTATGGAAACGGCAATAATCAACCTCCTTAGAGGAACCAATCGCCACGGTCTAAGTTCGATGTATTCAAAAGACATTAAGCGGCCGCTACTATCTTTCCCGAAAAAAGATCTAGTAGCATATGCATTGGAGCACAATCTTGCTTGGCGAGAAGATAGTACTAACCAAGATACCAAGTATTTGCGTAATTACATTCGTGGCGAAATTGTACCAAAATTTACGATCGAGGGGCGCGATAGCTTACTCCGTATTATCGAAAGCAGCCAAGGATCTAACGAGCAAATTGATGATTTATTAAGCAGTTTAATGACTGATAACTCAAAGAATAATCAGATCAATAGGCAATGGTTTATTAGTCTCCCGCACAGTATCGCAAGGGAGGTCATGGTTACCTGGCTTAGACAACAAGATATAACAGTTGATAGAGTGGCTATAGAAAAGCTGGTCATTGCCGCTAAGACACTGGGATTGGGTAAGAGTTGTGATATTAACAAAGGACATATCCTAAGAGTAAAAGGAGACTATTTGGCACTCTTGTCAGTTGAGCGCTAGCCAAAATTAAGGCTAGTCTGTATAATATCAACACATATGGATAAAAAACCTTTTAAGAAGCCTCAAGCACGACCCAACCCAACCAAGCGCGGTATTAAAAATACTGGCTTTATTGCTCTGATCATTCTATTCGCAGCTGTCTTGTTTGCGGCCAACAATAAAGCAACAACCCTGACTACAGTCCCTTTAACTCAGGCTGTCTCTCAGTCTAATGCCGGAGACTACAAAGAAATAGCTATTAACGGCAATCAACTGACGATCACAAAAAAAGGTGCCACAACAGCTACTCTCAAAAGTTATGATGATCCTAATGCATCATTGAAGGATCAAGGATTTAACTTATCCAAAGTAACGATTTCGTATAAAGCAGTATCGAATGGCACTAGTTTACTAACAATCGGCCTTGAATATATTTTGCCGGTTGTTATTATTGGTGGCTTGTTCATCTTTATGCTCCGAAGTGCCCAGGGTCAGGGAAATCAAGCTCTGAGCTTTGGTAAGAGCAGGGCTCGTCTATATGGCAACGAGAAAGAGAAAATTACATTTAAAGATATAGCTGGCAGCGGTGAGTCCAAACAGGATCTCCAAGAAGTTGTTGAGTTTTTGAAATTCCCGAAAAAATTTGCTTCAGTCGGTGCCAAGATACCAAAAGGCGTACTGTTAATCGGCCCTCCAGGTACCGGTAAGACAATGCTAGCCCGAGCCGTGGCCGGAGAAGCTAACGTGCCTTTCTTTAGTATCTCTGGTTCTGAATTCGTGGAAATGTTCGTAGGTGTTGGCGCTAGCCGAGTTCGTGATTTGTTTGCTAAGGCTAAGAAAAACTCCCCATGCATAATTTTTATAGATGAGATAGATGCCGTAGGTCGCCGACGCGGTAGTGGAATGGGTGGCGGCCATGACGAACGAGAGCAAACCCTAAACCAAATTTTGGTCGAAATGGATGGTTTCGAACAGGGTCAAACAGTCATAGTCATTGCAGCCACTAACCGAGCCGACGTTCTTGACCCAGCATTACTTCGACCCGGACGGTTCGATCGACGAGTCGATATTATCTTACCCGATCGTAAAGACCGAGAGGCCATCCTTAAGATCCACTATGCCAACAAGCCTTTAGCTAAAGGCGTCGACCTAGATGCTCTGGCGGCCAAGACTGCTGGTTCTTCCGGCGCCGATCTTGCCAATATTGCTAACGAATCTGCTATTGTTGCCGCTCGTAACAATCACTCGCAGATAGATCAAGATGATGTTACCGAAGCTTTTGAAAAAGTTGCCATTGGGCCAGAACGCAAGACCAAGGTAATGAGTAAGAAAGAAAAAGAGATTTCGGCCTATCACGAAGCTGGTCATGCCATTGTTGGCCATGTTCTACCTGACAGTGATTTCGTTCATAAAGTTACTATTATTCCCCGTGGCGGTACCGGTGGTGTAACTTGGTTCATCCCACCCGAGGATAAAAGTTATCACTCTATTATTGAGTACAAAGATATCCTAGCGCGTATGCTAGGTGGCCGCATAGCCGAAGAAATAGTCTACGGCAAAGACCGAGTAACGACAGGTGCAGGTAGTGATCTACAAAAGGCCGCCGAACTAGCCCGAGACATGGTTGTTAATCAGGGTATGGGCACGAAACTTCGTGACCAAGTTTTCCATAGCGATGAGGGCATGATGATGGATCGCTTAATTCATGACCGTGAATACTCCGACGAAACTGCCAAAGTGATCGATGATGAAGTTGAAAGCCTAATTACTGAAGCTGCCACTCGTGCCAGGTTTGTTATAAAGGCTAATCTCAAGAACCTGGACGCTCTAGAAGCTACTCTCCTAGAAAAAGAAACCATAGATGCCGACGAAGTAAAGACTCTGTTAAAAGGCTGTGTAATGCCTAAAACCGCCAGTCTCTACTAACGCTTATCTGTATTTTAGCCGTAAAAAATGCGACAATATACTCTATTGGTAAATGTATTTAATACGACATAATGAAACCATCAGAACAGACACCAGATCAGGCTAACAGTGAGGGAATCCTATTACTCCTTCAGGTTCCTCGTACCAACGATAAGAAAGAGCTCGCAGCCGAACAGATGTTTGCCAGCCTAAATGGTCTATTAACTATGCCAGCCAAAAGCCGGTTTGCTAAGCCTGACCGGGAACGAATAAGTTTTGAAATAGCGGTACTTAAAAAAAGAATTGGTTTTTATGTATGGGTACCCCGATATCTAACAAGTTTCGTAGAAGAACAGATCTATGCCCAGTATCCCACGGTACATATTTCTGAGATTGAAGACTATGCCTCTGCCCACGAGCATGATTACGCAAGCATCCTAACCACTGAGCTCAAGTTCACCAATAACGATGCTTTGCCCATAAAAACCTTTCAAAGCTTTGAAGTAGATCCTTTAGCTGCCATAACTGCAACCTTGGCAAAGTTTGGCGATGACGAAGAGGCTTGGATCCAGATGGTAATTCGTCCGGCAGCTTCTAATTGGCACAAGCGGAGCGAACAATATATTTCTAACCAGAAAACCAAACCAATGGGGCCTGGAACTTTCATGGCCACATTATGGGGGCAGCCAAGTCAGAAGCCTGAGGCCGCCAAACTGACTGACTATGAACAAACAAGGGTCAGTGCCGCGGAGGAAAAAAGTCAAAAGTTGGCTTTTGAGACAGTTCTTAGAATTGTTTACAAAGGGAACATAACCGGACCTGAGGCAAGATTACGCCTCCAGTCGATTATTGCCAGTTACAAGCAGTTCAACACAACCTACCTGAATGGTTTTGAGCAAACCAAGGTCGTCGACCGTCAGGTCGAGGCCTACTATAGAGTTCGCGCTATCGCCAAGCACAGCTTCATGTGTAATATCGAAGAAGTCGCCACGCTCTATCACCTACCTCATACCAATGTCGAAACACCATATATCCTCTGGTCTATAGCACAAACTGCTGAACCGCCAGCAAATTTACCAATCATTGAAGGCCCAACTGACGGTAATGTTAGTCCGATAGCTACGACTAATTTCAGAGGTCACAACACAATCTATGGGCTACCCCGAATCGATAGAGGACGCCACTTATATATTATTGGTCAAACCGGTACGGGAAAATCTGGCCTACTGGAGCTACTGACCATATCAGATATTTTTAGTCCATATGGTTTCGCAGTAATTGACCCTCACGGTGATTATGCCCAGGGTGTTTTGAGCCGCATACCAGCCGAGCGAATTAATGATGTGATTTACTTTAATCCCGCCGATACCGACTTTCCGATGGGTTTCAATCCTTTGGAAGTCTATGACCCCAAACTAAAAACCCACACCTGTTCCGAACTTATTGGAGTTTTGAAGAGAATGTTCGAGAGCTGGGGGCCACGACTGGAATACATCTTGCGATATAGCATTCTGGCACTACTAGATTATCCAGAAGCTACGATGCTAGATATTACTCGAATCCTAACTGATAAAAAGTTTAGGAATACTGTTTTAAAACACGTTGTCGACCCAGTAGTCAGAAACTTCTGGACGATTGAATTTGCCAGTTGGAATGATAAATTTGCCGCCGAAGCCGTAGCCCCAGTACTCAACAAAGTCGGAGCATTTACGGCTAATCCTTTGGTTCGAAACATTATCGGGCAGCCCAAGAGTAGTTTTAATATCCGCCAAATCATGGACGAGAGAAAGATACTAATAGTTAATTTATCCAGAGGGCTAGTTGGTGAAGATAATGCAGCCTTACTTGGCGCTCTACTAGTTACCAAAATACAGATGGCAGCCATGAGCCGAGCCGATGTTGCCCGGGATGATCGCAGCCCATTCTATCTTTACGTAGATGAATTCCAGAACTTTGCTACAGATAGCTTCGCTACAATTTTAAGTGAAGCCAGGAAGTATGGGCTTAATCTTACGGTGGCCAACCAGTATATTGCCCAGATGCTACCAGAAGTCCGTGATGCCATATTCGGTAACGTTGGTTCAATAATTAGCTTTCGAACCAGTGCTGATGATGCTCGCACGATGCTACGCTACTTTGAGCCAAAATTCGAGGAACATGACCTAGTCCATATGCACAATCGCCATTTTGTTGTTAGCATGACTATCGAAGGCGAAAAAGTTCAAGCCTTTTCGTCAATTACCCTTAACCTACCCCAACAGCCAACCGACTACAGTCAGCAAATTATTGATCACAGCCGTGCCACCTATGCCGTGAGCAGGCAATATATCGAACGATTTGTTAGCGAACGATACCTAAATCCTGAAGAAGTACCTCAGCAGAAACAACCTGCGCTCTCTCAACCCCCTTCACCTAGTCCAAAACCAAAGCAACCAGCACCAATTTCTGTAGCCCATACGGCTCTTAGCGGTAGCATAGGTACAAATAGTATTATCGACAAGCCCAAGCGAAAACGAACCCGCAAACGTCGACCTAATGCCGATAACGTGGCTACCCCAGGAAGCTCAAATATTGATGAAGGCCACACTATTAGACTACGCTAATCATTAGTCGTAACCGGCTCACTATGCTATAAATTATATATGGAGAACCACCTCGACCATCTGCAAGAATTTACAGATATACTTAGTACTTATCGGGTTTCTAAAAGAGCTCAACAAAGCCTAAAGTCCATAAAATTGGTACTGCTCGTGGCCCCCTCGGCCAGCGGCCGAAATACCCTGATCAACAAGCTTCTAGCGACAAACCACTACAACTTTATAGTTTCAGACACTACTCGTAAACCTCGTATCAATAACGACATCCTAGAACAAAATGGCCGAGAATATTGGTTCAGGAGCGAAGAGGACGTTCTAGGTGATCTCAAAAAGGGTGAATTTTTAGAAGCAGAAGTTATTCATAACCAACAAGTGTCGGGTATTAGTATTCGTGAACTTGAAAAAGCCTCTCTTAATCATAAGATCTCTGTTACCGATGTCGATATTGGTGGCATTCAGCAAATTCTAAAAGCCAAACCAGACGTAACGGCTATATTAGTCCTACCACCCAGTTTCAAAGAATGGCAACGACGACTTAGCACTAGAGGCCATCTTCACGATAATGAATATTACCGACGCATGCAAACTGCCAACAAAATATTTCAAGAGGCAATTGCCATGAAAAATCTGCTGATTGTCGTGAATGACTCACTTGAACATGCCACCAAACAGGTTGATGATATCGTAAAGGGCATGATTGACTTGAAGGCTCAAAAAGAGGCACGTGAGCTCATTAAAACGCTACTCAAAAAAACCCAGGAAGCACTAGCAAAATAAATAACTAGCACTCTTGACATGTGAGTGCTAGTTGGCTACACTAGCACTTGTAAGGAATGAGTGCTATGACAAAACGACAAGAACAAATTCTTAGTGCCATAATTGAACAATATGCCGAAGTTGCTAGCCCAGTGGGCAGTAGTCTTATGGCAAAAGTTTTTAAAGTAAGTAGTGCGACGATTAGGTCTGAAATGGCCGACTTAGAGCGTGACGGTTTTATCACGCAACCACATACCAGTGCCGGCCGCATACCCACCGATAAAGGCTATCGTTACTACGTTAACAATTTAGCAAATGAAAAATTACCATTGATCGAAAACAGAGGCGAACGGGCAATTTCAGCTCGTGTTACAGGTGGCGGTTTGCCGGAGCGGACTATTAGGAACGCCGTCGAGACGTTAGTTGAGCTAACGCATAATCTTGGACTGGCCACTATCGGGCCCCAATTATATATGAGCGGTCTATCCAATCTTTTTGGCCAACCGGAGTTCATGAGTGGCGATCAAGTCCAACAAGTTGCGAGGTTGTTGGACAATCTTGAGCCTTGGCTATACGAAGCTGCCCCTAATGAGCCGCTAAACGTCTATATCGGTCAAGAAAATCCAATTGGTCGTAGTGCTGGTTGTAGCTTGATTATTAGTCGTTTTCGCAGTCCATACTCCGACCAAAGCTATATTGGCGTACTAGGGCCTACTAGGCAAAGCTACCGCGATGTTATGCAATTGGTTCGCCATACAGGCGAGGCTCTTGAGGGGGCACTTTATGACTAAAAATAGCCAGGCTCCAAAGAAGCAAAAACTTGACCCTGCCGCCCTCCAACAACAGGTTATGGAACTTACTGCCGCCCTCCAACAAGAAAGGGCAGATGCCATCAATCTTCGTCGTCGATCTGAGGAAGAACGAAACAAAATGGCCGGCTTTTATAAGGCGATGGTTATCCGAGAGTTACTACCAGCACTAGATACCTTAGATCGTGCCCTCAAGCACACCCCTAAAGATCTGGAGGACAGTGATTATGTCAAAGGGGTTCAGGGTGTTGCTAAACAATTCGCCAAGATTTTTGGCGACCTTGGCATAGAACGCATCCCAACCGATCACCAAATATTTGACCCTCGTTATCACGAAGCTGTTAGTATGGACGATGGCCAAGGCACTCATGAAGTAATTAGTGAAGAGTTGCAGGCTGGCTATAAACTCGGTGATGAAGTTTTACGCCACGCTATGGTTAAGGTGAAAATGGAGGATAGATAAAATGCCCAATTTTGATGTATTGAAAGATGGATTTCCAAGGCAAAACATCCCAGCTCCCATAACCAATCGACCGGAAGATATCACCAAAGAGGTTCAAGAAGTACAAGACCCAGAAGTAATTAAGCAAGAAGGAGAACAATAATATGGCAAAAATAATTGGAATCGATCTAGGAACAACAAACTCGGCAATGGCCGTAATGCAATCTGGTAAACCAGAGATTATAGCTAATTCTGAAGGTGCTCGAACCACGCCAAGTGTCGTAGCCGTCAACAAAAACGGTGAGCGTTTGGTTGGTCAGGTAGCCCGCCGACAACAAGTTACTAACTCAGCCAACACCATTTACGAAGTTAAACGACTAATTGGTCGACGTTTTGAGGATAAGGAAGTCCAAAGAGATATCAAGCTCATGGGTTATGACATTGTCAAAAGCGGACAGTCCGTTAAGGTCAAAATGGCCGGCAAAGAATACAGCCCAGAAGAAGTCAGTGCTATGATCCTGTCCAAGCTCAAAGCCGATGCCGAGGCCTTTCTTGGCGATACCGTTACCGAAGCCGTAATCACCGTACCGGCTTATTTCGATGACTCACAGCGCCAAGCTACAAAAGACGCCGGTAAAATTGCCGGACTTGAAGTCAAGCGTATCATTAACGAACCAACCGCCGCCGCTTTGGCTTATGGCTTAGATAAAGGCAAAACTGATGAGAAAATTGCTGTCTACGACCTCGGTGGAGGAACTTTCGACGTGTCTATTCTTGAGCTAGGTGATGGAGTCTTTGAAGTCAAATCAACCAACGGTGATACTCACTTAGGTGGAGCAGATTTTGACCGAGTACTAGTCAATTACTTTGTTGATGAATTCAAAAAAGACTCTGGTATTAACGTAGGTGATGATAAAGCTGCTATGCAAAGACTTCGAGATGAAGCTGAGAAGGCAAAGATAGAACTCAGTACCGCTCAAGAAGTCGATGTAAATATCCCATTCCTAACAGCTGACGCTGATGGCCCAAAGCACTTTGAGCACAAACTGACTCGTTCGAAGCTAGAAAGCCTAGTGGCTGATTTGATAGATAAAACTGCCGATCCTTGTGAAAAAGCCCTAAAAGATGCTGGGCTGAAAGCCAGTGACATAGATGCCATCGTACTAGTTGGCGGCATGACACGTATGCCAGCAGTACAAAAAAAGGTTAAAGATATTTTCGGTAAAGCGCCTATGAAGGGAGTAAACCCCGATGAAGTAGTAGCCATTGGAGCAGCTATTCAAGGCGGTGTCTTGCAGGGTGATGTTAAGGACGTTCTTCTTCTGGACGTAACACCTCTGAGCCTTGGTATCGAAACAATGGGTGGCGTAATGACCAAGCTAATTGAGCGAAATACCACTATTCCATCTAGTAAATCAGAGGTATTTTCAACCGCCGCCGACAATCAATCTCAAGTTGAGGTACATGTACTTCAAGGTGAACGAGGCATGGTAGAAGGCAATAAATCATTAGGGCGCTTTGTGCTTGATGGTATTCCACCAGCCCCTCGTGGTGTTCCGCAGATTGAAGTTACCTTCAATATTGATGCTAATGGGATCCTAAACGTTACCGCCAAGGATAAAGGCACGGGTAAGGAACAGAATATAACAATCCAGGGCTCGGGCAGTCTAAGTAAGGATGAAGTTGAGAAGATGGCCAAAGAAGCTGAAGCTCATGCCGAAGAAGATAAGACCAAGCGCGAGACAGTTGAAGCAAAAAACGTACTTGAAAATGCTGTGTACGCAGCCGAGAAGCTGAAAAAAGATAATGGCGATAAGTTGAGTGATGAGGATAAGAAAACCTTAGATGAAGCTGTTGAGGCAGCTAAAAAGGTTACTGCTGACGAAAAGACCGATAAGGAAGCCTATGAGACCGCTGCCAAGGAACTTAACGACAAACTGATGCCTATAGGCGCAAAGATGTACGAGAATGCCTCTAAAGAAGAGCAGGCGGCAACTGATGCTGAGTCTAAGCCAGACGAAAAGACCGATAAAGACGAACCAGTTGAAGGTGAAGTAGTCGACGAAGAGAAGAAAGAAGAGAAGAAATAGGACTAACTATGCTTAGTTCTGTCTATGACTTTGCTACAATTTACCCAGAAGTGAGTAAAACGATTCGCAACAACACATTAACCACAGGTGCTGAGCCGGTAGTGAACTCGGCCATGACATTGGAGCTATTGTTCCAGGAGTCTCTGCATGGCTAAGCGAGATTACTACGAAGTCTTAGGTGTGAGCAAGACTGCCAGTCCTGATGAAATAAAAAAAGCATTTCGTCGGGCTGCAGTCGAGCATCATCCTGATAGGGGTGGCGATGAAGAGAAATTTAAAGAGCTCAATGAGGCCTATGAGGTTTTAAAGGATGAAGCAAAACGTAAACGCTATGACCAATTTGGTCATGCCGGAGTTGGCAGTAGCGCTGCTAGTGATGGCGGTAACCCATACGCCGGTTTCGGCGGTGGAGCGCAGAGCGTAAACTTTGATTTCGGTGATTTAGGCTTAGGTGATATATTTGAGAACTTTTTCGGCGGTGGAGGCCATAGCACAAGACAGCGGCAGGTTCAGGGCCGTGATGTAGAAACCAGAGTGGAGATTAGCTTTGAGCAAGCCGTATTTGGTACAGAAGTCGAACTTAACTTAAATATTGAAGATAATTGTGAGCATTGTAAGGGCACGACGGTTGAACCGGGATATAGTTTAAAGACCTGCGATAATTGCCATGGCCAGGGTCAGGTTACTAATGTTATGCGGACAGTGTTTGGTAATATTCAGCAAGCAGCAACTTGTTCTGTTTGTCACGGTACGGGCAAGATTCCTGAAAAGGTCTGTAGTGTTTGTCATGGTAAAGGTACGGCCAAAAAAGCCCAGAACATTAAGCTTAAAGTACCAGCCGGTATAGATGATGGAGCGACTATACGCCTGCGCGAACATGGCGAAGCAGTGGCTAATGGCCCCAAGGGTGATCTGTATGTTAACGTAAGGGTAAAAGCCGACAAGAAATTCACCAGAGAAGGTGACCTTATTCTCAGCGAAGAACATGTTAACATGGTTGATGCCACGCTTGGAGCAGAGATAGACGTGTTAACTATCGATGGCCCAGTAACGATGAAAGTGCCAGCTGGCACTCAATCTGGATCAGACTTCAAACTTTCTAACCACGGCGTGCCGCACCTTCGCGGTAGTAGTAGGGGCACACACATAGTTACTCTAATAGTTGATACCCCGACAAAAATCAGCAAAAGGCAGCGTAGCTTACTCGAGAATTTTAACGAAAACTCACAAAAATCTATATTTAGCTAAAAACGTTCTATAATAACCCTATATATGAAAAAGCTTAAGAACGACCAAAAGGGTTTCATCCCCATGTTAATTACCCTACTTCTACTAATTGTGGTAACCATAGTATTTGTTTATGTTCGAGTTAACCATGCCCACAGCGTCCAAGTTAAGTATTGAAATATATAACTAAATATGTTATAATTTAGTACGTAATGACACCAGATAAAAAATTAATTGGCCAGACCGAACTTATCGGCTTTCCAGAGTTACGCCTGGAGAATGTTGTAGCGCGCGTTGACACGGGGGCAACAACATCTGCCATCTGGGCGTCAAACATTGAAGTGGTCAATGGAATGTTACAATATACACTTTTTGATGCTGCTAGTGAATATTACACCGGTCAAGTTTTGCGTACTCGGGCATTCAACACTCGTGTAATTATTAGTTCCATAGGCGTAAAGGAAGAGCGATACGCCGTAAGATTATTAATCTTAGTATCTGGGCGTAGAATTCGTGCACATTTTACCCTTGCTAATCGTTCCTCACAAAAGTATCCTGTGCTAGTTGGTCGTAATATACTACGCGGAAAATTTCTGGTAGACGTAGAACGTGGCCACAACGAATTAATTGTAATAGAGAAACATTCTGAGCAAGCCACTAAGGATTTTGTTATATAAGGAGCAACCATGAACATAATTATCCTATCTAAGGGCCCCGGAAACTATTCCACTAAACGTCTCAAGGAAGAAGCCTTGAAACGCGGCCACAGTGTTCGGGTTATTAACTATGCTAGGTGTTACGTAACTGTTGAAAGAGGGATTACTGTAGTCCGCTATAACGGCGAGGATTTATCAGACGTCGATGTTATTATACCAAGAATTTCTTCGAGTCTAACAAAGTATGGCTCGGCAATTGTAAGGCAGTTTGAGATGCAAAACGTTTTCACTACAACGACTTCTATAGCACTTGTTCGTTCACGAGATAAACTTCGAAGCATGCAATTACTGGCTAAGGCCGGAGTTGGGATACCAAAAACAGTCTTTGCTCGAGAAACTGTTGACGTAGACGACGTTCTTGAACAAGTCGGTGGCGCACCAGTAATTATTAAAGTTGCTAGGGGTACTCACGGAAACGGTGTGGTATTAGCTGAAACTAAGAATGCCGCTAAGGCTGTGATGCAAGCTTTTTATGTTGAGAGTGTAAACTTTATTGTCCAAGAATTCATCGAAGAGAGTGCCGGGCAAGATATTCGTGCGTTTGTTGTTAATGGCGTAGTTGTTGCCAGTATGAAGCGACAAAGCCTTGATGATGACTTCCGCTCCAACCTCCACCAGGGCGGTGAAGGTAAGTCTATAAAGCTGACTGATGAAGAGCGCAAGACTGCTCAAAAAGCCGCCAAGGCTATGGGCTTAGCTGTCTGCGGAGTTGATATGATGAGATCCAAACGAGGCCCACTAGTACTGGAGGTTAACTCTAGTCCAGGTTTTGGTATAGAAAAAGTTACTGGGCATAATGTTGCCAGCCATATCCTTGATTATGTCGAACAGAATTTCAAAGGCAAACGTCGCAAAGATAAAATTGGAGCCTAAAGGGCTTAATGGTTTTAAAACGCTCATGCTATTATTAAAAGCATGACTCCAGCAATAATACTTGGTCTTTGTATACTCGCTCCAGCCATATTGGCTTTTATCCTTAGAGTTAATGCTGCAATATTATTCATGAGCCTGTGCGTAGGTGAAGTATTAGTTATTTTCGTTTCCAATAACGCTACTTCATATTTAAGCCCGCTTTCACCATCAGGTCACATAAGTTTTTCATCAATGCGTCTGGCACTTTTATTGCTACCCCCAATTTTAACTCTTCTTCTGATGTTCCATACCGTCCACGGAAAATCTAAGTTAATAGTTGATTTGGTACCAGGTATTGCGACAGGGTTACTACTGGCATTGCTTCTCGTGCCAATCTTGCCGGCTGGCCTAAGCATGAATATACAAAACGCCAGTATTTGGCATCATTATTACCAATATCAAACAGTAATAGTAGTTTTTGGGGCGCTTAGTTGTATCGTCTTTATGTTACTTGGTCGTCAAAACGGCAAGCATTCTAAGAGCGGTCTTCTTAAGAAGCATTGACTTATCAGTAAAAAGCAAGATAATGTAAGGAGTTATTTCCTTTATATTAAGGAAAAAAGCAACCATACGGAGGGTTAAATGATTCGTATGGTTTTTGATAAGTTCAGGTCAAACTGAATGTAATGGGCCCATAGCTCAGCTGGTTAGAGCACCTGCCTTTTAAGCAGGGTGTCGTGGGTTCAAGTCCCACTGGGCCCTCCACTAACTTTTGTATCTGTATTTTTGATAGACCAGTCTAGTTTTGTTTGAACCCAACTCTTAAGTATTTGGTATAGTTAAGCCATGCCTATAGTAAACACATATTATTCAAGCGAAAAGCAAAAAGATATGGTTCTAAGTCATGTTGATGACCTAAAGGAATTAATTGCCAAACAATTAACCTGTAATGAAATAAGCCTTAAAACAAACGACATAACCGTCAGACTACTACATACTCCATCAGAAGGAATGATAGCCGACATGGAGTTTGAGATATTTGCTCATGCTTTTAGCGAGAGGGTAGAAAAGCAGGATGATATTTGTTTGGCTGTAAGGTCTCATATAATGAAAAATGTTCCAGAACTTAAAGATGTCAGAGTCTGGCTTGTTCTTAGTGAGCTTGGCCACAGCTGGGAAGATTAGTGTTGTATAATAAGAATATGAAAAAGTTAATTTATATAGTTCTGATTTTAGGCTTCCTGTTTGTAGACATGATTTTCTTTCATGATGTTTTCAAACCAGGCGAGACTACAAGTGTAGGCCAATGGTTGACTGGACTATTAAGTATCCCAGTCATCATTATTTCACTTCAGTCATTACTTTCATACAATCAGGGTAGTAAACACCACCAATAAAAGTAAGTAAAAAGGGTCGTTTAACCTTCTTTACTAAATTTAGTCTAATAATAAAGTGTTAATCACACAGGGAATACTAAGGATAATGACTAGGCTTATTCTGCTTACTTCTACTGTAATCTTGACCAATAATACCCCTCCAACGCACCATTTCTTCTATCAAGAAGTGTAAATTATTACTGGGGTGCACCTCCATTAGTTGCTAACAGATAAGAATTTGTCTCTAAGTTGGAAGTGTTGTTTTTAGAGCTTCATTCGTATCTGTTAAAAAGTTCGAGTCCGTGATGGTGTGTGGATACTATTTCTATTTATATTTGACACACTAAAAATCAGGCTTATAATTTCACTATGAACCTAGTATAATGGTACTATTATGATTACATTCAGACTTAGTACCCATTCTGGAGTTCCACCGTACCTTCAAATCGTACAGCAAGTTAAGCAAGCTATTCGTCTAGGGATACTTCTGAAGGGAGACCAATTGCCCACTGTAAAAGAAGTAGTAGGCATGGTAGCTATTAACCCTAACACCGTTTTCAAAGCTTATAGGGAGCTGGAAATGTTAGGACTTGTCGAAGGAAGAACTGGTAGTGGTACATTCGTATTGGGTAGACCAGCAGGACCTCCGCCAGAAATACAAAACGCAGTAGTGAATAGTTTAATCAACTGGATTAACGAAGCAAAGAAAGCTGGGCTTGATGAAGAATCAATCGAAGCGCTAATAAATTCAACGTTGCATAACATTAAGAGGGGTAATAATGAATCAACAAACAATAAGTAAAAACGCCATCGAGACTAAAGGTCTTGGGAAAAGGTATAGGTCGTTTTGGGCATTAAAAGATTGTAGTATCAATGTTCCTAAAGGAAGTGTATCGGCACTTGTTGGCCCAAACGGCGCAGGTAAAACTACTCTGCTAAAGCTGCTAGTTAGTCTCAGTAGAGCAAGTGCGGGTAGTGCAAATGTGCTAAATAAATCCCCCTCTCAAAGCCCTGAATATTTATCTGAGATTGGTTATTTAGCCCAAGAAATACCTATGTATGCTCGGCTTAATGCAAAAGAACATATTGCTATGGGTCTACACCTTAATGACAACTGGGACTCTGAATTAGCTACAAAACGTCTCAATGAACTAGCCATACCGCTTGACCGCCCAGTCGGTAAATTATCTGGCGGTCAAAGAGCGCAGGTAGCTTTAGGCTTGGCATTAGCAAAGAAACCAAAGCTACTCCTGCTTGATGAGCCTGTTGCTGCTCTAGACCCCCTTGCTCGTATAGACTTCTTAAAATCTTTAGCTCAAGCCGTAACTGACGCTGATGGTGAACTCACAGTAGTTATGTCCTCACACCTTTTAGCTGACTTAGAGCGAGTTTGTGACCACATTGTTATCCTAGCCTCTGGAGAAACACAACTTTGTGAAGATATTGAAACTGCTCTTAAATCTCACAAATTGCTGGTTGGAGTACGAAAAGAAGCAGTTGACAGCGATAAATATACAATTATCCAGCAATCACATACCGCAAGAGAAACTACTCTATTAGTCCGCCTAAACGATACTAAGTATCACGACTCACACTGGCATATGAGGGATGTAGATATTGAAGAAATTGTACTTGCTTATATGGGGCAAAGTAGAGAACAGGCAGACACAATAGCAGCGAAAGGAGGTGTCCGATGAATTGGTTAGCTTGGCGACAACACCGCAAACAATTTATGGTTGCCGGTATATTTCTAGCTTTATTTGCAGCACTAATGATACCAACCGGTTTACATTACTGGCACACCTATCAACACGCTCTTGCTACTTGTGGTAATACAAATACATGCAGTCAGGTAAGTGGTGAGTTATTCCAAGGTAACGGAGATGGTCTCATACTTCACCTTGTACCTGTATCGTTTTTGTTTATCCCAATTGTATTAGGCTTATTCTGGGGTGTGCCGCTTCTAGCAAGGGAATATACTGATGGCACAAACAAGTTAGTATGGACACAAAGCGTTTCTCGTAAAAGGTGGTTGACCGTTAAACTGATTTGGGTAATTCTCGGTACGGTAATTATTGCTGGTGCGTTTGCAGCTCTAATGACTTGGTGGTCTAAAACAAACAATGCCATAAACCTAAACCGATTTCATGAAATCTTCTTCAACACTCAGGGTATAGCTCCTGTTGCTTATAGTGTCTTTGCTGTTAGTCTGGGCATTGCGCTTGGTGCTTGGTTTAGACGAACAATGGTAGCTCTTGGTATTACTTTAGTCTTATTGATTGCTATCGTACTGGTTGTCGTGCCTAATTTTATAAGGCCGCACTATGAAACACCAGTTAGCTACAAAATGTCTTTACTTAACAACTCAAAGATTAACGGAGCGCCTACTAATTCAAACGACCCTACCACTAACGGCGCTACACTGATAGTCAGTCAAACGACAGTAAGTAGTCAGAATCAGCCTCTTGATTGGGCTAATCCGCCTAAACAATGTATTGTTACTTCTCCTCCAGGATTTGGTGGAATACCAAGTGGACATAGTAAAGCCGTAGCCGCTCCTACTGGGAACGGGACACCAGAAGCAATTGATAGTCAGAATGGTGGACCAGCCGTAAGTCTTAATTGCCTGAGCTCACTTGGATATCAACAAGAAACTCAATATCAGCCGTCGTATAGATATTGGGACTTTCAAAGAATTGAAACAGCCCTGTATTTAATATTGGCGGTAATACCTATAGGAGCCACTTATTGGTTAGTGTTAAGGCGCGACGCTTAAGCTAGTAATAAACAGCAATGGATTTTCCTGCAATTTGGTTGCAATAGCTTCCACGTAGCCCCTCCACTACCATAAGCGTTTTTACACTCCTAAAGAATGCTATAATACTTGCTATGTACAGTCATCATACTTGGCACCTCGGAGTATGGCTTCCGATCATTATTTTAGTCGCGTTATTGATTCTTGCTTTCGAAATATGGATGATTGTTGACGCAGCCCTTAATAAAAAGCTTAGCGATAAAGCAAAGACTTGGTGGATAGTTGGTATGTTTATAATCCATCCATTCGTCGCAATTGTTTATTTCTTTACTGACCATCGTAAGCGTTAGTCAGTATTGTTACAAATACTTTAGGATTTAATTGTATTTCAGTTGCAATAGCTTCCACGTAGCCCCTCCAAGTATATTCAACAGATGTAATTTAGTTCGTACCTATGCCTCTCCAACTTGAGAGGCATTTTTATATCTGTTAAATAGTTCTAATCCCACTAGGTGTTAGATACGCACTAGCACTGTGGCCTCACTACTTGACAGCAACCCAATAATCACATACAATGATTGTATGAAGTCACAAACATTTAATATATCAATGCCGGCCAAACTTGTTCAGAGGATTGACTCTCAAACCAAGAAACAAGGTTACAGTCGTAGCGATTTTGTTCGTCAAGCTGTACGAAAGCAACTAGCTACGTTGGAGCAATGGGAAAATCTAACTGACTCCGTTAGAGGCGAATATAAGGGCAACGACCTGAGCGAGACTGAGGTTGCAAAAATAGTCAGTAGTCAAAGGTCATAGATAATGCGTTTAGTTCTAGATACTAACGTCATTATTTCTGCTTTGCTGTTTGATGGACAGCCAGAGAAGCTGTTGCTTAGCACTATGGGCGGGGCACATCAATTGGTTCTATCACCCTATATAATTTCTGAAACTAATCGTATTCTAGAAGAAAAGTTTAAAGTTAGCCCCAAGAATTTAACAAATCTGACTAATCTCTTAGGAGAAAGTGAGATTTTATACTTTGAACCTTTTCTAGACATACTACCCGATAAACCAGATAATCGGATACTAGAGACTGCGGTTAAGGGAGATGTTAATTATTTGGTAACTGGAGACAAGCAACTTCTAGACTTGAGAGAATATAAGCGAATAAAAATAATAAAAGTCACTGAATGCTTAAAACTACTCTGAAGCTGGTAGATATTAAAAGCACAGTGGCCTAAAAAGATGCAATAAACACAGTCGGGTTTTCCTGTAGTTTGGTTGCAATAGCTTCCACATAGCCCCTCCACGAATACAGAATCATCAGTTTTCGATAGAAACCCGCCACTTTTATATCTGTTATCCTTGGGGCGTAAACACTTTTGATTTCAGACACATAAATTAAACTAGTAAAATTGCGATTGGTTACCCCCAACACTTAAAGCTTATGCTAAACTTTCATTATGAATAAACTAAATAAAAACGAATCAGGCTTTAGCGCAGTCGAGTTAATATTAGTGATAGTTATAGTTGCCTTGATTGGCGTAGTAGGCTATATGGTCTACAAGAATCACCACAAGACTGCTACGACCCCCGTAGTTACTACATCAACCACTAAACCAACAACCTCAACAAAGAATACCTCTACCACAACTACAACAAGCACCACCCCAACAACGTCGGTATTTAAAATACCTGAGCTAGGAATCCAGATAACCGTTCCATCGTCTTTATCTACGCTCACTTATAACTATTCAACGCAATCCTCGGCTGCTGATATGTCCACTAGTTTACTGGCTTCAGAAGCAAGTAGCTGCACCGCCAATAGTAGTACAGACTCAGCAAACTTTGACGCACTGGGCGTGTTGACTAAGGGTCAGGGAACAGGGCAAAAAGAACCAGACGTTACGATAGTTAAACAGTACAGTACATATTACATCTCTTATACTGAACCTCAAGACACCTGTCTTCCGAACGGCGCAAGTAGCTCCCTAGTTAATCTATTAAGTAGTGAACAACAAGCATTTCAAGGCTCATTATCTACAGTACAACTAATCCAATAGTTGAGTATTGCAACCGAGCAGTCCCTTAAAAGCCCCGAACAAATCAGACTTTATATGTAGTCAAAGCGTGGTGGGAGTACTCAGCAGCTATGACAGTACGCCAACGTGTTATCTCTGCCATTAATTGTGGTAACCCATAGCTTGAGTCGTCCTCCACGAACTGTAAATCATTTATTGTGCTTGCGTTAAAGACTGTGATTATTATTGTAGTTTGCAATGCTAAGTTCTAACGATATAATTTCAAGTATGGCTTCACGTTTAATACCTGAGGAAAAGCAACAGCTGGAACTGGGTAAAAAACTCCAACAATTTTATAATCTCGGCTATATTAATAAAAAGCAGGCTGTATTATTCACGTTTTATAAAGGGTTAGCGTCAGGTTTCGGAGCCATAATCGGCGGAACTATTATAGTTGCTCTACTTCTATGGGTACTTACTCGATTTGGGCAGGTGCCCCTTATTGGACACTTTACAAATTCTATTAGACAAACAATTAATGCCAGCAGAAGTCTAAAGCATTAGTTTAATTTACTATTGCCAACGAATTGCTTATTTGATACTGACAAATCTCCAACAATAAGTAGCTTAGTTTCGGTAGATATACCAAGCACCGTGTCCTAAGAAGTAGCTATAAACACAGTCGGGTTTTCTTGCAACTTGGTTGCAATAGCTTCCACATAGCACCTCCCCAACCACAAGTAACACAACCTCTACTTAAAGGGGTTGATAATTCTTAGATTGTCCAACTGCTGCCCATCTTGCATATCCTCGCTATACAATATTTCTGCATTAGTATTTTGAGCAGCCGCAATAATCAGAGAGTCCCAAAATGTGTATCCGTATTTTTCTTCTAGCTCTGACGCCTTAACTATATCTACGGGCGTAATTTGATAAATAGACCATGACATGAGTTCTCTAATTATCTCTCTGCTCTCGTGAACAGGCAGTTTTTTCGGCAATTTACGCGTTAGAGTTACATAAAACTCTTGGAGTACTTGGGTACTAAGGGCACCAGAACGATTATTCCAGCAATCAGCCAAAATATCTTTGGCTATTTGATGTTTTAGTTTTTCATCTAAGTCGTAAGCATAAACTAGAATATTGGTATCCAAAAATATCATCTGCTATATATTTCTTCTCGAGTGGGCATCTTAGTCCCACCTAAAGCATAACCCTTGTCAAGCCTGGCTAAAGCCAGCTTCTTGGTATGTTCATAGTCAGCTTCTTGGGCGGCAATCAGCCGTATTTGATCTGATAAAAGCTTACTTAGAGACGACGACCTTCTTGCCGCCAAAACTTTAGCATCACGGATTATAGCTTGATCTAACTGAACTGTTACATTTTGCTTCATATAGTCATTATAGCAAAGTCACGTGCTCCACGCAACAGTTTTATTGAAAGTCACAATAAATACATATGGTTTCTCTTGTAATTTGGTTGCAATAGCTTCCACATAGCCCCTCCATACCGTTTATGTTTAAACTCCTCTGTTTTGAGCCTAGCTAAAACACGCATGTTATACTAAGCAACGGAGTTTTATAAATTTTCATAGGGATAAGAACAATAACAATAACCGGTGGGGCAACCTGCTGGTTTTTTTATAAGGAGGGGTAGTGATGAAAACACCAGAGATTAATACTTTAGGACCGCCAGAGCCAATCGATTATTCAGTAGTTATGGAGCCGATAAATGGCGATCCGACAGGCAAAAACTTACTCTCAATGAGGCAACTCAGCGCGGAAGATATACACCTCTACATCGAGGAAGCGTACGCCGCAGAGAGATTCGTCCAGGACCCTAAACAACGCGGCGTAGCTTTGCTGTCTAATGTAGAAATGAGAGTAGTTATGCGGCAGCCTTCCACCCGAACCGGCGGCAGCCTTACGGCGGCAATGCATAAGTTAGGTGGATCAGCAGTATTAATTAGCGGCATGGGCAGTTCATCGGAGGCAAAGGGCGAATCAATTGAAGACTCATGGGTAGCCTTTGCTGCTCAAGCAGATATTTTGGGAATTCGCACGGAAGAGGACAGGGGTCCTGCGCTCGCTGCACGCGTCATCGCGCAAGCCTTTGAACAAGATCAGCTTTGGCAGTCCGTACCAGTTATTAACCTAGGAGATGGTAAAAATGAACACCCTACCCAAGCTCTTGGCGACGAATTCACTATATACAAGCAATTTGGACAATTTGCCGGCGTAGAAGTTGCAATGGTAGGCGATCATGAGCGATATCGCGCTCACCATTCATTTATGATCGGTGCCGCTATACTTGGCATGAACATAATCGCAGTCGAATCCAAGGCAGCAGTCGTACCGGAGGATTTAGTAGAGTTGCTTGGCGACAGACTGACGCGGACGAAGGACTTGGATGGCGCCATGCGATATGCTAACGTTTTGTATTTAGGCCGTAACCCCGACGAGTACACAGGAGTCAAAAAAGCGGAGGCTGCTCGTAGCAAAAAGTTGGCTAAGGACTATAAGGGATGGGTTGTTGACTACCAAAGAATCCAAAAAATGCCCCGTGACAGCATCGTATTACACCCTAGACCAAGAAGAGACGAACTCCACCCCAGCGTTGACATCGATCCAAGAATGAAAGACGTTGAACAGATGGCAAATATGACTCCTATTCGCATGGCAATCATCGCTAGGCATCTCGGCAGGTCGATCAAAGAAGCTGAAATAATACATAAAGACAGCGAGAAACTTACCCCCTAGCGACGTTACTGAAGGTCTGTTGCAAGAGAACACACCAACTCTTCAGAGGAGTGACATACAGCACATACTTAGTTAACTAATAAGGTAATAATGATTAATGCAAGCTAACATTAGCATGAGCATCAATTGCAAGGAGGGTGTTACTAAAACTGCTAGACATTGTTCCATCAAGCAAATAATGAGAGGAGATTATTATGTCTCATTCAACAAATGCAAGAACGAACATTCAGCAAAAACACCCAACAGTTAATTCCGGACAGTATTTGCACGATAATAATGAGTCTCGAGATGTTATCTTCACAGGTGAATCCACGGAACTAGTTTTTGAGAGAGTAGAAAATAGTTCTCGAATGAGAATAAATTTTAGACAACTAGCCCAAAGGCCTAGAAGCCAGCATTCATATAATCACAAACTTTGGCATATTCCCACCAAATTTCAGGCCAATTTATAGACCTGCTGTTTGTAGTGCATGGTCTACATTTTCTTTAACATACAAGAGCAACACACGCATAAACGTGGCGTGGAAAGGTTATATCATGAAACATACCTATAGATTTTGGGACTCGAACAATTCACTAGATGCCGTTATGGCAATTAATAAAGTAGTAAGGCGCAGAGGATTACGTCGTAAGAGAACCGAAAATCTAGCCCCGACTATAGAAAGTACGCCTGAGGAAAAGTTATTGTTCACAACAACTGAATCTCAGGAAACATTACTTACGGCAGATACGATAGCTCCATTTACTTTTTTTCGAGATACTATCCATATTGACAGGGAAAAACTCACTATTGTCCACCGATCTTCTTTCAGGACTGCAGACATAATGAGTGTCCAGATTAGGGACATACTAAGCGTTCAAGGTAAGGTTGGTCCATTATTTGGGTCTCTCGTCCTATCGTCTAAGTATTTCATTAATAGCATTCAGACTATTAATTACTTACGAAGAAGCGATGTGTTGAAGTTCCAGAGGCTCATACAAGGCAGTCTGATAGCCCATAATGAAAACATTAATTGCTCCGGTATCGAGAAAGAACAACTTGTTACATTACTTAGTGATCTAGGGCAAGGCGCTACTGCTTAAGCTATCGCCCAAAAGATAGTGCTTACAATAGCAGATCTCTGAGCACAGAATCCTAAGTGTTAAAATTTGGTACATCATAGCCTACGAAGCAAGAAACACAATTTAAAAATTTAAATGTATCACCTTCTATTGGTCTATAATTGCAGGCATGAAGCAGGCCACACTTCTATTTTTAATAGACAACGATAAGATACTATTAGCTATGAAAAAGCGAGGGTTCGGGGAGGGAAAATGGAACGGCGTCGGGGGGAAACCCGATAAAGGTGAAACTATTGAGGAAACAACAATACGAGAATGCCAGGAAGAAATACTGGTTATCCCTAAAGACATAAAAGAAGTAGCAACTCTCAATTTTTATTTTCCGCCTAAAAGGCAAGAATGGGATCAACAGGTAATAGTTTTTGTATGTAAAAACTGGGAAGGAGAACCCAAAGAAACTGAAGAAATGGCGCCTCGATGGTTTTCTATAAACAAAATACCCTACGATAAGATGTGGTCTGATGATAAGTATTGGTTACCCAAAGTTATTAAGGGTGAATATATTAAGGGTGACTTTCATTTTGACGATAATGATAATCTATTAGAATACTCAATATAAGGATTGTGGTGCGGCACGTCATAGTCCGGAAGTCAGAACCTTAACAACGGATATGCTAAATGGCACCAGTAAAGGTTAGAGATAAATGAATCTGTAATATTGCTTGGTACGCCACACTGCCTGAGGTTCGAACGGTTTCAACAATCAGTGAATCAATTACTATACCCATAAGAAGCAGTCCAATGGATAGTAGCGGTTTCAGTACTTGTACTAGCCTCATCCATATCCTGCATTTGCATCGATAAGAAATGACTAGTAGTTGGGGTAGTAACAGTTGAGCTAATTGGTGCGGTAGCAACTAAAGTTCCATCTAGATAGAACCTATAACCGTTAATTGGATCCCAACGAGTAGAGATAAGGTGAGGACTGCCATTACCGAGAGTGGATGGCCAAGTTCCTTGCCAGACATTGGTTTGCGGACTAGATCCGATTTCATGAACATTTATCTCCATATCCTGAGGGTTACCTTCAAAGAAATCATTCTCTCCTTCATTCCAGTTGTTATCTGTAGGCCAAGAGATTAAAACTAAGTGAACATCCTGCCAGTTGCCGGAGCTCATTGAGAAACAAACATCATACCCACCGGAGCTTGGTACATAAGTCAAAACTGCTCCACTTCCTCCAGTAACTCCACCAATATTGCCACTAATTGAATCAGGGTAGCCTTGAAGTTCAAAGCCAGTACCAGGCACAAAGACGGCATGATCAGCGGCAACATAACCAGATGGTTGCTGAACTTCATTACCATAGTCACGCCAAACACTAGGAAGGGTTGTACCAGAGAAATTTTCAACTTGAGACAGAGGGTAAAGGGGATTGTTTGAAGTTGTTGGCGGTGAGCTGGCGCAAGTTGTTGGAGCAGTAACCGTCACGACAATAATTGCTAGAGTAGTTCCACCAGCGCCACTACAACTCAAGCTATAGCTTGAAGTGATGGTTAGTCCTGATGTAGTAATAGACCCGGAAGTAGCTTTACTGCCACTCCATGCACCCGAAGCGGTGCAACTAGTGGCATTAGTGCTACTCCAAGTCAACACAGAAGCACTACCGGAAGTTAGGCTAGTCGGTGCAGCACTTAGTGAGATAGTCGGTGCGGGCGTGGCTGGTGGAGTGGTCGGCGTGGTCGGCGTGGTTGGTGAGGTTGGAGTAGTAGGCGTAGTGGTGGTTGTCGTAGTGGTCTTTTTTGTTACTGTATTGGTAGTTGCAGTCGTAGTTGTAGTCTTTTTTGTGGCTGGGTTTACTATGGTGGTAGTTGTTGTCGTTGTCGCCCCTGATGTCACGGTCTTTATTACTGGGATTATGGTTTTAGTCTTTGGCGTTGCAACCGAGACTTTTATTGGTGCGTTACATAAGGTCAATGAACCAATAGTTTGAGATGATCCAGGAGTTGGGATGGCCAAACCCGGAGTTGCTTCTACGCCTAAGTTAAAACTAGCGCTTGATATACTTGGCACCAGATTAAATTTAATAGTAGAGGTCGAGCTAGTAACCCAATTATCTTCCGTTACAGGAGCAATGCCATCGATACTATAAAATGCTAGAGGATTATACCCAGTACCCGTAACGACATTACCGTTTTTAATAACCTCTGTACGTGGACCGGCTTGTTCGTTTACGGATATTAACGCAGTTACTGTATCTATATAGTTAGGTGCGGTACCAGTTTGAGAAGCAATACAGGCTTTTTCAGTAAATGGAATACCGTTAGACACAAAAGAGGTTAGAGCTGTATAGGTGTTTACGGTATTCTTTTCAAGATGTTTATAGACGGAGTATCCAACACCAGATATGCCAACCACAACAATAACCAACAATGTTAGTTCTATATGGCCAAAGCCGCTAGAGTTTAATTTCTTTTTAAATAAAAACATTTTTGTTTTAACTAATTTCAGGTTTATTACAAGCTTTATTTAACTGCAAAACTGATTGTTTGTCAAAGGTAGCGCAAAGACAAGTATGTCATAGCGTCTGAGGTTCGAATCTTACTTGTGGCTATCAAGGTATCCTTGTAACAAGATCACAGTATCTTTGAGACTGCTCTTTGCGGGATGCCCCTCATCAATTTTATTAATTAGCTCGTCTGGATAAAGCCATTCAGCACTAACAAAGTCATCAGGGTTAAACGCGGGTGTCTCATCGCAATACATTAGATAAACGCAGCGTATGTACTTTATAGTTTCAGAAACTGTTTTTGTGATAAATGCTGTATCTTCCTTTTGAATATCGATGTTTAATTCTTCTTTAGCTTCACGAATAATTGTAGAAAGATAATCATCCCCCGATCCAACGTGTCCACCGACACTGTAATCGTGACCATTTGGTGCGATTGTTTTATGTGCGGTGCGTACAGGTACATATAGTCTACCTTTGCTATTCATGATAAACAGATCGGATGCACGTATATAACCCATATCTTTAGCCAAAAGTTGTTTATAATCTTTGCGGTTTATAGTACCTATAACTATGTCGTTTTTATTTACCAAGTCTAAAAGTTCATCGTCCATAGATTAATAGTATCAAAAAAGACGTCGGATCTGATGTCTTTGTTTGTTGCAAATATGGTACACCATAATGCCCGGGGTTCGAACCACTGTAATTAGGTCGTAATACTTTTGATTTGTGGTAATACTATATGTTATCATTCATACATGATATACAAAACCATACTTACTAGCAAAGGTACAACAACAATTCCTAAGGAAATACGTGATCATCTAGGAGTTAAGCCTGGGATGCTTATATCTTTTACTAAGAATCCATCGACAGGTGAGTACACGCTCAAGCGGGCCCAAACAATTAAAGAAATACGTCAAGCAAATAAGCTTGCCCTAGAAAAAGCCAAGACATCACATAAAAATTATGTGAGCGGAGTTGGTTATGACATGCACGTTGCTCAGGAATTTAGTGGAAAATAATGGTTGACACTAATATATTGCTGGACTGGCTGTTAGATCGTGATATTAATCGCACTAAGTCTATAGATAAACTTTTTGCAGCTACCAAAGAACTCCATGTGCCAGATGTAATACTAGTTGAGTTAGCCTTTGCTCTTGAGAAGTTTTATGAGATACCACGAAGCCTAGTATCTGATAATCTTCACAAAGTTATAGATGAGCCAATTTTTAACTGTAGCCGTACACTCTTCCAACGAGCACTCACAGAATATTCTGAACATCCTTTATGGTCATTCTTGGATTGCTGTCTTCTTAATTACGCAGAATTGCAGAACGTACTACCTGTTTGGACATTTGATAAGAAATTAATAAACCAGAGTAATAAAAGAGCGCAAGCACCAAACGTATAAGCGTAAATAAAATGGTACGGCATACTGTCTGAGGTTCGAACTATACTAGTGAACAATATGTATTAATCAGACAGTATGGTGCTTAGCTGAGCTTCACGGTCTGGTCTATTTGAGATTATAAAAGACAACCACTAATTATATTTGTTATTATAGACACGCATGGAAAAACAAATATTTCATTTTCCTAAATGGGTGATACCTAATTGGGTTATAGGACTTTATGCCGTTGCGGTTATTGTACTTGCACCATGGATATATATTCTTGCAGAAGATCTACCAGAACGCCAGCTTGCTCATCACTGGGATCTTGCTTGGGCGGGTTTTGATGTTTTAATGTTATGCTTATTTGCCTTAACAGCATTCCTTGCTATTAGAAAAACTATTTGGTTTACATTATCGGCGATTTCATTATCAACCATCCTATTCATTGATGCCTGGTTTGACATATTAACTTCAAAATCGGGGAAACAACAGTGGGTTGCACTTTTGCTTGCCATATTAGTTGAGTTACCAATAGCTGTTTTAACTTTGTTTCTTGCATATAGAGCTATCAATCATCTCCACGAAAGCGCTAAACACCCTGATCGCTAGTGTGATTGTATCTGGCCGAGCAAGTAGGATTCGAGCCAAAAAATGCAATATCAGAACAAGATAAACAGAGATTATAACATTAAAAAATATAATGGTACGCCCGGACGGATTCGAACCGCCGACCCCTTGTTCCGAAGACAAGTGCTCTAATCCGCTGAGCTACGGGCGCATAAAGCCAATTATACCAGATATCACCCCAAGTTCTTATCTGTAAATAGCATTTACAAAAAGGACCAAGTCGTATTTTCTATTTTTGGCTATTGGATTTCTTACGTTTCGAGATATTTTTTTGCTTGGAGATAGTAAGCCTTTTCTGTTTCGTGGCTTCAGTCCCAGTCACCAACGATTGATGTAAGGTTATTAATAAATTCTTAGCTTGCTCGTGACTCATACCAACTCTAGCAATTGGTATCTGTTGGTTTGCTATTCCTCCGTGCTGGAGAAAGTTCAGCACTACGCCCTTTTTATCAACACTGACTTGAGCATCATCGCTGTAAATTATTCTGCTATCTAATGCCATCATGACAACTACAGGATGATTCGGGTCATTCAATAGTGGGTTTCTATCAACATTTGTCTGATCATAATACCCGGCCATTTGCCAAAGCACTACGGCATCGTCTTCGGTAATATCAAAATGGCTAATAAGTAACATCAGCAGGTCTTCACTGGGGCGTTCTTGACCAATTTCAATACGCTCTAAAAAGTCGATATCAATTTCTACTGCCCCAGAAACTTCCGCAAGGCTCTCGTGCTGTTTGTTGCGAATAGCTTTTAGTTCATTGCCTAACTCCAGGAAAGGTTTCTGCATAACCTATATATTAACGCGCTTCTTGGGTACTAAGCAAGCCTAAGCTAAACACTGAGGTATAATGAAAGTTAATGAAAATAATGCATGAAGTCCCCCTAGCGCTGTACTCAACCATGCGACTCGGGGGAAAGGCCAATTATTTGGTTCACGTCCGGGGCAAGGAAGAGCTGTTGGACGCATTGGATTGGGCAGATAGAAGAGAGCTGTCAGTTTTGATGATTGGTTCAGGCAGCAATATTATTTGGCGAGACGAGGGTTTTAATGGCCTAGTTGTTGTCAATGAATTTCCTGGATATGAAGTCACGAATGAAGACGATAAAGACTATTTCATAAGAGTCGGTGCTGGCGAGAATTGGGACGGTGTAGTGGCGCGGAGTGTTGCGGACAACGCTAGCGGAATCGAAGCGCTTAGCTTAATTCCCGGAACAGCCGGTGCAACTCCGGTGCAGAATGTTGGTGCCTATGGGCAAGAAATTTCCCAGACCCTAGACAGCGTGGAAGCTTATGACAGAGAAACCAGAAACTTCATAATCCTGAGTAATAAGGAGTGTGGGTTTAATTACCGTTCCAGCATATTCAATACCACTGCCAAGGGCAGATATTTCATTACTTATCTGAATTTTCACTTGTACAGAACGCATATGCAACCACCTTTTTATTCATCACTCCAAGACTATCTAAGCCAGCGAAACATCACCAATTATTCCCCGCAAAACATACGCAAGGCAGTTTATGAAATCCGAACCTCTAAGTTGCCTGACCCCGCTAAAATTGCTAATAACGGGTCATTCTTTGCCAACCCAGTTATTGACCAAGACGCCTTTAATGAGCTAGCTGCACGTTATCCAGATATTAAGCATTGGCCGACTAATGATGGCAAGTATAAGCTATCCGCTGCATGGCTTATAGAAAAAGCTGGGTTCAAAGACATGCATGATCATGAGACCGGCATGGCAACTTGGTTCAGCCAACCATTAATACTCGTTAATGAGAGCGCCAAGACTACCAACGATCTTATGATATTCAAGAAAAAAATTGTCGATATCGTTCAAGAGATATTTAATGTCACTCTCTCGCAAGAACCGGAACTATTACCCTAATTTTTAGATATCACTAGGTAGTGGGAATCTTCTGGCAAAATCTACGACCTCGGCTTTTATGGTCGCTAACTTTTTATCATTACCATGGGCTTTGACGGTCTGTAAAATCCAGTCTGCAATTGTAACCATGTCATTTTCCTTTAAGCCCCTTGTAGTGATGGCTGGCGTACCTAGTCTAAGGCCACTTGGACGGTATGGTGGAAGCTTATCATCCGGTATGGCGTTGCAATTAGCTGGTAGTCCGACTTTATCAAGATCGTCCTGGGCTTCTCGCCCGGTTAATCCATAACTACCAAACATATCGATCATGATCATGTGATTATCCGTACCACCGCCCACTAACTTGAAGTCTCGTTTGAGTAACTCGTCTGCCAAGCGCTTGGCATTTATAAGTATATTGTTGGCATAAACCTTAAATGATGGATCTAGGGCCTCTCCAAAGGCCACAGCTTTAGCAAATATGGTGTTCATGTGTGGTCCGCCCTGAGATCCCGGGAAGACTTCTCGGTCTATAAGGGTAGGTAAATTATCTATGGTTTTTTCAGGAGCCCTAAGAGGATTGCTAACAGTCCCTTTAGTTAGTATTAGGCCACCACGCGGACCCCGTAGAGTCTTGTGGGTAGTGGTTGTAATAATGTTAAAGCCATAGTCAAAAGGGTTAGGTAGTACTCCGGCAGCGATCAAACCAGCTATATGGGCCATGTCTGCCATTAGCACCGCTCCGACCTCTTGGCCGATAGCGGCAATTTTGGCATAATCCAGGCTTCTGGTATATCCGCTAAAGCCAGCCAAAATAATCTTTGGTTTTTCTTTGAGGGCAACGCGTCGCATTTCTTCGTAGTCAATTTCGCCAGTTTCAACGTCTTTAACCCCATAACGTACAAAATTATAAAGTTTAGCACTTGCAGTCACTGGGGCACCGTGGGTGAGGTGACCGCCATGATCAAGTCTCATTGCCATAATCGTGTCACCTGGGTTAAGCCAGGCCTGATAGACGGCTATATTTGCCGGTGCACCGGAATGTGGCTGAACGTTGGCATGGTCCGCATTAAATAATTTTTTAGCACGGTCTATGGCAATATTTTCAATCTTATCAGTGTTTTCTTGACCGCCATAGTAACGTCGGCCAGGATATCCTTCCGAGTATTTGTTGGTAAATACACTGCCCAAAGCCGTTAATACATCACGACTAACATAGTTTTCGCTTGGGATTAGCTCAAGTTCATCACGCTGTCTTTGCTCTTCAGCTTCTATTAACTTCTGTAGTTGCCCATCTTGTAATTTTTTCATAGAGCACTCCTCTTCATTTAGCCTCAGATGAGTTATACATTTAATTGTAGCAATATATTGACTTCAGGCCTATAATATTTATCACCTCTTAAATAAAAACAAAAACTATTAAACTGATGGACAAAATGTATCACATATGGTATATTAGATGAACAAATGCCTAGTACAAATGCCAAAATTGGCGATTTAATATCTCAGATAAGAAAAGAACGCGGTTTAACGCAAGCCGAGTTTGCCGGCCGACTTCACACCTCACAGTCCGCGGTTAACCGTATTGAGCATGGTCATCAGAACCTAAGCCTAGAAACCCTAGGCCGAATCAGCGATGTCCTCAATAAATCTCTTATTAGCTTAAGCGATGCCTCAATTAATTTACGAATAGAAGGCGGACACAAACTTCACGGCTCGATCAGTGTTAAATCGTCCAAAAATGCGACAGTTGGCTTATTGGCTGCTAGCTTATTAAATCAAGGTACGACAAGACTTAAGAACGTACCCCGTATTGAGGAAGTAAATCGTCTGATCGAGGTTCTTGAGAGCATAGGCGTAAAGATTCGCTGGGTTGGCAATGATCTTGAAATTAAGCCTCCCCTCAAGCTGAATATGGACAAGATGCACAAAGAAGCTGCCCGGAAGACTCGCAGCGTTATCATGTTTATCGGTCCACTGATGCATCATCTCAAAGAGTTCCAAATACCCTATGCTGGAGGCTGTGAGCTTGGTAGACGAACAGTACTGCCACATCTTTATGGTTTGGAAGAATTTGGTGTTGAAGTTGTTACCCGAACGGGCAACTACAACATAACGGTTCATAAACATTTACCCAAACGTACGGTTGTTCTGTATGAGTCAGGCGATACGACGACCGAAAACATTCTTATGGCTGCTGCTAGAACGCCTGGCGAGACAGTCATTAAAATGGCTAGTGCAAATTATGCTGTCCAGGACATGTGTTTATTCTTACGAAAACTTGGTGTAAAAATCGATGGCATTGGCACCACTACTTTGCGCGTACAAGGACTCGCAGAGATAAAGAAGAATGTTACATATTCTCCAAGTGAAGATCCGGTAGAGGCCATGACCTTTATTTCTGCTGCCGTCACAACCGATTCTTCTATTACTGTGAAGAGGGCGCCACTAGAGTTTCTTGAGCTTGAACTTCTAAAACTTGAAAAGATGGGGTTGAAGTTTGATGTCAGCGAATCGTACAAAGCCGATAATGGCTATACCGAGTTAGTGGATATTACGATTTACGAGCACAACGGTCGTCTTACGGCCCCAGTTGAAAAACTTTATGGCCGTCCATTCCCGGGACTAAATATCGACAATCTTCCTTATTTTGTACCGATTGTAGCCGTGGCACGGGGCAGAACTTTAATACATGACTGGGTATATGAGGATCGTGCGCTAATGTACACCGAGATGAAGAAAATTGGTGTTAAGATCGAACTGGCTGATCCGCACCGCGCTTTCATAGAGGGTCCAACTCGCTGGCGTTCAGCTGATGTTGTTTGCCCAAGCGGTATTCGACCAGCCGTTATGCTACTGATTGGGATGATGGCTGCAGGTGGCACATCCACGCTTCGTAACGTCTATACGATTAATCGCGGATATGAGGACTTGGCCGAAAGGCTTAACTCAATCGGAGCTCATATCACTGTCTTACATGAAATGTGATCCTAATCTGTTATAATCTAGATTATTGCGGGATTCGTATAGCGGTTAATATATCAGTTTTCCAAACTGAGGACACCGGTTCGACTCCGGTATCCCGCACCATGAGCGCCCCCGTAGCTCAGATGGATAGAGCAGAGGACTTCTAAGCCTAAGGTCGCAAGTTCGAGTCTTGCCGGGGGTACCAAACATAAGCATTTTAGAAAGCTTTCTATTTGTTACAATTAATCTATGATTCCTGCTGTCCCAGTTGAGTTCTGGAGGTTTTTTGATTTTTATACAATTGGCGCTTTATTTGTAGTTATCGGTTCAGTAGTTAAATCTCATCATAATAAGAATGGCGCAGTACTCAAAACAATTAGCCAGACAGTAGCCTACTCAAAACGGTCAAGCTTTATATTCTCAATCGCAATGACAATATTCTTCCCACTTTATTACATGTTCATGTGGCTGTGGGTTGGACCTAAAATATATATGCCCGTTGGTTTTTACTATCTCTTAGCGATCTCTGCAATATGCGAAATGATATTTGTCTGGGTGCCTGCAACTATAGGCAAAAGTCGTAAGGTACATGAAGCAATGGCTACTACAGTCGGGGGTGCTATGCTTGTTTTACCAATAATTATTCTGGTTTACAGTAAATATTTAAATATTATAGATAAAGTCAGTATCTTGATTTTTATAATTCTAGCAATTATCTTAAGTTGTCTTTTCGCAATTCGGAAACTACGTAAATATACTTTTCTATTTGAGACGACCTATTGCTTAATTTTTCTAGCAACAATTTCTATTATTGCGCACAGTTAGTCGAAGACTAGTAAAGCGGTTCGAACCTCATCTAGTGTAGTGTACCATAACGCTAGTGTTAAAAGACTTCATACGAAGTCTTTTTCTATTGTTATAATTGATATATGGATTCAATACCTTGTGATGTTGTTCTACTTCCTTCACCATCTATTGCTATGTTAGCTTATGCTACGAGTGAAGGATTAAAATCTCAAGAAACTTTATTTACCCTAAAAGAAGGTGAATATTACCCTCACGTTTCACTTTATATGGTACAGCTTAGCCTGGACTCGATAGAAGCTGTAAGGATTGCCCTTGAAAGAATCGCACAATCCACTCCACGTTTAAAGCTTACTCCGAAAGAATTTCATCAAGAATTAGGGTATTTTGATGTTGAATATAAAAGAAATGAGATCATTGATAGTATTCAGAATAAAGTTCTTGAAGAAATTAATCCAATAAGGGACGGGTTACGCAAAAATGATCAGGAAAGAATAAAGACAGCTACAGGTGTTGAGTTAATAAATCTTCAAAATTATGGATATCGAAGTGTTGGTAGTGAATTTGCGCCACACCTTACATTAACTCGGTTCAAAGATGAGCACACTAAAAAAACTGTCAGCGCTGATTTATCTTTGTTCGACGGAGAGTTCGTATCAGTTGGCTTGTTTGAGATGGGTAATAATGGTACTTGTGTAAGAAAGATCTTTGAGATACCTTTAGGTTAATCTCGTTCGAACCTCGGACAGCGTGGTGTGCCATATGAAAATTTCTGTTGAAAATATATTGGCTGTGGGCATCAGAACTTCAGCTTAGAATGTTATTATTGATGAGAATGAATGATCTTAAACACACAAATAAATTAGTCGGTTGGGTCAATAAGGTGCTGGGATATATTGCCAAGCATGAATTATTACTGGCAATAATATCAGTAGTAATAATTATTTCTTTGGGTGTCTGTTTAGGATTGCAGAAAAATAAAGTAGTACCGGTTAATGCTTGGGCGCCGTCGCATTATCTAGCTGAACCGGGGAACCACCTAAGTTTCCTCGCCAACTTAGACGGCATCGGTTACATATCTATTTCACAACACGGTTATAGTATTGGTACGGCAGAGTACTTCCCGCTTTATCCAATACTGATCCATTTAGTTAATCAAGTGATAGCCTCACCACTCTACTCCAGCTTAATAGTCTCATGGACAAGCCTAGTAGGTGCAACTTATTTTTACATCAAAATAATTAAAAAATATTTTAAATTATCTGATAACATTGAAGCCCTAAAAGGAGTTTTGTTATTTTTGCTATACCCGACAGGGATATTTTTAATTGCTAGTTATACTGAAGGTTTGTTTGCTTTTCTGTCTTTGGCAGCAATTTACTTTGCGCTAAATAAACGGTATTTGCTGGCTGGATTATTTGCTTTGCTTGTGACAGCAACGCATCTTAATGGTTTACTAACTCTACTTCTAGTATTACTAATTCTGTACGAAGAACATGTCAAGATTATAAATATATGCAAAACATTTATCTTGGGGATTATTGGCATAGCTGGCTATGGGCTGTATCTAAAACATAAATTTAACAATCCTATAGCCTTTATCAGCGAACAAAAGGCCGTGCATGGTTGGTTCAGTCACACCATTTTGCCGGAACTTACACACATTAACCCGATTGAATATATCTTCGTAGCCCTGATTATTGTGACATTTTTCTATTGGTGGCCTAAGCGAAAAAGCTTTGCTATATACTCGCTACTTTACTTATTAATTCCCATAATTGGCGGAACTTTTGGCGGCTTTACAAGATATACCTTAATGGTCTTCCCCCTGCAGTTTATGATTTTTGACGTAATGCGAAAAAAATCCTTGGGTTATACCCTGGCCCTAGCCGTCTTCGCGATCGGCTGGACTTATTTAGCCATGCAGTTTGCTGGTGGCTATATAGGGTAAACCCTTGAGCTTTTTGCTATTATTAGTATTATGAAGAACGCAATCATTCTCCACGGGATGCCAGATAAAGACAAGGAATACTATAATCCGAAGGAGCCCAGCGCCAGTAACGCCCAGTGGCTACCCTGGCTACAGAAACAACTTACCGTTCACGATATTAAAGCCGATACACCCGAAGTTCCTTTTGCCTTTAAGCCCCAATGGGATTTATGGGTAAGGGAAGTCGAAAGATTTGAGATTACCCCTGAGACCTTGTTAGTCGGTCATAGTTGTGGCGGTGGTTTTTGGGTACGTTATTTAAGCGAACACCCTGAGATTTACGTAGGCACAGTTGTACTTGTTGCTCCTTGGTTAAATCTTGGACATGAAGAGGATATTAGTTTCTTTGATTTTGAGATTGACCCAGGTATCGTAGCGCGAGCTAAAAAATTCGTCATCTTCGCATCAGACAATGACATGCAGGTAGTGACCGATTCTAGCAATTTTCTAAGGGACAAGATACCTGAAGCCAAATTCAGAGAGTTTCATAACTATGGCCATTTCTGCTCTAGTGACATGAAGACTAACGAGTTCCCCGAGCTACTGGAAGAATTATTATGAATGATTTACTAAAGGTAGTAGTTACGGTACCGGAAGCCGATGCTGATATGCTCCGGGAAGTTATCGGCAAACTTGGAGCTGGGGCTATAGGTAATTACAGTTACTGTAGTTTTAGCTCAAAAGGTATTGGCAGGTTCATTCCAACCGACGGAGCCAATCCTACTATAGGTCAGGTAGGTAAGTCTGAAGAAGTTGCAGAGGAGAGGATAGAAGTAACTTGTTCTAAAGAAATTTTAGACAAAGTTATTACAACTATTAAATCAGTACATCCCTACGAAGAGCCCGTCATAGACATATATCAGCTATTAACAGACATCTAGATCGATCTCTTGCTTTATCAATATGTTGCCGTAAATGATTCAGCTAGGCTATAGTAATAGCAAATGAGTGAAGTCTTAGCTTTTGAAGTTAACAGGGCAGCGAAGTATTTTGGTGATTTGAAAGCCCTTGATGACGTTAGCCTAAGCTCTAAGCAGGGTACTATTTTTGGCTTACTTGGCCCAAATGGCGCAGGTAAAACAACGCTAGTAAACATGCTTACAACTCTGGCATCCCCAACCAAAGGTAGCCTTAAAGTACTTGGGGTTGATGTTGTAGAACACCCCGATACAGTGAGAAACCTTATAGGTCTGGCGGGACAATTTGCTGCAGTTGACGAGTACTTAACCGGAGAAGAAAATCTCTACATGATCGGGCGGCTTTATCATCTGAACCACAAGGAAACTAAAAAGCGAGTATCGGAACTGTTAGAAGACCTGAGGCTGACTGATGCGGCCAGGCGTCAAGTAAAGACTTACTCGGGCGGCATGCGTCGTCGGCTAGATTTAGGAGCTAGTCTGGTCGGGCGTCCACGAATACTCTTTCTGGACGAACCTACTACTGGTTTAGATCCTAGGACTCGTCTCGAGCTTTGGGAAATTATGCGCGAACTAGTTAAGAATGGCACGAGTATTCTGCTTACTACCCAGTATCTAGAAGAGGCTGATGAGTTAGCTGATCACATAGCTGTAATTGATAGAGGTAAATTAATAGCTGAAGGTACTTCTAGTCAGCTTAAAGCTAGGCTTGGTGGCGATGTCGTTGAATTTGAAATTACTAATGAGCTGCAAAAAGATGTTGCGGTTGCGGCAGTTAGTGGAGTGGCCACCAAAAAAGTAACATATAACGAGGATAACCGGGTCATATCTGTCCCCGTCGGTAGCCATGGTTCAACCAAATTAACCGAAATTGTTCGCGCTCTGGATAAGGCGAAAATAGTACCAAATAGTTTGTCACTTCATCAACCTACTCTTGATGATGTATTCCTAAACTTAATTGGCGCTAAGGCTTCAGATGTCGCAACAACAGCTGCAAAATTGGGCAAGAGGGCTAGAAGATGAGTATTACCAAAAAAATATATTTCCAGCTCGTGGATACCTGGGCCCTTACGAAACGTAACTTGTTACGCTACGTTCGGCTACCTCAGCTCATATTCTTCTCGGCAGTTCAGCCAATAATATTTTTGACTCTTTTTAATTTTGTTTTTGGCGGTGCACTTGGCCATAGCGGGGCTGCCATACATGGTAAATACATTAACTATCTTCTGCCCGGCATTATGGTGCAGGTCACTTTGTTTGGCGGTCTTCAAACAGGTATAGGCTTAGCCACCGACCTAAACAGCGGCATCATTAGCAGGTTTAAGAGTTTGCCTATGAGTAGATCGGCAGTTCTAATGGGTCGTACTATTGCCGATATGCTACGCAACATTATTGTTATAGGTATTATGTTGGTTTATGGATACATACTTGGTTTCCGCTTCTACAACGGTGCTGGTCATGCTATCGCCATGGTTGGCATAGTATTATTATTTGGCTTTGCATTTTCATGGGTAGCAGCCTACTTTGGTCTATTAACAAAGGATCCAGAGACCGCTCAACTAGCCGGGTTTATAGTTATATTCCCACTTACATTTGCAAGTGCAGCTTTTGTGCCCGTGGCTAGCATGGCTGGCTGGTTACAGCACTTTGCCAACAATCAACCAATTACCTTCGCTACCAACGCCTCGCGCTATCTAGCAGTGGGTCTTCCCGATAATGGTGCAATATGGAAAGTACTGCTTTGGACGCTTGGTATTTTAATAATATTTATCCCTCTGTCGGTAAGAACCTATAGAAAACGTATCTAAGCCTAAAGTTAAAGTTTAAAAAAATTGTACTGAGTGACAATTTACGGTATAATCACCTCTGTTTAAGGCAGTGCATCAAGTCATTTTGGTAGAGTAAAATGCATGCTGTCACATGGCGGACGTAGCTCAGTCGGTAGAGCGTCGGGTTGTGGTCCCGAATGTCGTGGGTTCAATCCCCATCGTTCGCCCCATTTATTAATGAATCGAGGGAGATACCTGTGTTTAAAAAAGGCTTGAGTTTCGTCAGACACTATTACCTATTTGTTATTGCCTCTGTGGCCTTGATAGCAGGTTTGGTACTTTATTTCACCGGCTATCACTTAGCCTCTCACTGGATTTTAGGTACTGTGGCAATTGTCGAAGTACTTCCGCTACTTTGGGGGATGTGGGAGGATTTTCAAACCGGTCACTATGGTATTGATATACTCGCAGCGGCAGCGATCATAACTTCTGTAATAATGCACCAATACTGGGCGGCAATCGTTATTGTCATCATGTTAACCGGTGGCGAAGCCCTTGAAGATTATGCTGAAAATAGAGCCAAAAAAGAATTAGACGCCCTACTTAGGAACGCTCCAAAAATGGCCCACCTTGTTCGTAAAAGTGAAGTAGTCGATATCCCTATATCCGAGATAAAGGTCTCAGATATATTGATCATTAAACCCGGTGAGATCGTTCCTGTCGATGTGGTAATCATAGAAGGAACGGCCAACTTTGATGAAGCCAATCTAACAGGCGAGAGTATGCCACAGTCAAAAACTGTTGGTGACAACGTCCTGAGCGGCTCAGTTAATCTTGATGGTGCCTTGAAGGTAAAGACCCTGCACATTGCTGCCGATAGCCAATACGAGCAGATCATAAAGCTCGTTCAGTCAGCAACTAATAGCCAAGCACCTTTTGTTCGACTGGCTGATCGCTATAGTGTGCCATTCACAGTATTAGCTTTTGGTATAGCTATCGCGTCATGGGCAGTTAGTGGCCAATCAATTCGTTTTCTTGAAGTGCTGGTGGTTGCCACACCTTGTCCGTTGATCCTAGCGGCACCGATAGCTGTCATTTCAGGTATGAGTCGGGCAGCCAAACACGGCATTATCATTAAAAATGGTGGGTCGCTAGAGAGACTGGCCGAGGCCCAGACTATAGCTTTTGATAAAACCGGCACCCTCACTAAAGGAGATCTGGTCGTAGATAAAGTAACCAGCTTTAATGGCTACAGCGAGCAAGAGATATTAGGTCTGGCTTCTGCATTAGAAAAAAGCTCGAACCATGTACTAGCTCAAGCAATCATTGAAGCAGCACAAAGCCGGAATTTAAAAATCCCTAAAGCTAAAAATATTCGTGAGGAATCGGGCAAGGGGCTATCCTCTATGGTTCAGGGAAAACAGATTCTTGTTGGTCGGCAATCATTTCTCGAGGAACAGGGAGTAGCGATGACCAAGGCTGCTATGAATTTAAAATCCACAGCTACCTTCGTAGCCATAGACTCCAAGCTGGCTGGAGCCATTAGTTTTACAGATGAAATCCGCCCCGAGAGTAAAACCATGTTAGCCAACCTAAGAAGACTAGGCATAAAGCATATTCTTATGGTCACGGGGGATAACACCGCCACAGCTAATGCCATAGCTAAAACACTCGGCATTACTGAAGTTCAGGCCGAGGCTCTACCGGCAGATAAGTTACTCGCAATTAGCCAGCTAGTTAACAGACCCGTTGTTTTCGTCGGTGACGGGGTTAATGATGCGCCGGTATTAACGGCTTCAGACGTAGGTATCGCTCTTGGGGCTCGTGGTGAAACGGCTGCCAGTGAATCTGCAGACATTGTAATTATGTTGGACGATGTTAACCGCGTGGCTAAGGCCTTCAGTATTGCTCGCAGAACATTTTCGGTAGCCAAGCAAAGTATCTTGATCGGTATCGCAATGAGTATCGTCTTGATGTTTATTTTCTCAACTGGTCACTTCTCACCACTTCTCGGCGCTATCTTACAAGAGTTAGTAGATGTAGTCGTAATATTCAACGCTCTGAGGGCACACACTAGGGGCAGGCTAGAAAAAGCTATAATCGGCTAAGGATCAATGCTACCGCAGCCGGAACGAGTAGATTATCGGTGCCTTGGACACCTATAGCTTCTAAGCCTGTGGCTAGGAGGGGTATCCATATAAGTAATGACCAATTATTGGTCGTATGACTTAGCAATATGTAACCCAGTAAGATTAATTCAGAACACAGCCAAAACACGCTCGAGCCAACAATACTTTTTTGTTGACCTAAAACCTTATAGCCATTTCCTTTACCGAACGTTGTCCCAAACACCGCAGCAAGGCCATCGGCAAGACTCATGTGCAGCACCGCTGCTGCAAAGATAAGTCTGTCGTGAGTAATAATCGCAACCAGACCAATACTGAGTGCAAAGAATAAATCCCCCAGCGTGCTGCGCTTTACTGAATAAATTGACTCAAAGATATGAAATATTCTTGCCAGCAGCATGATCACAAAAAGAATTGCTACTATGCCTTCAATCTGGTGCCAGCTTAAAAACCATGGGCAAAAAGCTGCAACAGTACCGCCACTTATATGTATGAATTTTCGAGTAAGTTCTGGCGGAAACTTTTGTTTTCTAGAGATATATTCGGTGCCAAATAAGAATAGTAGAGACAGAAAGACGATCAATAAGATTGCAATCATGAGTAGTATTGTACCGTAAATACGTTTAGACGGTATGAGTAGTAAATCAGGTTAAGGATTACGATTTACCCTTTAATTGGAGTGAATAGATGGTTGATAGGCCATATAGAACGATTATTACCGTAAACATCAAAGTATATTTGTTTATATTGACCAAATATCCTGCTAGTACGGCCGCTCCTGCCATGGCGATCATGTTACTTCCGTCAAATAATCCCCACTGGCTGGCCAATCGCTTTCTGTCCTCTGATCGAGTGTACAGAGCCTTCCATGCTGGCATATACAGAGCAACACCAAGTGCGTTAACACATTGGATGAAGTATAGCTGCGACGGACGCGTAGCCCGCAAGAAAAGCGCTACACCTACTATAGTTAAGAAGTATCCAGATACAATGAACAATCGGTTACGACCCTCGCCGTCAATCCATCTGCCTACAATAATAACTCCAACACCAGCCACCAAGTTATAGAGGCCCCAAGAAGCACCAATTTGCCAAGGAGAAGCGCCCAATTTAAGGCTGTATAAAGCGTATACCGTAGCAAGCATAGACAGTCCGAATATGTGCAGGAAATTTGTGTATAGAAGAAGTTTGCGTTGTTTTTGTTTCATTTTTCTATATTTTATCAGTAAAAGACAAATTTATTTAGTCAGGCATAACCATTAGTCGGAGTACATCTTCATAAGAATATTCGTAAGAGTATCTTGGTCGGGGTGAGAGGACTCGAACCTCCGGCCTCCGCGTCCCAAACGCGGCGCGCTAGCCAACTGCGCCACACCCCGATCTAAAAGATGATACAACACTGGGCATTATAACCCAAACCTTTTAAAAATCCCAATATATGATATTACTAGCTTTATTTGGAACTTATGCTATAATTATCACAAGATATGAAGTATGCATCAATATTCTTCACTATATTGCTGATCTGGTTTGCTGTAATCCTGATGGCCTTTACGCGATCAAATTCGAATCAAATCTTTCAATTATACTTGGCAGTCATAGTCTCAACACTAGCGCTCTTCCTGATTGGCTTTTCACGGAGGTAGTTAATGGTTGAGGCTAAGAAAAAAGACAACTCGTCGATTGCTGCTATTAAGCGACACAGAACAGCGCTATTAGCATCTCTTGGTACCAAGGCTTACTATCTCAACCGCAGAGGCAAGGAAGCTGAGATGTACTCGCTTATATGTGACACTATGGTCGAACTTGGTGGGATTTATGTTAAGTTCCTTCAAGGCGTACTTCTACAAAGTCAGGCTATGCGTAAATGGCGGAGTAATGACAGGCTAAAGATTTTTGAAAATCTTGATCACGAACCAATTGATATTGTCGCAGTTCTAAGAAAAGAGTTAACTCCGGCCAAATTGGCAAAAATTACTTCTATTCAACCCGAACCTTTCGCTGCAGGTAGTTTTGGCCAGGTATATTTTGGTCAACACGCCAGCGGTAAGCCTATAATTATTAAAGTACTAAGGCCGATGGTACATGACCTTTTGAAATACGATCTTCGTTTACTGGGAATTTTTAGCCGCGGGATGGTTGGTAAAATGTCAGCTAATATGGACATTGATCTAAACCAGGCAATTAAAGACTTCAGAGTAGCAACCCTCCGTGAAACCGACTACAAGGCAGAAGCCCATTTCGCTCACGAGCTATACGATGCCTACAGGGATAATAAATCTTTCGTTATACCAGAAACTTTCCTAGATTTATGTACAGATAATATTATTGTCCAGGAGTATATTGATGGTCTTTCAGTAGCACAGCTCATGAGATTTCAAGAACAGGGAGTCAATCCTAGCAAATATGTCATGGAAACTCTCGGATCAGATTTAGATATCCAACTAGAAATACTAGGTACAGAATTACTGGACGGAATTTTCAATCTTACGCACATACAGGGTGACCCGCATCCAGGGAATGTTAGATTACTCACAGGTAATAGAGTTGGCATAATTGATTTTGGCATAGCCGCCCCAGTACCAGATAACCAAGCGGCGTTCTTTGGTATTATTTCAGCATGGCACAAGCTCTATAGTGATGATTTTGATTTAACTACACTCTTTGAACAATTCATGCGATTCTTCGTAAGTGACCTTTATAAGGCCTTGAAGAGAATGGGTTCATTCAACCGACGCAATAATCCCGACGCTTCTCCTACCGAAGACTCTAACTACACTCGAATGCTAGGGAAGATGGCTCACGATACTCTAGCCAAACAAGTTGGCGCCAAAGATATTAGGCCGATTCTTGAAGACGGTCGTGTTTTACAGATCATGAATCAGATGATAAATAAAAATAATCGCTTTGGACTTGTTTTAAAACTAGAAGCTTCAGAAATCCTCCGAGCTACACAAACCTATATCACTCTAGTAGAGTCGCTTGGTCGGCGTAATCAAGTTTTGCCAAAGGTTTTTGGCAATGTCGTTGAACGCGTCAGCCGTGAGCATCCTGAACTTGTCAGAGAGGACGACGATGAGTTATCGGTCGCCCAAGCTGTTGATATTATCAGTAAATGGTTAGAGCGTGTGGCAACCAGAGATCCAGCTCTTTTCAGACAATTAGTTAAGAAGATTAGAGTCGGTAATAATCAATTTGATACAATGACTACACAGAACCGTAATCAACGCGCGAAGATTAAGTTATAGAAGGAGATAATATGCTAAAAGAAATAATGCTATTCATTAAATACCCATACACAGCAGGAGTGATTGCTATCATCTGGTTGGGTAGCGCTATCTTAATGGCCATCAATAAAGGATTACCAAGTATCCGTATAGTTGCAATTAATATGGTTGTCAGTGTCATTATTGCCGGTTTTGGCTTTACTGGTAAAAACCAAGCGTAAGAAAACACTCATTAGCCAAAATTACGGTAGTAGCTAGAGGTTTTCGATAATTTTGCGTATGTGCCTGGCTGACGTTGCCTTGGCAGTCTTAGGATCAATGTTTACCAGCAGCGCATTAAACTGCATGCGTCCACTTTCCTCCAGTTGATTACGTGTTTGTTTGCCATCTCGCCAGCGAGGGATGATACTGCTAAATTTAACCCCCAAACTAGAATCAAGACTACCGCACATTCCAACATCGGTAATATGAGCCGTCCCGCCAGGTAATACATCAGCGTCAGCTGTTGGTATATGCCAGTGATCACCAATTACAGCACTAACCCGACCATCCAGATAATGACCAATTATAAATTTTTCACTGGAGTAATCACCATGGAAATTGACTATCGTGGCTATCTTAGGCTTCGATTGTTCAGCGTCTAGGATATTATCAATGGTTTTTAGGGGGTTAATAGTTGGCTTATCAGCATCGCGTCCGACGATTTGGCCAAGAAGACTAACTATTAGTACTGGCCCATCTGTTGTTTCGATATACTTAAAACCTCTCCCTGGCGTGCCTGCGGGGTAGTTTGCCGGTCGAATGATTGGGGCCTCTGGATCACTCATTGCTTGATGAATCTCTTCTAGACTCAAGGAATGATTACCGGCAGTACAGAAATCTACGCCAGCGGCACGAATCCTATCAAAATCATTTAAGGAAATTCCTTTGCCGCTGGTGGTATTCTCAGCCTGAGCAATAGTTAAATCAACGCCAAGTTCTTTCTTTAAACCGGGCAGGATTTGCTCAATAACCTCTAACCCTGAATCACCCATTACGTCACCAATGTAGAGTATTTTCATAGTGTTTCTTGCTAAGGCAGCTCTTAATATTATTTAGCGAATTCAATAGCACGGGTTTCTCGAATGACGTTCACTTTGATAGTGCCCGGGTACTGCATACTTGATTCGATTTTAGTGGCTATATCACGAGCCAATTTAATGGCTGTTAAATCATCTACTTGTTGTGGCTTCACGAATACTCTGACTTCACGTCCAGCACTAATGGCATAGGCTTTCTCGATTCCGCCAAAGCCTAGAGCAACGTTCTCTAGATCTCTCATTCGCTCCACGAAGTTCTCGGCACTTATATTACGCGCTCCTGGCCTAGAGGCACTTATGGCATCTACGACACGTATAATTAAGGCTTCAACACTTGTTGCCTCAACATCATCATGATGCTGTTCGGCGGCCAGTGCGACTTCTTCGGGCGCACCATATTTACGTAACATCTCACCACTAATATGGTGGTGCTTACCTTCAATCTTATGAGTCAAAGCTTTACCTAGATCATGAACTAGTGCTGCATATTTTGCAGTTTTAACATCAGCCCCAAGCTCCTCGGCAATCATGCCGGCGAGATGGGCCATTTCAGTACTGTGCTTTAAGACATTTTGTCCATAACTTGTTCTATATCTTAACTCACCAAGTAAATGCAGTACTTCCTTAGGGATGCCAATGATGCCAACTTCTCGGGCTGCGTCTTCACCAGCGTGAATAACGTCTTTTTCAACATTTTTCTGAGCCTTGTCGACGATCTCTTCAATTCGTCCAGGGTGGATACGACCATCCTTCATTAGCATTTCTAAAGCTTGTCTGGCAACCTCTCGGCGAACAGGATCAAAACTAGACAGAACGATGTAACCGGGTGTGTCATCAACCATAATATCAACGCCAGTAGCGCGTTGTAGCGCTTGAATATTCCTGCCCTCTTTACCAATAATTCTGCCTTTCATCTCTTCGTCTTCGAGCTTCACGGAAGATATCGTTCGCTCAGCCGTAACTTCGCTAGCCATTCGCTCCATTGCAGTGGTAATAATTAGAGCAGCTTGACCTTCAGCTTCTTCCTTTGCCTCATTCTGTAATTTTGCGACCAAGCCAGTCAAATCTCCACGGATATCTCGTTCAGTCATTTGCATAAGCTTTTCAGCTGCATCTTCCTTTGTTAACTTGGCGATCTTTTCAAGTTTATCTTGCTGCTTCTTACGAATGTCGCGGATCTCATCTTTCAAAGATTCAACTTCTGATTCAGAGTTACGCAATCTCTCAGACCTTTTATCCAGGTCATCCAATTTTTTATCTATGCTTTCCTCGCGCTGGACTAATCGTTGCTCAAGATCTTTGAATTCTTTTCGACGGCTCTGTTCATCTTTACGAGCTTCGTCAACAATCTTGTTGGCCTCTTCTCGGGCTTCGTCAGTAAGCTTAGTAGCCTCTTTTTTTGCTTTTTCTAGCTCCTTTTTCGCTTGGTCGGCTGCAGCACCACTCCGTTTTCTATTGATAACCTCATTAGTCCCGAAACCTGCGCCCAAGCCAACTACAGCCAATACAATGGCAATAATAATCATGTCTGTCCTTTCTATCTAGCAGAAATCTCTAGTGACAATCGCTATCACATCTCTAGTCACTCTGAAAAATCTGATTGTCGAGTTTAAATTAAATGAATAAATCTACGGTTGAATCGCTCCCATTTTCCAGCAATTCGTTATTAATTATACGATGTTTTCAAAAGCTTTGGCAAACAAACTATTTTTTCGCCGGGGTAATGTGAGGTGGTGAACCATAAAATGGCAGAGCGACTTCATCATTAATCCCATCCATTAACTTTGTTATGCCCTTGTCAATCCAGGCATCACCTCTTGTGGCAACAATCGGTATCCCCAGACCATATGCCAGTGCGTTAGCTACGCTGAGGCCAATACGCAGCCCCGTGAAACTGCCCGGTCCTTGGTAGAAGACAATACCATTAATATTTTCCCAGTTTTTATTATGTGACGTCAGTAGACTCTCCATTTTTGTATGGATAGTGTCGGCCAGCGTTCGATCAGCTAGCCATTCTTCCTGCCCAACCAACAGGATATCGTTAAATAAACTGAGCTTGGCCTGAGGATTATCAGTTTTTATAGTCATTATTAACATTTCAGGATAAACCTTCCACGAGATATTCTAAAGACTCGGGATAGCTTAGAGCCAGCCGTCTACTATTTTCGTCTATAAAACTAAAATTAATCGTCAACCTCTTCTCGGGTAATACATGCTTAACAATATCAGCCCATTCTATAACAACAACATTATTTGGTTTGCCAACAAATTCCACAAGACTATTCTCGATTAAGCCGGCTTTCTCTAGGCGATAGAAATCAAAATGAATTAGCTCGAGCTTAGTGCCACTATACTCATTACTAATTGTGAATGATGGACTAGAGACGTTATTGGTTGATCCAATACCTTGGGCTAGACCCCTGACAAAAGTCGTTTTACCGCCGCCCAAATCAGCGACCAATTCAATAACTTCAGCCCCAAGTAATTTGTCGCCAATTTTTTGGGCAATATCTTCAGTTTGCCCGGCAGACTGGCTGATAATGTTTAGGTTGCGAACGCTTGTCATTATTAGATATAGTAGCCCGGCTATAGCCACTACTGCAAGTTAGCATTGGTCTGGGCTTTAGCGTTATACTACAAATATGCTGCAACTTAGCTCTCGATTATTTAACTGCCCAATATTAAGTTTGCGAACCGGCGCAGTGATAGCTACGGCTACAGAGCCGATTATCAATCCAAATAATCTTAAAATAGAAGGCTTCTATTGCGAAGACCGTTTCGATAAGAAGACGTCCCTAATACTCCTTTATCAAGATATTCGTGAGGTCATACCGCAAGGTATTGTAGTCAATGACCACGAGGTACTCGCCAATAAGGACGATATTATCAGATTGCGGGATCTAATTGATCTACATTTCAGCTTGCTCGGGAAACCAGTGGTAACTGAAAGTAAGACCAGAATCGGCAAGGTTAATGATTTTGCAGTAGAGCTTGAAAGTATGTTTATTCAGAAGCTATATGTCGCTCAGGCGCTTAGAAAAAGTCTGACCGTCAGTGCCTTGTCTGTTGATAGAACACAAATTGTCGAAATCACCGATCGAAAAATAATCATTAATGATCTGGAACAAACCAGCACTATCGGGGCAGCAGCAGTCGCCTAAACTTCGCTTAATGCGCGTTTAATATCGTCGTAGCTAAAGCCCTGTCGGGCAAGATAGCCCATCAGTTTAGTTTTATCTTGGTAAGAACTTTGTTGCCTTTTCTTCTCGATCAAAAGTTTTAGGACATCGATTTCCTTAGCCTCATCCTCACCCAACGCTTCTTTGATGATCTCATTACTCAGGTGTTTTTGTCTAAGTTCCTGTTCGAGCCGTCGTTTGCTGATTGTTTTTAACAACCTCCGGTTTTCAACCCAATTACGAGCGAAATTTCTATCATCCAACAGGCCGAGTTTGGTAAGTCTTGAAATTATAATGTCAGACTTATTTTCGCCAACGTTCTTCCTTTTTAAATAGTGTTCCATTTCCCAAACACTGTGATTTCTAATCACCGCATACCTAAGAGCATTGTTATAGGCTTTGTCATCCTCGGACATTTGCTTAAACTTTTTTAAGTTATCACCGTCTACTATTTGACCGAGCGCAAACCCTTGCTCCAGTAGCAATGACTCGCTTACCGAAAACGAATACTGCCCATCACAATATATAGAATAACGATTTTTTATTTTTTGCTGGGGACGAATAGAGGTGATTTTCATTGCTTAGCCTAAGGGCAGGGCCTTATTAATTGAAAATATTGATGTTCTATTTATCCTTGGCCGCCACTGCCGCCAGTACTGCTTTTGACATCTCTTCCATTACCTTAGGATTATCTTTAAGATGTTGTTTAGCGGCTTCTCGGCCTTGACCAATTTTCTCGCCTTTATAGCTGTACCATGCTCCTGCTTTTTCGACTATATTGTTGACTGCCGCCAAATCAATTACGTCACCCGGTACGCTAATTCCTTCGTCATACATGATGTCAAATTCTGCTTCTCTAAAAGGGGGTGCAACCTTGTTCTTGACGACCTTGACTCTAGTTCGGTTTCCGACAACGATGTCACCCTGTTTAATTTGACCGATTCGGCGAATATCCATACGCACTGATGAATAGAACTTCAAGGCATTGCCGCCGGTTGTAGTCTCGGGGTTGCCGAACATAACACCAATCTTCATACGAATTTGATTGATGAATATTACGCTGCCTTTGGATCGACTAATAACACCAGTTAGTTTGCGCAGTGCTTGGCTCATTAGACGAGCTTGCAAGCCAGGCAGTGAGTCTCCCATGTCTCCCTCAATTTCAGCTCTTGGTACCAAAGCTGCCACGGAATCGACGACAATTAAATCTACAGCATTTGATCGCACTAGAGTTTCGGTAATTTCTAGTGCCTGTTCGCCGTTATCTGGCTGGCTAAGTAACAAGTTATCAATATCCACGCCAATTCGTTTAGCGTACCCCGGGTCAAGAGCGTGTTCAGCGTCTATAAAAGCTGCCGTACCACCAGCTCGCTGCACAGCAGCAATGGCGTGTAATGTTAGTGTGGTCTTACCAGAACTCTCCGGTCCGTAAATTTCTATAACTCGCCCCTTAGGCAAACCGCCCCCTAGGGCTATATCTAGAGAAAGGCTACCAGTCGAAAATGTTTCAACATTAGCGATATGTGTTTCGCCCAACTTCATTATTGATCCAACACCGAATTGCTTTTCGATACTCTCAAGCGCCAAGCCTAGTGCCTTGGTTTTTCCTTCTTTTTCTTTAGCCTTATTCTTATCATCAGCCATTTCAATGCCCTCCTAGTTTAGTTTTTTGTCCCACGTTTACTCCCATTATAACAAAGCTAACACTGGCTGTATAATAGCTAGTATTATGGGTAGGGAATCTTCATCGTCTGGCACTGCATCATTAATCAAGTCCAGTATTAACCAGATCATAGATAATGCGTTGAGCACTGGTGTTAGAACGATTCATATCGAGCCGGGTAGGAATTATATATTGGTACGCTTTAGAAGGGGTAGTAAGCTTGAAGTTGTTAATAAGCTACCTCGTAGCAATATCCTAGAATTTTCTAAACAACTAAAAAAATTAGCTAACTTAGATATTCGCAAATCTTCCATACCCCAATACGGCAAGGCAAAAATAGAGATTAATAGTAAGTCACATGAACTTCAGATAGTAAGTGTACCCGTTTTGGACGGAGAAAAGATAACCATAGACATCATTGATTCCGTCGATAAGAGGCAAAGCTTAGAGAAGCTCGGGTTATGGGGCGAGTCCTTGAATAGAGTCCAGCAAAAATTGGCAACAAACCACGGCCTAATTCTTATTACTTCTCCACAAATAAAACCGTCTCAAGATATATTACGGATTTTGCTGAACACGGTTGATACTAATTCACATTCTATAGCCTATATCGGCCCAACCGATGCGAAAATCCCCAACTCTACTTACATTCGAGCAGAAGACAACTTTGTTAAAAGTATTCCAACATTAGACATTGGTAAATATAGTGTTATTGGAGTGGGGATGGTAAATACTAGCAACCTAGCATGTCGGATTAGTGAATTGGTCGTTAAAAGACAACTAATAATGGCAGTTTTCCCGTCTAGCACAGCAATTGGGGCCCTAATCTCTTGGCAACGATTAGTTGGTGATTCTTCGGATTTACCATTCGTAATTAGCGAACATCAAGTCACTAGCCTCTGTCAATATTGTAAAGTGTCATATGAGCCAACGGTATTTGAACGACTGCAGCTAGTCACTAACTTCAATACCGACAATCCTACCACAATGAATCATGTGCATGCACTGGAGAAATTGGCTATCAAAGCTAGTCTTGGAGATTCTAATGAACCGGGTTCTGATACAAAGAAAGTCTTAAGACTATTTCGTAGGAGTACAGAGGGGTGTCGACATTGTAATTTTAGTGGCTATGGGGAGGATATAGGTATCTTTGAAGTAGCAGAGCCAACCGACACGCTCAGGACGGTTATAGGTCATAACAATTCTGTAATTGAACTGCAAAATATCGCCGTAGGCGAGGGAATGATTAGCTTGAAACTAGATGCGCTGATTAAAGCACTACGCGGCATTATAGATTTTAAAACGGTTATAGCTATTTGTGCTACAGCAGGCTAGGTTGATCGGGAACAGTTTTGGTGCGGGCCTTACCAAGATGCTTATAAGCCTTTGCTGTAACCTTACGGCCTCTTGGGGTTCGTTCCAGTAATCCAATTTGTAAAAGATAGGGCTCGATAAAATCTTCAATAGTGGAACGCTCTTCTGAAGTTAGCGCAGCTAGTGTTTCCACTCCAACTGGGCCACCATTAAAGTTGTCGATAATAGCCGTCAGAACCAAACGGTCGGCTGGATCTAGACCGAGAGTATCAATCTCCAAAAGATCTAAGGCTTGTGTACTTATAGTAGTATCAATTATTCCATCGCCGTTGACGTCAGCATAATCCCTAGTCCGTTTTAGTAATCGGTTAGCTATTCTTGGGGTTAACCTTGCACGCGTTGCCAATATAGCTGCAGCCTCGTTATCGATTTTTACGCCAAGAATACCAGCAGCTCGCATAATAATCTTTTCAATCTCATCAGGCGAATAGAATTCTAAGCGGTGTATCATGCCAAAGCGATCACGCAACGGTGCCGCCAAAGCTCCCGTCCGCGTAGTGGCGCCGATGAGTGTAAATTTTGGTAAGTCTAATCTTAAACTTCTTGCACTCGGGCCTTTGCCTAGCATGATATCAAGTTTAAAATCTTCCATTGCAGAATATAAAACCTCTTCAACGGAGCGATTAAGGCGGTGTATTTCGTCTATAAATAGTATGTCGTTGTCAGTCAGATTAGTTAACAAACTGGCTAGGTCACCGGCTCTTTCTATTGCCGGTCCGCTGGTTATCCGAATTTGGGCTCCCATCTCGTTGGCTATAACGCTTGCCATAGTTGTCTTACCGAGTCCTGGGGGTCCGTAGAGAAGAATGTGATCTATGGGTTCACCGCGTTTTTTTGCCGCATCAATAGCAAGTTTTATATTTTGTTTGAGACGTTCTTGTCCAATGTAGTTACTAAAGTCGTGGGGACGTAGGGTAACTTCAAGTTCTTTCTCTTCGTCGGGCTCTACGTTGGTGTCAATAATTCTGTCAATCACTCTAGTTATTATAACGCAAACAGATAAAAAGCGTGGCTAGTTACGCTTGAGAGCTAACTTAAGTCTCTCTTCTGTCGATAGATTGCGGTCGATATTTCCGAGCATTGAATTGGCATCGGATAGATCGTATCCTAGTGCTAACAGCGCAACAACTGCCTCATCCTTATTGGCCTCTGCCTCGGACATTAATAATCCTGTGCCAGATAGGTCACTACCAACGAGACCAACTTTATCTTTCAAGTCGACTATAATCCGCTCAGCAACTCTTTTACCAACACCCTGTGCGGCTTGTATGAATTTAACGTTGCCTTGGGCAATTGCTGCGCGAACTGCCGCTAGGTTGCCAATACTCAGGACGTTGATTGCCATCCGTGGTCCTACTCCATTAACTCCCAATAATTTCTCAAACAATATTTTTGTTTCAAGCTTGGAAAATCCAAAAAGATCGTGAGATTGTTCCCTGATATGCTCATAAACATATAGCTTTGTTATTTTATCAGTTTCAAGATCGCTGAATTCTTCGTGTGTGACAATTAATCCATACCCTACACCACTAACATCAATTATTACTAAATCACCGATCTTCTCAGTAATAGTTCCAGATAAAGTCGCAATCATTACTGTCTATTATGGCACAATTAACAAACTATTCGAACCTTCGAAAAAAGAGGAAACTCTTGATTAGATATAAATACCTAACCAACAACTGGGCCACTGGGGGCTATGTAGTCACTAGGAGCGACCGGTTCAGCTGGTGCCACTGGTGTCACGGGAGCAGAGAAGTCAGGAGCTGGTGCCACTGGCGCACTGAAATCCGGTGCTGGAGCAGCTGGCTGATCAGACACATAGGGTGTTTGGGGGTTAAGATTTGTATTTTGGTCTTGTGGATTGTCCTGAGGAGGCATAATCGTATCCTTTTTAGTTATAAACCTACTCTAACATAAGCACTAGCTTAGCTCAAATGCATTGAGTTGCTGTGGTAGAGTGCCGTCGCGAGCGCATCAGCACAATCATCAGGCTTCGGAATTTCGTTTAGTTTTAAGATAACCCTTACCATTTCTTGCATTTGGTGTTTATCGGCACGACCATAACCAGTGATAGCCTGTTTAATTTGAAGTGGCGTATATTCATAAATCTTTAATCCGGCTTGCCTTCCACACAAAAGCACTACGCCCCTGGCTTGCGCGACAGTCATTGCGGTTGTAACATTTTTTGCAAAAAATAATTTCTCCACTGCCATATGTTCGGGGTGTGTAGCCGTAATTATGTCTGTTAGCTCATCAAAAATCGTTTGTAGGCGATCAGCGTCATCTTCCGTGGAGAGGGTTCTTATTACGCCTGCATCAACTAACTGAACCCTACCTTTACTGGCTTCAATAACTCCAAAGCCAAGAATACCTGTCCCAGGATCAATCCCGAGAATTCTCATGTGACAAATTCATCTGGTATATCAAAGTCAATAAATGTGTTGGTCACGCCGTCAATATCTTCTAAAACATCAATTAACCGCATAACTTTAACCGCAAGTTCCTTATCAGTAATTTCTGCGGTGTTGTTAGCGACGTATTCTAGCCTCGATTCAGTTATATTGAAACCACCATCGCGTAGTTTATCTCTTACTTTGGCAAGATCGTTAAGGCTGGTATAGATAATAGACTCATTATCTTCTTCAATTACATCGTTCGCCCCAGCATCCAATGCCTTTAACATTACATCGTCGCCAACCGCGTCTATTCTAATTACGCCTAGATGCTCAAATTGATAAGCTACTGCTCCTTTTTCAGCGAGATGGCCACCGTTTTTGGAAAAGGCAAGGCGAATCTCCGGAAAAGTTCGGTTGATGTTATCAGTAGCAGCTTCAACTAGAATCGCTACTCCGCCTGGCCCATAACCTTCATATAGCACTTCCTGAATCTGTTCGCTGCCGAGATTACCGCTACCCCTATCAATACTTCGCTGAATATTGGCGTTCGGCATATTGGCAGCTTTGGCTCTGTCTATCGCAAGTCGCAAGTTAAAGTTCAGATCTGGATCAGGACCGCTTCGCGCTGCTATGGCTATAGCATTCCCAAGTTTAGTGAATTCAGCACCACGCGCAGAGTCTTTGGATTCTTTTTGTCGTTTGATTGTTGACCACTTTGAATGTCCTGACATTGGTTTCCCCTTTGGAAAATTAATGAAACACTATCTGTTATATTACCATAAAAAGGACAGCCTGTCGCAAGGCCATACTATTTTGCCGAGACAGCAGTTATTTGAGATACATATGAGTCAATGGCGCTATAATCGTTTAGTCCGTTAACTGGCGCTAGGGCAGATTCTCCATCATTAGCCGTATAACTTTGTAATAAATCGACGCCATTAGCGTTATCCAGACTATCTGAAGCAATCTCATTACTTGGAATCTTAGTGCTAATTTGATATAGCCGCCGGGCATCACTCAAGTTTAAGTCAGTTTTAACGTTTTTTCCTAGGCTGTCGAATAGCTGACCGAGTTTTATTGGGTTGGACAACACGCCAACAGTGAGCGCCTTATCTTTAAGGGCGACCAGCATCATGCGTTGATTTGAAGTTCTCTCAAAGTCTGAGTTCGCAAATCCATAAGAGCCCGGAGCGTCACCCCTAGCTCGAGCTAAATCAAGAGCCTGCTCCCCATCTAGGGTATGCAAGCCGTTACTAAGATCAACCAGAGAGCCACCTGTGGCGTAATCAATACTCGGGTCGTAAAGACCTCTTGGATACGAACTCTGAATATTAACGGTTATGCCCCCTACGGCATTAACACTATCACGGAAGGCTTCATAATTAACCAGCGCATAATAATCAATGGGAATATTAAATTTTTGGCTAATAATTTCTTCAAGCAAGCCCATTCCGCCATTGGCATAACCATTTTGACTAAAATTTTCACTTTCCCCGAACTCATAAGCAGCATTAATTTTGTTATAGCCAAACCCAGGAATATTAACGTATAGATCTCGAGGAACGCTGAGCATGAAAGCAGTGTTATCTCTGGTATCAAGACTTATTAGCATTATCGAATCAGTTAATAGAGCTCCACTATGCCCGGGGTCATCAGCAGAATTACCGGCAACAAGGATGTTAACACGGCCGCTACTTTCACCTATTAATTTAGTACTATGAAAAATATCGAAAATATTGCCCCCGAACGTCTCGGCAACATTTTTGTATAACTTAAAACCAAGATATCCACCTGTAAGTACCGCTAGAATTATCACTAAAACAAAAATATGCTTCAGAGTTTTTCTGACACTCTTAGTTCGTTTATTATGGCTCTTATGCCGGTTATGCCCTGATGACGGATTTGGCTTATATGAAGAAAGAGTAGTGCCGATTGCCGGAAAGTCATTCCTGGCTTTAATATCCATAGACCGCCTAGATTGAGGTTGATGCGTCAGTTGGGGTAGAGAGTTTTTGTTACGATTCATATGTGCAAAGTAAACAGTATCAACTATTATGACCAATATTATTAAAGTCGCAACACAATCTACTGCAAAGTTCTTTCCTTAAGGGCTTCTTCAGCAAAGCACTGTAGATTAAGAAACTAGAAGTTATAAAAAAGGATGTTGACATGAATGTTTTTAGCAGAGGAATTCGTAACGCATTCCGTAATACAATTAGAACTACCTCAATAGTTGTTATTCTTGGGATTAGTATAGGCCTAAGCCTAACGATGCTACTTGCTCGGCAGGCAGTCCAGCAAAAAATTTCTGATATTCAAAGCTCAGTAGGCAATACGATAAGCATCTCCCCAGCCGGTTTCAGTGGCTTCAGCTCAGTCAATAATTCACTAACCACTAGCGAACTGTCCAAAGTTAGCTCTCTACCCCACGTCACTAACTTAGTGGAAAGCTTGACTGATCGACTAACAACCATTGGCTCTACAACTTCAACTTTCTCTTTCCCGGGACAATCAACATCTAGTACCGGACAGACAAGTCTAACCTCGCCCGTAACTTTAAATACTAGCAATAGAGGTTCATCTGGCGGGGGTCACTTCTTTGTAGCCGGCGGAGGAACTCTACCTACTAATTTCACTCCTCCTGTATCAATTACTGGCACCACTGATACTGCTACTCTGGACACTACAGCGCTTACTATAACCAGCGGTAAGGCATTGGATGGTACGAGCGATAGCAACGAAGCCATGATCAGTAAAAGCATGGCTAGTAAAAATAACTTGAGTGTTGGTTCTACATTCACGGCATATGGGACTACTTTGACAGTAAGCGGGATATTTACCGTGAGTAACGAAGCTGATGCCGGTACCGTCGTAGTATCACTACCAACCGAACAAGGTCTTAGTGGCCAGACTGGGGATGTTACAAGTGCCGTTGCCACCGTCGACTCATTGAGCAATCTCAGTTCGGTAACCACAGCAATTAAGAACACACTCGGTTCGTCTACGGCAGACGTGACCAGCTCACTAACCCAGGCTAATAACACAATAGCACCGCTTAATAGTGTCAAGAACATTTCACTATTCAGTCTTATTGGCGCCGTCATTGCCGGGGCTATAATTATCCTGCTTGTTATGGTTATGATAGTTCGCGAACGACGTCGGGAGATTGGTGTTTTGAAAGCTATTGGTGGGTCCAATCTTAAGATAATTCTCCAGTTCATTACCGAAGCCATCACCCTTACCATACTGGGAGCGATAATCGGTTTGATTATAGGTGTAATTGGCGGGACTCCAGTTACCAAATTATTGGTTAATAACAGTACTTCCTCAACCACTACAACAAGCCAGTTTGGTGGCTCGGGTGCAGTACGTACGAGCGGCGGTGGTGGAGGTGGCGGTAGTTTCTTCGCTACAAGACTTGGTGGAAGCAATATTGTTAGCGGCGTAAAGGATATTAAGGCCGCTGCTGGCTGGAGCATATTACTATATGGATTTGGAGCAGCCATAGTCATAGCGGTACTTGGTAGCACTTTGGCAGCTGGTTTAATCGCAAAAATTAGGCCAGCAGAAGTAATGAGGACGGAATAAGGAGTTCATATGTTGAAAGTTACAAATCTCACAAAGCAATTCTCATCAGGCGCCACAAAAGTCGTAGCTGTTAAGAAAGTTGGTTTTAAAGTGCCAGATGGCTGTTTTGCGTCGATTATCGGCCGGAGCGGCAGCGGTAAAACAACACTACTTAGCTTGCTTGGATCTTTAGAGAAGCCCGATGAAGGCAGTATAGAAGTTGATGGCCAAGACATATCCAAACTTAGCGATCATGCGCAAATCAAATATCGCTGCCAGAAAATAGGCTTTATTTTTCAGGGCTATAATTTAATACCCAATTTAACAGCCATCGAAAACGTTATGCTGCCTATGGAATTTGCTGGACAGCCAAAACAACAACGCGAAAAGCGGGCTAAAGAATTATTAGATCAGGTTGGCTTAACGGCTGATCAAATGCAGCGTAAGCCAGGCAAACTGAGTGGTGGCCAGCAACAACGCGTTGCCATAGCTCGGGCGTTATCGAATAAACCAAAACTTATTCTTGCCGATGAACCGACCGGCAACTTAGACAGTCAAACTGGTGATATGATAGTTAAACTTCTGCATGGGTTAGCCAAAAGCGAGGACACGACAATTATTGCTGTTACTCACGACTTATCTATTTCAGAATCAACTGATAAGACGTTCAAAATTGATGATGGCGTTTTAAAAGAAGTCTAAATTATGGATGAATTCCCCAATCCAAGACACGACGCGTCTAATAGTTCTTCTAAAAATTCGATCAGTAAGATATTTCTTGGCGCGATAGTTCTTCTGATTATCGTAGGGGGTAGTTTTTACGGCGGCACACGCTATGAAAAATCTCACGTAAGCAGCAGCAAAGCTGTTAGCGCCACATCTTCCACCGGAGGATTTGGTGGAGGAATAGGTGGATCGGGGTATGCTAGTCGATCAGCCTACACTAGCCTTGGATCGGTAACAGCAATTAGTTCAAGTAGCATTTCCGTACAGGATGAGAGATCAGGTACTGTCAAAACCTATTCTATAACGTCTTCGACTGTTATAACCGATAATGGCTCAACGGTTACTTATAGTGATATCCAAAATAGCGATGGCGTTATTGTTATGGCCAGTAGCTCTGCGCCCACAACGGCCTCAAGAATAAACGTTAATCCTAGCTATGGCGGGAATAACCCATCCACCGGATCCCAGACCACCCAGACTACTCAGGGCACATAAAAGCACACCACCATTTCCTCTAGCTTATGGGTAATCTTCAGGCATAAACGTTATAGTGTTAATCGTACTTACCGTTTAATTATGGAGGGTAATTATGTCAAAACAGCATTTTCAAAACCAATTTAATGATCTTAGACTTGAAAAGATACGTCGGCGTAATAGATTTCTAAAACATTATGAGGTTAAGATGCGTCTCAAGCGAATCTGGTATCGTAGCCCAAAGCATAGTCACTAGGTAACATTCGTAAATAGTTATCAGTTATATTAATCCTTATGCTATATAATTAAGTATAAGCTTAAAGCATGAGGTGGTTCCGTGTTTCAGGAAAATAAAGGTTGGGCCAACAGATCAGTAATATATCTAATAGTTATCTCTGGTATCATTGCTGTTTTTGCCATCGCTTTAAATAACATAACAACTTCGCATATAAATTTTGCGGTTCAGTTTAATGTTTATGCTTTAGTCTCTTTCTTTTCAGCATTCATTGATCTGGTCACTATTCTAATTGTTATATTAAAAAAACGCTTCTCGTTTACTACTGCCTGGTTATTATTATTCTTAGGAGCAGCAGCTTTAATGGCTCTGGCAGAAGGTTTACAGCGCCTAAGCATTCATCCAAGCGCTGCCCTATTCTGGCAAGACCTATATTATGTTGGCTTATCGGGTTTACCGCTGTCCTTCTATTTATTCATAGTGTCATTCACCGGGCATTACAAAAAACAATTTATATTTTTGACTGCTCTGTTGATAATTGCATGGGGCGTGGTTGCCTTTTTCTCTGGTGAAGGGCTATTTTTCACCCATGCTCTTCCTCATATCCATAAAGCTCCGTGGGGCTACTACAGCCTAGGGACTATCGATGAAGAAATTTCAGCAGCATGGTTCAGTCTGATATACATTTTCGGTTACGCATTATTGCTACAATATTGGAAAAATACAAAAAATATGCTCCTAAGAAAACAAATCATGACCGTACTGTTGGCCTTCTTTATACCTTTTGCGGTTGCAATTATTACTAGCCAAATTCTACCCTCCGTATTACCTGGAGTAATTCCACCGCTTGCTACTTTGATCGGCGCATTTTCCGGGTTGGTCATATATTACAGCATATTCCGGTTCCATTTGTTCGAGATCGACGCACAGGCCTTAGCGCAGAACATCCTAGCAACGATGAGTGAGGCAGTAATTATCACTAAACCAGATCTAACAATTGACTCTGTAAACAACGAAGCCGCACGATTATTGGGAATTAAGCCCGAGTCGGCAAATAGCGAAAAATTAGAAAGTTTTTTCTCAGTTGAATCCTGGCAATACATCTTATTAAAAATTAATAACCAGACCGACGAGGAGACTCTATCGTCAAGTGATAGTCAATATGTTAAAAGCGCAGATGGCAAATTAACACCAATTCGTATTAGCGTGTCATCTATGGAAGCTGGCGGTGAAAGAATCGCCAACATTATTGTCGCCTCCGACATTACCGAAATAACGAGGTCCTACCAAGAGCTACGTGGTAGTGCTGAGAAAATATTTAACCAAAACAATGACTTAACTAAATTAGAAGCACAACTTCGTGAAGAAAAAGCAAATGTCGAAAAAATAGTTTTAGTCAGGACAAAAGCGTTGTTTGATGCCCAAGAGAGGCTAAAAGCTGCCGATCAACTAAAAACAGAATTCGTTATGCTTACTTCACACAATCTTCGCACGCCACTGGCTATAGCCAAAGGTTACACTGAAATAATTGCTTCCAAAGCTCAGTTATCAGAGGAGGATAAACCTCTTTTCGATGGCCTAAGAGTTGGCTTAGACAGACTCTCGAAGATCGTAGAAGATCTTCTTACTATAAGCTCAATTGAATCCGGTGCCCAGCTAGCGTTAGAAGAAGTCCCATTTGGGCTTGTCATTGACCCGCTAATTAAGGAATCCGAAGATCTAAGCCGCACCCGTACTGACAAATTCGTAGTCAACCAACACGCCGGTGATGTGAGGATTAAAGCTAATATTGAGCGATTACAGGGAGCACTTCGAAATGTTTTGGATAATGCATTTAAATTTACAGAGAACGGAACAATAGAACTGAATACCAGTCGATCTGAGAATGAACTAATAATCAATATTACAGATACGGGTATTGGTCTAGATATTACTGAGCTACCAAAACTATTTACCAAATTCCACCGGGCTGCCAGTGCTCTAAATGGAAATTATGAGGGTAAGGGCATTGGGTTGTACCTTAGTAAATTGATCATTGAGGAACACGGTGGCCGGATCAGTGCCGTTAGTAAGCCCAATCAAGGGTCTACTTTTACCATTCAGATACCATGCATCTAGATTATATTTCGCACGTCGTCACGAAAAAGATTTTGAAGGTTTACTAGCGCAAGCAATCCAGCATGAGGTAGATCATTTAAACGGTATCCTATTCGTAGATATGGTTTATATCGTTTTATAGATTTAGGGTCTTAATGTGCCAAAGAAAACCTGCCATGCTAAAAGTGATTTCGCTACTAGGCTGAGAATAATATAAACTCTTTCACCATATAAGTAATTTTTCCAAGGACCAATTTTTTTATACTGCAAAACCATATTGACAGCAAAACAGCTGAAAAATACAAAGATTGAAGCGAAAACCCAATAAACAAATGTTGGAGCGGCACTTCCTTTGTGAGCACTGAGCCAAAAATAAAAAGCTATTACTATCCAGGGAATGATTCCAGAGATACAACCAATATAATAACTAAGCCAGTTAGTCTTTTCTGTAGTTTGGTTGTGCACCTCCATTACTAGACCCATTAAATTCATTATTCCTGTCAAAGCAAAAATCATCAAAAGACTTGTGAGGTCGTATACTCCTACCAATATAGCGATTGCCACCATCATTACACTTGCTGATATAGAGTATTCAATCCACCTTGCTTTATTAATGCCAAGTTTCAGATTAGCGTTATACTGTTTGTTATAAACAGTCGCAATTATAAAATGAAAAAAAGCAGATAAGAAAAAGAAAATTGCTATTAACCAAGGTAGCTGAATATTAAATAAAGTTACTGAAGCAGGATTAAGAGTTTTAGTCGCTGTATCATATGCAAGATAATTTCCTGAAATTGGAATTGCAAAATTTCTACTTATCACAACTATTGCAATCCCAGATAGTAAATGAACAAAACCAGCGACTAGGTTTAGCCTTCGGAGTTTTGCAGGCATTATTTGTTTAGGCATATTTTTATCATAACAAGAAAATCTATAAAATCAGACATCTTTTAAGCATAACCGGTATTGGAGGGCCACCGGACTGTCTATATTAACTTATTTTATGAAAAACCAAATCGTATAAAACTAGTGCTGCATAAGAAGTAATCGCAATAATTCCTAAAGAAAAGATTGTAGATTGAGTATTGGAATATTTTACGAAAGGATAAGATACCAACCAATAAAGTAATGTTATAAGTACCGTTCTGAATAGAGAGTTTACGAAATTGGATTTTAATTTCATTTTATAAGTATAACACCGCTAAAACACTTATGCTTTGGAGGTCCATCGTAGACGCTGTTGCAACTACTATCAGTTCCTGTAATTAGTGATATTATTATATTAATGATATAAATCCACCATGCAACAACCCTGTCAAAGCTCGTGACATTAAAGGGAATGTGGTTTTCACCTTAAGGGCATCTAGCGTTTGGTCGATAATGTTAGTTCTTAGGTTAACTAAACAAAAGGGTTAAATATATGACTGAAAAACTAGACAATAAGGCAGACATGGAGTGGTATGACCAGCACCATAAGGAAAACATGAAAAACTGGCGAGCTTGGGGTAGCTGGTTTAGCTGGGGTTCTCCAGTTGGTCTTGGCCTATTTTACGCACTAGTGGCAATTTCCACTGGCGTAACTATATGGCTAGTACACCATAAGTAGGTAATATACCTACAAAAACTAAACACCGCATTATATGCGGTGTTTAGTTTTATTTAAGCATAAGCGATATGGAGG
>PLTT01000013.1 GCA_003164595.1 Candidatus Saccharimonadota bacterium | reverse complement strand
CCCCAGCCAAGTGTAAGCACTAAGTATATCTGCGTTCTAGCCTATTAATAAACAGATTTAAGAGACCAAGATTATTTGGGACAAAACTAAGTCTAGATAAAACACTAATTAAGTGGCGGAAAGGCACTATGGATGCTTACTACTCGCCTAGAGTTCCGGCTGCAAGCCATGTTGCGTTAAAATTGCCGTTAGCTGTTGGATTTGAGACTTTATCTAACTGCACATCATGTTGCATATTTATTCCGAAAAAGAATTTACTGGTTGGGTCATTAGTGACTTCAAAATGAGACATTGGATAAGTTTTACCGGTAGACGTTGTAGCACTATTCTGAAACAGACCAACTGTACCAAAATCAGCCAGCGGTGATGCCCCTGGCCGCTCTATAACCCATTCAACCGTCTTTGGATCACAAGAACTCATGACAGGTTGGCCCTTACTAACACCAATCATACTAGGCTTACAAGTTTTGGTAGTGGAATAATGCTGGTTAGTAGTTAGGTCGCTAAAGCTCATTGTGTATTTACCAACACCCTTATAAGCGACCTTATAGTCAACTATATTTCCAGGCATAATTTTTAACGACTCGACCCCTACACCTCCAGCGCCGAACATCATCCACCAGGCATAGTACTTAGGAGTAGAACGGAAGACTCTGCTACTATTCTCTACAACTCCCATACTCTTATCCTTAGGACCCTTTTTAAGTTGTACGGGTGAACTACATTCTGCAGTAAATCCTGTTTGCTCAACGGTATTACCATAAGTATAGCCTACCCAGAAAGAGGCAGCTGAACCTGGAATTTTACAATCTACTTCTGGAACAGCTATTCTGCCTTCTACGGCTTTAAAATCGTGAATATTCCTAGTGACATAGCCACTCCATAGACTATTAGTATAATGAGGAACACTAACCGAAGATGGTAATTTAGTGTCTGGTAGCTTATTGTGAATGGGCATATCTACCGACGTGTTAGCAGCCAATGAAAGTGCGGTGATAGCCAATAGTCTAGGCATTAGTGCTCGGGCTCGATTTGAGACTTCTGTAGCAGGGTTAACTCGACCACTATACTTTTCAGAATTCATATCTATATTATATCATATTTATGGTGTATTGTATATATTTATTCATGCTCAGTCAAAAATAGGTACGCTAAAATCAACATATTCTAAAACGATAGATTTATATTTGGTAGAATAAGCATAACTATGACAGCACGAACTCATGACCTTACAGCTATATCTACTCTAGCAATTGTTTTCGCGTCCACTTCGATTTCGTCAATAACGCTTCCAACTGTTATCCTGGCTATCTTCGCTAACCTTATAGGCGGCATAGCTCCAGATATCGATCAACCAACGGCACCTTTTTGGAGAAATCTTCCAGTAGGTAAATACCTAGGGAAGATTTTTGATAAACTTCTCGGTGGTCATCGATTTATCAGTCATTCAATTATTGGCCTCGCGCTATTTGGTTTCTTGTTCCATTTGCTTCTCGTTTTTCTTCATCCAATTATTCCCCACGTAAATGAAGGCTATGTCTGGTGGGCGTTCATGATAGGGATGGCCACCCATTTGGTTATGGATACATTAACCAAAGAAGGTGTGCCATGGTTACTGCCTATACCATTTAAATTTGGCTTCCCGCCAATAAAAGCCTGGCGAATTACGACGGGCAAATGGGTGGAGATTTGGGCTATATTTCCTCTTATACTTATAATAGATATGTGGCTTGCTCTTCACTATAATAATCACATTATTTATCTTCTACATAATAAAGTGATCTAAATAAAATAGTCTAACTTCGTCGATGATGGCCAGCCATAAGCAATAACTTCGCTGACGTACTTCATAAAGAAAACCGACCACCTATACTCTTCAAGTGGCCGGTTCGGGTGGTCTAGCTTACGGTTTACTGTCGGCTTGTCTCATGAAATTTCATAATATATACTTAGCTGGAGTATGACAAAAACAAAGCCGTGGTTTTGGGGAGACATTGCTTATCAAATATATATACGCAGTTTTTATGACTCAAACGGCGATGGTGTAGGAGATCTTAGGGGGATTATTGATAAACTTGACTATCTATCTAATACCCTTGGGGTTACTGCCATATGGCTATGCCCGTTTTACGATTCACCCATGGTTGACTTTGGTTATGATGTATCAGACTATGAGTCAGTTGACCCTTTGTTTGGCGATCTCGATGATTTCAAAGAACTGCTCAAACAAGCTCATACAAGCGGAATAAAGGTCATCGTTGACCTAATAGCTAATCACACTTCTGATAAACATCAGTGGTTTATAGAGTCAAAGTCTTCTAAAGATAACCCCAAACGAAATTGGTACATTTGGCACAGTAGTGAAGATGGGAATCCGCCCAATGATTGGCTGAGCGCTTTTGGTGGATCTGCTTGGGAATATGACTCACATACTAACCAATTCTATCTTCACAGCTTTTCAAAACAACAGCCAGACTTAAACTGGAACAACCCGGAAGTTAAAGACGCTATTAAGAACGTAATGAAGTTCTGGTTAGATATAGGAGTTGATGGCTTTAGAGCAGACGCTGTTTATTGGCTGTCAAAAGACGGCTGGTTTCGCGATGATCCACGCAATCCGCACTTCCATGACAAAAACAGTAGCGGAGAGTATGATGCTTTAATCCATAGTCACAGTAGACTTGGACCGCACCTATATGAGCACCTACAAGACATGACTGCCGTTTTAGAAGATTATCCCGGGTCTTTTTTGGTTGTTGAAGCATCGCCCATAGCTGCAATTCCAGGCAAAAACCAAGATATTCCTGAATACCTTAACCTTTATAGATACGTTGATTCCAAACTATGTGCACCATTTAATTTTGAGTTGATTCGTTTGCCCTGGGACGCTAGATTCTATAAATCGTTTATAGACAACTTCCAGTCAAAACTTCATCCAGATTATCTGCCCATATACACCTTCGGGAATCATGACAATCCTAGACTTGCCAGCCGAATAGGAGAGGAAGCTATTCGCGTTGCGGCTATGCTATTATTGACTCTCCCAGGGCTACCATTTATCTACTACGGCGAAGAAATAGGTATGAAAGATGTCCAGATACCTAGGGGCGAGCAAAAAGACCCTTCACGTTTTGGGGGTAACGGTAGAGACGCAGCACGAACTCCCCTACAATGGAATAAGTCCAATAATGCGGGTTTTAGCTCACAAACCCCGTGGTTACCTGTTGATAAGGACTACGAAAAGTATAATATTGAAACTCAGCTAGCTAAACCTGATTCACTACTTAATCTATATAGAGCCTTAACGATGCTAAGGAGGCAATCTGATGCCTTACGACACGGTAATTATTTGTCGCTAGAGATAAATCATAGCTCAGTCTATGGCTTCATACGCCAGACCAAGGCAGAGAAAATAGCAATCATTTTAAACTTCTCCAGTAAAAAACACTCCGTTGAATCAAAGGGTTCTAAAGGTAAGATAATTTTCTCTACCTATCTGGATAAGGAGAACTTATTGTATAAAGATTTGACTGAGCTAAGACCCAATGAGGGTATCGTAATAAATCTTAGCTAAGGCTAATTATAGCCAGCAATGCATTAACCGACTCTGCGCGTGTAAAGTGTTTGACTGCTTCTTTCCGTTGCTTGTTGCTAAAAGACCCAACGCTAGCGGCTTTTTGTATTCCTAGTGTCAGCGAATAAGAATTACCTGGTTCAAACAAAATCAGTCCACCACAATCAGTTTCTTTTAGCCCTCCATCGTCACTAGCTACAACGTAGCATCCTGCGTGTTGAGCTTCGATTGATATCATGCCAAATGTCTCACGCCAATATCCAAAAAGGTCTGTCCAAAAATTTGGATCAGACGGCATAACAACGATCTGAAATTTAGCAAATAGCTTCGCGGTGTCTTCTGGTGTGTGAGTAGCATCAATAACGTTGATCCAGGGATGATGACGTAGGAAGCTTTCAATAACTCTGCCATCCTCAGTCTGATTACCAGCGGTAGTTACAGAGACTTTATAGTTATCTTTAAAATTCGGGTGATGGAGTGCTTGCAATAGAGTAAATATGCCTTTTTCTGGAGTCAAACGGGCAGCATATAGAATATTTATTGCTTTGGAATTTAAACGTTTTTTGGGACGTTTAACTGCGCCAAACGCGGGATCAGCGAAAGGATAAACAATATTAATACTATTAAGAGGAACGCTCAGATACTCTGACCAAAGCTTAGCAGAGAAACGGCTGTTAACAATTATTGTCTTGTCACCACTAAAGGCACGCTTAAGTCTAGCTCGTTCACTTGGCTCAGCCGGAGGCTGTGTGTGAAGCATTACGAATGACTTGATTTTTGTCTTTACAGCCTGTGGACGACTTATAAAAACTAAAGTATCATTTAATTTTCCCAACTCTTTAACCGAAGCGATGCTATAAAACGGTATGTCTTTAAAGAACTGACGTCCATCCTTCTCTCCCAGACCTACTGTGATTATACGAGCGTCAATTCCCCTTTCCAATAACTCATGAACGTGACCGATCGTAAAACTCTCGGAGCCACCACGGCCTGAGTAAATAGGCAGTGGATCCGACCATACGAATGAGATCATTTAACTCCTTTCTAAAAAAGAATTAACAGACTAATTTCAATCAGTTTTAAGCCATAATTATACCATATATGATAGCTCAGTAAAATTGGTAGGGTTGACATCAATACAATTCATCCAAGTTACTCACTAAACCCCAAATGCTATCTAATCAACTTATACTCCAACTCTGCTGCCTTTTTAGTAAGTACAATCTGCCATAATAAAAGTACCAGTGAATGAATCAACCATACCGCCTATAGAAGGCAACACATCACGTGGGAAATATATATTTATCAATCCAAGGACCATTAGTATTACCGTGAGTATTGCACCTATAGTGTGAAGTAATTCTCCAGGTGCTATAAGTGTCTCATTTGTCTCACTTAACAGTTGTGAACACAAAACGAAAAGGTTCTAGACCGACATGCTCAGCCAGTTCTTTTCGTATCTGTTAATTTTAACCAGCCATGTTGTCTGTTAGAACCAGGGTAGTATATACTGTCATTAATGCCATCTCTGGATAGTAAGAATTTAAATAATAGCGTCGTAGATGTCCAATCATTCGCAATGAATTTCGGACGTAAGGAAGTTATTAAAGACTTATCTTTTAACGTTAAAAGAGGAGAAATATTTGGTTTCTTGGGTGCTAATGGCGCCGGTAAGACAACCACTATTCGAACATTACTTGGCTTATACGAACCAACTAGAGGCACATTGCTCGTAAATGGCGAAAGATACAATCCGAACATGTCAGCTAATATCGGGTACTTGCCAGAAGAACGAGGACTGTATCGCAATGAACCAGTGATAAACACTATGGTATATTTTGCTGTACTGCATGGGCTAAGTGAGAGTGAAGCGCAGAAACGCGCAATTGCATACCTTAAACGGGTCGGGCTAGCTGACAAAGCCAACGAGCGCTTGGTTAAGCTATCCGGCGGACAGCAACAAAAAATCCAACTAGGCGTTACTATTCTTCATGAACCAAGCCTTATGATATTAGACGAACCGACTGAAGCGCTTGACCCAGTCAATAGGGCGTTACTTATGGACATCATTAACGAACGTCAGGCTAAGGGCGCTACTGTCATGCTAGTTACCCACCGTATGGACGAGGTAGAGCAACTCTGTGACCGTATTTTATTGCTAAAAGATGGCTCAGTGGCGTTGTACGGTAAAATTGACGAGGTAAAAGAACAGTTTGGATCACAAATCATCGCATTAAATTACAGCGGCAAGCTACCTGTCAATGACAAGCTATACAAAGTAACTAAGCGACTGCCACACCACGCTGAGCTAGTCTGGAGCGGAAACATTAACACTGATGAAGTGTTACACTTTTTAGCTAATCAGCACGACCTGCATATAACGACATTTGAAGTTCGCCGGCCTAGCCTTAACGACATTTTCCTTGAACTATACAAAGATCAGGAAGGAAAAAATGTCTAAATTAGGCAACGTCATTGGTTTTGAAGTTCGTCGCAATCTTAAGAAGAAGACTTTTTGGTATACATCTTTATTTTTGCCGGTAATTATAATAGCAGTTTTTGCTATTACCCATGCGTCCAGCAATCATGCTAGTAGCAGCTCCCAACAACAAACATCGTCTTATTCTAAGACTGCTAAGTTAGGCGTCTTAGATGAAACAGGGTTAGTCAATAAACAGGTGCTACTAAGAGACCACATTGTTATCGAGCCAAATGAACAAGCTGGTATTGACGGCGTAAAAGACAGGAAACTAACTGCATTCTTTTATTATCCCAAGAACGTAACTCAAGTCGGCATTCAAGTATTTGCCCAAGACCAAGGTATAGCCTTTACGCCACCGTATAATGCGCTAGCATCACAACTGTTAAGCCAAAGTGCGGTCGCCACTGTAAGTTCAGCCACTCATGACTCAGAAGCCGTCCAGATTTTACAAAAAAGCCCTAGCGTTACTGCTACAACCTACAAGAACGGGGTTGAGACAAATGGTTTAGCCGGAATCGTGGCTCCAATAATATTCTATGTTATCTTTTCGTTCTTCGTGGTAATGCTATCGTACTTCATGATATCCGCTACAACAGAGGAAAAAGAAAACCGGGCTGCCGAGATATTACTAACTACCATTAAGTCGCGTAGTTTAATAATAGGTAAAATCTTATCAATTTTTGTCCTAGGGTTTGTGCAAATTGTAATAATTATTGTACCTCTGCTGATAGGATACGCTCTGTTCCACAACCACATCAGTTTACCGGGCGGCGTATCATTAAGCCATATCCCTCTTGACGCAAAAGCCATAGCTATAGGGGCATCTGTTTTATTACTAGGTCTAGTTATGTTTACTGGTATATTGGTGGGCTTTGGCTCTCTATTCCCAAGTGCCCAAGAAGCTAGCCGGTACTTAGGAATAGTCATTCTTTCGGCTTTTATACCTCTGTACGCAATAGGCTACGTTGTAAGTTCACCTCATGCTCTGATAGTTACAGTCTTCACTTATTTCCCACTAACAGCACCCTCAACAGTATTGCTCCGCAATGCCGTTGGCACTTTATCAACAGGAGATGCTCTTGGCGTATTAGCTATGTTGCTAGTGACCGCCACACTATCGATCTTGTTTGCCGTACGAGCTTTCAACTACGGAGCAATGGCTTACAACAGGCGTATTAGCATCAAAGAATTATTTCGGTAAGTAAAAGCTACTAGCCTGTTGATAATTAAATAATAAAGTTTCAACACTGAACAATATGTCCAGTCATTAAGCAACCACAGTAGTTCGAAAGAGAGACTCGATGCTTAGCCACGTAACCGTTCACAACCTCCATGGTAAAAATGTTCGGTAATCGTTTTGGTTGTTAAATTACTTCTGACTTCGTTGACCAAGGCCGGCAAAGCACGGCCGCTAAACATCAACCACCAGTTTATGCACGTTATTGCATTTAACAATAGGTTGTTTTTTAGGCGCCCTGCATATAATCTATGGCTTCAGTGAACTGGCTGTTGTACAGTGACGCGTAAAAACCATTTTCCTTGAGTAGCTTATTGTGGGTACCGTGCTCTACGATATTGCCGTCACGCATAACAAGGATTAGATCGGCATTACGAATAGTACTCAGCCTATGGGCAATCACAAAACTGGTTCGGCCTTTCATTAGCCTTTCCATGGCGCTTTGAATTAATACTTCGGTACGAGTGTCTACTGAACTGGTAGCTTCATCCAATATCAGCATTGGCGGATCTGCTAGCATGGCCCGAGCAATCGTAATAAGTTGCTTCTCACCTTGGGCTAAATTGCCCGCTTCTTCGTCCAGAACCATTTCATAGCTTCCAGGCAATGCGCGAATAAACCCATCGGCGTGAGCGGCCTTAGCGGCAGCCACTATTTCCTCCATCGTGGCGTTATCTTTGCCATAGGCGATATTATCTTTTACACTGCCGTTAAAAAGCCAGGTATCTTGTAATACCATGCCGAATATCTTGCGTACTTCAGCGCGTTTCATGTCGCGCGTATCGATGCCGTCTATCTTGATGGAGCCATCGTCAACATCGTAAAAACGCATCAGTAAGTTTACCATGGTTGTTTTACCGGCACCGGTCGGGCCTACTATAGCAACTCGTTGTCCGGGTTTTATCTTGGCGGTGAAGTCGTTAATAATTGTCTTGTCGGCAAGATATCCGAACTTAACGTGATCAAAGTCAACGATACCTTTGACCCCATCTATTATCTTAGCTTTTGCCGGGTCCGGTGATTCCTCTTCTTCGCCAAGGAAATCAAAAACACGTTCGGCGGCAGCGGCGGCAAGCTGCAAAACGTTTGCCACGTTAGCGGCTTGGGTTATTGGTTGGTTCAGTAAGTTGATATAAAGCAAAAACGCTTGAATCCCACCAATGCTTACTGAGCCCTGGACTGCCAGCCAACCTCCTCCAACTGCCACGCCTACAAAACCCAGGTTACCAACGAATTGGGTGATGGGCATGAGTAGACCTGATAGAAACTGCGAGCGAAAGGCATTACCGTAGAGTTTCTCATTCAGCTCACGAAAGATCCCAATTGAACGCTCCTCGCCGTTAAAGGCCCGCATTACCACGTGACCTGAAAACATCTCCTCGACGTGTCCATTAAGTTCGCCTAGACTATCCTGTTGTCCCATAAAATACCCCTGAGACCGTTTAATAATTAAGGTACTTAGTCCAAGACTAATAGGGATCATAGTAAGCGCGACCAAGGCAAGCTTCCAACTAATCGTAAACATCATGCCAATGACACCTATTATCATAACTACCGATGTAATAATTTGTGTCAAACTTTGGTTTAGATTTTGGCCAACCGTATCAACGTCGTTTGTAACTCGACTAAGGATCTCTCCGTAGGGCAGACTATCGAAGTACTTGAGAGGTAGGTGGTCTATTTTATGGGCTATATCATGGCGTAATCTGTAAGTAAGTTGCTGTACCATGTCCGTCATAAGCCAACTTTGGGCATAGGAGAATCCAGCACTTACAAGATAAATTATAACCAGTAGAATAGCTAGATCTGAGATACTATGAAAATTGAATCTTGCATGACCGTTATTAAAATTAACTTGCGAAATGGCAGATTTCTCAGCAGCTGGGATTTTTTGTAACTCGTTAGTGGGCAGACGAGTTAACAGCTGTTCTCCGGTTATGTTTGCAGGTAATTTAGTCCCGAGTGGTAGTTTGCTGAAGACTTGGGCGCTAGTACGCTGCGCCACATAACCATCAACCACATCGTTGGTCATGTCCCCAAGTAATTTTGGCCCAGCAATCATAAATGAAGTACTAATAATTGCAAATACGAAGACTATAGCCAGGCGCGCCCAGTATGGTCTGAGGTACTTGAAAAGAAGTTTCATGGTACCTTTAAAATTCTTTGCTCGCTCGGTCCCAAAAGCGATTCCGCCTCTGCCGCTACCAGGGCCGCGGCCCATGCCGAGATTAACTGGCCGTGGTGTCGGTGGTCGTTCGTCACTCATATAGCGGCTCCCGATCCTTGTGTCTCAAAAGTTCCTACCGATGCATCTAATTCTTTCTCCGATAGTTGAGAATGGGCGATTTCTTGATATATCTTACAGGTCTTTAATAGCTCGTCATGTCGTCCCTGCCCGACGATCCGGCCGTTATCTATGACAATAGTGTTGTCAGCGTGCATAATCGTACTAATCCGTTGAGCTACTATAAGTACTGTTTTATCGACCGTCTCTTTTTCGAGGGCTTTTCGTAGTTTTGCATCAGTCGCAAAGTCTAACGCCGAGAAACTATCATCAAAAATATAGATCTCCGGCTTATAAGCCAAGGCCCGGGCAATACTAAGGCGCTGTTTCTGACCGCCAGATATATTGATACCGCCCTGAGATATAGGGCTCTCCATTTTACTATCTAACAGATTAATAAATTCTGTGGCTTGTGCCACGGATGCTGAGTGCTCCAGCTCGAAAGGAGTGGCATTCGGCGCACCATAGGTAATATTACTGCCTATTGTCCCTGAAAACAGCACTGCTTTTTGCGGTACATAACCAATCTTACGATGAAGGTCGGCTTGCGTCATATCCCGAACATCTACGCCGTCAATTAATACCTGTCCTTCGCTGACATCATAGAACCTGGGTATTAGATTAATGAGCGTCGATTTACCACTGCCTGTGCTGCCAACAAATGCAGTTGTTTCGCCTGGCAGTGCCTGGAATGTCACATGCTCTAATACTGGCCTATCTGCACCTGCATAGGTAAAAGTTACATCTTTAAAAGACACAATACCACGCTCGCTAGTGATTGATTTATTTGAAACTAACGGATCAGCTACGGCCGGCTTGGTGTCTAAAACTTTGCCTATACGTTCAGCCGACACCATGGCTCTCGGGGCAAATACAAAGATGATTGATATCAATAGAAAAGCCATGATCCCGTAGGCCGCATATTGGACAAATGCCAGCATGCCACCTATTTGTAATCTGCCAGAACTGACCTCATGGGCGCCTACCCATACGATTAACACGCTAACACCATTCATAATTAGCATCATGGAAGGTTGCATAGCGGCCAATAAGCGGTTGACGAAGGTGTTGATTGTCCTTAAGTCTTTATTAACATCATTAAATTTGTCTTCTTCGAGTTTCTGGCGATCGAAAGCTCTTATCACACGTATACCAGTTAAAAATTCTCGAGTTACAAGATTAAGACGATCGACGAGCTTTTGAACTTTCTGAAACCTTGGCAACACTATTGTAAATAGACTGATTACCACTAATAAAAGTGAGGCGATAGCTACCGCCATTATCCATGTCATTGACGGAGCCAAATGGTATGCCTTAATAATGGCCCCGACGGCCATAAAAGGACCCAAAAATGCAAGACGAAGCAGCATTACTAGTACTTGTTGAATCTGCTGTACGTCGTTGGTCGATCGTGTGATTAGTGACGCACTGGAGAAGCTATTAAATTCTACAAGTGAGAATCTTTCTACTTTTGTAAATACTGCTTCGCGAATACGCTTCGTATAGCTCGTGGCTATCCGCGTAGCTACATAACTGACGCACACCATAAAGACACCGCCCAGCAAAGCTACTAGAATCATTAGTAGCCCTGTATGGTAGATAACTCTCGTACTTCGAGCAACAACACCATTGTCTATAATCGTAGCCATGTAATTAGGTAAAGCCAGCGTAGTCCAGGTTTGTCCATATACTAGACCCAACAGGAGTACTAGAGGCAATAGATATGGTATAAAGTAATGAGCAAGTTTACGCACTTATTTGTTTCTTGGGTTTCTTATTATTTTTTTTAGTTACCTTTTTCACCTCATTTAAGAGTGGCTTAAAGTGGTTAAACATAGCTTCGGCTCGTAGTTCAAAGCTTTCAGCTTTAGTTATTAATATGTCTTTTCCGTCACCCCTAGTAAAAACAAGTACCTTATCGCCTGGCCCGATCAGTAACTGTGCCCGCACTTCGGCGGGGATTACTATCTGTCCGCGTTCACCTACAGTTACAGCACCTGCAAATTTTGGAAACATAATTTATTGCCTCATGTAAATCATATTTATCATATTACATTTCCTGGTCAATAACTACAATTCATTACTCCTTCATATTTACTAGACTTGCCGGTATCACTACCAGTCCAAGCCCACATGACGCAAGAAATAATGCTTGAGATATTGCGGTAAAATCATCTATCACTACGCTGACAACCAAAAACATGCCAGTTATGCATAGAGTCCAGATGCTAAATAATACCCACTGATATCTGCCTATGTTTAGGTGACCTCCGTGAAGCAGTCGTTTACTGTTTAACAAGCTATAGAAGAGACCAAGCGCAGCTACGATACTTGCTAAGTCGTGAAAAGATAAAATCTGGAGAGGTGATATCCCACAAGCAGAAATAGTTGTCTGACAATGACCTGTAATCGGAACAATAGTATCTAAAAGAGTTGCTAAGCCAAAAACTATATACCCGACTGAACTGCCTCTAAAAGAAGACTTAATTTTTCTTAGATTAATGCCCACCGCGATCACAATAAGACCCGTTAAGATATCTGCAAGTATAAATAGCCACGCATATGGTTTGCTTAAAACTTCTAGAACACTTACATAGCTATTTTGCAGTGCGTCAGGATCTAAAAAATACCCCAAAGGCCAAATATTGTATATTACAGCGGCAAAAAGAGCTGCAATAGTGATGGCTGATTTAATATTTTTCTTTACCATTCTGGATATTCAGTTATTTAATTTTAATATTAAAACAATAACTAGCATTATAAACCCATATCAATACTTAATTACTTTAATTCTAACTTCATTAATTATGCCCAGCCAAGAAGATCACGAATCTCCCCAGAGAGACCTACTTTTTCCCTTTTGACTGGTTATAGCTTATAGCGGCACGAACAAGAGTCTTTAGCGCACTTTCTTCTATGTGATCACCTTCATTGATGTCAATAGCCCGCCACTTATTGCCCGCTAGCCCAGCATTGAAAAGTTTGTCAGGATCACTGATTGCCGCACCGTTCATAAAGACAAGCTTCACTCGATTCTTGAAGATATTTCCAATACAGATAATCCCGTTAAGTGACCAGACCGGTGTCCCCCTCCATTTCCACTCCTCAATGATCTGGGAATCAACCTCAAGGATGGTCTTGCGGAGCTTAGCTAGCGTTGCGCCACGCCAGTCATGACTCTGGGCAATCAGATTGTCAATATTATCACTGGGATTCATGATACTTAGTATACGACGTCTGACGTAGGGCTAGGACAGAATGAACGAGAAGCATAACATAATCAACGTTCGAAAGAGCAACTCGATCCCCGTCCAATATTAAAATCACATAATATATACACGCAGCCACTGATTAAGGGGTCATAAGCCATAAAATCCCCCAAGTGGTTGGTTCGGCCTCACACAAAAGTCTCTTGGCGTTATTGTATGGAGATTTTTTATTTTATCTTCTTTTAGTAACGCTAATACTTAATATATATCATTAATGGTTTTAAAACAAGAGAACTTATTACGCCACATATCGGCTCTATTTTTGTCAAGTTTTGTTCAGATTTATGAAAAAAATATGTGTTATAGTAAGTTTATCTTGATATTACTTGCCTAACTTAACAGTGGCGAGGACAAGAATCCAAGTTCTGCGCTGGAAGCTCGGCTATGATTTAGAGGAAACGGCATAAGTATCGGAAACACTTTTTTGTTACTGGTTTGAAAATCCTAAACGTTCTTAGCCCTGTTCTATTTACAATTATGCCAACTAATGTCAACAACTAGTGGTATGATTGAGCGATGATAATTTACTATACCGATGGCAGCTGTAGTCCCAACCCAGGACCGGGTGGCTTTGCGGTTATTAAAGATATGGAACCTCATATTTTAGGTGGAGAACCTTCTGGGCTAGAAACCACTAACATACGCATGGAAGGCTTTGCGATTATCGCAGCTCTCAAAGATGCAGCAGGACAACCATGTAAGATCCATAGTGACAGTGAGCTGTGGATCAAAATTATTACCCAATGGTCGATAACGTGGGAAGCCAATGGCTGGCAAAAAAAGGGTGGCATCAAGAATATCGACATCGTCAAAGAAATCTGTGTATTGTACCGCCAGTCGCAAGCTGAGCTAATCTGGGTGCGTGGCCACAATAATGATCCAGGCAATGAACTCGCTGACAAACATGCCAATATTGCTCGCGAACAACTATTTGCTTAGCGATGGCTGAGTAACCTAAGCTTGCAACGCTAACCAAGTTTTTGACCAGCATGCTCAGCCGGGTTAACCTCGTCTTCTCGGCGAAAGTAAAAAGCCATTTAAACCCTGTAGTTTCAGCTAAATCTTAAGTTCTGGAACTTATATCCTGGATAGTTAAGTTTATTCGGTAAAATATTAGGAAGAGTTGATATAGTATAGATAAGTGAAATTTAAAGAATTCATAACAAGACAAAGAGTTTCTATCTTTATAGTCGGTATAGCAACGTTCATTATTGCTATATCTATTTCTAGTGTTATTGGTTTTACTACCATTTGGGGAGAATTGTTAGTTAATTTAGCCGCTTCGTCATTTACGATCGTTTTTACTGCTCTTATAATCGACTACTTAGGCCTGAAGGAAATGAGCTACAGAACCCAAACAGCAGCGGGACTAGCCGAGGATGAGATTTCTGCAACTTGCTTTAGGATCAAGTGGCGACTCGCTAGGCTATTCGGCCTAGAAAGTCGGGAAACTGGTCGAGAACATATAAGCGACCACCAAGAAGCAATAGATTACCTTAACGACATGACTCATGAAGTAGATGGTTATCTATCGCAACACCACTTCGTGAACGATAAAACACCAATCACTAAGAAAGAGTTTCCAGCTTACTTAGATAGATTGCAAGTTGCTCAAACAGAGCTCGAACAAGCTTTAATACTATTCGAATACGCAACATCATTTAGCTTAAAAGAACGCACCCTGGCGCTTCGAAGAGAGTTACAAGTAGCTGAGCGTGTTCTAGGATTCATTGATACCTCAAAACCACTTAATGAAGCCAATCTTTCGATTATTCGGATTACCGGTCAATCCATATATGACACAATCGAAGACCTTCTTGGCCATCAGTAGCTATACGGATTACTATTAATCTGTTGGATTATCCTCTTTAGTCAGATATGTGCATGTTCGGCCATAGTAAATTCTAGATTAAGTCAAATATGCTACAAATTATTTAGTATCTATATGCTGGTAGCGATGTTAGTGAGTCTACGGCCGAAATAATAACTTTGTGTGAAGTAATAATATCTCCTTAAGCATAGCTCTGAACTTCTGGCGAGCTCACCAGTAGAGTTTTAACACTGCACGGAAGGCCAGCCCAGACTCCAGCTTCACAGTTAGTAATGTTATATGTATAATAAGTATGAAAAGTAGTATTACGAATACATAATGAAAAGGTTCAACATGTTAGATAGTATTAAATTCTATGGTTCAGCAACTCTTGGCAGTAAAGGTCAGATTGTTATACCTGCTGAAGCGCGCGAAGAACTCAAATTAGAAGAGGGTGAAAAGCTCATAGTACTACGTGACCCGCGCGGTGGAGGCTTAATGATTCTTAAAGCCGAGAGACTTGAGAGTATGATTGAGCAGATGCAATCAAAATTTGGTACCCTCGTTGAAGCTGTTAAGAAACACGAAGAGAAAGTAGCTGGATAGACCAATAAGACCACTAAAGCGAGGAGAATTGAATGGCTAATATTGCAAAATGGTGTTTTAGGCACAAGTATATTGTGATAGGAATCTGGATCATACTGTTAGTAGCCACCTTTGGCCTGACCAAAGCCTTTGGGACTAATTATTCAAATAGTTTTTCTCTCCCAAATACCGGCTCTACCAAAGCCCTAAGTTTATTACAAACCGTTTCGCCTGGCGTTTCCGGTGAAACCGACACTATTGTTTGGCACGTTAGTAGTGGATCTGTTCGTACCGCCGCAGTTCAGCAACACATTAATACAATGTTATACAAAGTGCTAAACGTACCGGAAGTTGCTTCCATTACCAGTCCTTACGCTGCTGTTGGCGCCAGACAAATTAGTCGTAATGGTAGCACGGCCTATGCAACAATCTCATGGACGAGCCAGTATGAAAACCTAAATAAACAAAACATCAAGACTGTGATTTCTGACGTTAAATCAGGCAATACTAAAGGCCTAGAAGTAGAAATCGGTGGTCAAGCAATTGAACAAAGTGAACAGTCGTCTACTTCTTTCAGCGCGGGAATAGGCGTAATAGCTGCAGCAATCGTCTTATTCATAGCCTTCGGCTCACTACTTGCTATGTCTGTACCGCTAATTACGGCATTAATGGCCCTTGGTGTCGGTATTAGTAGTATCGGATTACTGTCTCACGGCCTAGCAATATCAACCTTCTCGCCAATACTTGGTGCCCTAATTGGCTTAGGAGTTGGCACCGATTATGCACTTTTCATCATCACTCGTCATCGCTCAGGGCTACTAGCCGGACTTAGTCCAGAGGAAGCAGCTGTTAAAGCTCTTAATACTGCTGGGCGTGCGGTATTGTTTGCTGGTATTACTGTCTGCGTAGCTTTGCTTGGCCTACTAACACTTCGGATTAGCTTCTTAGGCGGTGTTGGTATTTCCGCAGCACTAGTCGTAGCCACAACCGTACTATCAGCCACCACACTTTTACCAGCTCTACTTGGTGTATATAAAATGCGCGTTCTTTCACGCCGAGCTCGCGCCACGCTTAAACAACAGGGACCGATTGACGAGGGAGCTGTTACTACTGGCGTCTGGGCAAGAAACTCCCGATTCGTTCAAAACCACTCGTGGGCTGTAGCTACCATGGCTATAGTAATTATGTTCATCCTGATCATCCCCTACTTCACTCTTCGTTTGGGCTCCTCAGACGCAGGTAATGACGCGGCGGCAACCACAACTCGAAAGTCTTATGATTTATTGGCTAATGGTTTTGGGCCGGGCTTTAACGGGCCGCTGCAGCTGGTAAGTAGCGTTAATACATCAAGCCAGCGCACCGCTTTTACTGACCTGGCAGCAACAGTTACGCACTTACCTGGCGTAGCCCAAGTAGCGGAAGAGCCACTTACGCCCCAAACAAAGGTCGGAATTATCGAGGTCATACCAACCACATCTCCAGAATCCAAAGCTACCAGTGATCTAATAAAGAATCTGCGAGATAACGTTATACCTAAAGCCGAAAAAGGTACCTCATTGCACGTCTATGTTGGAGGCATTACAGCAATATTTAATGATTTTGCCAGCGTCATTCTTAGTAAATTACCTCTCTTTTTGGCAGTCATTATAGGACTGGGATTCTTGATACTTATGGTTGCTTTCCGTAGTTTCGTAGTCCCGTTGACAGCTGCCGTCATGAATCTTATTGCTGCCGGTGCTGCCTTTGGTGTAGTCGTCGCTATTTTTCAGTGGGGCTGGCTGTCGGGCATTCTACACACTGGAGGCTCAGGGCCCGTTGAAGCCTTCCTGCCAGTAATCATGCTAGCTATACTGTTTGGCTTATCGATGGACTATGAGGTGTTTTTAGTCAGCCGTATGCACGAGGAGTGGATTCATACTCACGATAACGATCGAGCAGTCCGCGTTGGTCAGGCCGAAACCGGCCGGGTTATTACGGCCGCAGCCTCGATTATGATATTGGTGTTTCTGTCTTTCATACTCGAAGGGCAAAGAGTAATAGCGGAATTTGGCATAGGCTTAGCGGCGGCTGTGTTACTCGACGCATTCATCCTAAGAAATTTCCTCGTACCAGCTGTTATGCACCGTTTTGGGCGCGCGAACTGGTGGCTACCAAAATGGTTCGATAAGATCCTGCCTCACTTAGCGGTTGAACCAGTCGAAAAGGAATAATAAAATCTGTGCAGCAGTCATTTTATGCAGCACGAGATCTTTTAGAGTGCTAGGGGATAAATCAAGAAAGTCTTTCGAGTTTAATGTACCTGAGATATTACTTCTTGATTGGCAAATTTAGAACTAGTGACTGAAGCTCTGTGATGTTGAAAGGTTTAGCAAGAAATTGATATGCTCCTATGCCTTTCTTCTCGGCTTTAAAAGTATTGAAGGGCGTATTGTCTGCCGTAAGCATGATTACTCTGGTCTTGGCAAGACGCCTATCCTTATGTAGCATATTCATGAAGTCCCAACCATCTTTATTTGGCATATGTAAGTCGAGAATAATAACGTCGGGGTTGATATCTCTAGCTTGCTGGATACCTGAGGTCACGCTTGCGCTTTCGGTAACTTCAACAGTTACGTAATCTTGCTCTTCGAGGGCAAGTCGAACTGAATCCCTGATATTTGCGTCATCATCAATTATTAAAATCTTTATTGTTTTAGCCATAAATTTTTATCACTATCGTTACCATATTATAGCTGCTACCCCACCGACTGTGCAACGGCCAAGAGGTGCTATTGCCTATTGACATATTTTGCAACGGTTGCCAATAAATGATCCATCTGGAAAGGCTTGGCAATAAAGTCATCAGCCCCTGAATCTTTGGCAATTTGTTCAGTATCTTTAGCGGCAGAGACCATAATGATAGGAATGTGTTTGGTCGCGGTAGTGCTTTTTAACAGTTTGCAAACATCTCTACCATCCACACCTGACATCCAAATATCCAAAAGCAAAAGGTCTGGAAGTGGCTTTTTCATATCTAGGACTGTTGCCCCGTCCACTGTAGTTTCAACTTCATACCCCTCTTCTTCTAGCATGATCTTAAGAGCATCCAAAATAGCCGGGTTATCATCGGCAACTAATATCCTTTTCTTCAACTTTCGTACTCTTTCAACTCTTTTGACTTCTGTTTTGTAATCGGTAAAGAGAAACAAAAAGTTGAGCCTTTTGCTTTTTTACTTTCTACCCAAACACGACCCTTATGGCGTTTTATAATCTCAGATGCAATATATAATCCTAGACCAAGTCCTGGGTAGGTACTCTGGTTTGATCCACTAACCCGATAAAACCGTTCAAAGACTTTAGCTTGGTCTTCCGGTGACAACCCCAATCCAAAATCCTGAACGCTCAACGTGACATTATGCTTATCAACGACCGTCTTAACGATAATCTTATTGGCCTTAGGTGAGTATTTAATAGCGTTTGTCATAAAATTTGTAAGTACTTGGCCTAAACGATCATGGTCTCCGTGGACTATTACTGAGGGTTGAAGCTCTATCACGATACGATGATTCTCTGTAGCCCGCTGCAAATCTTCAATTGTTTCTTCAATCAGCTCATTAAAATCAAAATAACTTTCATGAAATTGGATGCCGCCTGCTTCAATCTTAGTTATATCAAGTAAATCACCAATAAGGTTTGTAAGCTTGTCTAGCTGCGAATCCATTTTCCCGACCAATTCTGCAGACTGCCCATCTCCGGCCTTGTGAAATCGTTGTCCTAGAATCTGGGTATATGCCTTCACGCTAGTAACAGGAGTTTTGAGCTCATGTGATGCGATGCTGATAAACTCATCCTTTTGCCGTTCAAGTTGTTTGCGCTCAGTAATATCTTCGNNCGATGTTTTGTCTGGGCCTTGCTGCAGGGTTCGGGCATTCAAAAGCATGGTCTTTTGGCCAATTTCCTTAAAATCATGCACAACTTCATAATCCGTAAGAGTGTTGCTTTTAGGAAGAATTTTCTCCAGAAGTGTCTTTAGCTTTGGGATGTTCCATTGTCGGTTGCCCAAATCATAAAGCAATCTATTTTCTGTATCATTTGGCGCAACCTTGAAAGCATTATAGAACGCCTCATTAGCCGATATGATCCTTAAGTCTTTATTAAGAACCAATAATGGCCCTCGCACGGTACGTATAATAGCGTCTGCATAGTCACGAGCAATCGTTACCTCTTCATTGGTCGCCTGTAATTCATCGCTCAAAGTTGTCATTTTTTCATTTGCTGTACGGAAAAGATCTTCGCTTTTTACGAGTGCCTCCTCGGCTTGTTTGCGCTCAGTAATATCTTCGATGGCCAGCAAAATTAGCGATGTTTTGTCTGGGCCTTGCTGCAGGGTTCGGGCATTCAAAAGCATGGTCTTTTGGCCAATTTCCTTAAAATCATGCACAACTTCATAATCCGTAAGAGTGTTGCTTTTAGGAAGAATTTTCTCCAGAAGTGTCTTTAGCTTTGGGATGTTCCATTGTCGGTTGCCCAAATCATAAAGCAATACATTCTCTGTCTGCTTTGGCGTCACCTTAAAGGTAGTATAAAATGATTTACTGGCTGATTTTACTCTGAGTTTACCGTCCAGTATTATTAACGGTTCACGCACTGTTTTAATGATTGCTTCGGCGTAATCACGTGCCAAGGTTATCTCATCATTTCGGGTTTCCAGCTCTTCACTAATTGTCATGAGTTCTTCGTTTGAGGATTGCATTTCTTCGTTCATAACACCCAGCTCGCCGATAATTGAGTCGGCATATTCCTGCGTTAATGATAGAGCTTCACGTAATTTAGTAATCTTCTGCTGACGGTCTGCTTGCTCGCTGCCGCCTGAATGTTTCATAGTTTCATTGCTAGGCGTTGAGGATTTAGTATTAGCTACATTACTATTACTTTTAAGTGCCATGTCGCTGGTTGGACTGTTCATATATACCCTATGCATATTATCAAATGATTGAAATAGTTTGGTGGACGCGTCAATACTCTCGGATTTCCCAAGTATCAGAAATCCATCAGGCTTCAGTGCGGAGTGAAGCTGAAATAACACATTTTGCTGAAGTGCTGACCCTAAGTATATTAGGACATTTTGACAACTGATGAGATCAACATTAGTAGTTGACGGACTATCTGCTATATCAGCCACCAAAAATTGGCATGTATCCGAAAGGGCCTTTTTGACTTTATAGCCATTTTTGACTTTGATAAAGAACCGACGCAAACGTTCCGGTGACACATGCTTCTGAATATTCTCCTGATATATACCTTGACGGGCTTTCTTAATCGCGTCTTCGCTTATATCAGTTCCGATGATTTTAAAAGTGATGTTTTTCTTATTTCCTATAAATTCAGTGAGTACTATGGCGATCGAGTAGACTTCTTCACCGGTAGCGCAGCCAGGCGCCCAGATGCTAATTGGTTTATTAGTTGCCCGGTATGTTTGAATAATGGGAAGCAGATTATTTTTCAAAAAATGAAATTGATCTGGGTCTCTGAAAAAGCTAGTGACTGGGATAAGCATATCTTTCTGTAGTGCTTCTAATTCATCAGTATTAATGATTAGCAACTTACGATATTCTTCGAGAGTCTTTAGGTGACTCAGCTTCTTTCGTCTATCAATCCGCCGATGCACAGTGTTAGGTTTGTACCCCCTAAAATCAATGCCAGTTTTGGTCATGAGAAGTCCTAAAATCCTGTCAAAAACAAGTTCATCATCTGGAATTTCACCATTTAACTCGATTATTTTATGGGCAATCGCACTCGGTGGTAGTATGTAGTCCACAACTTCGGCCCCTACAGCACTCTCGGGCATATCCCTATACTCTGCCGTTTCATCCTGAGCCAACGTTACTCCGCCACGAGCCTTAATAGCTTTAAGCCCCTCCGTTCCATCTGTGCCTGTACCAGATAAAATTACCCCAACGGCCAATTCTGACTGATCTTTAGCAAGCGAGGTAAAAAATTTGTCAATTGGTTTATGAATAATACCATTGTTATCTTTGCGAGCCACTGGACGGAGGGTTCCGTCTACGATTGTTATGTCTTTATTTGATGGCATCGTGTAGATGTGATTCGCCTTAATCTTTGTTGTGGTCATGACCTCAACCACAGGAACTTTGGCCGATTTAGTAAGTATCCCAGGAAGAGAACTCGCCTGTTTAGGGTCAAGATGCTGCACTAACACAAATGCCATCCCGGTATCGGACGGTATACGTCTAAGAAATTGCATAAACGCTTGCAGCCCACCGGCTGAAGCTCCAACTCCGACAATCTTGAATAGGTCTTTCTGTTTACTCTTCACTGGCCGCTCCACACTTACCTGACTTTCTGTAATCGGTTATTGCCTAATGACACTAGTTATTATACCGCCTATAACCTACCATTCGGCTAATCACTAAAGGATCTCCGGTATTAGAGATCCTTAACGCACCATACTTCTTATTGAATTTGATTTCTCATTCTGTGTGCAAGGTGCCTAAAATGTTGCCTCATAATCCGACTATCTCCTAGGAGTTGATCCTCGAAGCCTGGTAGCGTATCTCTAGAGCTAACGTCTCTTGGCTCGCCGGAATTATATAAATACTGTTGGTAGTGTACTTTTGAGTGTTTGCTCTTTCTGGTTGAATATCCTTGTAACATAATAGCCCCTCTCGTTATAAACTTTTCCTACAAGACCTTACGGTTTCCGTAACACCCCCCAAGAAATGTTCGTAATAATGTTAGCTTGCCACTTAATCATAGTACTTACGTTTTCTAGTGTATGTATTCGGAGTCACTACCTCCAACATTCGTGCGTAATGTCACGGGATTTGAAGCCTACATACCTGTTATACTAGGCTCATGGCTTCAAGTACGCTGGCTGGTTTGCCAAATCGGGAAAACGCCGACGCAAGTATAATCGCTCACTTTAATGATGGCGAGCTTATATACTTTACGACAGGACAAATAATCATAAACGGTTTTGATGAACCTGATGGCATATATCTGATTAAAAGTGGTTTTATAAAGGCATACTCAATATCAGAGGATGGCCAGATGAATCTCTTGTTGATCCATATAGCCGGCGAGTTCATACCGATGCCCTGGGCTTTGGCTGGGGCCCATCCTTCAGGCTTGTTTTACGAAGCAATGACAGATGTTATCGTACTCAGAACCTCTAAAGATAAGCTGAGTACCGAAATGGCCACAAATACATGGCTATCTCAAGAAGTATTAAAGCAAACCGTAAGTATAGTTACCATTTACACCCAGAGGATACAGACTTTACAATTTCGGTCAGCTCGTGGCAGGATTATCGCGGAGTTATTGTATCTGGCTGAGAGGTTTGGCAAGACTATCGGCACAGAGATTATTATATATGCCCCGATAACTCATCAGGATGTAGCCGATTCTATAAATATGTCCCGGGAAACAGCCAGTAGGGCATTTGAACTGCTTTTTGACGAAGGACTAGTTGGTCAAAAAGACCATCTTTTTACGATCCTAGATTTAACGAAGTTGCAATTAGAACTTAGATGAGCCTAGAAGGATCAGACTCCTGGTCACGCGCTTGGCGAGGAAAATTCAGGCTTCATGATACCAACCATACATACAGGTACCCACCGACTCAATAATTGTATTATGAATCCAAACATTGTTAGATCATCAATGTCTCTAAGCGCTTTCTGTTAATAAATAAGCAACTAGGCAAGCTCATGCTACAGTTATGATTCGTTGCTACCCTAATAATAAGTTATTGCTTGAATTGCCTCAACCACGATAAAGCTTCATGCTTATCGGCGATGTATAATATTTCAAACTCTTTGTTAAATGAGCTTATGATTGTCGAAATTAAAGTTCCTAAGCTCGCCGGAACTGTCCCACAAATTGCCATACGATCAAAGTTAACGGCCTGGAATATTTTCAATACTTCCTTAAAAGCCCCTATGTTCGGCTTCAAGGGGTGATTACGAACCTCTATCAATAAAAGGATCGGCTTGTTTCGAGACGTTAACTCGTTAGCTCCTTTCAGAGCATCAATGTTAGTCTGGCGCACTTTGTCTCTATCTTGGGGACCAATCCAGATTACTTCAATATAATCCTCATGGATAACTACGCTATCCTGTTCATCCGACACTGTATCCATAATGTAGACATAGTACGCTATTAACTATTATTTAACTAGTTGGTCAATCATCCCATATGACTATCAGGCGCGGTAAGAATCGCATAAGTGTATCGAATATCACGGAGATATTAAGGTTTATCTTGTAAGATGTTAAGGCATGGCTGTTATCAGCAGTGTTTACTAATTCGATTAAAAACGTAGTATTTCTACTACTTCACACAATCTAGATAGCAAACACTTAAACACACTCATGTAATAAACGTTCATAACTATACCAACGTAGGGAGGAGAGTAGTATGTCTACATCCCCTGAATTATATAGGAAGAATATACCACGTATCGCTATGGCGGCGGCGGCCATATTGTCATTGTCTATTAAGTCCGATATAAGACGAGCACCAGAAAAAGCGACAAGTCATGAGATTAATATCCAGTTTGCTTCAATGAGGTTGAGTACTTTCGTTAAGCCCGCAACAAAAGTAGTTAATAATTACCGACTTAGCCATATAACAAGAACAGCTGAGACAAAAACAAAACTGACTCCAGCGCAGATTGCCAGCAGCGAGGTAACACCTCAAGAGTTTTACGCGTGGTCAAAAGTGAACGTTTGCGAAGAAGGCGGTAACTGGCATGTCAATGGGCCGAAGTATTCAGGAGGATTGGGTATAAACAAAGACAACTGGGTTCGCTACCACGGAACGGACTTCGCTCCCATAGGTTCTGAGGCCACCCCAGACGAGCAAATTGTGGTCGGCGAGCGAATTCAGCCCGATGCCCCCGATCAGAATGGGTGCAGTAAGGACGGATGGTAGTTATTGCCTTGTTGTAATTCGCCTACCCATCACCATGTAGCAATTTTCAGCAAATTAAAAATAAAAATCATCTATGAAGATTAATAAACGTGTATTTTATTCTTGGTCTTCTGGCTCCAAAGGCATAGGCTGATCATCAGGGCTGAATTCTTCGTCATCAGCATTCGTAGCCCCCGCCACACCTTCTTGATATAACTCGTCGGAGTCAAGCTGGCTATCAGTTGCTGGCTCGTCTATTGGACTAACTGAATGGATGTCATCAGCTGGAGCAGCGGGTGAATCATTGTCTTCGGCTAGTTTCTGTTCGTCGTGCAAGGGGTTAAAGATATGATTATGCGACTCAAGCGCATCATCCGCAGATTGCCGATTGTTGTTATTATCATCCATCGTATACCGCCTTTTGTTTAGTGTCTATAAATTAGTTACGTTTACCTACTCATTATGCGCGCCGCCTGTTAATGAATACAAATAGAAAAGACTTTGGCTGAAAAACCTAAGCATGACTCCAATACGCGGCTATCCTCTAACGAATAGCCGCTATTAAATTATTATGCTGAACCGGCAAAGACCCCACCTTATGGTTTACTAACATTACTTAGGTGTCGCTGAAAGAATATGTTTGGGTATTTGTTGCTTATTGCCAGATTTTTATGTGACATATAACCCCTCTCCTAAGTTATTCTAAACGACTACCTAGCGTTTCCGATTGCACCTCCAACTCATGGTCAATGCGCGTACTCATGCTAGATCACTGTTCATAAGCATATTACTATTACACTCAGCTGTCTGTGAACGACATCACAAAATATTCAGCTTTATAAATTATCTACTAATAGTTCTAGACAGCTAGGCGCAGCCGTATAAGCGAAAGTAGACCTACAAACTCTGTGAGGGTACTGTATGATAGTAATATGAAGCCCAAAATAAAGAGTTTAATAGCTACCGTACTATCAATTCCAAAGGCTGACAGAATATCTATGAATTCCGAAGATGTACTAGATGCAAGAAACTTTATTAAAAGCTATTGGACAAATTTAACACGCTTCAGCCCTACCGAAGATGCTAGTTTAATTAGCCTGCCCAAACCCTACCTCGTCCCAGCTTATGAGGAAAGCCACAGCTTTGATTTTAATGAGTTATATTATTGGGATAGTTATTTTATGATACAAGGTATGCTTGACAAGGATCATAAAGAATTAGTCATGGGCATCTTGGAAGATTTAATTAGCCTATATAAACGTTATCGCATAATCCCAAATGCATCTCGGGCTTACCTAACTGGGCGCTCTCAACCACCACTCCTAACAAGCTTTATTTGGGATGTCTATGAAGCTTATGATCTTGATAAGGAGTGGTTAAGGGAAAATATTGAAGTTGCCATAGATGAATACCACACAGTCTGGATGGGAACGAAAAAGCCGAATGAGCGTCTTGTTTACCGAGGTTTATCTCGATATTACGACATTAACCATCTCGACGACTTGGCAGAGGCTGAAAGTGGCTGGGATATGAGCCCACGCTTCAATCGGCGAGCTCTAAATTATTTACCAATCGACCTAAACAGCTTGCTGTATAAATATGAGTCCGACTTTGCTAAAGCAGCTGAGGTCCTGGGAGATGACAAAGCTACTAGCTCATGGAGGAAAGCAATGGCCCTGCGCTCACGCACTATTAATGAACTGATGTGGGATAAGAGTGGCAATTTTTTTTACGACTATAATTATAAGAAAAAGAGTCGCAACCGAACTGCCTCGTTGGCGAGTTTTTACCCATTATGGAGTGGCATGGTAGATGAGGCGCAGGCCAAAAAACTAGTCAAGAACTTGTCTCACTTTGAGTTTAAAGGGGGTTTGTCAACTACAGATAGTCCTCCGTTAAATCGATTTATGCCCTATTCATTACCAATGCAGTGGGCTTACCCAAATGGCTGGGCGCCACTTCACTTCATAACAGTTAAAGGCCTTCAGCGCTACGGTTATAACGAGGAGGCTAGTAGAATTGCGCTGAAATGGATCAAAACTAATCTAGAATGGTTTAATGCACACCATGTCTTTCTAGAAAAATATAATGTAGTTCAGCCTAAAGAGGCGCCAGCCGCAGGTCTCTACCCTTCTCAGACTGGGTTTGGGTGGACTAATGCCATTTTTGAACGGTTCTGTCAGGACTTCATTGATGAACAATAAGCCCCAGCCCTCTTTACGGTTCCGGACTTTCAAAATTTAGTGTTGGTAGCGCTCATCATTATGAGATTAACGCTAGTGAGTGCTAAAATTGGTCTATGAAATTCTTGATTTTTCTAGGTATCACCATATTTGGTACTATAGGAGGATGGCTGGGTGCTGCACTATTCGATCACGGTAATTGGTTTGGTATATGGAGCATTCTGCTCGGTGCCATCGGTTCATTCCTTGGGATTTGGGTAGGTTTCAAAGCCGGACAGTATTATCGGCTCTCGTGAGCCCCAATACTGATCAACCCATAAGTCCATAGAATAGGATTAAGGGGTGGATTCCATTATAATAATCCCTTATGCTCATATCCGTAAAAATAGCTGAAAAGTCCTTTGGTCCCAAGGTTCTATATAACGATCTGGCTTTTGAGATCCAAGAAGGAGAAAAAGTCGGGCTTATTGGTCGTAATGGCACCGGTAAATCAACATTACTGCATTTGATAACTGGCCAAGACACGGACTTTCACGGTGAGGTAAATATAAAGCGCGGCACTGTTGTCATTAGCAGTCGCCAAGAGCATCATGGGCATGAAGCAAAGACGGTGCTTGAATACATCCAGGGTGATTTACCGGAATATGCGCATCTGACACATATTATCGACACCTATCCGGAGACAATGGGCAGCAACCATAGAAAGCTCCAAACATTCTCCGATGCCTTAGAGCGCTTTGGTCAACTTGGTTATTACCAGATTGAGGATGAAATTAAACAAGCATTCGAAAGCTACCAGATTGACCCAAACAAACTTCATAAATCAATCGGTTCACTAAGTGGCGGCGAGAAGCGGATGATCGAACTTATCAAAGTCCAAAGAAGCCGTGGTGACATTGCTTTGATTGACGAACCAACCAACCACATGGATTATGTCGCCAAGGCGGAGTTTATTAAGTGGTTTAAGGGCGCCCAAGAGGCAGTCCTTGTTATCACGCACGACCGAGACCTTTTAAATATAGTTGACCGAATTATAGAGATACGCGACGGCAAATGTTTCAGCTTCAGGGGTAATTACAGAGCTTATCTGAAAACCAATACAAGCCAAATAACCAACCAGGTTAACGAATACGATTTATCGCAAAGAAGAATAGCCAACCTAGAACAAGATGCGGTGAGGTTCAGGAGGCTTAAAGAAAGATCTCGCGACCCGGGTACCATCCGCAGATTTAAGTCCCAGGAACTTAAAGCCAAGGATCAGATCGAAGAACTACGAAAAACAGTTAAACCAACTTTTTGGATTGATCAAGAATCAGCCAGTACCATGAACGATAAGCTAACTGCGGCATATGATAAACATAAAACAAAGAATATTAAGATTTCTACTCGTAAGAAAAGCGCCGAATCAAGAGGACGCTTATTAATTAAGGCCAACAAGCTCAGCCTGGGTTATGATAATACCCCTCTATTTGAAGGCATTAGTTTTGGCGTTTATGAAGGCGAGCGATTAAGGCTTCATGGTCGCAACGGTGCGGGTAAATCTACCATCGTCCAAGCGATTATGGCAAAAGCTTATGATGAGCCACTGGCCTCAAAATGTTTTGCGGGAGATATTGAGGTAGAAAAAGAAATTAAGATTGGCCTCTACGAGCAGGAAATTAATCCAAGATACCTACCGATGACACTGAATGAAGCTATAGAACAAATACTTGAAGATAAAAAACTACCAATAAGCCAGCAAAGGGTTAAGCAACTGCTCTCCGACTATTTATTTAACCCGATATCGGACGGACAAATGCTAGTTGAACATCTGAGCGGAGGACAAAAAGCCCGAGTCCAGTTAATCTCGATGCTGGCTGACGATCCGCAAGTACTAATCTTAGATGAACCTACTAATCACCTTGATTTACCTAGCATTGAGGAGCTAGAGGATTCTATGAAAGATTATCATGGGGCAATAATCTACATATCTCACGACAGCCTCTTCGCCGAGAAAATGGGCGGCGAAACAATCACTATTAATAAATAGACCATATTACGCCGATACATATAAATTTGGGGCATGGCCCCAGCCTCAATATCTCTGACAGACCGGATGAAAACTTTACTGCCTTTTTACGGCGCTGAGTTGGAAGTTTGGCTTATTATCAGGCCCTAAAGCAAGTTGTAATTGGTGAGTACCTTCACTATTTTCGGCTTGTACGTACAGCCCAAATGAACGAGAACCCAGTGCCCAAATTGCCGAACTATGTCGTACCTCTCCGTTTACGCCCGATGTGTGATTTATTCCAAAACTAGATATTCCATCATAGGCTTTATCCCATTGCTCAAAAGCCTCAGATACCGACAACCCACCTGCAACTATAGCAACAATTGACTGTTGAAGAATATTTGCTCTATCTTCTTGTTCGTTGTGACTAATCTCTTGGCTCATCCTATTCCTCCTTTGTTATAAATAAAAAACGAGCTTCTTTGTGGAAGCCCGTGGTATTCGTTTAATTTAAAATGTAAATATCAACTAACCGACAGGCGGATGGTGCAACACATTGAGTTTCCCTTAGATAAATACATGTTTATAAGACTAACAAGATATATTTAACACGTCAATTATATTATTTGAACAGTGTTATTGTCGTTGTCTTTGCAAAATTTGCCGATAGGCTTTTATGGCAGATATATCACCAGGACCAGAATGACCTGGCCACACTTTGCCATTTCTATATCCCTCAGCATCTATAACATCGTCGAGGTGGACTATAGACTGCTCAGCATCCGTAATGTTTGCAGAGACTACTTTTGCAGCTCGAGTAGCATTACCGTTACGCCTGAATTCAAGAGCGTCACCAGGGAAAATATCCCATCTGCTTTTACGATGGTCTCGGCTGATGGCATATCCAAGACTACCACCCGTATGCCCCGGAAGACTAATAGGACGAATGGTGAGTTGGCCAATTTTTATTACGTCGTCGGCAGTTATAACCTCAGCCTTTACGCCTTCAACAATAGGGCTCATTAGCTTACTAACTCTTGCGACTGAAGATTTTAGCAAGCACTCACTTGGTGATTTACCATCAAGAACGTCACTTTCTTTTTGGCTAGAATATACAGGTATGTCACTGCCTAACTGGTGGATAGCTCCGGTGTGATCGGGATCAGCATGAGTTAATACAAATGCTACTACCTTGCGCAAACTATGACCACGCCTATTTAGTGCTTGATTAATATTATAGGCATTATGATCAAGTCCACCATCAACTGCAACAAACTCCGTTTCATCATCATTCGTTGGGATTAAGTAAGAAGTTACATAAATATCGACGACACTTAATGCGCCAGTTGCCTCAGAAATCCGCCCAGTTGCCATCGGCGAGCGCCTGGTAACGGTTGACATTATTGGTGAGATAATTTCGGTAGATCGTTGGTAATTCATAATATTAGCTCATTGTATCGCCATTACTGATTGTAATGATGGCACAATAACCATATTATATCATATATTTATGTTTATTGCTATAGTTTTATAATTTTGTGATTAGATATCTCACGAGTACATAAAAATTTAGCCGGCGACTTTCTTTAACTCTTCGAGGATTGTTGTTTGGTTCTTCAGCTCAGTCATTTGTTCGTCTTGAAGATTTGCGAGATAGGTTAGTGTCATGTGGTCGGCCTCAGACTTGGCATCAGTAGCGGCTTGGGCGACGTTTTGGGCAACCATAATGGCCGGCAGCAGAACCAACTGAATCCAGTTTGAACTTATCCAGTTAATAATTGGTACGAGGTTATGAGTCTCAAATGCCGCCTTGGCAGATAGCAGAGCAATGACGTTGAAAAGATAGAAACAATACATCGAGCCAACATGCGTACCAATCCAAACTGCGAAACGCTTATTAAACTTATTGAAACTTCCCTCTTCCCTCTTTAATAGATCCTTAGGGTTAATGACGTTTGGGTGTGGTTGTAATTTATTCATATGCGAATTATAGCAAACGTGAGTTATTATTGGATATTCGTATTTGCCGGCAAACTTGCCAATCGACACAATTAGGTAGAATATATCTAAGTAAGGAGTATATATGTCAGGATTTATTGTTTTTTTGGTGCTTGTTGTAATTTTTTTTCTCGGTAATAGTCTAAGAATTATTAAGCAGTATGAAGAGGGCGTAGTGTTGAGGCTGGGTAAGTTAAGGAATGACGTGAAGAAGCCGGGAATCTGCTTTATTATCCCTGTGATCGACCGCCTACGGAAAATTGATATGCGAACGATTACTTTGCCCGTAGACTCGCAGAATGTTATTACCAAGGACAACGTCTCTATTGACGTTGCGGCTGTGGCTTATTACCAGGTATCTGACGCTGTTAAGTCAGTAGTGGCAATCGAAAATGTACTTTCAGCCATTTACCAGATTGCCCAGACCACAGTAAGGAATGTAGTTGGCCAGAATTTACTAGATGACGTGTTAAGCCAAACCGTTAAGATTAACGAAGCAGTCAAAGCCATTTTGGATAAAACCACCGAAAAATGGGGCATATATGTCAGTATGGTTGAACTTAAAGACATTAAACTACCTCTTGCCATGCAGAGTGCTATGAGTGCCGCCGCCCAGGCAGAACGAGAAAAAAGAGCCAAGATAATCGCCGCTGAGGGCGAACAATTAAGTGCGGCAGCCCTGGCTAAAGCAGCTGACGTAATATCCAAACATCCTATAGCACTACAACTGCGCAACCTGCAAGTATTGTCGGAGATTGCTTCAGATAAAAACAGTACGATTGTTTTTCCAGCACAGTTTATGGATACCGTTTCCAGTGTTCGACAATTTATGGAAAAAGAAAGCCAAAAATAGTTTTTGCTGATCTGGCCTTAACCATGTTCGCCGGTGCGGTCAAAAACAGAGCCCTATTTTACACAAACCCTTAAGGTGTATACTGAATTTAATAATAATGCGTAATAAGGAGTTATCATGCAAAAACAATCTAGTAGATCGTTGACGGTGGGGATTGGCTCAATAATACTTATAATCATCATTGTATTGGTGGTCGTATTGGTTTATAGGCATAAGAATGCCAATAGTGTCTCCTCAATGTCTACAGCCCAAATAAATAGTGCCGAGCAGCAAATTAAAAGTAATTGGAAAACTTTCTTTGCAACAACAACTTCACTGCAAAATAGAGAAAATTTACTGCAAAATGGAAGCCAATTTACCCAAGAGATTCAAGGCGAATTCGCCGCACTTGGGGCAGAGTCATTTAGCTCTACAATTAATAGCGTAAACCTTACAAACACGACAGCAGCTAATGTGGTATATACCGTAACACTTGGAGGGCAGACAGTCCTCAAGGACGAAAAAGGTACAGCCGTAAAGGTCAAAAATACTTGGGTAGTTAGTGATACAAGTCTTTGCCAATTATTAGGACTGGGTGGCAGCAAACCGGCTGTCTGTAAGACAACTTAATACCGCCAATTATCATGGCAATAGCTAATCGGTTAACTACAAATCGACGTTCATTAGTTATTGTCTGTACCATCCTGTTTTTAACCTTCCTCGATAACACTATTGTTAGTGTAGTATTGTCGAACATTCAATCAAGCTTAAGCGCCGGTGTTCAAGATTTGCAATGGATAGTTGATGCCTACATGCTAGTCTTCGCGGTCTTCATGTTAACCGGCGGGACACTGGGCGATTTGTGGGGTCGTAAGAAAGTACTCCTGTCCGGCGTTGGCTTATTTATTATAGGGTCGTTATTGGCTGCCTTTTCAGGGTCTGTTGGCATGCTAGTAGCTGGACGCATTATCATGGGTGTTGGCGCAGCCGCCTCAGAACCAGGCACATTATCAATGATAAGGCATTTGTACCCCGAGAGAGGACCGCGTTCGAGAGCTTTGGGTATCTGGGCTGCAGTATCTGGTATAGCGTTGGCATTCGGACCAATTATAGGTGGGCTAATAATAGGCTTTTATAGCTGGCGGGGAGTATTTGGTTTCTCGGCTATCTTTGGCGTGATTGCTCTAATCGCCGGCTTAATATATTTGCCTGAAAGTTCTGATCCCAAGGGGCGAAAACTCGATGTAACTGGCCTTATAGCCGGTGGGCTTGCCATAAGCGGAGCGGTTGCCGGTCTGATTAGTGGCGAGAATAATGGCTACAATAGTTGGTGGATTATCTTTTTGTTTAGCTGCTCCATCGTTGCCGCAATAGTTTTTGTTATTATTGAACTACATAAGGAAGACCCCGTACTCCCTCTGAAGTTTTTTAAAAGAATTCAATTTAGTATTGCCAATATTGTTGCGTTTGCCACAAACTTCGGTATCTTTTCTGTGTTCTTTTTCGTGGCTCTCTATTTGCAACTGATAGCCAATTTCTCGGGATATGACATTGCCATAGCCTTTACTGCTATGACTGCAGCGATAGTATCGGGAGCATTATTGGCTGGTAGGTGGAACGCTGTCCACCACACAACACAACTAACCATCGCTGGCTGTCTGATATCTGGAGCAGGTATCTTTATATTAAACAGTGTTATTAGGCCGGATGTTAGTACCGGCACTCTGGCCTGGGCTCTTGTAATATCTGGGATTGGATTTGGGATAAGCTTAGTCACTATGACGTCGGCAGTGTTAAATATTGTACCTCAGGAGCGTTCCGGTATGGCGGCTTCAACTGTTAATACCTTTCGGGAGTTAGGAGGTGTTTTTGGTGTTGCTATACTAGGGTCAATAGTTAATGCCCAACTTACTAACAAACTAGCAGCCCAACTCCATGCCCTAAACCTGCCAGCTAATTTTCAATCTTTTGTAATTTATGCCATAACTCACGGCGGGAACACTCCACAAGGAGTGACTGTGTCGCCGTCAATACTGATCACGCACGCCAAGCTAGTAACCCAAGTTACCCAAGCAGCTTATACTGCTTTTGGGTCTGGGCTGAATATTGCCTTGAATATAGCCGGTACGATGCTGCTTGTAACGGGGGTTGTATGCGCCGTGATTTATTTCTGGCGAAAAGATGATTTTACTGATGACCCTATCGTTATTTAGTGTGATCCTAAGGATTTATTCTTTCCCCTGCCCAATCTAGAAAAACTATTTTCTGGACAAAACTCTGCGCTCTCGTTTAGATTCCTTATGGCCTAAGGTCATGTAGCCAACAAAAATTATAATTATAATCGTTAACCATATGCCGACATGACCATTACCCATTCCAAGACCACCAACGGCCTTTGATTTATCCATCCAGTCTGCAAATGAAGCTCCTATTGGTCTTGTCAGAATATAGGCAGTCCAAAATGCGATAATTTCAATTAAACCAAATAACCAGTAACCAATAGCCAGTACAGCAATTAAGCCACTAAAAAGCAAAGCGGACGAAAAATACCCCAAGCCAAGAGTTGAAGCAGTTAAATCACCCGCTGCCGTACCAAGAGCAAAAGTTGCGAGGACTGTAGCCCAATAGAAACCCTCACGCCTAGTCGAATTTATACTATGAATTGAGAGGGTTCTCTCACTCTTGTACCAAGCTATAAAAATAACGATAAGTACAGCTGCGAATAATATGGTTGTTATAATATATGGTATTCCCAATTGTATATGTAGGGCATCGGCGGCCATGGTGCCAAAAACAGCTACCATTGCAACTGCCAGCCAATATACCCAAGGAATATACCTGGGTACGGAAAACTGAATCGTGAGAGCAACTGCTAGAATAAAGGCTCCAATAACAACCGCAAGATATGGGTTAATCCTAAACACCAGGAAGTCGGAAGTAGCCTCTCCCATGGCAGTTGTTAACAATTTAACAATCCAAAAGATTAACGTTATTTCTGGTACTTTTCTAAGCGCTCGATTCGTACTGAATTTAGAATAGGCCGTATTGGGGCGATGAGGTTGTTCGTAGTTAGTCACAACTACATAACCCTAGAAAGCTCGCGTTTAACCTCTACCCAAGCATCGTCAGCAGCTGATTTGTTATAGGTTATAGGGTTAGAATCATTAAAGAAGGCATGGCCACAATCTGTATAAACTTTAGCAATAAAGTCAACATGGGCATCACTCATGCGCTGTTTTAGGTTATCAAGTTTGGAGATAAGGCCTTCATCATTCTGGCCATAGAATGCCCTAACCGGACAAGCAATTTTACTTAGCTCCTCCATGGGCTGATCGGCGTGCCCATAGAAAGGTAAAGCAATTTTTAGCCTAGGTTCAGCAACTGCCAAGGCAAAACTATATGTGCCTCCAAAACAATAGCCCACAACGCCAACATTTTGTTCAGTCTGTGGATTACTATATAAGTATTCAAAACATGACAATAATCTTTGAGTTGTCAGCTCCCCGAAACCGGGGTCTTGTAACGGAGCCATTAACTTTCTGAGCTGTAGTTGAATTTCTGCACGTCTTATTGGGTCAAATAAATCTTTTTGAAGTTGCACAATCTCATCAGACGAAAATTCGGATAGGTCTAACAGGTTTGGCGCTAGAGCCAAATAGCCTTCCTCGGCGAATCTATCGGCGATTGATTTTATGTGATCAACCAGACCCCATACTTCATGTATAACTATTATTGCTCCCTTTGGCTTAGAGGTAGGCTCAGCCAGGTATGCATCAACAGTTTTATCGCTTTGAATTTCAATCATTCTGCCCATAGTAGTTCTCCTAAGATAAATTACAATTTACCAATTTAGTATGAGTAGTTTGGGTTAGGACTGTCAAATCGAAAACTCGGAGAGCTACCAATGCGGGTAACGACAAAAACAAACTAATATTTCTTATAGATATTGCCAACTAAGCGGCTTTCTTTTTTTCCGGAAAAGGTGAATCTAATAAACCCCATAGATACCAAGACGCTACAGTCCTGTATGGTCGCCACTTGTTTGAAATTGTTGTCATCTGTTCGGAAGTTATGGGTTTTTTAAGCCCATAGAGCTGTATGATTGCTTTTTGTAGACCAAGATCGGCCGGAGCAAATACATCTAGCCTGACAAGAGTAAACATCAAAAACATTTGAGCTGTCCAGATTCCGATGCCCTTAACGGACGTAAGTTCAGTGATCACTTCTTCGTCCGTACTATTGCTAAGGTGATTATAGACCCTTGGGTTAGCGACAAAGTGCCCAGCTAGATCCATAAGATAGCTAGCTTTCTGTCTGGATAAGCCAATAATTTTAACCTGTTCAGGTGTCAAGCCAACTACTTGCGCTGGGTTGAGGTCTGTTAATTGTTTAAGTCTGGCGAAAATGGCAGCAGCTGCTAATGTTGAGACTTGTTGACTAATAATAGATTGACAAAGGGATGCAAAATAATTTGTTCTGGGGGAATGTCGAATCGGAGTTTGGGACTGGATAATGCGCGCTATCAGCGGGTCGGCTCTGCAAAGCTCAGCCTCGGCAATATTTAGCTCCTTGGTGATGTCTGTCATGTCTTTAAGATTATATAAATCTGAGAGTAATTATGAGACTTATCACGCTAACTTACAATTATTCACACTAATCTTGACAAGCTAAGATTATCACAAAATATTTAATAAAGGGTTGGTGATGCGAGGTGGTAATAATGATTCTGGTTGGGTTTATGTAGAAGCTAATGACTTCAAAACTCTCCAGTCCATGACCACCTCGCTATACGTATTGCATTTTCTAAAATCGTGTAAACGATGATTGTAACTAGACAAGTGACCCCCAGTAATCTTTCAAGATTGAATGCCTCAATAAGAGACGATAAAATCTTTCAGATTACCGGGGTAATCACAAGTCTACTATTCTCACCTCACTTTCGTGGCCCTATTGATGAGAATTACCAACCATTTCCACCGGAGTTACCAGAATGTTGACCTTTGGATCCTGTCGTGCACGGCGGTTGAGCCGGTGTGCAAGGAGTCTGAGGCTGCGTGCATGGCGGTTGAGCCGGAGGTTGACAAGGTGGTGGCTTTGTTGGACAAGGCGGTATCGTCACGGACACTGTACAGGTTGGGTTTTGCGCGACGCCAGCTACAATGAATGTCTCTGTCACCGTGTAGGTTCCTGCCCCTGTATAGGTATATGACGATGTTGCAGTGCCCGGTGGACCAATCGTTGCCACTGTCGTGACATTGTTTGGTGCACTATTGCTCCACAAGGTGCTAGCAGTGATCGTCCCCGTGACGTTAGTCTCGGTGTAGGTCGCTACAGCAGTTGCGCTGAATCCGGTCGTCGGTGTCACCTTAAGAAGGCTGCACGTAAACGATGGAGTCGGCGGTGGAGGTGGCGGTATCGTCACGGACACTGTACAGGTTGGGTTTTGCGCGACGCCAGCTACAATGAATGTCTCTGTCACCGTGTAGGTTCCTGCCCCTGTATAGGTATATGACGATGTTGCAGTGCCCGGTGGACCAATCGTTGCCACTGTCGTGACATTGTTTGGTGCACTATTGCTCCACAAGGTGCTAGCAGTGATCGTCCCCGTGACGTTAGTCTCGGTGTAGGTCGCTACAGCAGTTGCGCTGAATCCGGTCGTCGGTGTCACCTTAAGAAGGCTGCACGTAAACGATGGAGTCGGCGGTGGAGGTGGCGGCGGTGAAACTGTAGTCGTCGTTACCGGCGGGGATACAGTCGTCGTCGTTGTTGGTGTTGGAGGTACGGTGGTCGAGGTACTACTGCTACTGTTGTGCTTTGATGAACCGTTACCTATAGAAACTAGGGCAATATTCGCACACTTCACAGGTACCAAAATCTTGATTACCGTCTTCCTGGTTGTCGTAGTTGTTGTCGTCGTCGTAGTCGTAGTCGTACCATTGCCGTTAACCGAAGTGGTTACAACTGGCGTTCCTACTGATTCTGAGCGATGATTAATTACTACATTTTCGCACCAAGCCGGGGCACCACTGCCGTAATTTGGATCGTCAAAGATTACATTCTTACTGACATGTATTCCTGTTGACCCAAATGACATTGCGAGTAAGTGTTGTCCTTGATTCATCTTGCACGATGTGAAACCGGAGTTTCTCGCCTGGGACTGGACAGCACTCACCTGCGACGGCGTTAATCCTTCCCTTTCTAGGGTTGTAGTCGCTCGCGCTGACGTAATGTCATTGACGAACGACTGTGGTGTGGGAGCACCACCTATAAGGTATGGATCACCACCGAGTACCGAGTAGTGGAATACTGGTACTTCGCTTGCTCCGGCAGGTGTTGAGGCTATTAACCCTGAACCTGCAAGAGCAGATACAACCAAGAGCATAAATCCGCTCCAGGCGTATCCGATTCGTTTCAATGACATCTCTGTTTCTCCTTTATTAGGGATGGGTATTCTTTGATACATTTATGGTGTTATTTAAGATATTCCCCCTCCTTACGGGAAATATTGATTGTTGTGCCAAATTGCTTTGGACACAAGTCGCCATTTCCGTTTAGGGAAGTGACTTTTTATATACGATATTCGTCTACAAAAAGTCACTTCCATGTTCAAAAGGATAAAGTTGATGTAAATGAAGTTACAATTTTTTAGAAAATGATTGCAATACGTTATCTGCACGGGAATATCCGGAGCGCGTTAGCGTTCAACAGTTATTGCAACCAGCGCAAGACTCTAAGCACAAAATAAGTTGTACTTATAATCTTGCTCTGGTTGCCGCACAGTTTAAATATATTGTGACAATCTAGCTTGTTAAAGTACTTGTTATGTACTTTTTTCAAAATCCGTAACAGAGAGCATTATATTAACATAAAGTAATTAATGCGTCAATATAGAGTTGGTGTATTTTGTATCTGTAATGATTTCGATTTTCTTATTACACAATTAATACTTATGATAGGGCGTTGTTAAATGCTCTGGTTGCCCAAAACACAACGAATACTGCTAGTGGAACCATAAACAAAAACGCTTCGCCAACCTGTGCTTGGAAAATGTGACCTGCTACGAGTAACCTTCCCGCTTCTACGGCATAATATGCGGGGTTGAAGTGTGCAATTACTTGTAGCCATGTCGGGGCTAGAACCATGGGGAGCAGCATGCCCGACAGTAGGATTATTGGCAAGTTAATACCTTGAACTATTGGCGATAATCTATCCTCGTCTTTGAGTATTAGCCCTAATGCATTACCAAATGACGAAGTCGTTATTAACAATAGCGCCACTAATATCAGCAACACTAAATAACCCAAAATATGTACATGAAAACCAAAAGGTATGGCAACCAAGGTAAAGAATATGACTATAACAAGGGTATTCACAAGATCCCTTAGGACTCGACCAGCCAGAAGAGCAAAACGACTGACTGGCGTTACGCGAAAACGTTCAATCACGCCTGTTTTGACCTCATCTATCATTGTGTAGCCAACAAACAAGCCACTTAGAAAAGCCACAATTACTAGTAGCCCAGGGACAAACAGATTGAGTACATCACTTGGCGTATATCCAGGGATAGTCAGCTTTTTTAGAAGGGGTGAAAATAACAAAAGATAGACGACTGGAGTAAGCATACTGACCACGATGTATATCGGGTTGCGTAGCGTTTCCATCATCTTACGCCAGAAAAGTAGGCGAATATCGCGAAGTGTTTTCATGATTGTCCTCCTTCATCTAAATCTTTGTCTCTTAAGGAATAGCCAGTTTTTTGGAGAAAAACGTCGTCTAGTGAGGGCTCGGTAATAGTTATTGTTCTTAGTTTAACTTTCTGTTGATCCAATAGTTTCATAAGCCTGCCCACAACCAATGCACCATCTTTTACATAGATCTTTATGAGCTCCGATTCTTCGGTAATTTTTGTACTGTAGCCTTCTTTCTTAATCGCTATTTTTAATTTTTGCCCAACATCTTGTTGATTCTCAACGCCGATGGCTATGCAGTCACCACCGACCTCTTTTTTGAGGGCTTCGGGCGTACCCTCATCCACAATCTTACCCTCATCAATAATAGTTAATCTATCGGACAATATGTCGGCCTCTTCCATATAGTGAGTAGTCAAGAAGATGGTAACGCCCTGAGATTTAAGTTTGGTTATTTCATCCCATAAGTTTGCTCTGTTCTGTGGGTCAAGCCCGACAGTTGGTTCGTCAAGAAAAAGCACATCAGGGCGATGCATGATACCAATAGCAACGTCCAATCTGCGGCGTTGGCCTCCAGAATAGGTATAGACGATTCTGTCGGCGAAGTCGTTAAGTTGTAGTAGCTTGACTAATTCCCTAGCACGTTCATTTGCCTCTGCATGGCTCATTCCATAAAGGCGACCCTGCAGTATAAGATTCTCTACTCCAGTGGCCGGCCTGTCTGACCCTCCATTCTGGCCAACATAACCAATATGGCGACGAACCTCATCAGGCTGCTTGGCGACATCAAATCCGGCGATATTAATCGTCCCACTTGTTGGGGTCATAAGCGTTGCTAGCATTCGTAAAGTGGTCGTTTTGCCAGCTCCGTTGGGACCTAAAAAGCCAAATATTTCACCCTGTCGTACGGCAAGATTAACTCCGTCTACAGCCTTAACAGTACCACTTCTTGAAGAGAAATATTTCTTGAGGTTTTTTGTAGTAACAATAAATTCAGACATAATTACAATCTCCTCATTTAGTAAAACTCATATTTATAACTACCTCGGATTATACTCCTCGTAAACTAAAAATGCCGATTACCCAGGTATCATCAAATCACAATGATTTGATGGCTTGGCAAAACTATCGATAATAGTCGCTTGCTCTACGCTATACTATAAGTATGAGTTTTAGGCCCCTTGCAGATAGAATGCGTCCGGAAAAATTGGAAAATATTGTCGGGCAGCATCATCTCGTGGATACTGGCAAAATAATCCATGAAATTATAGAGCACAAACAACCTACCAGCCTAATATTGTGGGGGCCACCTGGGAGTGGCAAAACAACACTAGCTAGGATTATCGCCAAAGAGACAAATGCTGAATTCGTAGAATTAAGTGCAGTTACCGCCGGAAAAGCCGATATAACTAAGGTTGTCTCCCAGGCCGAAGTCAACCAGCGACTGGGACTCCAAACAATTTTATTCGTAGATGAAATACATAGATTTAGCAAAAGCCAGCAAGATGCATTTCTGCCTCACGTCGAGCACGGCACAATCGTTTTAATAGGTGCGACTACTGAAAACCCAAGTTTTGAGGTAATTAACCCATTATTGAGTCGCTCCCGAGTGCTAATTCTCGAGCCCCTGACGAAGGATGATATTGTAACGATAATTAAGAAAGCAGCTAAAGCCGAGAACCTAACGGTCAAGCGTTTGCCCAAAGAGAGTATTGATTTGCTCGCAGAACTTTCCGGTGGTGATGCAAGAGTCGCTCTAGGCAACCTGGAGTTAGCTGAGCAATTAACCAATGGAAAAATTACGGCCGACATCGTCACTACAGCTGCTCAAAAAAGACTACCCGGCTATGACAAGAAGGGCGAAAATCACTACAATGTGATCAGTGCTTTCATAAAATCCATGAGGGGCAGTGATCCCAGTGCTACTCTATATTATCTAGCACGCATGCTAAATGCCGGCGAGGATCCCAAATTTGTTGCTCGACGAATGGTAATTTTTGCTTCGGAAGATGTTGGACTAGAAGCATCAGCCGCTCTTAATCTAGCGGTCGCTACCTTTCAGGCCGTCGAGCGAATCGGAATGCCGGAGTGCAAATATGCACTCTTTCATTGCGCCACCGTGCTTGCTAAGACAAAAAAATCCCGAACGATTGCCGATGCTATGTCCCGGGCCGAGTCAGCTGCCAGAGACTTCCCTGACCTACCCGTACCACTAGCTGTAAGAAATGCCCCGACCAAGCTGATGCAGGAGCTAGGTTACAATAAAGGCTATAAGTGGCAGGCCAACTTTAAGCCAGCCGAGGGATTCTTGCCCGATGAAATAAAAGGGCTAAAAATATTTGACGGGTCCTAGTCGGTGAAACATGAGTAAATCCAGAAGAGACCATACTCCAGGAGACTGCAGAAACATTCACCAATAAAGCTCGAGTTTTGGCGAATATATCTATATATTCTGCTATTATTATTACGTGGGCAGCATAAGCAATATTCTATCAGTTAATGGGGGGTCTTCTTCCGTCAAATTAGCAATGTTTAAAGCCGAGGTTGATCAAGAACCTATAGAAAAACTTTTTGATATATCACTAATTAATATTGGCCAAACAGATGCTTCAATTATTATTAAAGACAGACATGGCGAGTCGGAGTCGCTAGTGGTTGATGGGTCGGATACAGATGCAGCGATTGGCAACCTCATTGATATAATTGGAGAAAAAGCTAAAGACGCATACCCAACCGCAATTGGTAGTCGTTTTGTTCGGGGTGGTCAGCATTATTACACTTCCCAGCCAGTCACTCCAAATCTAGAGAAAGACCTAGGGGACATTGCCAGCTTCGACCCCGAACACACATCAAAGTCTTTGCAGCTGGTAGCTGAACTAGGTAAAAAGTTCCCAGGCGTCCAGCAATATGCGATTTTTGATAGTGCCTTTTTCCATAATCTCCCTCGAATTGCTCAGATAATCCCCTTACCCCATCAATACCAAGATGATGGATTGCGTCGTTATGGCTTTCATGGCTTGTCCTATAGTTATCTTCTGTCGGAGCTGAAACAGATTGACGAGTCCGCGGCCAATGGTAGACTAATTTTTGCACATTTGGGTAGTGGCGCTAGCTTGGCGGCAATAAGCGATGGCCATCCAATAGACATGACCATGGGCTTTACACCAGCGTCAGGAATTATGATGAGTAGTAGGTCTGGTGATTTAGATCCGGGAGTTGTGAGCTTCCTAAGTAAGCAATTTGGCATTACGATTGAAGAGTTTAGCCACATGACGAACTTTGAGTCTGGATTAAAAGGAGTGTCAGGTATTAGCGGCGATATGAAAACACTTCTAGATAGTGAGATGAGCGATCACCGTGCCGCCGAAGCCGTAGAATTATTCTGCTATCAGGTTAGGAAAGCTATTGGGGCCCTTTCTGCAGCACTTGGTGGAGTTGATCAATTGGTTTTTACTGGCGGCATCGGGGAACAATCGGCAGCTATCCGCTCACGTATTTGTGAGGGACTAGAATACTTGGGGATAAAGCTTGATGAATCAAGTAATTCTAGGCACCAGGGGCAAATATCTGATCCTGACAGCCAAGTAAGTGTAAGGATTATTCCCGCAGACGAGGCACTGTCGATTGCCCGAGAAGTGAAACAGTTAATTGCATAAGCGTAAAACCAGAGGGGTGGAAAAAGTATGGATTCCATAGACAAACCGTTAAGCAAGACAGAGCTCGGTAAGCTGAATAGTTATTGGCGAGCCGCCAATTATTTATCTGTCGGTCAGATATATCTGTGCGACAACCCGCTCCTCCGAGAACCACTGCGAATCGAGCATATCAAAAAGTTGTTGCTTGGTCATTGGGGAACCACTCCTGGGCAAAATTTTATATATGTTCATTTAAACCGAATCATCAAAAAATACGGGCTCAACATGATTTACATTTCAGGACCGGGCCATGGCGGACCAGCGGTTGTGGGTAACGTATATTTGGAAGGAACGTTTTCGGAATACTACCCAGAAGTTACCCAGGATGAGAACGGATTAAAAAAGCTATTCCAAATGTTTTCATTTCCTGGTGGGCTGTCAAGCCATGTATCTCCCCAAGTACCAGGATCAATTCATGAAGGCGGTGAACTCGGTTATTCCCTATCGCACGCCTTTGGAGCTGTCTTTGATAACCCCGGGTTAATCACAGCGTGCGTAGTTGGTGATGGCGAGGCAGAAACTGGACCTCTGGCTACAGCTTGGCATTCTAATAAATTTCTTAACCCGAAGACCGATGGTGCTGTCCTGCCAATACTGCACCTTAATGGCTACAAGATTAGCAACCCAACCTTACTAGCCCGAATCGAGCATGAAGAGCTGGAGCAGCTATTTTATGGTTACGGCTGGACGCCTTACTTCGTGGAAGGAGATGACCCAGAAAAAATGCACCAATTAATGGCCGCAAAACTTGATGAAGCGATTGAAGAGATTAAACGAATTCAAACTAATGCCCGCGATAATAATGACAGCACTAGGCCACGTTGGCCAATGATCATTCTTAGCTCGCCAAAAGGCTGGACGGGGCCAAAAACTATTGATAATTTACCTATAGAAAACAGTTTTCGGTCACACCAAGTACCTCTGCTCGTAGACCAAGACCATCCTAATAATCTGCCTCTCTTAGAGGAATGGCTAGCCAGCTATAAGCCTCAGGAATTGTTCGATGATTCTGGCAAGCTATTACCAGAGCTTGCCGAGCTTGCTCCAACTGGCGAGCAACGTATGGGTTCAAATGTTCACGCCAATGGCGGAGAACTGTTACGAGAGCTTGTTATGCCCGAATTCGAGAACTATGCAGTCGATGTTGAGTATCGTAGTATTGCCAATATAGGCAACGTCCATGCTCTGGGGCCTTACCTGCGTGACATTATTAAACTTAATCAAGAACACCACAATTTTAGAATTTTCGGACCCGATGAGGCTATATCGAACCGCCTGGAAGCAATATTTGAAGTCACCAATCGCCAGTGGTCGGCAAGAATCAAACCGACGGATGAATTTTTGGCAACCAGTGGTGCCGTTTTCGACTCAATGCTCAGTGAGCACCAAGCCGAAGGATGGCTAGAGGGCTACTTGCTAACCGGTAGACATGGGGTCTTTCACAGTTATGAGGCATTTATTCGAATCGTCGACTCTATGGTTAACCAACACGCCAAATGGATAAAAATGTCATCTGAATTACACTGGCGCCGAGAGATCGCCTCACTAAATTATCTACTGACATCTCATGTCTGGCGCCAAGACCACAATGGTTTTACGCATCAAGATCCAGGCTTCATAGATCACTTAGTAAACAAAAAATCAGCAATAGTTCGCATTTACCTACCTCCCGATGCTAATTGCCTGCTATCAACCATGGATCATTGTCTTAGGAGTCGTAACTACATCAATCTAACAGTCACAGGAAAACATGATAGTCCTCAGTGGCTATCTATGGATGAAGCGATTACGCATTGTTCAAAAGGTGTTAGTATCTGGGATTGGGCCAGTAATGATGAGGGCGGGGAACCAGATGTCGTAATGGCTTGTGCCGGTGACGTGCCAACATTGGAAACCCTTGCGGCAGTCTCCATACTGCGTTCTCACCTGCCCACCCTAAAGATTAGAGTAGTAAATGTAATTGATTTGATGCGGCTGGAGCCAAACGATGAACACCCTCACGGCATGAGCGACCCAGAATACGATGAATTATTCACTAAAGATAAAGAGATAATCTTTGCATTCCATGGTTACCCTTGGCTAATTCACCGCCTAACTTATAGGAGAAACAACCGAAATCTGCATGTCCGAGGCTATAAAGAAGAAGGTACGATTACTACAGCCTTTGACATGACCGTTCGAAACGATATGGACCGTTTTCACTTAGTCATGGATGTTATCCAGCGAGCTGGAATTACTGGAGACGAGGCAGCCAATCTTAAACAGATGATGGAAGAGAAATTAATTGAACATTCCAACTTTATCAATCAGCACGGGATAGACATGCCGGAAATTGTTAATTGGAAATGGGATCATCAAGGTATTTAAAAGTAGTTGCTTACGAACGCTTATTGTGTCGGTTCCAGCGACGCCACACAAGACGATGAATTGGTATCACCCTGGGTATATCGCGTAATCCTGGTATGAATGGTACTGCCAGTAGCATAACGGTTGCCAGGGCTGTTAGATAGATTGCAATCAGGTCAACATTTGCAGAAGAGCTAAAGCCAGGTACCTGATACCAAAGAGTGTAGAGCCACAACCATGGTTGTCCGGGATACCTACCAGTCTCATTCATAACACCCCATTGAGTGCCGGTTAGTTTGTCTTTCTGGGCCAACGATGAGAAATAATTACCATCTTCTATAAATAACAGTGGCTTTGTATAGTTTGAGCCATAAAAAGGTTGTTGGGCTAGTAAATCGGCATCAATCGCCCCGGACTGAGCCAAAGTTAGCTCGGTGGCAATAAGCGTTGGCACCGGTCCATCATCAGCTCTAGGCACAACTGGCTTGCCGGATGCAAAGGACACGTTTTGAACGGCGCTTAAATAGTTATTTGCCCAGATCAATTGTTGTTTATTATTGGCCTTGTCGTATACTCCCAAGGCCTTAGTCAGCGATGAGTTGGTTGAGGCGTTAGTAGCAAGGGGCGCAAGGACAAAAGTTTGTGAAGGATTTATCGACTGGTGAACTCCAGAAAGAAGTTGCCAGGATATACCGATCTTTTGCACATTTACCGATCCATTATTGTATGGCGGACCGTACGTAGCGGTTTCGCTTGTACCAGCCAATTCCGAGGCTGCCGTGGCCATAAAATCAGCCGGTGCTATCTTTGACCAACTGGCCACAGTTACAGATGGCTCGTCCGGGGACGATAAGACCGCAGCCAAACCAAGCACCAGCAGGAGCACGACAACAGTAGCGATAGTTCCCTCCTTGAGGATATCGTAACGCCTTGTCGGACCTCGCCAATGAGCAGAATCGGCGGCTGCGGCAGCTTTTCGTGCAGCCCGACCATGAGGCCTTTTTGTCGGCAATGGGTGTGACACCCCCCGTACGCGAACCATTAGAATATGCGCACCAATTAACGCAGTCAAAGCAATCGGGATTAATACAATATGCCACATTAGCATTTGACCACTATTCATCAAATTGAAAAATGTTCCTAGCCCGGTAGCATTAATGGCGTCTTTACCGTTTGTAGCAATCCACTGGGCGTCAAAATTTTGCTGCGAGAGGTAGCCGGTAAAGCATTCTACAATTGCAGCTAGAAATGATGCTACGCCTAATATCCAGGTCAAACGGCGCTTGCCCCGCCAGGCAGCCATCCAAAATTTACCCCATAAATGAATAACCAAGAAAGCCATGAATAGCTCAACACTCCAAAGATGCATGCTATTAAAGAAGTGGCCGAGAGGGTTAGTCTGCCACCAGGTAGGCCCGCCTATAGCCAGACCTATGCCAGACACTATGACCATCCCAAAAGCCGCCAAGCTTGCTACTCCAAAAACATAAATCCATGAAGCAACATAAGCTGGTTGACGATCAGGCAACAGTTTACCGGGTGGTAGTATTTTCAAAGCAAATTTGCGCACCCTGTGCGTCCACATATTGCTATCACTTGAATGATCTTTGGCGGATAGATTCTCGCTTGATTCGTCACTGTCTGAAGCGACTTCAATTTCATTTTCGCTATCTCCCCTAGGGAAAGGTAGCAAAAGAGCTAGCCCGAAAATCAGCACCATAACGGCAATTAGGATTAAATTGGCTACTGAAACTGTGAAGATTGACCAGTGTACATAACGGCCAGGTTGGTTTAGATTTACTAGTGACCCAATGACTTTGTTAACCATCGAAATCCCCGATACTGTATTTTTATAAAATTGTATTAATTACTAATGCTTATTTACTCACTTCTCTAGACTAACGTCAAATTTAATTATACTGATTTTGGTTTTATTTCGCTGCTATTAAGTCTACTTTAGTTCTTTCAGCGCTGCAGCACTGCTACGGATAAGGATTATCCCAAACATCAAACTGGTCAGTAACTGGGTTGCGAAAAGTAGCCGTAATACCCCGAAGAGCGTTAGAGCCGCAACAGTAAAAGCCAGTAACTGGACGGCTAATAATCCCAAGTTTAGTTTATCTTTATGGACCCTATAACACAGCCAAAAGGCGACGATAATCTCAAAACAAAATGTAGCTATCGCCATACCGATATGGATATCCTTACAGACATTGTTAATTTTATAAGTGTAGGTTGTAAGTAATGCCACTATCAGTATTATTGAAAACATAAACAATACACGGCGTAGCTGGACAAGAACTACCGCCTTAAGGGGTATAAGGAGCGCTCCTCTGAAAACATAGATGGCACACATTAAAAAAGCAAGGCTATAGGGGATGACAGTTTTGAAGTGAACCCCATAATTGCTAACTCCTGCTTCATTTTTTTTAAATAAATAGCCAGGAATTAAGACGATGCAAATGCCCAGCCCGATGAACAAGATAAGCTGACTTATTATCAAATACCGATTGACCCGTTTTTGCATAAGCTAATTATAGGCTACTAGTAAACTTGGGTCTGGTGAGAGACCACGGCACGGCCACGAGAGCTAGGCTTGATAGGACTAAGAATAGATGCTGCAAAAACAGTGATACATGTAAGTTTCCTGTCCAGAAGCTAATAAAAACTATACCGCTCATTGACCAAACAATAGTAATTAGTAACGTCGCCATATAAACATTATTGGAAACTTTCTTATGTACCAGCACTAATGCGCTGACTAGGCTCAAAAACTGTCCGAATGAGGCTATAGTTCCAGTTATGTCGTGCCAATCAAAGATCATTTCGAGATTCTGAGTACAGACATTTGAGCTGGCTAGGCAAGCTGGGAAGAAACAGGCAATGCCTGTCATTGCCCCAAATGCCAAAAGACCACCTAAACATATCCAAAAACTGGTTCTCTTCCAAACCCAAGTTTTGTGAAACGTTTTAAGTAAGCTAACAATTAAAAGAAGAATTAATACGCCAGCGATTACATCACCTGCAACAAAAAGTTTATAGTAGGACTCGCCTCTTCCTTGTAGGGCACTAACATCGAACTTAGTCATCACGCTTGGATTCAGATAATAGCCTAAAAACCACAGAGCGTAGAGGATTCCCGAGGCAAAGCCCAAGATAATTGCTCTTGATCGGTATTTATTATGTTTAGGAAGCATAACGACTTTATAATAGCACCTGATTTTGAAAATGGCGTAAATGCTAGTATGAAAACCAATAATAGCCAGAAAAAATCGGACAATATTCTGGGAATACCCTACGATTTTGACAAACCTACTATTGCAAGAACAAAGAGTCGTTACTGGAACGGCACTGACCAAAGATTATTTACTCCAAAGGTATATGGTGCCGGTTGGACAATCAATTTCTATTGGCTATGCCACCCAATAAGCTATGTTACGAACAAGCACAACAAATAGTACTTTATAGTGACGCCAAATCGCGTCGGTTGAAGCGCAGCACCCCAATCAGGCATAAAATTGCTGCGATCAGTAACACGATAATATCTGTTGCCCAATTTGGATTAACGGCCGGCGCTAAAACTATCTGATTCAAAACGGACGTGTCTAGAATCCAGTGATTTATGCTTATACCAGAACTCAGTATTGAGATTAGAAATGACCATACTATCACGCCATAGGCAAAGAAAGCGCTCATTCTTGGAATAAAGCCAAATGCCAAAACTCCAATACCTAAAGTAATTGCTGCTGGCACTAAAGCATTAACGCAAGCACCCAAGAGCAAATTCGTTGCAATATTATCGTGCTGATAGGCTGTGGCCAGAAAAAGACTGATAAAAGTCAGCGCTCCAGCCGAAAGGGCCACCAAAATAATTAACATTAGCCTGCCGCCAATCCATTTCAAACGGCTATATGGTCTAACCAAAAAATTGTCCAATAACCCTTCTGCCTCCTCGCGCCGGGCGGCCGATACAGCACTGGCGACATAGGCCATGATGATTGTCATCTGCAGCAGGAAAACAACCCCTAGGAATATTAATATCGTAGAATGCTGAGCCTGGTGAGCCAGACTATTCAATAGGTGTTTGGCGCCTTTAGACTGACTAAAGGCCTGGGCGGCACTTTTGGTCATTAAGCCATATAGAACTGCCGCAACAGTAATGCCGGTTAACCAGCCAGTTATGTTTGATCGAGTTAGGCGAAGGTTAGCCCAATATGGAGACCCAAGTAACCGAAAATTTGCTTTCTTGGAATCTTGATCAGATATAATACCTGCCCCAAGATCTCGCTTACCGGCAACGTAGATAGTGAAGACAGCCAGTATTAGGCATGATAGGATAATCGGCACCAACCATATCAGGTGGCTACCAGCTAAAGGTTTTAGATTTTCCACCCAACCCAAAGGGCTAATATTTATGGCCCAATTAAATGAAGTAACGTCACCTATAGCTTTTAAAATAAAACTAATAGCTAGGACAGTAGTTGCGACAGCCGCGGCGCGGCCACGTGTAGGCATGATCTCTGATGCCAATGCGCCAATCAATAGGAACATTACTATGCCTAAGACTGTTGCCAGTGCCAAGAACATGGCAGCGCTGGTAGTAAAATCAACTCCTTTTGACCGGCCTATAGCGGAAAAAGCTATAGCGAGTATGGCAAAGAAAACCACTAGACTGCTGCCCAGACCGGCAAGATTATTCATGGCTGCCCCTCGAGCCGTGGATTGGCCGGCAAGCATCAGCTCCCAGCGACCGGTATCCTCTTCTCCTCTAAAGTATTTTGCAGCCAATAAGACTGCCCATATACTACCAAAGATAACCATAACAGCCAGAGTATTCCAGGCCACGTAAGCTCCGGTATTGCCGCTCCGTGGAGCCTTCCCTAGCATTAACTCTATACCAACGTTATTGCTAAACGTCTCAGCCACCTTTTGTCTAGCGACGGCCGTAGGATATGTATCAACAAAGCCTATGGCCTTAGAAGCTACATATATAGCAAAAAATAATGCCCATAGAGTCGCTGAACGTATAGTCCGTTTAGCAACAAACCGGGCAATGACTGTTTTGGGCGAGTGGAAACGCTTCATTATAATTTTTTTATCAATCACCGTAGACGAACTCATCCGATAGCCTGCTGATTAACCTCACCGTCACCATAAATAGACAGAAATAGTTCTTCGAGCGACGGTTCTCGGCTCAGTAATGTTTTGGGATGAGCAGCGCTTAAGACACTAAGCAGTGGTTCGATTGAACCACGTACCTGACATGAAAGTTGATGACCCGTGACTATGGCATTGGATACGCCCTGGATATGGCTAATGTTGGGTGGCACACCCTCAAAAGTCGCCTGAATAGATACTGCCGACAAATGCCTCATTTGGGCTAAAGTCCCAAGCTCCACTAGTTTACCGGAGCGCAGTATAGCAACTCGGTCACATAGTGCTTCAGCTTCCTCCAGAATATGTGAAGATAAAAAGACTGTTTGGTTGTTGGCCTGGGCCTCTAGGACACTTTGTTTAAATGCCTGTTCCATAATTGGGTCTAAACCGGTTGTCGGTTCATCCATAATCAGCAGTTCGGCGCGGGTAGATAGAGCCGCTATCAGATTGATTTTCTGACGGTTGCCCTTAGAATAGGTTCTAACTTTTTTATTGGCTTCGAACTTGAATCGTTTTATTAGTTCTTTTTGGTATTTAGGGTCAATCTGACCATGAACCTTGCCGAGCAAATGCAATGTTTCGGCACCCGTAAGCGACGGCCAAAAAATTGATTCTCCAGGCACGTATGCTAACCGACTGTGAGCCAGAACCTTATTTTGCTGTGAATCGATACCAAATATCTCAGCGGTTCCAGACGTTGGCTTAATAAGCCCTAGGATAGAACGAATGGTAGTGGTCTTCCCGGCTCCATTAGGACCAAGATAACCCAATATCTCACCTCTATGAACTTCAAGATCAAGATGATCTAGAGCGACGACCGAGCCATAACGCTTGGTTAGCCCTGTGGTTTTAATAGCAATATCATTTTTATTCATAGTTTTATTTGTAAGATTTAGGCATCGCTCTTATTGTAAGCCACAACACTGCCATAGGCTAGTATGCAACGCTTCTATTTTGTTCGGCTCAAACTTATTGTTAAAGTACGCCTATGGATAAAATTACCGACGACAGCGCACGGGCTCGTAAACTATTGGATATCTATGGCGGAGAAGTCGATGATTTCTTCAAAATTTGGCCAGCGGACAAAACCTACTTCTTCTCAAGTGACAATAAGGCTTTTATTGCTTACGGAGTAAAGTTCAGAGTCGCTGTCTGTATGGGTGATCCGGTAGGTGCTAGAAAATCGATCAGCATACTTATGCAAGAATTTAAATTGTTCTGCAAACAGCGCCACTTGGTTATTACCCTAATACAAACGACCGATAAATATAAAGAAGAGTATCTGTCAATTACCCTCAAAAGCGTTCTGATAGGAGCTGATGCCGTAATCGATCTAAATGAGTTTCAAACTACTACAATCCGTAATAAATATTTCCGCAACCTACTGAATAGATATAATAAACAAGCTTTCACCTACCATAGCTATCTTGCCCCGCACCACAATAAGCTAATATCTGAACTTCGCGAAGTATCCGATAGTTGGGTTGACTTACCGCACAGAAAAGAATGGTCATTCTTGACGGGACGGTTTGATGATGATTATCTAAAACATGTAACTCTCTACGTTCTGCGTGACAAAGATGGCAAAGCTCAAGCCTTTGCTAACGGGCTACCATCCTTTAAACCGGGTGTTGCGACAATAGATCTAATGCGTCATCGAGCCGATGCGCCGACCAACAGTATTGATTTATTGTTCATCAATATGCTAAAAGCCGACAGCAATGAAGGCTATAGCGATTTTAACTTGGGGCTATCACCTCTAGATGCTAGGCCATTTATGCACTCGACAGCCGAACGCCTGCTGATTTCACTTTATAAAGTAAGTAATAGCTTTATAGGTTTTAGAGGCCTTCACCAATTCAAATCAAAATATCAACCAAATTGGGAACCGCGTTATGTCTGGTACCAAACTGGGCCTGGAAATCTGATTAAGATCGGTATAGCAGTGCTGGGACTCTTGCGAGGTTAGGGACAATATCTTTTTAATTACCTGGGGGGTAATAAGAATTTTAAGCATTATTATTGTGGCATTCTTCCCTGAGCCATTTGGGCCGAGAAATGCAAATATCTCACCGGGATTTACAGAAAAACTAATGTTATCAACTGCTTTAAAATCACCATATTTCTTGGTTAAATCGCTAACTCTGACAATTGGCTCAACTTAAGCAGAAGCAGTCATAAATATTTCTTATTACTAACTATGTAGACTTAAATGGCGACTAGTATTTCTGCTGTCTTACGGACTAAGCCGATACGCGGGAATGTCTTGGTTACAGAATAGACATGATCCTCTTCTGACATCGAAGCCATGGCATCTTCGGCGAAAATTTGGTTATAGCCGTACTCATAAGCGAAACGAGCGGTACTTTCAACGCCAATGTTGGTTGCAATGCCACAAAGGATAATTGTCTCAACACCTCTCCGCCTAAGTTCCAAATCGAGTTCGGTACCGTAGAAAGCGCCCCACTGGTGCTTAGTAATAACAAAATCTTCGGGGCGTGGGCCCAGTTGAGGCACAATCTCTGCCCAGTCATCCGGTAAATTCATTTTAGGCACTTGGTTATCAGTTATTGGGTGGAGAGAATCCTTACCGTCAAGCGACGATTTAACCCTTACCAGAAAAACCGGCATTCCCTTTTTCCGGCAGGCATCGGCTAGCTTAGCGGCATTAGTTACCACCTCCTCGGAACTATAAGGCATCGTTTGTCGATTAACGATTCCCTGTTGTAGATCTATCACAACGAGAGCAGTTTTAGCTGAAACAATTTCTAGGTTACCCATATCTAACAATCATACTTTTTTTCTGATATTTTGACAAGGAAACAAGGAGATCCGTATATAGAGGTTCTTAAGGCAAATATTCAGTTGTTTTAGGTTATAATAATCATAATTATGAAACTCGTAATAATGATTCCTTGTCTAAACGAGGAAGATACCCTACCAATGGTACTAAGTACTATCCCTAAGACTATTGCCGGCATATCTAGCATAGAAACGCTGGTAATAGACGACGGCTGCACTGATAACACCGTAGAAGTTGCCAAGAAATTAGGCGTTAAGGAGTTCGTGCATCACTCTCAGAACCGCGGGCTAGCTAACTCCCTAAGGGATGGTATACAACGAGCTCTAGAACTGGGAGCAGACATCTTGGTTCTGACTGATGGCGATAATCAATATCCTCAGGAACGGATCCCAGATCTGATTAGACCGATCATGGACGGCAAGGCCGACACCGTCATTGCCGACCGGCAAACCCATACTATTGATCATTTCTCACCAACAAAAAAGATCTTACAGAAAGTGGGGACTATGGTTTTGAATCTGGCCGCTGGGACAAATATCCCAGACGCGACCAGTGGTTTCAGGGCCTATAGCAAAGAAGCAGCTATCAAAATAAACTTGGTAGGACGCTTTAATTTTGCCACCGAGACCACTATCCAAGCCGCCAACAAGCGACTGGGGCTAGCAACCATTACAATCAAGACCAACCCGAAAACCCGTGAATCCAGGCTGTTTAAAACACACTGGGAGCATGTCAGAAAGTCTGGTGCCGCTATGTTTAATGCCTTTACTATGTACAAACCCTATACTGTTTTCTTAAGTTTAGGAGGCCTATTGTTTCTCATCGGGGCTATCCCCTTCGTGCATTATCTGTGGCTAGTATTAACTATCAAGAACTCTGGAGGGCCGCATCACATTCAATCATTGCTTACCGGAGCTGTTTTTTTGATAGCTTCATTCTTCTCTATTACCCTAGGCATCATTGCCAACCTGATTCGCATCAACAGGTCACTAATTGAAGATGTTCTGGAAACGATCAAACGTCAACAGTTTAAATAAATACCCTAATTAAACTCCCAAATACTGGTTTGATATTGCTTCTTGCCGTTTAGAACGACTGGGTTAATTATTTTACGAGTGTCATCATTAACTTTTCTTACAACGCTGCTCTGAAAGTACCATGTATCATCACTGCGGGTAATGAAAGTTATGAAACCGCCGCCTTGCATGAACAAGACTATCGCAACTAGGCTGATTATAGCCTTGGCCGAAATCGATTTACCTAATTGTAGACTAATAGCCCTTCCAAAGATGGCGGCCAAAAGTAGAATAACCGGCAGAAGGTAGCGTCCGTTCATATTCTCCAGAACGCCTGTATAGCGATAAGTCGAATAGCCCTGCACGATCAAAGCCAGTACATAAATGCCGCTGACTGCTGCCAGAAACATAAGCTTGGTATTACCATCGAAGATTTTATGACGCCACTTAACGACGCAAACCAGTCCGCCCAGTACTATCAGAATAGCCGCAGCGGCTGGAAGAGGAAGAGGTGGATAATTCGTAAAGCTACTGATCGGGCCGTTTACCGCAAAGAACAATCTATACCACATCCAATAAACCCACTCTATTATGTAGGACACGGGATTCATATATTTAAACGACCCGTTTTTAAGACCAGTTTGTACTTGTAAATGACGGCCATAGTCACTAGACCAAACAGAATAAGCGCTACAGTCTTTAGAGTTTAAAACCTTGACGCAGTTTGGCAAGAAAGTATGATACTCGACCAGATTTACAACGTCTCTCTGGGCGAACATTATAGTAGATATAAGTAACATGCCAACTAGCAAGGCCTTCATTGGAAGCGACTGCTTCTTCCAGCTGCTATGCAAATTCTTAAAGAACGTACCTAGAGCGTTCTTATAACTTCTAATAACCACAAGCGCTAGAAAAATAACCCCTCCGAAGAATATGGGCAAAAACGCATACTTAACGAGAGATGTTAACAGGCACAGGCTAGCTAGCCCTATGATTGTAACTACCGACGGTTTATGGTCTTTTAGCTGTCCAATAACCTGGAAAGATAGCAAAACTGCCCATGCTAGTAGCGGTAGCAAAAGATTATCATAATTAATCTGGGCTGCTAGCTGTGGTGCTATTGGGATGAGTACAAATAGTAATAAACAAAGATTAGCTAAGGGAAGAGATGTGCCAGCTTTGAAAAGAATACGCCGGAAGAGAATTAATCCTGCCGCGAACAAACCAATATTAATAATTCGAAGAGAAATGACCTGTGCCACCTGTGTATGCGCGAATAGCGCAATAAGACGGTATGGGAAGCTCATTAAATAGTGGTACAAGTATGATGGGTCACGAGCTACTGCGCCGAAAGCATTGGCGTTGGGCGGTTGCCGGCTAAGAAAAGGCAACCAGTAATGCGAGTAGATTTTAATCAATCCGAAATGAAAATTCTCATCAAAAGCCTGCGGATAGGCTGCCGACAGAGCGATCCATCCTGCCTCAAAAATAAAAAATATCAATATAAACACATAGAAGCCTCTAGACGCTAAAAGCCTGCGCAGTCTGTCTGAGAATTTACTCATTACTGATTTCCATTGCCCCTATTATATATTTTATTGCCTTAATATAAGCTTAACGTAATTATAGACTATAATTAAACCACATATGAAACCCAGACTAAGAGCCATTACGGCAATTGTACTAATTTGCCTTACTGCAGTAGCCTTTACCTATTACATAGATGACCACCGTAACTTATTAGCCCAACTATCCCATACCCATCTAACGACCCTCATTTGGCTTTTATTGCTATATACGGCTTGGTTTTTGGCCCTATGCGCCATAGTCTGGGCGACACTCCTAATTTGTCGTAAAGACTTAGCTATAAAAGAGGGTTTTCTTCTCAATGCTTATTCGACTTTGGTAAATTTCTTCGTACCCGGGCAAGGTGGCATTGTGGTAAGGGGAGCCTATCTAAAAAGAATCAAGCATCTTAAGGTGAGGAATTATGTTTTCGTTACCCTAATATATTATATGTTCTATGCGATCATTAGCAGTCTTTTACTACTCGTTAGCACCAGGCCGCTATGGCAAAGTTTGGGTGCCTCAATATTGGTTGGGATTATATCCTTTATTGTTATTTACCTCTTCGTAAACCGGAGTCATATAAAAATAACCGATCTAAACATGAGCAAAACTAACATTGGCCTTCTCTTTGGCGCAACCCTACTTCAAGCCTTAATACAGGTTGCAATATATGGCGTTGAACTGCATAGCGTAAACCCGCATATTGGCATTAGTCAGATGATTACTTACACCGGTGCGGCAAACTTTGCTCTGTTTGTAGCCCTTACGCCTGGCGCCATAGGCATACGCGAAGCATTCTTGTTATTCACCCGTCACTTACATCATATTAGTAGCGCCAATATTATTGCCGCCAATGTAATTGACCGAGCAATTTTTATCATTGTGCTCGGGATATTGTTCCTCCTAACGATTGGTTTCCATGCAAAATATAAATCATTTTGGGAAAAACCCGGTCTCAGAACGGAAGTAACGGATGAATCTTAATATTAACGCAAAACTGCATAGTTTGATTATATGATTTAGGGCGTATAATTTTTATTACAAGGAGTTACTGTATGATTCAATACGTTTTCGGCGAAATGTATCAGAGAGAGCTAATAGGAGAACCTAATTGGCATGCTGGTATATTTTCGCTCTTAATACTTTTATTTATATTTATATTATTGGCCGTACTGATTACGCATCACTACTCCAAGCACTACCGAGATGAGTCTCATACCCCCAGGGCTATGGATATTGCGGAGCACCGTTATGCCAAAGGCGAGATTTCAAAAGCTGAGTTTGATCAAATCAAAAAAGATTTAAGTTAACGCCGAAAAAGTACTTCTTAATTCTTAAAGTTTTGCTTCTTATGGCGTGAAAACGTTTGTTTAACAATTTTTCTGATGGTTTTCCAGGAGAAGATTATTGCAACAATAACTATAATAATTATTAGAATTAGCTTCCAGGGTATGACCCAGAACGATAGATAAGCATTTATTGGTATGTCGTGATTACCGTTGTTGTAGACAAGCACTAAATGTGCATAATATTTACCAAATCTGAATTTTGAGATCGGCTCAGAGAAATTCCAATCTAATTGCTTAATGCTTTGGCCTTTCTTATTGGTAATCGTCTGTCCGCCTACAAGCTTGTTAACGAATGCGGGGAGTCCATCTACCCATGATGCGCTGAATAATCTAGACGAGTCTGGGAGGACGTTCCCAAGGCCACTATTTACGTCAATAGTATCAATCACTTTGCCGTTAGGACTACGACTAATATACACATCACCCTGTGGAATTAGGTTAATATTTCCATTATTCTTGACTTTAATTTGAAAGGTAGCCGGGAGGAATTGATACAGTCCACTGGTTGACGAAAAGCTTGTTAAAGTAAGCTGTCGTTGCTCGTTACTGGAATTGGTATCCATTAGCACGAATATTGCGTTTGCACCTCTTATCTGATCGCTTGTAGTCGGGGCTGTCTGAGAAGATTTAGGTATGAATAAAACGGCGTAGTAATAACCTAGAGAAGCGTAGTTCGGGACGTTAATGGTCATTGTTATGGTATTCCAGACACCTGGTTGAGCAACAAAACTAGTCGTAGAAAAATGTACCCAGCTAACTGAAGGATCGGTTACGCTCGGGGTAGTAATATTGGCTTCGCCCAAGTCTCCGTTTGGCGTAAACTTATCAAGTTTTACGGTAATTGTTTCGGAGACCGAGGAATTGTTCTGGACTTCAAGAGTTGTTGATCCTCTCTGCCCTGGAAGGATAGTTATGTTGTCAGATATTGGTGAGGTAGTTAGATAACTCCCAGTCGTTGAGGCAGCATGGGCCTTTGGAGAAAGCAGAAATATAGCACCAATAACTAGTGTCGCTATAAAAAAAAGGAATCTTTCTCGATAAAGTATTTTCATAATTTAGTGGGGCTTGCCTTTGGTTAGTTTAATAATCTTTGTCTAGAAATGTCGTCACACGATAGCACTACGAATAGACCTTCTAATCCCCTCAAACTACCTAATATAATATCATAAATTGTCGCTGGGTACATCTGGCAAGTTTGAGAATATAGTTAGGCCTATTATTGGCTTGTCAATCTCAGGCAGAATATTTATCTCTGGGGTTTATTCTTGCAATCGACTTAACTCGTTGGGCAATCAGGACGATGAGCAAAACCAGTATAACCACAGCTAGAATGACTGCTTGACGGCTGATAAAAATGAATTTCTTTTCATACAGGCTATAGCCCATTTGAGCGGGGGTCTTATAATAAAATTTGAATGTATAGTATCCTGTTGGTGGATTAAATTTATAGCTTGTCAGGCTGATTTTAAACTCTCGACTGAACTGCGGTAAAATTAGATTTGAGGTAGTATTTATCTCCGTCTGTGAAACGATGGCATTATTTGCATTAGTAATTTGGACTACACCTGTTGGCACGGTTTGAGTATTACCCTTATCAGTTAAAACTAAATTAACTGTATTAGGGAACGTCAGCGATATATCTCCGATTGATGCGTACTGTAAAGCTAGAGACTGTGTGCCGGTTCCAATTGTGGTAACAAAGACTAGACTAGAAACTGCCTCGTTGACACTTACTGGATTAGAAATGCCGTGCACGGGAGCAGAAGTGACTTTATAGATAATTGCGGCGTAGTGACCACCATTAGAAAGCTCATTGGCATTCACTATAGTAATTGGGACTGTGGTCGTCTGGTAAGGTGTTAGAACAAACTGTGATAACTCAAAAGTAATATTCTGCGCTAAAGAATGTACATTACTGTTCGACTTCTGAGGAGTTAGAAAACTAATTGCTCCACTTTCATTTAACCCCGTAAAATCACGAGCACTGAGCTGAACAACTACGGTCTGTGATGTATTGTTAGCTAAACCAGTGTTAAATGTATAACTAGGCTGGCCCCGTGGAATGGATATCTGTTGAAGTGCCGGTGATACAGTAATACCGTGCACCCCGGATGGGATACCAGTGGCTGATACAAGGCCTACAGCTACTGAAATTATCAGTAGCTGTAGAGAAGTAAATATTGCTAAATTCTTAGTTGATCTGTACCCCATACCTTACTAGTAAGTATACTAGAAAGTACCGGCGCCAACCAATGTAATTGTATCGGTATAGTCAGTAGCTGCAGGTGTAGTTCCAGTAATTGACGTAAATTCTTTGACTACTACTGTAGCGCCTGATGTTGGGCCTACTGTGTAGGAAGCTAAGTTACGAAGTTGAGTATTACCAAGTCCGGCACCGTTACCAAGTCCAGAAGAGCTGTAAGCTGCTGGAAGAGTAACTGATCCACCGCCAGTTCCTGGGGTGGTACTTCCAGATGGTAATCCAGTAATATAGTCTTCCGTCCCGGCAGATATTGTCTTGTTAGTGCCAAAGGTTAATGCAGGGATGGTGTGAGAAGTATTAGCCGAAGTAAGACCAGCATTGCTATCTATTCCGTATAGATACCAACCAGTACCATTGGTACTAAGAGTACAGGTTACACCGGCAGAGGCGTTAGCAGCGATGGTAGAAAGGGTTCCAAAGGCATCGGTGTTTGAACCAACTACTAGGGTAAACGATGGTGGAACAGTTGCAGTAACGACAACTTGGTCGTTGGTGATAACGTCAACGGCGACTCCTGAGGCGGCGTCTGTTCCAGAGGTCAGAACTGCAGGATAACTATTCACAACCGTTGGATTGGTTACGGCAGTAGCACTACTTAATACGGCACAGTAGGAGTGACTGGCGGTAAGTGTAGTTATGCCAGAGAAAGTAACCGTAGCACCAGAACCAGTAGCTGCTGGTACGCCTGGCAAGTAACTACTTGCACCCGTTATAGCTGTACAGGCTATTGAGTTGTAGTTAGCTGATACCGGCTGGACAGTATTAACCGAACCAGCAGCACCACCCGTCCAACCGGTAAAGGTCAGAGATAGAGAGGTGCCGGTGTTAGAGGCTGATGTCGTAAATTCAATAATAACGGAACTAGATCCTGTAGCATTCATGTTAGTAAGAATTATTTGTGGTTTAACTAGATAAGTTAGAGCGAAAACTTTAGGAGCTAGAAGTAGCCCATTGCCCAGTACGAACGCAGCTACAATGGCGAGTAAATATGCTTTTTTAATTTTATTGAATATTTTTGATTTCATAGTTTACCTTCTTGTTTTTACTTTTGGATCACTTATGGCTATTCTAGCTTATGTTTTTGCATTGTGCAAATACTTATCCCCAGTAAATATGTTTATCAACTAAGGTCTTTTTAGAACGTTCCGGCACCAACTAAGGTGATTGTGTCAGTGTAGTCACTAGCGGCAGGAGTTATTGGTGAGATTGCTGCGAATTCCTTGACTACTACCGTGGAACCAGATGTTGGACCTACAGTATAGGAAGCTAGGGTACGAAGTTGGGTGTTACCAAGTCCGGCACCGTTACCAAGTCCGGAAGAGGTGTAAATCCCTGAAAGAGTAACTGATCCACCGCCAGTTCCTGGAGTGGTACTTCCAGATGGTTCACCGGTTACATAACCTTCTGTTCCGGCACTTAGTGTGTAATTGGTAGCATAACTGGTTGGAATGATATTGTGACCGTTCGATGCGGAAAGCAAACCAGCGTTATTGTCGATTCCGTAGAGATACCATCCGGTTCCGTTGGTACTAAGAGTACAAGTTACACCAGTCGTTGTAGCGACAACACCACTGGCCAGGTTAGCTGTGAAGGCATCGGTACCACCACCAGTAAGCGATAATGTGAAGGAAGGAGGAACTGTAGCTGTAACGACAACTTGGTCGTTAGAGATAACATCAACGGCTACTCCAGAGGCAGCGTCTGTTCCAACGGTCAAAACTGCAGGATAACTATTTACGCTCGTTGGATTAGTTACGGCAGTAGCACTACTTAATACGGCACAGTAGGAGTGACTACCGGTAAGGGCAGTTATACCAGAGAAAGTAACCGTAGCACCAGAACCAGTAGCTGCTGGTGACCCCGGTAAGTAACTAGTTGCACCGGTTATAGTAGTACAAGCTATAGAGTTGTAGGTAGATAATACCGGCTGGGTAACATTAACCGCACCGGCTGCACCACCCGTCCAACCGGTAAAGGTTAGAGATAGAGAAGTACCGACGTTTGTAGCAGAGGTTGTAAATTCAATTATTACAGAACTACCGCCACCGGAGTTCATATTAGTAAGAATTATTTGTGGCTTAACTAGGTAAGTTAGAGCGAAAACTTTTGGAGCAATAGATGCTAGGTTCGCCAGAACAATCGCTCCTAAGAGTACTAATACATAAGATTTCTTTAATTTACTAAGTAATGTTGATTTCATATAATCCTCATTGAATTTGTATTTTTAATTCTGAGCAGTATTGTAGCTAATGCTTATAATTAACACAAGTTTTTTTGAAATTTGCTTTTATTTGTAGACGGCCGATGTTATATGGCTTAAATTTTTTATATCCTTATAATACTAGAACGTCCCGGCACCAACCAATGTAATGGTGTCGGTGTAGTCGGCACCCTCAGGAGTCGTAGCTGTAATTGACGTAAATTCTTTGACTACTACTGTAGCGCCTGATGTTGGGCCTACTGTGTAGGAAGCTAAGTTACGAAGTTGAGTATTACCAAGTCCGGCACCGTTACCAAGTCCAGAAGAGCTGTAAGCTGCTGGAAGAGTAACTGATCCACCGCCAGTTCCTGGGGTGGTACTTCCAGATGGTAATCCAGTAATATAGTCTTCCGTCCCGGCAGATATTGTCTTGTTAGTGCCAAAGGTTAATGCAGGGATGGTGTGTCCACTACTCGGCGACACCAAGCCAGCACTACTGTCTATTCCGTATAGATACCAACCAGTACCATTGGTACTAAGAGTACAGGTTACACCGGCAGAGGCGTTAGCGACGATGGTAGAAAGGGTTCCAAAGGCATCGGTGTTACCACTTAAAACTAAAGTAAAAGTTGGTGGTACTGTAGCACTAACGACAACTTGGTCGTTAGTGATCACGTCAACGGCAACTGTGGCGGCGACATCTGTTCCGTCAGTTAAGACTGCAGGATAACTATTTGCGGCCGTTGGGTTAGTAACGGCTGAGCCGGTTAGAACGGCACAATAGGAGTGACTGGCAGTTTCAGTGGTAATACCAGCGAAGGTTACTGTTGCACTTGAACCGGATGCCGTAGGCGCTCCTGGGATATAGCTGGCTGCACCAGTTATGGTCGTACAGGAGATTCCGTTATAGTTCTGAGCGACAGTCTGTGATCCGGCGACGCTACCGCTAGCACCACCCGTCCAACCAGTAAACGTAAGAGATAGGCCAGTCCCAGTGTTGGAAGCTGATGTCGTAAATTCAATAATAACGGCACTAGCTCCTGTAGCGTCCATGTTCGTTAGGATTACTTCTGGTTTAACTAGATAAGTTAGGGCAAATACTTTTGGCGCAAATACTAGAACATTTACGAGAACTAGGACTCCGGCAGTTATAATGAAAGCCGATTTCATTAATTTATTGCAATAAGATTTCATATCGTCACCTCACATAAGATGCTTTATTTTTTTCCGCTAAATGTTATTGTAGCTAATGCTTTAAACTAGAGCAAATACTTATCCACATGTTATTTAGTAGCTAGAGGCTCCAATAAAGGTCAATGTTTCGCTGTAATCAGATGCTGAGGGTGTAATGTTTGAACTTTTTGCCTGAACATTAATGCTCGCGGAGCCACCCAATATTGCCGTACTAGACGTAAACATATGGGCTGGTGCGGTATTCTCGGTCCCGACGTTATTAGCACTACCATTATATGGAGCTAGAATTGTCAACGGGCCACCATAGGTCTCTGTTGCACTAGTTGCTTGAATTCCGAACCCTGAAGAAGCTGTGGCTAGGTTCGTGCTTGCGGCTGCTATAGTGTAGGATCTATTGGCACTATTTAAACCACTATTTAGACCGTATACATAGACATCACCTCCAGCAGCGGCAGTTGTAGCAAAGGTCATCGTTAAACTACTGCTAGTCGTTACACTTCCTGGTAACAGTGTTCCTAGACTTAGTGAGTTTGGTGAAATTGAAAAACTAGTCGTAAAAGCCGCGGTAGTAGCAGTTGCATATGCCCCAAAATTTGTATTGGTAAACTTCCCCTGCATTGCTGCAACTCGAAGCTCATAGGTTGTCGACGGCGATAAGCCTGTAACAAAAGTACCGCTACCACTGCCCCAGGCAATGTAGCTCTGGTAAACCTGCGATGCTCCAATTGTCCCAGCTGCCGATACATACCCCAGAGTAGAGGTAAAGTTGTTAGTCGACACAGCAATAGCGAATGTAGTATCTGTCGTTGCTCCACCGGTGTTTATAATAGCGTTTAACTGATTGTAGTATGTATTTGATCCGTTGCTCAGGGTCGGAGCCGGAGGAATATTCAACTGCTCAGTTAGTATTGAACCGTTGTGATTGGTATATGTTGTACTTGAGGTTGAACCGTTGGCTTGCTCTCCCACGCTACCCTGCAACGAGTAAGTCGTTGAAGCAGAATTATTTGTAGATCCCGGGCCAATGCTATAACTTTGTATCTGATAAGTTGAGCTTGAGGAGAACGATGCAAAAAAGCTCGTGAGCAATAGTACCGGCAGTACAAAAATATGACTAAGTCTCATGTCTAAGCATTATTGTATTGCATTCACCCCCTTACAATCAACTCAATCAGGCGTGCCATTGCCAAGAAGCCAAGACCATCTGAAGGGTATTATCAAGAGATGTATTACCGTTTGGGTCTTCTCCAGCAAGTGAGATAACCGCCTGATACTGACCGTTTACCAAAAAGGCCACCTTCTTGAAAGTTTGCGAAGTAGTGTCAATCATTATTGGAATTTGCGTACCATTGATATTGGTCTCAGATAATTCGTAGATAGTAGGTTCAGAAATTCGCAGTTTATAGGCACCGTTATCATTTAGGTTCCCTGAAGGAATGTTCGATATCTCGATACTAAGCAGCCAAGTTTGAGTATCTGGGTACGAGAGGCTGATAACACTAACTATAGGCTGCCCAAAACTCGGTGTCGGACGAAATGACATAACGTTCGGATAGTTAAAAGTAACGAATTCATTCGTGAAGCTCTGTGGTACTAGGTTGACACCTGAAGGTGTAGGAGTGGGATAAGGACTGTTAATTACTGTAGCTTTACTGGGTTGACTAAATTGGTAGTAAAGAACAATTAGGACAATGGTACTAACTACAAAGAAAAGCATTATCACTATGACAGACTTTTTATAACGTATTAACATTGGACTTGTTGTATTCTCCACCCATACCTTAATAGTACACCCTGCTGAATTTGATATTACGACCCAAGGGTGAAAGAAAGCATAATATGGTATAATCATCATAAGTTACTTAAAAATAAATAATGAAAAATACAAACACCAAAAGTAAGAGCGCGGGTCGTCGAAAGACAACAACTAAGTTCAAAAACTCCCAGATAAAATCACTACGTCGCGATCCAAAAAAAAGGATTATCAGGCAGCAAATACGTAAGGCGAGACCGCTTCACAAGCGGATCATACTCCACCCTATTACGATGTTGGTCGTAATGGTTTTTGGTGTAGTGATATTTGAATGGACTTATAGAGTGGTTGCTGATTCGTACACTGTCACAGCTGTCGTAGTAGCTGCTCCAGTAACCACACCGGCAATTATAACCTCACCGACCGAGGGATTTGCCTTTAATGACTCTAATATTGTGGTAGATGGTTATTGCCCGGATAACTCATATGTAAACCTGTATGATAATGGTCTTTTTAGTGGGACTAGCATGTGTACTACGGGTGGGACTTTTCAAGTCGAGCTAAGTTTGTACATTGGTACAAACGCACTAATGGCTCGACCATACAACATCTCAGACCAACCGGGACCTGACAGCTCTGGAGTTACGGTCACTTATGAAGTTAAAGCAGCAAGAGTAACACCAGTAAATATCTCCACGCCTACCCAGCTGAATCAAGAACCTGCGTTGCCTTTATTGGTTGTCAGTAATTTCCACTATCAGACATTTGTCGTAAACAACACTTTTAGTTGGCCATTGCAAGTTCAGGGTGGAACGCCACCAATAACTGTCACAATCAGCTGGGGTGACACGAAAGAAACCGAAATACTAACCAACACCAATACCTCAATAATCATCAAACATAGCTTTTCACAACAAGGCTACTATCCAGTTATTATTAAAGTTACTGACGCCGATGGTAATACGCACATCCTGCAACTTGCCGCCCTAATTAGAAATCCGGGCTCAGCGAGTATATATACCACAAACTACCATCTACCGACACCGACACCAACTGGCCTGACAAAATTCTTTGACAATACCAAGAACTGGCTGTGGGTTGCTTGGCCTTCGCTGGGTATTATTACCTTAATGATTAGTAGTTTTTGGCTGGGTGAGCGTCAAGAGTATAAAGACGTCCTGTATCGTCGTCGCCACGCTAAAGCTTGATCTCTTTGTTCTTGACTAATTACTGTCCGAGTTGAGATTTATTCTGGTGTGAAGGTTGGAGACATCGACATATGTTTGCCGATCATGAATTATCGCCTGAGGGGGTAGTTGTTGGCTGTTAGTCGTAAGTCCGGGTATCTTTCGTACAGCTGTGCCGATTGCCAAGAATTCTACTAGACCACTTCCTAAATCGTAAATATAGGTTTTTATACCAAAAACATGATCAGCCCTAATATTGGTTGCCTGCGTCCTCAATTTATTGATTGACTCTTCGCGAGCTCCGTAGAGCATCTCGGTTCGGGAATCAACTTGACCGTGCACAAGCTCTTCGAATGAAGATTTTATACCCCCCATAATACCCAAGGAATAAATTGATGTGCCCATAACCAATTCCATTGGCATATATCCAAGCTTGGATATGCTCCATGTTTCCTCGGCAGTAAGGTCACTGGTTATAATTCCTGTGGTTGGCGGTAGATTGCCGGGGGCTTTGGGATGATTAGCGGCCGTACCGATCATAACCATCTCGTGCACTTCGTTTTTCCCGAATGGCAAAACTGTGGTTTTTATGCCAATTACCGAATTAGCTCCCAATGCCTCAGCATCCTTGGCGATTCTTTGGAGGGCTAAATTTCGGGTAGCGTTGAAGATGTCGCTAAACTCCTTAACCTCCCCTTTTATCATCTGCTTAAAGCCGCCAATGGCATGGCTGGCTAGGCCTATTGAATATGAGACATTGCCGAAGACAAAGGAAATTGGCGTATAGCCAGCATCAACCAGACAGAATAATTCCTGACCATTCGCTGCTGTAGTGAACTGAGCATTAGAATTATTGGCCGTATGGACTCCTGAACCAATCGAAAGAAACTCAATATTGTTCGAAGTGTCGTGGAATATTAGGTCATTACTGACTCCTGTTACTCCTGTTGATCCGTATTTGATTTGTTCCTGGCGAAGTCTATCAAAGGAGCGTTGCCGCCCTTCGGCAACCATTTGAGAGTAGCTATGTAGCTCACCACCAAAAGCTGTCCTCAAATCTGTTTTTAACCCGCCAACCACTCCCATTGAATAAACGCTGTTTCCAATTATTAGGTTACCTGGCGTCAGCCCAAGTATGGCCATACAGTAGACTTCATTACCGCTTAAGCCACTTGTAATTGGCTCTGGTTGCATATTGTCTAGACTGGGGTTTATATTATCAGGCATATTTAATAATCTAACCTTAATTATATGCTCCCAGTTGGGTTTTACATATAGCTTTGTGTCAGTGATTTGCTAAAAGTTGGGTACTAATTCAAGACTCTGTAGAGCTGGAATATTTGGTTCGTTGTAGACACTGGTGATGTCAATTTTTTTGCTGTGGTTGAACCCGAGCTGAGTAATTTCTAAAATCATATCAGCGTAAGTAAGGTTTATATTCAGCAGACAAGCTTTTGGAAAGTTGCCGTACCCGTCTAGTAAGCTAGGCAGGAGATTGGCTTCAAGGAACTGTGGCACACCAGCACTATCAAGTCTTATGTCTATCCGGCCATAATCCCTAGCACCCAAAGCCTGGAATACTTTCATAGCTAGCTCGCTAACGTTCTTTTTGATAATAGGGTTATCGACTGCTAAATAAAATTCACTATCTGAAGACTTTACTTCTCCGCTGAGGATCCGTGCGCCACGATCATCTAGGGGAGCAACTAGTTCCAGTGGCATAATGTAGTAGCCGGCTGGACTTTTATCTTTCAGAATGGCAACACTAAACTCACGACCAGACAAATACTCTTCAACTAATGAATCGGAGCCATGTTTCATGCTAATAGATAGTACTTTGGCCTCTAACTGCTGATAATTATTGACTACTGAGTCACTGTCAATACCTAGACCGCCGCCCCTATTGGTTGGTTTGATGAATAATGGGAAGTTTAGTGGGTTTTTTGGCACGAAGGATTGTAGTTGTTGTCTAACATAAAAATTCGAAGTATTGATGCCATGATCACGAACGCGCTGCTTAGCAAAGTGCTTATTAAGTTCCAACTCATGAGCTGTTTGACTAGAGCCAGTATAGCTGATTTCGTGCTGGTCGAGGTAATCGGTCAGCCAAATTTTGTTTGGATCATTTATACCCAATCGGGCATCTAGTGGTACGAATTTCATTCCAAGAAATACTAGATCGGGCTGAGCTATGATGATCTTTTCAAGATCAGTTGGCGTATTGACCTCAGTTACGTCAACCTTGTCATAGTAGTTACTGAGTAATTCTACAATGGCGTCGGAAGACACTAGGCTTAGCGAACTAAGCCGAGTGTTAGATGAACGCACAATTGTAATATACTTGTTAATTTTTTTCATTAAATAGTACTTCCACCAGGCAAAATGTATTTACCTGCTTTATTAATTGTTTTTAGGGGGTAAGACTTTTATCTAGTAAGACTTACGGAAGCCGCCACCACCGCCACTTGACCGGCGATCTTCTTGGGGACGAGCTTGGTTAACCGTAATAGAACGGCCATTAAAATCTTTGCCATCTAATTCCTTGATAGCGTTCTGACCTTCTTTAAGATCAGACATTTCTACGAAACCGAAGCCTTTTGACTGGCCACTATCTCGATCTTTGATAATTACAGCACTATCGACTTTACCTTGTTCGGCAAATAACGCCTCAAGCTCTGACTCTGTTACAGAATAGGCTAAACCGCCTACGTATAGTTTCATTGACATAATAAATATTTCCTTCCTTTGATTTGATATCACACGAGCTTAATGTCTGCTAACCGTGATGATACTTTAGTCTTGTGAAGAAAAATTATTACGACGGAGAGGTTTTGATTAACCACTTGCTTAATAATAGTCTAGCATATAATTTACCTTTTTCATAATATTTAGATTGTTTTTTCAATGCTTGGCTCGTCTTCAACTGTGCGGAAATCTCGCTGAGCGGAAAATACGCTTATACTTAATAATCCGAGTCACTATTTATGCGCCCAACGGCTGCTTGTTGCGCCAAAGCGAATCGCTATTTATGGCCTAACAGCGTATACTTAAGCGTATAAGGACTTCATGTATAAATATATAATTCTGCAAACAGCAGATGGCTATCAAATTTATGTAAATTTGATTTTGTCATCAGCCGGTAAATATTTGAGCCGACAGCCCTACGTTATCAATCTTATAAAAGAGGTCTTAGCGCCGATCAATCTCAAGAAGTCTGACATGTCGTTAGAATTCGATCTAGGAAGGGTAATCGGTAACACTGACATTATTGAGACTACCGAGAAGGATACTATTTTCTATGCTCAGCCAGTAAAAAAAGATGTTTTCTCTCGTTATGCTAAGAACCGCTCCCCTTCACCTAGCCAAAAACTCAGTATTATTATTAAGCCAGATAGTGAAGGTAACTATGAGTTAATTGACACCTGGATTGGGCCATATATGCCTCCATTTCCGGGGGATAGTCTCGAGACTGCTAAGAGTAAACCATACTGGTCAAGTCATGCTTTAGTGCAAGATGCCCAAACCGTTCAAACCAAGACTATTACCAAGATTTGTCCTTATTAAGTAAAATAAATTGGGAGGGGAAAATATGTCAAAAGATCGACCAAAACGAGAAACCAAGAAACCAAAACAACCAAAGAAATAGAGCAAAGCGCTTGCTACTGATCTTTGAGTAATAAACTCTTGTCGGTTCTGACGTAGTGACAAGTGTAACCACCTGGGTGTTTGCGTAAATAGTCCTGATGCCAGTCCTCGGCTGTGTAGAATTTTGTTAACTTTTCTAGGGAAGTTACGACTGGCCGAGGATAAAGTCCCGAGGCATTTACTCTTGCAATCATGTCTTCGGCTGTTCGAAATTCTTCATCGTTGGTATAAAAGATTGCCGATCGGTAGGATGAACCGATATCATTCCCTTGCCTGTTCAGCGTCGTGGGATCATGGATCCGAAAAAAGAAATCCAAAAGAGCCTCATAGCTTGTCTTCTGCGGGTCATAGCTTATAGCAATTGCCTGAGCGTGCCCTGGGTGATTATTGTAATCAGGGTTAACGTTGTCGCCGCCGGTGTAGCCCACTTCAGTGTTCAAAACGCCCGGCAGTTCTCGGAAAAGCTCTTCAATACCCCAGAAACAACCACCAGCAAGATATATGATTTTTTTAGAGTCTTCCATCTATAACATTATAACGTCATTTATAGTGGCTTCAAATCATCGAGAGCCTGGGCAGCTTGTATGACAGGGGTACATATTATTGATCACCCTCACGAAATGCCGTTTATAGTTTGTTTGTGTATTATTTGAAGCTATGTTATAGTACTAGCGCTAGAATATGCTGCTTAAAGTTCCTTGAGTTTACCGATAGGGTTTCTAGAAAAATTAATTAAATCGTTCGATTGAGGAGCAGCTAAGTTGATGAATAGCCAACTTACCTCAGAGAAATAAGAGAGGATAAGTAATGGCTACAAAACTATTTGTAGGATCACTACCATATAAAACTAATGATGACGAGTTAGCGCAACTGTTCGCAGAAGCCGGCACCGTATCATCAGCTAAGGTCATTATCGACCGTGAGACAAATAGATCCAAAGGTTTTGGATTTGTTGAAATGTCTACAGAGGAAGAAGCTCAAGCAGCTATCAAGAATCTAAACGGCCGAGAACTTGACGGTCGTGCAATCATTGTCAATGAAGCACGCCCACAAGAGAACCGTGGCCCACGCCCCGGTGGTTTCGGTGGCGGTAACGATCGTCGTTACTAAAACTAACTAAACCTTCAAAAACCCCACAGTAATGTGGGGTTTTTGTTATATTAATAACATGTTTACTATTAGCCAAAACGAGTTTCAAGACATAATTAATGTTTCAATTCAGTCCCTACCAAAAGCCTATATTGACCGATTGGAAAATGTGGCCTTTATTGTTGAAGACTATCCTACCCCAGCACAGCGTAAACAACTAGAGCTGAGGAACGATCAAACACTTTTTGGTTTGTACGAGGGAGTACCCTTGAGCCGGCGGCAAGGTACGACCAAGCTATTACCCGATAAAATTACAATCTTTAAGGACCCTATTGAATTTGTCAGTAATAACCTCGCGGAACTTAGAACCCAAGTTGCTAAAACTGTCTGGCACGAAGTTGCGCATTATTATGGTCTAAACCATGATCAAATTAATGCCCTCAATAGTAAGGCTAAAGGATAGTAATTACCGTTTTCGGGGCCATATAACCTTAGCTTTTATCGAACTAGACGGAATCCAACCGAAAACTCGACTATCAGTACTCTCCTGATCATTGTCCCCTAGTACATATACTCTATCGTTCCCGATATCTTTCACTCTCTTAATTTTATCGATACCGCTATGCTCAAAAATGACTAAGTCATCCTTAGCTATGCGTCTGTATAGGCCGGTCGCAAGGACTAAACTATTCGGCAATAAGGTCGGTTTCATACTTCGACCAACTGTTCTCCTAATTATAATTGGCCAGCGCATGTTTTTGGCTCTTTATTCGAAGATAAAGATAACTACTTCTTCGTTTCCCAAAATATCTTTGATATTTCCTCTATCTTGTCAATCAGATCTTGGCTAGCGGCCTGGTCTACATGGTGTTTGCATTCACTAGCTTGCTTGAGAGCTTTCCAAAAAATATCGTGTAGATCTGGGTATTTGACTAAGTGATCGGGTTTAAAATAATCAGCCCAAAGCACCATTAAATGATGTTTAACAAGTTCGGCGCGCTCTTCTTTAATAAATATGGCTCTTATTTTATTTTGTTCATCAAGGTCATTATATTTTTTCATTATCTCGTGTACGCTGCGAGCCTCAATCAGAGCTTGTTGCGGGTCATAGACTCCACATGGTAAATCACAATGCGCATAGACTGGTTTGATAAATGATAATTTCATAGCTATCTCCTTTATTAACTGATCTTATTATATGCCTTTATGTTCCTGTCGCCAGTTTTCGATATCAGCGTGATTACCACTGATTAGAACTGGGGGCACTTTCAAACCCCGAAAGTCTTCTGGGCGGGTGTATTGAGGGAACTCAGTGGTCTCATCATCATCTTGAAACGATTCAATAGCAGCACTATTCTCTCCACCCAAAACACCTGGCAATAATCTAACTACACTATCTATGATTATCATGGCCGGTAACTCACCCCCAGTTAGTACATAGTTACCAATCCGATATTGATGATCTACCCACTTAGTAATACGTTCATCGTACCCCTCATAACGCGCACAGACCAATATAAGGCCTCTACCAGGCTTGACGGCTAAGGCTTTGGCATCAGACTGCATATAAACCTTCCCTCGTGGCGTAGGCAGTATTACCAGGGCTTCTGGGTCATTCTTGAGCGCTGCCTCAATAGCCAAGACTACTGGCTCGGGCTTTAGCAGCATTCCGTCCCCTCCACCGTATGGAGTATCATCAACAGTTTTTCTGACACCCTGTCCAAAATCCCGCAGATTAACATGGGAAAACTGAACAATGCCTTTTTCTTCGGCTTTGCGCAGCATACTAGTGCTGAGGACACCGTCAAACATTGCTGGGAACAGACTAATTATTTGAATCTTCATTGTAATAATTTTAACAGATCAAACTAAAAGAACCTCGAAAAGAGGTTCTTTTAGACACATAAAGCTCCCACTATGATTTTTGGTCTTTCATATTGGCTCGCAATGAGCTTTCTTATATTGATGTTAAGGATTCGTCGTTTTGACTGTTAATTACTATACATCAAGGTCGTCTAGATCTTCAAGTTCTTTTCGAGTTTTACTTACTACATCCTGATGGTCAAGTTCTTCTTGAGTTGGGCCTTCTTCTACCGGCTCTTCTTTGGCGGTGTCTTCCTGAGCATAATTATCCGTAGTTGAATCTGAGCTAGGATTGTCGCTGGAAGTATCATCGCTTTGCGTTGCAGCACTGTCTTGTTGTGGTGCGGATTCATTATCCGAACGGTGATAATCAACTCCGTTGTCTATAATCTTCAGATTATATCGAGCATCGTTCTTGGTGCCTAAGGCACGTAGCAAAGTACGTAGACTTTGAGCTGTTGCTCCGCGCTTTCCTATAACACGGCCCAAATCTTCGGGGTCAACTGTTAGTTCTAATAAAACACCCTTCTCATCTATACTGCGCTCAACACTAACTGCGTCAGGCTTTCCGACTAAAGATTTAACGATAAATTCTATGAATTGTTGGTCTATACTACTCATGACTGAATCCTCCATTTATGTACTAGAAGTATTATAGCAAAGCTAGCGACTATTTTTCTATGGTCTCAGGTTTGCTGCTGGAGTATCGTTAGATTCTTCTGGGACGGCAGCCTCTGTCTCTGCTTCTTCAGAAGCAGCAGGTACTTCTACTGTTTCCGGGGTTGATTCAGCCTCAGCCTCAGCGGCAACTGGAGCCTCAACTGGCTCTGGAGTAACTTCAGCTGGCTTATTACGGCGCAATTTCTCAACGTGGCGAATGCTGGCCGTTTTTTTGGTATCAATCTTTACCCAAGAAGGTAATTTCACGCCGTTACTTTTTAGCAAATAAATAACTCGATCAGATGGTTGAGCGCCATGTTCCAAATAATAACTGGCCTTTTCTTTATCGAAAGTAGCAGTTTTAGTGTGCGGATCGTAGCTGCCTAGAAGCGCAACTACATTGCCGCTTGTTGGGGTACGGCGAGACTCTTGAACAATCATGCGGTACATTGCATGACCATGACGTCCGGTTCGTTGCATACGAATAGCTAACATTGACCTTATGAGCTCACTTTCATTACGTTATTTAATAAAACGTTCTATGCATTTTACCTAAAATTAACAGATATGTCAAACAGATGGCTCGGGATTACAAAGTAATGCCATAAGCTTTTAGGGCGGCTTCGGCTGCACCTTGCTGTCCGGCCTGCTTGCTAGGACCTGCGCCCTCACCTTTAAGTTCACCGTCTATATAAACACCTACTCTAAACATTTTATCGTGGTCTGGGCCTTCTTCGCTGATAACTTTATAGACTGGGGTAAAGGATTCTTGGCTTTGAGCAACCTCTTGCAAGTGTGACTTAGGATCCATCCATGAACCACTGGCTAAGATATCTTTAAAGGTCACTATGATATTGTTGGCTATGAACTGCTTGCTGACATCATAACCCTGGTCGAGATAAATGGCTCCGACCACGGCCTCAAAACTATTTGCTAGTATCTGAGCCCGAGCTCTATCGGTTCCACGTCTCTCGCCGCGGCTGAGTCTTAGATGCTCCTCGAAGCCCAAACGGGTTGCCGCCGCACCAATACTCTCGGTGCGCACTAGCGCACTGCGCCAGTTGGTTAGAATTCCCTCAGGATCATGGTAGTTGTTGTAAAGATACTCAGTGGTAACTAGTTCAAGTACGGCGTCACCCAAAAATTCTAAACGCTCATTGTGTTCGTTAACTGTCTTCTTGTGCTCATTGAGGTAAGAGCGGTGAGTAAAAGCAGTAATTAAAAGATTAATGTTATTGAACTTGACCCCTAAAACTGACTCAGCAAATTGTTGATAGACCGTATCGTTGGGCATTAGCGCTTTTGCTCTCTAATATGTTTAAGTCCGAGTAACATCAGTTTGGTTATATCTTCGTACTCTATTTTATCAATTGCTTCATTAACTGGGAACCATTTTATGTCGCTTAGCCATTCTTCTGGGTTTAACTTATTGGTGTCGCCTAGAGCTTCGACAAGGTAGATATGCATAACCATTAGGACCAGGGTCTTATTGCGCCGATAGCGAAAGTTAACTTTACCCAGCCAGTTCATGACTTTCATCTCTTCTAGGCCTGTTTCTTCTTGGATTTCTCTTTCAGCTGTCCCCCTGGGTTCTTCGCCTGGTTCGACATGACCCTTGGGGATTGTCCAACGTTTTTTGGCATCTTGAATAAGCAAAATCTCAACCTGGTCATTTTTATTGCGACGGAAAATAATGCCACCGGATGTGGTTTCACTAACAGCCTCAGTAATTGCCGGCGGACGAGAAACTAGTCGCTTAATCCCCTGAATCGGTTTTGGCCTTTTCATGGCTAGTACCTTTCTTGGTTGTTTTTGGTTCATTATCACTACTTTCATGTTGTCTTAAGACAGTACCGAGCACTCCATTTATGAATTTTGATGAATTGTCGCCGCCAAATGATTTGGCCAATTCCACGGCTTCATTGATGACAACCTTTGGTGGTACGTCTTTTTCATACAGCAACTCGTAGAGGCCGATACGTAGTACTACCCTATCCATACGAGCTATCTGTTCAATAGGCCACTCCGGCGCAATTGGTCGAAGTACATCGTCTAACTTAGTTTCTTCCTTAGTAACGCCATTAACTAAGCGTTCAATGAAGTCCTTATCATCAACCGCTTTCTGATATCGGCTGATATTACGAGCTAATACTTCAGCGAGATTAACATCACTATCGCCTGATTCACCTCGAAATTCAACCTCATATAGAGTCTGCAGTGCAATAATGCGGCCAAGATGACGATTGCTAGCCATATATTGTTAAGTCATTTCCTTTTAGCTTAATTACTGTAGCTTACTTGGCTGGGGTTGTGCTTGATTTTTTGGCTTTGGCAACTTTACTAACCAATGTTTTGGCACTCTCACGCTTTGTCGTATAGGCCTTAATAGGTGACTTGGCGTTAACCTGTCTGGCTAACTTTAATACCAAATGACTTCTTCGGCTTCTTGTACGACGGGGGCTGGTTCGTTTTTTAGGCTGGCCCATATTATCAAGGACTCCTTTTCTTTTAGGCTACACTTGAGTAAAAGTATATCCTAAATGGCTTTAGCTTTCAAGTGATAGTACTGATTGATAAGAAAATTATCGACTATTTGGTAATACTTGATTTGAAACTATTAACCAACTACTAGATTTAATAATTTGTTTGGCACGAGAATTACCCTTTTAATTTCTTTACCTTCAAGGTAAGCCTTAATTTTCTGATCGTCTCTGGCGGCCTTAACGACATCCTCCTCGGTACTATCAACCCCCACCACTAACTCAGCCCGAACCTTACCGTTTACTTGCACGACTATCCGAGCGGTGTCACTGATCAAATATTTATCATCCCACTTTGGCCATTGACTCAAATGGACTGAGTCTTCGTGACCGCTAACCTCCCACAATTCCTCGGCTATGTGTGGCGCGAAGGGTGCTAGCAATTGAATCAAGGCCTCGATGGCTGTTGGCCAACTTTGGCTGGCAAATTCATCTTTGACTTTAAGCTTATACAAAGTGTTAACGTACTCCATTAAAGCAGCAATAGGCGTATTAAAGTCCAACGTTGATAAATCCTCGCTAACACGCTTTATAACTTGGTGGGTAGCCCGATTGATCTCCAAAGACTCAAGTTCCTTAGAATTACCCTTGTGGTCTTCAAATTCATGAGTCAATGTCCAGACCCGCTGCAAGAAACGATAAGTTCCGGCTACACTTTCCGGGCTCCAGATAGTTGTTTGGTCGTATGGGGCCAGAAAGACGACGGCTAAACGCAGAGCATCTGCACCATAACCATTGTCAATAATCTCCGTAGGGTTGACGACATTGCCTTTACTCTTACTCATCTTTGCACCATCAGCTCCAAGAACTATTCCCTGTCCACGACGGGCCATATATGGTTCTGGAGTAGGTACCAGACCCTGGTCATACAAGAATTGGTGCCAAAAACGTGAATAGAGCAGATGAAGCGTGGTGTGCTCCATGCCCCCTAGATATAGATCAACGTTCTTCCAATAATCTAATTTGCTACGGTCAGCAAATGCCTCGGTATTTTTGGGATCAAAGTAGCGCAAATAATACCAGCTACTGCCAGCCCAGTTTGGCATAGTATCGGTTTCGCGCACAGCCGGTTGGTCACAGACCGGGCAATGGGTATTGATCCAAGACTCAACACTAGCGAGGGGGCTTTCACCATCCTCCGCAGGTTGATAACGTTCGACTTCGGGCAAAACAACGGGTAATTGGTCGTCTGGGACAGCAACAGCTCCATGCTCGGGACAATGAATGATTGGGATCGGTTCGCCCCAATAGTGTTGACGACTGAAAATCCAATCACGTAAACGATAATTAACTTTCTCGGTAGCCTGCTTGGTTTTGATTAGATCTTTTAGGATTGTTTCTCTGGCCTCCTGACTAGGAAGTCCATTGTAGACGCCAGAATTAACCAGAACACCTTCGTCTTCCGTGTGATCTTCATCTTTTTCTTGGTTTTTCACTACACGAAGTATCGGCAGATTAAAATTATTTGCGAAATCGAAGTCTCGCTGGTCGTGGGCCGGCACCGCCATAATTGCCCCCGTACCATAATTAGATAAAACATAGTCGGCTACCCATATTGGAATTGGCTGATTATTCAGTGGGTTGATGGCATACGCACCAGTGAATGCGCCACTTTTGTCACGGTTAACATCCTGCCGTTCAATTTCCGATTTAGCTTGCGAGGCAACGACGTAACTATTAACGTTTGCCCGATGTTCTTCTGTGGTAATAATCTCCACCAAAGGATTCTCTGGGGCTAGGGCCATAAAAGTAACTCCAAATAATGTATCGGTGCGGGTGGTAAATACTTCAATGATTTTGTCACTGTCAGCTACTTTAAAGCTGATTTCGGCACCTACCGATCGGCCAATCCAGTTAATTTGTTGATCGGCAATCTTACTTGGAAAATCTACATCACTTAGCCCGTCAATTAGTCGATCGGCGTATTTGGTGATTTCTAACAGCCATTGCTTTAGTAATCTTTTCTCAACCAAAGTATCGCAGCGCTCATGACGGCCATTGATTACCTCTTCATTAGCCAGACCGGTTTTGCAAAACGGACACCAGTTTATTGATATCTCCTTTTGATAAGCCAGACCAGCCTTAAAGAACTGTAAAAATAGCCACTGAGTCCATTTATAGTAATCCGGATCAGTTGTTTTGAAACTGCGTGACCAATCAATACTGTAGCCCAGGCTATCAAACTGCTTTTGAAATTTGGCTATGTTTTCATCGGTGGCCAACTGCGGAGCAATGTTGTTCTTGATGGCATAATTCTCGGCGGGTAAACCGAAAGCGTCATAACCCATAGGATAGAGGACATTCATGCCTTGCATGCGTTTGTGGCGGGCAATTATATCACCAAGCGTGTATTCCCTGGTGTGTCCTAGGTGTAAACCATCTCCTGAAGGATAGGGAAATTCTGTCAACATCACGAACTTAGCCTTGTCATCAAAGTCGACAGCCTTATAGATTTGATCCTGGGCCCACTTATTTTGCCATTTGGGCTCAATATCTTTCGGTATGTAACGTCTCATCAGATTGATTATAAGATAATTGCAGCTACTAAGCTACCATTAGTGATGCTAGAATTGTTGGAGATAATTAGTATCAAAAGTCGTAGCGAGTTTCTGTTGTTTTTCAAATCTCTCTTTGGCCATGTTGACCAATCTATCTACAAGCTCAACACTGCTAATCCCAGCAGCCCGCCAATTGTGAGCATAGAGACCTCCGGGGAGTGGGTTAATCTCGTTAAAGTAAACCTCCCCTTTTTTGGAATCAATCAACATATCAACTCTGGCTATACCCTGACAGCCAACTATTTGGTAGGTTCTAAGCCCGAGATCTAGGGCTTTTTTATAGAGATCTTTTGGTAGATCGGCTGGAATCTTACTATAACCTTGTGAGCCTTTTCCGGCCTTACCCTTACCCTTTTTACCGCCCTGTAAATATTTGGTTTCGAAGTCGAAAAAATCTTCGGGCTTGGTCATTGGTTGCTCTAACATAGCCGGCGTTAAAACATCATTACCGATGATTGGCAGAGTCACCTCAATTAAATTTGGCACTTCTTCTTCTATTACAACCATATCGTCATAGGTTGCGGCCACTTCGAGACCATTGGACAGGGCAGTTTGATCCTGAGCCCGGCTGATACCGATACTAGAACCGAGATGAGTAGGCTTAATAAATAAAGGATAAGAAAGCTTGGTAGTAACTCGCTTAATAACAGAGGCAATATCTTTGTCTATTTCTTCCTTATTAGCTATCACGAATTTGGTAACCGGTATCTGATTAGCGATGGCTACTTCCTTGGCAAGAATTTTGTCCATGGCAATAGTACTTGATGCCAAATCACAGCCAACATAAGCTACACCGGCCATATCCAGCAGCCCCATTAAAGCTCCGTCTTCCCCATACGTCCCGTGCATTGAAGGGAAAACAACATCTACCTTTAGTGACGAGCTGCGAATTCTCTGCCGGCCAGACTTGATTAATGTAAGGCCACCATCAAATTTAAGGCTAACGGGGTGATTTTTCTTGATAAAATCTTTGATTTTACCCGAGCTATATAAATCTATATTCTTTAACTTTTCATCCCAATACCAGGCTCCCTCTTTAGAAATATAGATAGCTTCTACCCGATACTTCTCAGTCAACTCCAAAGGCTTGATGATAGAAGATAAGGCTGTAATGATTGAAACATCATGTTCCGCCGACCGTCCACCAAATATAACTGCAATTGTATCCATCGACTTTAAGTATATGCAATTTTGATGGGCGATTACAAGGTCAGATGATAGTATTCAGGAGTAGTTATCAGGCCAATCATTCTGCATAATAACTAGATCACCAGCCGCTATAAACTCTCTTAAATTATTGTAGAACTGGAGCGGGTTTTCCTCGACCCTAACAATACCTTTGAAATTACCGAACTCTAACCCCTCTTGAATAAATTGGGTCACCGAGTTTTTCATTAGCACGACAAGATCAGGCTCAGCGGCAGCGATAAGCCTACCCATCTCCAAATGTACAGTCTTGGTTTCTTTTCCTTGATCAACAAGGCCAGGAGTCACGTATATCTTTCGCTTGGCACTCAAGTCTATCAATAACTGAGTGCCGGCACGTATGCCTTCTATATTTCCATTATAGGTGTCATCAATTACCCAGCCACCACTTAGTTGATAGGCTTGCATACGGTGCTCGAATGGCTTTGCCGAGGCAACGCCGGCAATAATTTGTTCGTCTGTTAGCCCAAAGTGCTTGGCCAACGCGACACTCAAAGCGATTGGGCCAACCTGATGCCTACCAATCAGGCTGCTATGAACAGTTATTTCTTTGCCGGCCTTCTTCAGAGTGAAAGATGTACCTTTCAAGGCAATCTTGGTGTCACTGACAATCCAGCCAAGTGCCCCGTATTGATTGTATAAACCAAACTCTGGGCGAATGAAACTCTCAGTCAATGGTGAATCGGAGTTTACATAAACATTCTGATTGTCTAAATACTGCGCCAGGCTAAAGATGTCTTCTCCAGCAGCTTCGACTGTCTTGTAGTGGTCTAAGTGTGCTGGGGCTAGGCCAGTGATGATGCCGTGCGTTGGATGAGTTGTCTGGGAGAATCGTTTAACATCCCCTGGTGCACCTTCACCATATTCAATTAGCAATATATCTTCGGCGCCCGTTAGACTCTGCGCAAAAATAGCGTGGCTAGTCGCAACATTCATATTCGCGGGGGTGGCGGCAACATTCTTGCCCTCAGATAAAACACTCAGGAGAAGTTCCTTCATGCTGGTCTTACCGTAACTACCGGCAATAGCTACCTTGATAGCTCTATGCTTTTTGAACACATTCTCAGATGCCAATATTTTGGCTTTTTGGTTTGGTTCAACAATTAGCAGACGACCGGCGATTAGTGGGATAGTTACAAGATGAGCCCAGGTCACAGGGTAGGAAACGATCACAGCTATGCCAAAGACCAGTCCTCCGGGGAGGTTATGCCAGTGCCAAAGGTAAATAATTAGCACTCCCAGGATTAATTGGATCGTTATACCAACATATAGCCCAAGTAATAGCTGTTTGGCAGCCTTGGTTTTCTCCAGCGTGCGGCGTATCATCACTTTATTAAAATTCTGGGTTCGCCAAAACCATTTCAGATAAGCAGCTGGCTGATACTCAGTGTTCTGGAGCATATAAACAAGAGTCTTTGGATAGGTTTTTGGCGTATAAAAAACTAAGACTGCTTTAATAAAATTCTTCATCGTAGAAATCCTTGGATCGCAGAGTTTATGGCATCGGGTCGATCGAGTTGCAGGAAATGACTGGCTCCAGGCAATACCTCCAAAGATGAGTGATCAATCAGCTGATGAAGTGTTTCGCCATAGCGCAGCGGCGTTTGTTGATCCAGCTCGCCGTATATCAGTAGTGTGGGTATATCGATTTTTTTGGCATCATCCCGTACGTCATCACTGACCACTTTTTTGAATGTCTCTTGCAAGTGTTCGGCTACCAGCATATCTGACCCAATAGTTTGATAGACCTTGGCTCTTAGTTTATTCTTTGTAGCTTTTGGCAGCGGTGAAGTTAGCAGCTTGCCTGTTTTTGCAGCATAACGAAGAGCTTTCAGACGCCCTTTGTATTCACCCCTAATTCCAGCGCTAGCTAGTAGGATAAGCCTATCGGTTGTAATAATGTTTTTCGCGATGCCTCTTAAGGCAATCGCTCCGCCGTTACTATGGCCAACGATACAGTAGGTAGCAGATATGTTTAGCTTCTTGAGAAAATCTTTTATGAAAGAGGCGTAGTCATCCAATCCCCAGGTCTTAGGAGGTGACTTGGTGGCGCCAAAACCAGGCAAATCAGGAACAACCACGTCGTAATTATGAGACAGCGCACTGGCTAGTTGTTGCCAGCTTTTACTACTATCACCCCAGCCATGCAATATAACAACTACCCTACCATTCCCTTGGCGAACATAGTTGGTCAAGATACCATCGACGACGACTTGCATATTGTTGATTATACTCGAAAAACCTTAAAAACTACTCTCTAAAAATGGTCGNNTGGTCGGGGTGAGAGGACTTGAACCTCCGACCTCAGCGTCCCGAACGCTGCGCGCTAGCCACTGCGCTACACCCCGATAACAAAATTAAGTGGCTACTATAGCAAATGATCAATCGTGGTGCGCGAGAGAGGACTTGAACCTCCATGCCCTTTAGGAGCACTAGCTCCTGAAGCTAGCGCGTCTACCATTCCGCCACTCGCGCAACTATTTTGGTGTAAATATCTTATCTGTTTTTAAGCCAAAACTCAAGAAGACAAGTCGGATACCTTGCCTTGGCGAATCTCCCAATTCTGAACATTATCAAAACGGCCAATTGCGGAATTGATGGTACGATCGGCAAGACCGTAGACTGGTTGATTTGTTAAGTATAAAAATCTTGGTTGGTATAAGGCTAGCGCCGGAGCATCATTTTGCCAGGCTTGGAGGAATATCGCATATTTGACAGCTCTAAGAGCGGGATCGCTAACAATTCTAGCTGCCTCCAACCCCTCATCAGCAGTTGCGTCCTTGTATTCTGAAAAATTTAGCCCGTTAAGTGCAGTCGGGTAAGCCTGCGTACTGTCCCAGTACGCAAAGACATCGGGATCTGGACCAATGGATATACCATAGAGCAAAGCATCGTAATCATGATACGTAATGGTGTTGCTGAGGTCTACACTGCTTTGCAGGACGACTACCATGTCAATACCAGCAGCTCTCAATTGTTTCTTGAGCAAGCTGGTAACTTTCTGATTGTCAGAAGTATTCGCAGCATACAGCGTAAATTGGAGCGGTTGACCGTCTTTGTATCTTATTCCACCTGGCGTGGCACTCACCCAGCCATCCCCTGCCAAGCTGCTACTTGCCAAGCTTAAGTTATCTGTCTGCTGCTGGTAGCTTTGGTTAAACCCAAGCTGATTATTGAGTAGGGGCTCTCTTACTGGGCTAACCGGATAGCCTAATTGGGTGATTATACTGTTTACATTTGACGCTAGGAGAACCGATTTTCTGACTGTAGCATCGGCCAACACGCCAGACGTGGTCTTAAAGTAGACCATATTAGCAGCCGTTAGTTGCATACTGTAAACCTGAAGCTGTTTATCATGATTTAGGCTCGATGGTATGCTCTCCAGACCAGCCAACCCGTTTAGCTCACCTTCATGAAAACTTGTCAGCAATTCATTCTGATCATGGAAAGCCCGAATGACAAAACCACTTAATTTAGGTTGCCCGCCAACATAATGAGCAAAGGGCGTTAGGGTAATTTGCTCCTGCCGATTCTGAGGGGTGAGTCCTTGTTCGATAATTGAATGCCATACGAATGGGCCAGAACCAACAGGATCAGTGTTGAAGTTAGCGGATATGAGCTCTGCGGGCACTACGTTCGCTAAAATGTGCTGCGGAATAATGCCATTGGTTAACGAATAAGGAAACGAAGCAAGTGGGTTTGTTAGGGTGAAGGTTACCGTCAGCGGACTACTAGCAGCAACACTAACTCCCTGCCAGTTAGGATTAAGTGGTGATTGGACATTGGGGTTCTGGATGGTTTGATAAGTAAAAACCACGTCCTTGGAAGTTAGAGGCTTTCCATCTTGCCACTGTAGATTGGGCTTGAGGGTCACAGTATATACTTTGCCAGATGAGCTTACCGTCCAATTAGAAGCTAGATCGCCAACTAATTGATTTTGGTCATTGTAAGAAAATAGGCTGGAAAAGACTAGTCGCGAAACGGCACCATCGACGGCTCCAGTAGCAAATAGTGGGTTTGCGGTGGTAAAATCGCCCAAGATACCCTCGACATAAGTCCCCCCCGGAACTGGTTGAGGGGTTTGGTAGTAACCGCTAAGTGATTCGGTCTGAATAATAACACAGGCAATCAGCATTATTAATAAACCTACCCAAGTAATAATAAAGCGCCGGACTTGAAGCAATCGGACTAGTCGATTTACGAAATGCCGATCAATATTCTTCTCAGCCTGGACACCCAGGACTTCAAATTGCCGGCGGCGACTCCGAAAAATATGACGGGCGCGCAAGCTAAGTTTTTTTGCCGTCATTCTATGAAAGAATTATTTTACAATTCCAATGATGAGAGAGAAAGTAAAGATAAGCGCAACAATTATTGTAATCTGGTGGATTGTTTTATCTGTTCCTCGGCGAGTCATGTTAACTTCGCCACTGCCACCAAGGCCTGCGCCCAAAGAGGCGCCTCTTGTTTGTACTAAAATTAGTAGAGTTAACAGGAGCATAGTCGCGATTGTTATGTAGTTGTATATACTCATCGATTAAATACCTTCCATGATTGCCGTTACTAGATAGTTTACCAGTCCAATTACCATACCGGCAAGTATCGCCACCCAGAAATTGGTAAAGTGCAGTGATGGATAAAGTTTGCTAACAAGGAAAACCGTTAGACCATTAATAATGATCATGAATAGGCCAAGAGTGATTACTACGGCCGGCAGGGACAGAATAACTAGTATAGGTTTAATAACAAAATTTATAATCGCTAGTATTAGACCTGCGATAACAATTACTGAAAAACTATTATTGTAGGTAATACGATTTCCAAGTAGCGCTGCTGCCACCCAAAGCCCCAGGCTACAAACAAACCATCTTACTAAGAACCTAAAAATAGGATTCTTTAAGAGTTTATCCATAAACATATTATAGCAAATCTCGTGATAGATTCGAGCTAAGAACTTTATTTCCTTTGAGTGTGATAAGAACGTCATCCTCAATCCTGATGCCAATATTCTCTTCTGGTATATAAATCCCTGGTTCAACAGTTAAGACTACCCCTGGTTGCAGAGTTTGGCCATAGTCGCCAGTGTCGTGTGGCTCCAGGCCCAAAAAGTGAGACGTTGCGTGCGGGAAATATCGACTAATTTCGCTCTCGCTAGCCCGTTTAATCAAACCCAGTTCTGATAGTTTGGTAGCCATGAACTTTCTAGTCCGTTTTTCGTTGTCACTTATTAGTGCGCCTGGTTTTTGTAAATTTATTGCAAAATCCTGAACCTCCAAGACTGCCTGGTAGACATCCCGCTGGCGAGCAGTTGGTTTATGTCCAATAATCAAAGTCCTGGTAATATCAGCGGCATAATGGGAGACTTCTGCGCCAATATCGATCATAACCAAATCACTTGGCAATAGAGGGCTAAAATTGTCATTGTAATGCATCGTGCAAGCATTGTGGCCACTGGCAACAATCGGCTTCCAAGCATTATTAACTTTATTATCTAGAAAGTGAGCCGTAATAATGGCCTCAACCGAATATTCATGAGTTAACCCAGAGATACTAGCCTGAACTTTATTAATTGCCGCTCCAGTAATGTCGATGGCTAATTGTATCGCTTCAACTTCTATATCTTGTTTAACCATTCTAAGGCGGGCAACGTCAATACTGATATCTTGAACCGCTATTTTCCTGTTACCAGTCAAAATGCGCTTCAGCAACTGTTGCCTGGCTGGATTAGTAAACATTCCATAAGTTTCAAGATAGATAGGGGCTGGCTTGATGGTAGCGACTTGTTTCTGGTGCTCTAGATCTTCGCGGAGCTTCTGCCAGCCAACCTCATTAGACAAAATCGAAGTAACACCCGAGGTTTCAATAAGTTCATTTTGATCAATGGTACCCTCAAAAATATCCTGATAATTGCTGCGTTTCGGCAGGATCAAGAAATCTGCCTTTGAACCCATCACTAGTACGACGTCTGGTATATCAATACCCGTTAAGTACCAAAAATTAGCGTCTTGGTGAAACGGATAGGCAGCATCAGCGCCTCTTTGCAATAGACCACTGGCCGTAATGACAATTGGGGCTTTATTACCAATAGCAGCCCTTAGCTTTTGTCTATTACCCTTAAAGAAATCATTTTTAAAAACTATATTCATCCTTTGGAACAGTATAGCAAATATTCTTGCCGGTAATTTTGCTTTAGGATTTTATAGGAGAACCTGGCTCGTGCAAGTAGTTATAGATTTTCTTGGCTCTAGAAGCGCCAACTACTGCAGCCAATTCTTGCTCACTCACCTCCCCGACAGCACGCTTTGACCCAAACGATTTTATTAATTTTTTTCGGGTCAGCTGCCCAACGCCAGGTATCTCACCAAGCAGGCTAGTAGTTTGTCGTTTTGTCTTCAGGACTGAATGATAGCTTACTGCAAAACGATGGGATTCGTCTCGAATTCGCTGCAAGAGCTTAACGAGGTTGGTGTTATGTGGAATGTTTATCAAAACATAGTCATCACTTTCGTGTAAAAACCCACCAAGACTATGCAGGGTGTCTTGGCTTATCGCTACATTTGATTTTAATTTACTGACAACAATTTGTTCCTCTCGTTTTGCTAGTGAGATGAAGGGGATGCCCGAACATCCCATCTCGTCACGGGCTTTGATGGCAGCCCCAAGCTGACCTTTGCCGCCATCAATAATAACTAGGTTAGGCGCTCCCCATAATTTAATATTTTTGATACTTAGTCGTCGTTTAATGGTTTCATACATATTATCAAAATCATTGTTTTGATCCTTATAGGTTTTGAACTTACGGTACTCGCTTTTGTCACTAACACCGTTGGTAAAAACAACCATACTAGCTACCACATCCGTACCGGACATATGGCTAATGTCATAACCTTCAATGCGCTGCGGGAAACTACCCAAACCAAGCAATCTGACTAATTCATCAAGTGCGTGGTCTTTGGAAATATCCATAAATTCTTTATCACTAAAGACAATCTGGTTATGAAGATTTCTCAGTACATTAAGCTGATTTCTAACCTTAGCAGCCTGCTCAAACTCAGTTGCTTTGGCGAATTTTAGCATATCTTTTTCGAGTTTATCTTGAATGCCTTTACGCTTACCTTCTATAACGGCAATCAGTTGGCGCAGATTTGACCGGTATTCCTTTAGCGAGGTTTTGGCCTCTTCTAGGCCAGGGTCAAGCCCCAGATGGTAATCCAAAGATACCCGCTGTTTGCCGACATGTCTAGCTGTGGCGTAGGGGAACGCGCGGCGCAGAATTTTCATAGCTTGTTTGGTTGTTTGAGCATTTGAGAATGGTCCGAAGTAGCGTGCACTGTCATCCAGCGGACGCCTGGTAAATGAGACCGTTGGGTAATCACTGTCATAATCAATTCGAATGTAGACCATACTTTTATCATCCCTGAGTAAGATGTTGTAGCGTGGCATGTAGCGACGAACCATTTCTGCTTCTAAAAACAGCGCCTCAACCTCACTATCGACACTCATCCAGTCGGTGTCGGTGATTTCGCTGACCAGAAGTTGAGTTTTGGGATCTTTTTTCCGTGAAGATTGAAAATACTGCCTTACCCTATTACGAAGATTGGCGGCCTTACCAATGTAGATTATCTCGTCTTTAGAATTCTTATGGAAATATATTCCAGGAGTAGTCGGTAATTCCTTTAGTTTATTCTGAAGCTTGGTATTCATTATTTTTCAGCATAGACTTTTGCGCAAGTCAGGCAATAGGTTTCCTGTGGGCAGTTCTCGCAAATTAAGACCAAGTCATTGCAAGCTTTATTGGCGCAGTTCTTGTAATTACTGGTCTGAGCCTGGCAATGAATGCATTCACCAATATCTTTTGCTTTGTCTGAGAATTTGGTAACCATTCGTCCGTCAAAAACGTACAGTGAGCCCTCCCACAGACCCTCATCAGCGTATTTCTCGCCATATTTAACAATGCCACCGTCTATCTGATAAACTTCCTTGAAACCTCGTCGTTTCATCAGAGCAGATAATACTTCGCAGCGAATACCACCAGTACAATAGGTAACTATTGGCTTGTCTTTAATTTTGTCATATTTAGGTTTTTCGATCTCTGCAATAAAGTCCTTAGCAGTGCGCACATCTGGGACTATGGCACCTTTAAATCTACCAACGGCAGCCTCATAGGCATTTCTACCATCAAAGAATGTAACATCATCACCGCGTTCTTCAACCAACTTGTGAACCTCTTCGGGTTTAAGATGCTTGCCGCCGCCGACCACCCCAAGCTCATCTACTTCAAGTTCGTCGGCTGCTCCGAATGTAACCAATTCATCTCGGACTTTCACTGATAATTTAGGAAAATTCAGGCTGCCACCATCGCTCCATTTGATTTGGGTTTTTTTGAAAGACCCAAAGGTTTTTAATTCTTTTACGTAACTTTTCAGGGCTGTTAATTCACCGCCGAGCGTGGCATTAATGCCGTGACGGGAGATTATTATTCGCCCCTTTAGACCAAGCTTTTCACAAAGTGCTTTTTGCCAAAGCATAGTAGCCTCAGGATCTTTAACTGGGCTAAAATCGTAAAATAATATTATTTTTTCCATCTTAAAATATTGTAACAAATTTAGCTTAGTTTTTGCCGAGGGACTAGTAGCCTATTTCTTTTCGGTGCTTGCTTCGGTAGACTCTGCGCCAGCTTCAGGTGCTGCGCCTTCGGTGGCGACGCCTTCAGCCGCTTCAGGTGCAGCTTCTTCTGCTTCTCCAGCCAAGGCATCATTGGCTGCTTGAACAGCACTTGGTTCATAGACCGTGGCAATAGCGTGTTCTAGTTCCGTGATAATTACTACTCCGGCTGGAGCAATAATGTCCGATACGCTTAGCTTGTCGCCAACTTCAACTAATGATGAAGCATCAACGACAATCTCGTTTGGCAAGTCTTTAGGTAGCGATTCAACTTCAACTGACTCAAGTTGGTGAATAACTAGAAGACTGGCTCGTTCGGCAGGAATATCGTCAGTTAATCGAATTGGTATCTCAGCGGTAACTGTTTCGTTGGCGTCAACAGCCCCGAAGACTACATGGCTAAGAAGGTGTTTACGAGGTTCAAAGGCAGTTGTTTTAATAAGAGCCGTGTACTCTTTACCTCCGACACTAATCTTGATAGTGTGGTGCTTCCCTGCTTGTCGGTATACTTTATAAACGTCTGGATAGCTACCCATAACGTGCAATGAAGGCTTGCCGTGGTCGTGAATGACAGCTGGAATTAGACCGTCACGGCGTAGTTGCCTAACCTGTTTACCGATTACAGTACGCTCTTCTAGCTTCAAACTAATATCTTCTGACATTTTTCTCCTGACCTTACTTTCTTTAGGCTTTAAGGTATTATACCAGATGATGAGCAAAGTTATTAGACCTTTTTAGATAAAGTTAGTAAGCTATAAGCATATGTTGAATCCGAGCGAGCTATTACAGAGTGGTGGTTTGTTCCTAGTTGGCGTGATGATTTTTGCTGAAAGCGGCATGTTTGTCGGTTTCTTTTTCCCAGGCGATACCCTCCTGCTCAGTGCCGGCATTTTTGCAGCTCAAGGTAAACTTAATCTGGCGGCGTTGCTCATAATTGCCTCACTGGCAGCTATTGCTGGAGATAATGTTGGCTATCAGATCGGTAAGACTCTTGGCCCTAGATTATTCCGTAAAAAAGATGGTTTGTTGTTTAAGCAGGAATATGTGACACGTTCCGAAAAATTCTTTGAAAAGTATGGCAGCAAATCAATGTTATTGGCGCATTTCCTGCCAGTTGTAAGAACTTTCACGCCCGCAGTAGCTGGAGTAGCGAGAATGCCAAGAGAGAAATTCGCATTTTTTGATGCTATTGGCGACACTGCCTGGGCAGTAATTGTGACAATGCTGGGGTATTGGTTCGGCAGCAAAATCCCAAATATCGATAACTATATTTTGCCAGTCGTAGCAATAGTGGTCATTATTAGTTTCGGACCCATGGCCTATCATCTAACTAAAGCATTAATGGAGAGACGAAAAAGAAAAACAAACTAGTTACTGGTTATTTAAATATTTTCTTTAAGTATTGACCAGTGTAGGAATCTTTTTGTTTGCTAACTTGTTCTGGAGTGCCCAATGCTACGATCTGCCCACCGGCGGCACCACCCTCAGGCCCCATATCAATTAGCCAGTCAGCATTTTTTATAACATCAAGGTTGTGCTCAATGACCACCATGCTGTTACCGGCATCCACAAGTGCATGCAAGACATGTAATAATTTATTGACGTCTGCCATGTGCAGTCCGGTTGTTGGTTCGTCCAGAATATATAGAGTTCGGCCGGTTGGGCGGCGACTCAATTCGCTGGCCAGTTTGATACGCTGGGCCTCGCCCCCACTTAGTTGAGTGGCCGGTTGACCGAGGTGTATATAACCAAGCCCAACGTCAACTAAGGTCTGTAGTTTACGGGCAATGCTTGGAATATTAGCAAAAAACTCTAGAGCTTGGTCACAAGTTAGCTCTAGGATGTCGCTGACAGACTTGCCTTTATAATGTATCTCAAGAGCTTCACGGTTATAGCGCTTCCCATGGCAAACTTCACAAGGAACATAGACGTCTGGCAGAAAATGCATCTCAATCTGGATAATACCGTCACCAGAACAGTTTTCGCAGCGTCCGCCCTTAACATTAAAGCTAAAACGCCCTGGGCTATAGCCACGTAACTTGGCTTCTGGGACGTTGGAAAATAGCTCACGTATAGGTGTGAAAAGACCGGTATAGGTGGCCGGGTTGGACCGGGGCGTGCGACCAATTGGTGACTGGTCAATAATAATAGCTTTATCGAGTTCCTTAATACCCTCAATATCATCGTGTTTTCCCGGAACGGTACTGGCTCGATGCAGGCGTGCCTGTAGTTCTTTGGCAAGAATATCGTTTATAAGGCTGGATTTACCAGAGCCTGACACGCCACTAACTACCACGAGCTCACCCAGAGGAATTTCAACATCAATGTTTTGAAGGTTATTCTCCCTTGCCCCTCTAATGATCAAAGATTTGCCATTTCCCTGGCGTCTCTTTTTAGGGATGGCGATACTGAGTGTACCAGATAGGTATTGGGCGGTAATGCTATCTTTGACTTTCATTACCTCACTTGGAGTACCCTCACCGACAACATAACCACCGTGGATTCCGGCGCCTGGGCCAATGTCTAATAAATAATCGGCTGTACGGATAGTTTCTTCGTCATGTTCAACTACGATCACACTGTTACCTAGGTCGCGTAGGTGTTTTAGGGTGTTTATTAGCCGGGCGTTGTCTCTTTGGTGCAAACCGATACTAGGTTCGTCTAGTACATAGAGAACTCCCATTAAACCCGAGCCAATTTGGGTAGCCAGTCTTATACGCTGCGCTTCACCACCACTCAGTGTCGTCGCGCTCCTTAGTAGCGTTAGGTAGTTTAGCCCAACGTCTTGCAAAAAAGTCAGTCTGGCATCTATTTCTTTCAAGATTAATTTAGCTATAGTCATATCTCGAGTACTCAGTCTTAAAGACCTAAACAATGCAAGGGTGTCATCGATGGATAGGTTGCAGATGTCCATAATTGATTTACCAGCGATAGTAACCGCCAATATCTCAGGCTTCAAACGTAAACCCTTACAGGCATAGCATGGCTTTTCATGCATAAATTTTTCTATATCACGACGAACAAAATCACTATCAGTTTCTTTGTGACGGCGTTCCAAATTTGGCACTACACCTTCATAGGTAGTCTCAAAACTCCTGCCAATACCCAAAGCAACTCTGTAGGTTTCCTTGCCGGTGCCATACATGATTCTTTCCATATCTTCGCGCTTTATTTCGGATGTTGGGACGTGGAGACTAAAGCCATAGCGATCAGCAACGGCTTGGAGTTTTTTCATGTACCAGTTATCTATGTTAATACGGTTATAAGGACGTATAGCCCCCTCTGCGATCGTTAAACGACCATTCGGCATGACAAGTTCAGGATCTACTTCTAGTCTCGAGCCCAAGCCCGTACAAGACGGGCAAGCCCCGTGAGGCGAGTTAAAACTAAAATTACGAGGTTCTAGTTCGGGTATTGCTACTTCTGGATGATCTGGACATGCATACTGTAGGCTAAAATCAAACTCCTCACTGCTGTCAGCATTAACCACGCGCAACTTTCGATCGGCAATCTCTAGGCTCTGTTCTATAGATTGGCTCAGTCTGGTTCGACTATCTTCGTCATTAACAATACGGTCGACAATTATTTCAATGGTGTGCTTGAAATTCTTATCCAGCTCCGGGAATTCATCAAGGGCGTAAACAACCTTGTCGACCCTGACCCGGGCAAAGCCAGCTTTTAGATATTGTTCGGGGATGTGCTCAAAAGCACCTTTTTTGTCTATGACAATTGGCGCTAAAATCATCAATTTAGCAGACACGGGCATATTAGCTACCTGATCAATAATATCGGCTGCGGTTTGTTGTTTAATAGATTGCCCACAAACCGGGCAATGAGGCTCGCCAATGCGAGCGAATAACAGTCGCAGGTAATCATATATCTCGGTAACGGTCGCGACCGTTGAACGGGGGTTACGACTTGTTGATTTTTGATCAATTGAAATTGCTGGGCTCAGTCCGTCAATCTGATCGACGTCTGGTTTTTCCATTAGGCCCAAGAATTGTCGGGCATAGGAACTAAGTGATTCTACATAGCGTCTCTGACCCTCAGCGTAGATGGTGTCAAAGGCTAAGGATGACTTTCCCGAGCCACTCAAACCGGTTATAACAACCAGTTTATTACGTGGAATCGTAACACTAATATCTTTAAGATTGTGTTCCCTCGCGCCTTTAACAACGATATATTCTGCCATAAGTTTTGGCATTATATCCTAAATCGGTTCACTTTTCTAGAGTCAGGGGCAAAGATATATACAAATTTTCGCCCTCAAACATCTATGAGATATGCTCCGGAGACTACCTGCCCTAGTAGATGCCCCACTAAAATCTATTATGGGGCTGCCTGGATACTGGTGGAGTCCAATTTTCCATTAACCGTAACTATAGTTTCTTGTCCATTAGCGCCATAATTAACATTTTTAACGACACTATCCTTTATCCCAATATGAGCGTCTACCCAATACATGAATGATGTCATGGCAGATTTTTTGGCAGCGGTGGCGGCTTGCGCTGCAAATACGGCCTCGATTAGATCACCCTTGGAGATCGGTACGGATGTAGAAACTTTTATAGTAGTCTGGGTTGTTGGGATATCGGCAGCTTTTTCAGCATTGATGACTTGAATTGGGGTTACCTGCTTTGTTGGGGCAATCGTACTGATACCAGCAGCTTTTTCAGCATTGATGACTTGAATTGGTATTTTAGTGATTGTTGTAGATGAAGCAGGTGTTGTAGTTGTGGTCTTGGGAACGGTGCCCCCCTCATCCTCGATAACTTTATTTTTAGCAGCTACCCATGCAGCATTATCTGCCGTTATAGCTGCATTCTGGGCAGCTGTTGGTATTTCCTCATCCACAATTGCAGCTTTGGCGGCATTAAGCGCCGTAAGGTCAGTGGTGACGATGTTCTCGTCAATGGATAGTTGCGAGGGGGATGAACTGCTGGTGGATGAAGTAGATGAACCGCCTATGCTTGTGACGGTTACATTTGTAGGACTAGTTGCATTGCAAACAGCAATTGCGCCTATTACCGTATTCGCCCCACCGACATATGTCGCATTTGGCCCAACTAAGCCTAATGCTAGGTCTGCAGTCTGGATAGTCGGGGACACATCGAAGTTAGCTATAGAGATGGAACCGGTCGTCCAATTATCTTCTGTTACGGGCGCACCGCCATTAATTTCATAGTACGCGGAAGGGTTAAATGCGCTCGCAGTTGTAGCCTCACCGGCGATATCAGTCGCTAAAGTAGTCTTATCAGTATTCACCCTATCAGTAAGGGCGACAACCGCTGCAGCATTTGCGGCTGTGGGAGTATTAGCTTCAGTAGTCCTATCAATAGACAGTTGATTTTCGGCAGTACTAAGTGCAGATTGGACTGCAGTGACTGCAGACAGTTGAGCTGTAGTCGGAGTAATTGTAGTAGTGGTTGCCGAAGGCCCAACCTCTGTGTCCGCAGACATAAGTACGCTTACTGTGTCTGTCTGATTAGGTGCCGTACCACTTTGAGCACTGATACAAGCTTGTTCGGTGAATGTCTGGTTATCATAACTAAGACTACCTAGGGACGTATAAGTTGATCCTGCATGAGATTTATTACCATGTTTGTAAACATAGTAACCAACTCCGGACACGCCAATAACTACAATCAATAATAAGGCTAGCTCGACATGGCTAAATCCCTTTGAATTCAGCTTTTTTCTGAATGATATCATTTTTTTCCTTTTTGTTTTTTTAACTCTAAAATGATTCTAACTGAATAGTATTTCCTATACAACAACTTATCCACAGCTGTCACAAGATGCTTAGATGAGATCATAAACTTAAACATAAACTCTATACTTTATACTTGATTATTTAGCAAATATGTGTAATATAAGTAATATAAATTAAGAGTGGTTATATGCAAGCATTTATCGTGACTGGGCAGCTACCAGGAACAGACATACAAATTACATTTTTCGGATGGATAATCTTAAGCTCAATTTTGTTTTGTATGGCCTGCTTCTGGTTGATGCTAAGGATTCATTTCATTCGTAGCTGGATTATTGTCCTGTCAGTGATGCTGTCATCTCATCGTCGGATCAAGATATAATTGTTTCAGAGTACAGTTCTAACTGTTTGAGCAACTGAATATCTTTTTCAGATATGTCTTTGCTCAAAGTTAGCGTTTTCATGTCTATTTTGAACTTATTTAATGGGCTGTCAGTCTTACCGTTCATTAGCTTAGCAAGCCTGTATTTATCCCAAGACTCTCTTTCGGCTATGGTTAAACTATCTGGAAAGTTTCTAGCCTTATAAAGAGGATATAAGTCATTCAGGCGTTGGTCGTCAAATTTGGGATCTAAGTTTATTAATTTCTGGTCTCTTGCCTGATGAACCTTTGTCATTAACTGTCTATCCTTTTGACCGAAGAATCCCTCGTACAGAGACTCGTCGACATCATGCTTCTTTGCGCCGTATCGTTTTTCTTGGGCAACGTCCATAATTGCCAAGGCATCGAGTATTTTCGTGGGCCAGTCAACAATCTTAGACAAACGAGCTTCATTCTCATTAATCTTATCTGGGTTAATATCAACTCTGACTTGGCTATCTTTGTCTAAAACCCCAAATGGGGCTACTGCTGGGCAACGATTGTACTGCAACGTTTTTACTGGCAGTCTGGGTTTAGATTTATCGGGATCGAACTTCCAAGCATCAACCAACTGCTTGACGGACATTTTAGAATACGGTGTTGGGTCAAATCGAAGATCATAAACCAGCACCCCACCCCGGCGGGGGTGTTCGGCTATAGTTTTAACGACAGTGGTCTTTTGAAACTCGGTCGGATATTTGCCGCTTGTGTAGATAAACGGTTGACCAGAAAGGGCTAGTTCGGCAATATGTTTTTTCTGGCGCATATCTAGTAAATAATTAAACTGTTTTGGCTGTTTTTGGTGTATAAGATTTGCTACCGCTATCGTAGCATTAACATCCGCCAGTGCGTCATGGGCATTAGAGTGAGGAATATTATTAGCGGTCGTGATCTGCTCAAGCCTGTTGCCAGCTTTACCTTCCGAGTCAGAAAACCAGGTTATGCCTTCCGGCCTAAGGGCCCTGGTCATACGAACAACGTCTAGTAGATCCCATCGGCTTCGTCCATCTTGCCATTGCCATTCATAAGGATCATAAAAATTTCTATAATTTAGAAACCTCATGAACTCGTCATCAAAACGTATTGTGTTATAACCAACGAAAATTGTATTAGGCAAGCTAATTTTGTTATGGAAGATTTTTAAAAATTCTGCCTCAGTGATCCCATTCTTCAAAGTTTCCTGTGGGGTGATGCCGGTTATTAGAATTGCCCTGGGGTCAGGTAGAGTGTCGTCGGTTAGTTTTATGAGAACATTTACCGGCTCGCCTATTGGTTTAAGATCTTGGTCGGTGCGCTGTCCGGCAAACTGCATAATCCGAGCAGATCTTGGGCTCAAGCCGCTTGTCTCTAAGTCATAAAAGAAAAAAGTTGTATTCATAGACCTCGGAAATTTAGTTTATTGAGCTACTTAATACGTCAAACTATATAGCTTGGACTTTCCAATAACAATCTTTGATCCGGCTTTGGCGCCCTGCCGAGACAGTTCGTGCATAATCCCCATTTTTTTCATAATATCACGTAGTCGGCGAGTACCTTCATCGGTGCTAAAATCTGTTCGCATAGCAAAACGTTCGATTTTTCGGCCCAAGACAACATAAACCTCTTTTTCCTTAACTATACGCCAAGGCTCGCTGGTTGCCGGTAGCCGAATGATTGGTATTTCATCCTCCTTCGGTTTTTCGGCCTCTATTTTTTCTTGTTGTTTTTGTACTACCTTTAAAACATATCGAAGTAGCTCATTAATTCCTGAATTAGTTTTCGATGAGATTGCAAATATGGGTGTCGACTTTGGTATGATCACCCTGAGCTGCGCTACAACCATATCAACAACGTCTTGATCAAGACCATCAATTTTAGTCAGCACAACTACCTGCGGGCGATTACTAAGATTTATCTTGTAACTTTTTAGCTCTGTTTGAATTGTTGAGTAATCTTTGGCTACGTCTTCACTATACACATCAATTAAATGGAGCAGAATACTAGTTCTCTCGACGTGACGAAGAAAATCATCGCCTAGACCTTTGCCCTGGGCAGCCCCCTCGATCAAACCTGGGATATCAGCGAACACTAGGCTGTGACTTTTGTCTATGTCAACCACTCCTAGATTTGGCGTAAGAGTGGTAAAGGGATAGTCGGCTATCTCTGGACGAGCGTTACTAATAATACTAAGCAAAGTGGACTTACCGGCGTTAGGTAAACCTATCAACCCGACATCGGCAATCATTTTTAACTCTAGCTTAACCTCTAAAACCTCGCCAGGTTCGCCTTTTTCAGCAACCCTTGGTGCTTGCCGAACAGAGCTTACGAAATGAGCGTTACCAAAGCCACCCTTACCGCCTTGGGCAATAATAGCTTCCATGTTGTTAATAACTAAATCCGCCAGCAAATCACCATTCTCGTTATATATAGCTGTGCCGACAGGAACTCGAACGCGCATCTCTTTGCCTCTCTTACCGTGTTTATTATTCTTACCACCGGCTGCACCTGCTTCGGCAAATAATTCTCTTTGAAATCGAAAATTGGCTAAAGTATTCTCACTTAGACTACCGACAAAGATAATATTGCCACCGTCACCACCATCACCACCATCTGGGCCACCACGGTCAATAAATTTTTCGTGACGAAAACTTGACCGGCCATTACCGCCGTCACCAGCATGAATAGTTATCTGGGCATTATCTATAAACATACTAATAGAATAGCAGGTTTAACACATTTATTTAGAATTAATAGATATAACTGTAATATGCAGCTGTCGATGCAGGTACGGTTTCATGATCAACTATGTCCCAGCCAAGGTGGTTCATCTCGGATATATTTATACTGCCATCGGCATTGACTGATTCAACAAAAACGACATGACCTTCTCCGGCAGTGCTTACTACAGCCGCCGCATATTGCATTGGGGTATTCCCCACTGACAGACCATAAGCTCTAGCTAGGTAGGCCCAGGAAGAGGCATTCCCCAAATTATCTGGAAGCGACTCACCAACCTGGGATCGGCGCAATGCCACCCAGTACGTGCAATAACCAAAGTCATAACCATTGAAACCATATGAAGCCAGGCCTCCATAGACTCCATAACCAGTTGCAGCGGCGACGGGTTGCTGACCGTTTGGTATAACAATCTGCTCACCAATGATTAAACCAGATATTTCAGCGTCATTAAAGGCAGTTATTTGATCGGCACTAGCATTATATTTCTGAGCCAGGCTCTGGGAAGTATCACCCGACTTAACTGCGTAGACAATTCCTGATATAGGAGGTATGACTAGTTTATCGCCAGCCGTAATGTTTGTTGAAGTCAAACCGTTGGACCATAAGACACTGTTGGATGTAATGTTAAATTTTGCAGCAATACTGGCCAGGGTATCCCCCGACTGCGCAACATAGGTTTGTATGTCTTCACGTGTTTTAAGCGCTGTGGCGACAATTAATGGCTTAGCCGCAACAAGATCCTCGGCGGGAGTAATGGCTAGCTGAGCATTGACTGTCTCCGCTTGGTTTTGGACAGCTGTCGCTTCGGGCATACTTACCATATCGGCAACCTCAACGGCTATATCCGCAGCTGAAACTTGGTCTAGGGGGTCATTTGATGTCGCGGAGCTACTGCTACTCGAGGCCATAGCAACCACTTTATTGGCTACGGAACCCTGTTTGTAGTAAAGAAAAAATAATACTACAGCAACAAGGATCAATAGGTTGACCCCTATGAGGCTATAACGTACCGCCCGCCGACTCAACTTTGTTGATCGACTCATGAGTCTTCGTAGTTGGTGTTCTACGGGACTTTTTGACTCCTCTGTTATGGCAGTCTGCTGAGCAGATGCTCGTGATGTGCTAATAGATTCTCCCTGGTACCTTCTTATTAATACCGACTCGAATAACGATTATATTGATTAAATATCTTCGTAACACCAATTTTATCAAAAATTGGTGGTTACTTCAAGCCAATAGATAGCCTACTACCTCTGTTATTGGCTATCTTGAGCACACTTAATATGGCAATATTGGTTAATATCATTTTGATGTTCCTGCGCGGTCTGCTCAAAGTACGTTGTCCCGTTATCACCAGTTACAAAATATAACCAGTCGGTATTGGCCGGATGAGCCATGGCATTTAAGGCTTGGGCGTTGACATTACTTAGTGGGGTAGGCGGTAAACCGGTGTGGAGTAAGGTGTTATAGGGACTGTCGTAACTAACGCTTGGTGACTGGCCAGCAATTATAGCGCCATAGAATGCAGTTTGGTCACTCCCCAGTGGCATACCTGTGCTTAAGCGCTTTAGGAATACTTGGGCTGCCTGTGCTTGATCTGAGCTACCGATCACTTCTTGCTGAACGATAGATGCTAAAATAATGCCCTGATAGGTGCTTAGCCCCTCAGATGCAAATGCAGCCTGAAGTGAGGGAGTTAGATGCTGACCCATCTCAGTTAGAGATTCCTGAATTATTTGTTCCGGAGTGGTGTTAGAATCTTTTTGAAACGAATCAGGATATAGTAGTCCTTCGAGATTAGCGCTACTTGGCTTAAAGGCCAGTACTGGTAAGAATGAGTACTGAGCCGGCTGTAAAGCCTGGGCTACGGAAGCCGGCGAAAAACCATCATTAATAAGGTCTGACTGTATTTGATCAAGACGCCTATCGGGGAGAATCGTAATCAAGCGTATAGTAACCTTGCCTTCTGTCAGAACATTAATAATATCTGAGACACTTTGGCTAGGCGATAGTGAATAGGTTCCAGCTTGCAGGTCACCACGAAGAGTTTGACTGCGCACGTACCACTCAAATGCCCAACTACTACGGATAATATTGTCCTTTTTTAGTAGGTTGGCAATTTGTTGAGAAGACATACCATCACTAACAACAATTATCTGGGTTCGCTGACTATGACTCAAAGGCTGTATATTCTCGTCATAAATCCTACGTACAATAATCGTTATTCCGATAAGTAGAATAATGACTACGGCAATTATAATGAGAAACGTCTTGAGTCTTTGCTGACGAGTACGGTTCTTGACCCTATATTTATTCATTACCGTGCTCTCCCAAAAAGTCTTGTAGAATATATGTCGCAGCAAGTGCATCAATATCAGCCTTGGTATAAGGTTTGGCTCTCTCGATCAGCTCAGCCTCAGCCAGGCGCGAGGTTAAAGCTTCGTCTTGTTCGAATATCGGAATAGTAGTAGCTTTTCTTAACTCTTTGATAAAGAGAATTGTATCACGAGTTTGTTGAGTTACATTACCATCAAGACTTCGAGGCAAACCGACCGCGATTTTACTTACCGCATGCTCATCGATTAATTTTTGTATATCGATCATGGAATCATCACTGCGACTAAGGGTAAGTAGTGGTTGAGGAAGCCGTGTTTCTGGACTGGCCAGCGACACACCTATTCGTCTACTACCTACATCAAGGCCCATAACAGGCCCATCGTTCGAATCAGCCAAGGTCATGAAGCCTTTTTTACTTTAATAGTTATTTTGCTAGTATTCTTCGGCGTAGAGCTAACCCAGAACGGACTATATTTTACGCTCACGCTGGTTACTCCAGGATTTTGTTCTATAAGGGTTTCAAGGTCGCCTTTTTTCAGCCCAGCTATTTGCGACTTAATCTGGGCGATATTTAGTAATGGACCAACTGTTGAAGAAGTTTGCATGGTTAGGGTTGCCTGAGTTGGTGATTGGGTAACTCCAGTAAATGTTGCCTTGCCTAGGCCTAGATCTTGGATGGATTGTTTCTTGGTATTAATTTGCTGGTCTACGCTGGCGGTTACCAGAGTGCTAAGGTCGCTCTCGTGAACTCCAAACATGGTGTAAGTAACAGCTTCGGTTACAGTAACCGTGGTAGCTTGATCGCCCACATTAGCACTTTGGGTAATAGCGGGCGTACCGGCACTATAGCTTGTTTGAACGGGATAATAACCAGCCGTCTCTAAAGCACTAGTTAGTGTGGACTTAACTGAAGCAGTTGGGGGCATAGCAATTGCTTGGGCAGCATTTGTGATATCTGTTTGACTTACGACAGTAACTAAATTATCCGTTCCCTGAGTCGTAGAGCCGGTTGCCGAATATACAGTCCCGCTATTATTTGAATCCTGGTACGTGCTCGTAAAGGGTGCGGGTTGTGAATTTGACCCCAGGTTATATTTAGAGCCGGGTGATTGGGCTGTTATCGTCGTTGTTGTGGGGTTTGAGTAATATTGATCACAATTCGTCCCACAATTATGTACGCGGCCGCTAAAAACAGTTGGCTGTTGGGTTATAAAAGTTAATCCTCCACTACTAATGCCAATCCCGGCGGGGATAGTAGATGGCGTAATAGCCCCACTACTACTATTGACTGTCGCTACAAACGATACTGTACCCGTAGCAACCTGTCCTTCATTTTTTGTTCCAGTTGTAGGAACCTGTTTTGAGGCAGTTTGTGGGCTCTGCTGAATTTTTGTGGGGACGATCAATTGATTAGTGTTTAGGGTTGAAGTACTCGGGCTAAGAGTCAGCGCCAGGCTACTGTTTACCGATGAGGTATTGGTAGAAATGGTAATTACTGCCTTTGGCAGAATCCTGTTAGCAAAAATAAAACCTACTACCAGAAGAATAATTAATACAACCGCGATTATTAGTCCCTTTCTGAATTTATCAAAGTTCGGGACTTTAAGATTTTTGTCTTTAGCTTTTTTATCTTCCTTGGTGTTGTCTGCTTCTTTTTCTTCAGTCTTTTCGCTGTTATCTAGCATTACGGACTCTTCTTCATTCGAAGCGCGCTTATATGGTAGGGGGGTGAGCTCGGGTTTTGCTGGATGATTGTTGGTCATAAGGTCATCGGTGGCTAATTCGCCGACAGCCACTCCGGCTACCGCCTTAGAATCAAAGTCAGCTGTGGTTGATTCTTGGTCATCAGCTTTTATTAATTCATCTATAGCGCCAATTGGTACGGTTGCTTTTGGGATCTCAGGCTTAGACTGCAAATTCTTGGCCACAAACAGTCCTACAGAGCTTGCCAGCGGCAAAAGACCGGCCTCGGTGGTAATAAGGACCACATTCTTCTTAGCCTTATCTGCAGCCCGTTTGAGGAGTTTCATATTAACGCTACTTTGAAGCATAGCAGCGCGTTTGGGTAAGACTAGAGCAACGATACTTTCTTGAGTATTTTGGACTTTATCGATGATGGATGTAATCTCATCATCAACATCGATGTAGATGGTGTCTTTGTTGTTCATACTCTTAGCATCCTATCGAGTTTCTCGCGAACCGAATTGGTTGGCGTGGCATTCGCTTGTAACATTGTATCAAGACCGACTCTCAAAAGCCCCATTGCCGTGATAAAAGTATGGTCATTGGCATCACCGGTAATATCGGTTATGCCAACCACTTCTTTGGGATTAATATAATCAACTTGCGGCCTTCTAGTGAACGGTAATTGTCGATACCAAGTTGAGGTGTGTAATTCGTCCATTAACATTTGGAGTGATGAACCACCGCCACACAATAGAACGCGGTGGGGTAGGTTATCGACATTGGTGAATTCACTTAATGCAAGTTCCACTCCGCTAGCCCAAACATCCAATGTTTTACGCAAAGCTCGCTCAACTACGGGAACTTTATTGGGTGGTAGTGTATTTTTACTTAGGCCTATTTTTAACTCCTCAGCGACCGAGAAGGTCGTGCCAAGTTCTCTTTCTATGGCGCGGGTGTAGGCTCGGCCACCAATACCAAACATCTTGGTACCTTGTACTCCGCCTTCGTCAATTATGGCAATATCTGTCGTGCCTCCACCGACGTCCATTAGGATCGCGCTCATCGTTGCATTTGGGTCATCACCAATAACACTTCGGGCAACAGCAAATGGTTCGGCGGCAACCGCCAGTAAATCCAAATCTAGTTCTTGGGCTGTTCGCTCAAGCGCCCCAATATGAATCAATGGAGCAAAGGCTGTATATAATTGCACTAAGACTTCTTTGCCTTGGAAGCCTATGGGATTGGTTACTTTATATCCATCAATATCGATACTAACTAGAGCACTATTTACTAGTCTTACTTCTACGTCTTTGCCACCTAACTCAAGGGCTAATGACTCTTTGGCACTAGCTTCTGCTCTCTCTTGGACAAGTTTGATGATCTGTTCAACTTCAGCCAAATCCAAGGGTCTGTTAGGATCTTTTCGGGTGAATTTTACCGCTTTGGTAGTTCCCTTGACTAGTTCTCCGGCTATACCAATTACTGCGCTTCGGGCTGATACCCCTGCCTGTTCTTCGGCCTGCGCTAAGGCTTTATCGCAGTTATCTACGACGCTGGCAATATCGGCAATTGCTCCAGCTTGCATATCACTAAGACTCTGGTGGGCTCGGCCTACCCCGATAATTTCTACACCATTACCGACAACTCGCCCGATGAGTGTTTTAACGAACTCCGTGCCGATATCTAAAGCTACAATATACTCTTCAGATGATTTTCTTTTTGATCGGGCACTCTTTATACCACCAGAGGCTTTGCCGGCAACACCCTTAGTTAGGCTTTTAAATTTATCAAGCATAATCTTATCCGATTATACCACGATAGAAGGTTAAGGTTTACTGAAGAACAGCTTTAATTCGACGAATTCCTGCCGAGCTGGATTCTTCTTTTATAATCTTAAACCTCTTGCCATCCTCGGATAGTTGTGAGGTGTGGTCGACATGTGGCCCGCCACATATTTCAAAACTGAAAGGCTGCTCCTCATTCTCGGCTTGCATTCGATAGACTTTCACAACCGCTCCATAACGATCTCCAAATGCGCCAAGAGCATGGAGGTCGTTGATTGCTTCATTGGTGGGATGCTCTTCCCAGGTAACTTTCAAATCCTTGTCAATCTGCTCATTAACAATATCTTCAACATGCTTGATTTGTTCGGATGTCATTTTTTCAGGATGTGAAAAATCAAATCTCAAACGCTCCTCATTAATATTTGATCCGTGCTGAATCACGTGGTCACCGAGTGTTTGTCGGAGGGCTTGATACATAAGATGAGTAGCTGTGTGGTATTTTTTGTGTTGCATGGTCTGACCGCCTAGACCACCCTTAAACTCTCCCTTGGTAGCCGTCCTAGAACGATCTCGTTGTTCTTCCATCAAGCGATCGAATTCTGCATCGGAATTGGCATCGATTTCAACGCCATTCTTATATGCTTCTTCCTTGGAAAGCTCTAAAGGGAAACCATAGGTATCATAGAGTTTGAAAATATCCTGTCCAGTAATATTTTTGCCGGAAGCTGTGATTGAATTGAAAACTCCCAGTCCCTTGCGAAGTGTCTGGCGAAATACTTTTTCCTCTTTAATTAGAATATCAATTACCCTATCTTTAGAGTCGTTTATTTCAGGAAACGAATCTTGATATAGAGAGGTAATTATCGGTACTAACTCTGCGCAAAGATTCTGTTCAACACCAAGCTCAAAAGCAAAACGTATAGCTCGTCTCATTAAACGTCGCATGACGTAGCCTTGCTCTTTATTGCTGGGCACTATTCCATCAACCGCCAGAACTGTAGCTGCTCTTAAGTGATCGGCTATAACTCTCATGCTCTCAGTATGGGAAGCATAATTCTTGCCACTTAGATCTTCTAGCTTCTCGACTATTGGCCAAAGGATGCTAACTTTGAAAACGTCCTGTTCATTTAATGCCGCGGCGGCTATTCTCTCCAGACCTCCACCAAAATCGACGTTTTGTTTGGGCAACTTGCTAAAGCCAGTGTCAGTTTTTAGATACTCCATGAACACACTATTACCAATCTCCAAAAATTGGCCACAATCACAGTTAGGATGACAAAAATCACCATATTTTAACTTCTCATTCTCATCATGGTCGCGTTCATAGAATCGATAAAAGACTTCGCTGTCTGGGCCACCGGGTTCCCCCTCGGGCATCAAATTAATCTTGCCAGCTCGGCACCACCAGTTCTTGCTAGCATCATAGTAGAAGATTCTACCTTCCTGCATACCAACCCTATAGCCATTCTCCTCACTGCCAATTTCAACTTGCCCGGCTTCAATACCCTTAGACCTGAATAATTCTTCCCATATATTGGCACTGTCAACATCTTTGGCTATATCGTAGCTCTGGTCACCAATAAAGCAAGTAACGTAAAGCTTAACGGGATCTAAACCAACAACGTCGGTTAAAAATTCGAAGAACCATGGTAACTGTTCACTCTTAAAATATGAGCCAAGACTCCAATTACCAAGCATTTCAAAAAAAGTCGTATGCCGATTATCTCCAACTTCTTCAATATCCTGAGCCCTAAGACAGGTTTGACTATCGACTAGCCTTTGGCCAGAAGGATGTTCTTCGCCAAGCAAATAACTAATAAGGGGCTGCATGCCACTACCAGTGAAAAGTGTCGTTGGGTCGTTTTGCGGTACCAACAAAGCACGTGGTATGGCACTATGACCCCGCCCTTCAAAGAATTTTATATAAGCTGATCGGATTTCTTGAGCATTCATTTATATTTTATTGTAACAGAGTTAATCCCTCTTTAGCATAACCGTGAAAGCATCTGCCGGTATATCTACTCGCCCAAATCTCTTTAAGCGCTGCTTACCTTTCTTCTGCTTAGCTAAAACCTTTTTCTTCCTAGATACATCTCCGCCATATAATCCGGTAGTAACGTCTTTCCGATAGGCGCTAATGTCTGCCCTGGCAATAAACTTCCCGCCAATCCCAGCTTGAAGACTTACCTGGAAGTTCTGCTTCGGGATAACTTCTTTGAGTTTTTCAACAATCTCTCGCCCAAGTCTCAGGGATTCGCTGCGGTGAACCATAACGCTCAACGCATCGATACGGTCTCCGGCAACATAAAAATCCAAACGCACCAGATCTTCTGTCCTATAATCAGCTAGTTCATAATTGAAAGAACCATAGCCTGAAGTCAGACTTTTTAGTTGATCATAAAAATCTGTCAGCAGATTGGCGAGTGGTGCCTCAAAATCTATTATTGCTAGTTCGGCATCGACAAAACTGAGATTTTTCTGGAGACCTCTTTTGTTAGCTACCAGCTGAATCACGGCACCAACGTAATCTTTTGGACAAACCAACTCGCCTTTTATCCAAGGCTCTTTAATGTCACTTATTCTGCTAACGTCAGGCAAATCGGATGCCGATTTAATAACTAACTGCTCGCCGGTTGTTAATGTTATATGGTAGTCAGTAGAGGGATTAGTAATAATAAGCTCAAGATCGTATTCACGTTCCAGCCGTTCACGGACGATATCCATATGCAATAGCCCAAGGAAACCGATTCTAAAGCCATAGCCAAGAACAGGGGAATTCTCCGGAGTAAATTGCAGTGCAGAGTCACTAAGACTTAATCTATCTATGGCTTCTTTTAGTGTCTGGTAGTTCTCGTTACTGTCAGGGAAAAAACCAGCATAAACAAAAGGCTGGACATTTTTATACCCTGGTAGGGCCTCAGTTGCCGGTCGGCTAACTAGTGTCACAGTATCACCGACCTTGGCTTCTCGCGTAGTCTTTAGGTTAGTTACAATGTAGCCAATCTCTCCTGATGTCAGTTTATCTTTTACCGACATTTCCGGCGTTAAACTACCCACTTCTAGGGCTAAGCCATTACTGTCAGCTGATATCATATGGATCGCGTCGCCCTTCTGTAGTTGGCCGTCTACAACTCTAGCGTATAGAATAACGCCTCGGTAGTCATCGTAATAACTATCAAAAATCAGGGCTCGTGTCGGCTTGGATGTATCACCCCTTGGAAAAGGTATTTTAGTAACAATTTCATCGAGTAACTTATCCACTCCCTGACCGGTTTTGGCGCTTATATGGAGAATGTCGTCTTTGTCACAACCAAGTAAACCAACTATCTCCGCAGCAACTCTTTCAACGTTCGCAGCAGGTAAATCAATCTTATTTAAGACTGGTATGATCTTAAGATTGGCACCGATTGCCAAATAAACATTTGCTAAGGTTTGTGCCTGAATCCCTTGCGTAGCATCTACCACCAAGACCGCTCCCTCACAGGCCTCTAAGCTCCTAGAAACTTCATAACTAAAGTCGACATGGCCTGGGGTGTCGATCAAATTGAGTTCATAATCTTGATAACGCATTCGGACTGGTGCCAGCTTTATGGTAATACCCTTTTCTCTTTCAAGATCCATCTTATCGAGCAACTGTGCTTTCATTAAGCGCTTATCTACCGTCCCAGTGATTTCCAATAAGCGGTCGGCGAGCGTTGACTTGCCATGATCAATATGGGCAATTATGCAAAAATTTCGGATATGGTCTTGGTTCATAGTCTAAAATTATAACAGCGTTAGGGTAGGAGTTTAAAGTTGGGATTTAATTGGTTGGAGAATTAGCCGACGGATTCGCCTTATAACTGTCTTTGCTTCGTTGAGACCAAATAGTGCCGAAATAGTCAGATGGACAATTGCTACAACACCAAAAATTAGTATAAGTTTACCGCCTAGTGTGATAATGCCCCTATCATTTATGCCAAGCGGCAGGAGTTGAACCATGAAGAAACCTGCCGCGGCTGAAAAGCCTGTCACGGAAATTATCATTACCACGCCACGAATAAACTCACTATCGAATAATTTGTGATCACGAATAACCATAATTATGGCTAGAATAAATACCTCCGAACTCGCCACAATGGACTGAGTCATTGCCAACCCACTCATGCCATAAGTCGATGGTCTAGCAAGAATTGAAACCAGCACAATATCTAGTATCACGGCAAATACGGAAACAAGTAGTGGTGTAATGGTATCTTTCTGGGAATAAAACCATCTTGAAATAAAGGTATAAAGTGTAGTTGCAAATATTGCCAACGTAAGAAAACCAAAAATTACGGCAATCTGTGGGGCATTCTTACTGAAAATTAATCTAGCGAGATAGCCTCGCAGGAAATAACTCGATATGGCGACCGGGGCTGCTACCCAGATCATGCCTTGCAGTATTCTCAAAAAGTCCTTTCTGAAGAGATCTGGCCTGCCCTGAGACAGGCGATTATTCATATGGGGGAAGGCCGCCGTGCTTATTGCCGTACCGATCAAAAAAGTTGGTGCCGTTGAGAGTGTGTAGGCATTGTTGTAATAACTAATAAAGCCCGTACCGAGTCGCCTAGCAAAGTGTGTTTGAATTATATCCTCAACTTGGTCAATTCCCTGATCAAGCGAACGCGGCGGAAGTTGACGCAGGATAGTTTTGAATTCTGAATTGCGCCAAAGGATTTTTGGCGACCAATAAAAACCAGTGTTAAACAAACCGATAGATATAATAACAAGCTGGAGAACTGCTCCAACTAAAGCACCGATCCCCAAACCAATTAATCCAATGTTATGTTTAAAGATATAGATGCTGGCTATTATTGATGCGTTATACACTAAGGGTGATATCGCATAAAAAAAGAATCTTCCCATAGTCTGTTGCGTAGCAGTTAAAACTCCGGATATGGTGAATAACAGAGGGTTTAGCGCTAGAAAACGCATAATCGTTACGGTGTTATGGAGTTGCTGGGGTGAAAGATTCGGCGATATTATATAATGAACCATTGGCTCAGCGAAAATGAAGATAATTAATGATACGGCGGCCATTATTATCATCAGAAGGTTTAGCAAGCTAGTGGAAAGTTCCCACATCCCTTTCTTATCACCCCGAGCAAGTCTATCAGCTAGTACTGGCATGAAGGCTACACCAAGTGCTCCGGCCGCTAATGTGAAAAAGAAAAAATCTGGAATGTTGAAAGCCGCGAAGTAGGAGTCCGTACTGCCTGGCCCAACGGCCGGAAAGTTTGCGTTAACAAGTTTTGTACGAACCAGTCCTAATAATTGGCCGAAGAAAGCAGTAGACACCAACAAGAATGCTGTGTTTCCAAGTGAGATTCGACGTGGGCGTGGTTTGGTCGTTGCTGCCATGTTTCCTAGGGTTAATTAACGCTACTAAGTATAAAGCAGTTATCTGATTATGCCACGTATTTCGAACAATTACCTTAGATAACTACCCCACCGCCCAATACTTGATCGCCATCATAAATTACTGCCGATTGGCCTGGTGTAATAGCACGAACATCTTCAGTTAGTAATACGCGCCAGTTATCTTTGCTGGCGTGGGTTAAATCTTCAATTTCTATCAGAGGCAATCGGTACCGCAAGCGAATTCGCAAATCCTTATTGGTTTTGGGCGCAACACCACTTATCCAATGAATATCAGCAAGATTGACTTCATGCTTCCACAGAGCCTCATCTTGCAAATCGGTTGTAACGAATATTTCATTGCGTTTAATGTTTTTACCAGTTACATAATATGGCAGACCGCCGCCAATATCCAAACCATGCCTTTGCCCAAGTGTATAGAATATAGCACCGTCATGCTCGCCAATCACAAAACCATTTTGATCAATAATTTCCCCTTTTGGTTGCTGTCCTAACTCGAAGGTTAGAAAATCTTTAATACCTACTTTACCGACAAAACATATTCCTTGGCTATCTTTCTTATCAGCCGTAACGAGATGATATTTTGTAGCCAACACTCTAACTTCCGACTTTGAGCCAAACTCCCCAATTGGCATCAAGGTCTTCTTGAGGGCAACTGAATCAACACGATATAGAAAATATGTCTGATCTTTATCTTTATTTTTAGCGACAAATAATTTACCACCATGCGTCCGAGCATAATGACCAGTTGCTATTAAATCAGCTCCGTCAGCGACTGCAGTATTTAGAAAAAGCTTAAATTTTATCTCCTGGTTACACATAATATCGGGGTTCGGAGTGCGACCTTTTTGGTACTCGTTTAGCATGTAATCAACTACTTGCTGCTTATATTCTTTTTGAAAATCATATACTTTGAAAGGAATATTTAGTTGTACGGCAACTCGTTTGGCATCTTGATAGTCCTGTTTCCATGGGCAAACTAGACCAGGTAGGTCTTTAGTCCAGTTCTTCATATAAACACCGGTCACATCATAACCCTGCTCTTTCAAGAGAGCAGCTGTTACCGAACTATCGACTCCTCCGGACATTCCAACAAAGACTTTTTTTGACATAGTCTGACTATATTATCAAATCGCCAAGCTAACGTCCATCCTAAGGGTTAGATCTATCACTCTTCTCAACTTTTCTTATAATAGCAAGCAGTTCGTAACGGCGTCCGATCCAAAAAGCAACGATAATTAATATTATCAAGCAAATCATGGCGATTTTGGCCCAAATTGATATAGTAACAACCTCAGTCTTAGATGTTGTAGAACTCGAGGTACTACTAGCTAAACGCTGAACTGGGCCTGCAATAACAGCAACAATCTGCAAGAATGCTGGTTGGCCATTTTTATCTGTGCCTTGAATCGTAACCGTATAAGTACCAGCTAGTTGATAGGTATGTGTCACGGTCTGCAAACCGGCAGTGGTTACGCTCATAAGGACAGAGGGAGTTCCATCACCCCAGTCAATGCTGAGCGCATAGGGGCCGGTACCGCCATTGATAGTAATCGGCCAGGATAACTGTTGAGTAGGATTCGCGCCTAGCTGGGAATAATTACTACTTATGGTCATCTGTGTCCCAAAGCTTGTGAATTGGGCACTGGTGTAATTAATGTTAACGGTGTTAGAATTAGGCCCGGCTTGATTGAGGGCATCATAGTCAATACTCACTAGACTATTAGCGCCTTCGAACAAACTTATCTTTAGCTCGTAGCTACCGTTGCTGCACTCTGCGGAGCCGGCAAATATATTGTTATCATAGACTTTAATTAATAGGCCGTTGGGGCATGTACCAGACACGGTAATAGGTAGTGTCGTAAAACTCTGACCATTACCGGGCGTTGCTATAGAAGCTGCCTTAGATGGTGGTGGCCCGTTAATTGTACCCTCTAGCCCAACGGCACCGTTTTGCGGGTTAACTACGGCATGAACGACAGGTACATTACTGGCGAATATAAACAAACAACTAATGACTATTAGAATACGGAGAAATGGCTTATTGTTTGTTTGAAATATCTTCATAGACGCTTCTTTAGCACTCTGTCTAATAATAGCGCAAGCGTTATAGAAAGAGAATGTCTATTTTCGTTTAGGAGCTGAAGCGCGTCGTCGGTAGCCTAGCCAGTAAATACCGACTGCCAGTAAGACCACGAGAGCTACGACGATGATTAAAAACCAAACGGGAAAGTAGTAGAAGGTAGCAGAAGAGGTTATGTAATTCCCAGTTCCCTGCTGATAGGCAACGGTTTCTACTATCGTATATTTTCCAAACCAACTAACTCCAGTTAGTGGGTTAATAAACTTACGGATGCTATCTGGTAGAATGTTTGCTCTGGGTGTAACGTTGTTGAATTGATATGACTTAACGATATGGCCAAACATATTCTTGATAAGAATATTACCAAAGGGTTGGACGTGGATATCGCCAGTATTATCAAGTCGAGTAAGAACTGATACTGGGCCCGATGTTAGAAAAGTAGTGGCATTACCACTGCTATCGGCGGCCGATAGTTGGGTTAGACTTAACCTCTCAACTAAATTGCCAGGAACGGTAATAAGAAAAATCGATCCAGCACTAGCGGTTAAACCAACATTTCCAGTTTGATTTATGCTTTCTGGTAAGAAGCGAACCGCTCCATAGTATCCACCAGAATTAGCATTTACTGGAACAGTAATAGTCACCGGGAAATATACCTTAGCAAGTGGACCTAGATTTATGTTAGGAATAGGTGATACTAATGATACGAAATTATTGGCCGGAGTTGGTGAATTGCTATTGAGTATTAGAGAAGGGTTACCGGATTCGTTACTACTTGCAACAAAATCATTAACAATAGCTTTAATCTCAACTGCGGTGTTAGCTGGGTTTTGAACAGACAACTCGACAGTTTGAGAAGTACCCTTATTGACGGTAATTTCTGTCTCAACCGGAGATATTGTGTAGCCAGTTGCTTGTGGGGCTGCTGATGCGTAAGGAGCGATGAATAATGTCAAACTAGCGATGACTGAAAATACTATTAAAGTAACTTTTGATCTCATAGATTTAATACACCTCTTAATTCAAATCAATAATAACATACACATCAGAAGTTAGCCAAGCAAATATAGGTAATGGTCGTAGTATAGACTCCAACGGGCTGATTCTGATCAATATTTGTTATATAACTAGTCGTGTATGTTACCGGGAGTGAAGGTCTTGGGATTGACACTAAATTCGCATTGTCATTAAAAGTATAGCGGTTGATATTGTCGTAATCGCTACTTATTACGGGGCTAGGATTTAGAGGATATATTTGCCCCGCTGGGTCACTGCCAACGTTGGGAATATTGTCAGCGCGTAGGTTTAACCCGAACTGGTCTTGGCCAATTATCGATGGGCTTGGTGTTGATAGCGAAGCAACTACATTGTTGCCCGAAGTTAGGGTTGTCCCAGTCATACTCACACTGTAGCCGCCAGTGGCATTGGTTGCGGCCAGAAACTGTGAAGTTGCCGCTGAAGTTTGATTGGTAGTGAAATCACCCATGTTTACGATATATGTATCAATTGTTGAACAGTCACTGTTATAGATTACGACGCCGACACAAAATTCCAGAAATGGCGGAACGACACTGCTTATAGTAAATCCGGTCGTAGTAGACAAGGCCACTCCACCGGTTTCAGTAGGAGTACCACTAGCGTCAAGCGACGAATAGGTATAAATACGAACGTAAAACGTCCCGACATCGGCCGGATTGACTACGTTAGATATAACATATAGATTTGGAGATAAACTTGGCGTAGTTATTGCCGAATTGCTGGTGAGTATTAAGTCGTTAGCCGAGGTTAGCGGTGAGATACTAAAGCCAATGTTGCCAGATTGACTACTTAAAATGCCGCCACTCATTGAAAAGCCTGTCGGCGCAGTGCATGGTTCTCCGGCCAAAGGATCATTTGAACAAAATTGAAATTCTATAGATCCTAAGGGGCTAGTGTTGTTAGATAAGGTAAAACCAAGGTCGTGGGTTGTGGTGGTCGAGGCCGAGGAATCGGCCATTTGGTCAAAACGGTCTTGAACTTGCGTATTAGTATCAGCGGCGGCAAAATTCGCCAGGCAAGCTATGAATATAACTACGGAGCAGAACAAATAGGTTGTTAGCCGGTATTTTCTCGCCATAGCAATTAGCTAGATCCTCAGTAAGTACCAATTGCTATCAATTGTAGGGTAGTGGTATAGATGCCAGATGGCTGAGTTACGTTTACCCCAGCGGCCAGAACAACCTGGCCAATAGTAGCACCAGCTACGGGCATAGTAGCTAGTAGGTCGCCGTACGTGGAAGTTGTAGCCGTAGCGTTAAAGCCAAAGGTGGCATATGGTGTTCCAAGGGAAGTTATAACTGCCGTCCCACCAGTATCGGTTACGACGCTAGCACAGCTACCGCCGTTAGAGTTGCCCACATAGTCCGTAGCAACTGTTAGTACTTCGCCCGAGGTAGTATAACTACACATTCCAAAGAAGTTAATATTGGTCGAAGGGGTACCATAAAGGTAGGGTGTCGTTCCTGCAGCAGGGATGCTATTAGTGCCGGATTGAAGAGTATTGCCTTTTAGGTTGATTACGGCGCCATGAGAAGCATTAGTACTAAGGTAATAAGTAGTCGTGTTATCCGCAAAAGGTGCAGATATTGATAATACATCATGCGAGTCACCTAAGTTAATGGCGGCTTGAGTTCCACAAGTAACTATATAAACACAGAAGCTAATCTGTTCCTGTATTTTAGAAGTTACTAGGATTGTTTGTACTGTTGAAAGGGCTATGCCACCGTAGTCGACATAACCTGTTGTCGTGCTACCGTCTGCTGCGGCGGCTATCCAGGTAGCTGCATCACCAGGCAATGCAAAAGTGAATATACGAGCATAGAATGTCCCGACAACAGTAGGGTTAGTAACCCCTGTAATAGCGAATGAGACTGTAGTGGCTGATGGTAAGCTAGAGGCACCGGCATTGGATATCTCAAAAGTCCTTCCAGAGTTAGCGGTGTTAACCGTATAACCAGAGGTATTTGTCCCTGAAATATAGCTAGCACCAGTTAGGGTAAAACCTACTGGGGCTACGCACGTATCGCCTGGTATTGGGTCGGTATTACAAAAATCAACAACAATCGCTCCGATAGCTCCGGCAGTAGCAGTATTAAACTGAACATTATAGTTAGCTGTTGAGCCACTGGTATTAACAGTGTCATCACTCATCTGAATAGAGCGGAACTGAATTTGACCAGGACTAGCATGAACTTTTCCCCCTGTTAATAGAAATGTTGGGGCGAGCAGAACAGTTAGTAGTACTATAACCACGTAGGCTGGAGTAATCCGATTAAAGGTCATTTTCATTTATTTTTGTTTTTATAGTTCCTAACTAGAATTTATACCTAATAGCAAATAATTGCAAGTTATATAATGTATTAATTACTACGGCTAGTACGTGCCGGTACAGATAAGCTGTAAGGTGGTTGAATAAATACCCGACGGTTGAGTTAGGTTTGCCCCTGCGGCCAGAGCAATTTGATTCACGCTTGCCCCTGCTGTAGCCAGAGTTGCCAGAAGGTCGCCATAGGTAGATGTTGTGTTGGTGCTATTAAAGCCAAAAGTGGCATATGGAGAACCTAGGGAGCTTAGTGCTGCTGTTATCCCGGTGTCAGTGACAGTACCAGCACAAGTACCGCCGTTCGAAGTGCCTAGATATGAAGTTGCCACAGTCGGCACCTCACCAGAGGTGTTATAACTACAAACGCCAAAGAAATCTATATTTGTCGAGGGTGTCCCGTACAAAAAGGCTGTTGCGCCCGCTGCTGGGATGGTATTAGAGCCAGATGTTAAGGTAGAGCCTTTCAAATAAACGACTGCCCCATGCGACGCATTGGTAACAATGCTATAAGTAGTGGTGTTATCAACAGCAGGTGCCGTAGTCGATAGCACGTCATGGGCATCACCGAGATTTATCGATGCCTGGGTACCGCAGGACGTAATATATACGCAGAAAGTAAGTTGTTCCTGAACCTTAGTAGTGACGATAATTGTTTGTATTGTCGAAAGAGCTATACCGCCATAGTCCCAATCATTGGTATTGTCGCTACCATTAGTCGTTGTAAGCCACTGCGTGGCACTACCAGCGCCGCTGGTTGCCGAGAAAGTTAATATTCTGGCATAGAAAGTATCTACTACCGTAGGGTTAGTGACACCGTTAATCGAGAAGGAAACGGTAGTCGCTGACGTCCAAGCAGACCCAGTGGCATAGGTTAACTCAAATGTACGGCCACTGTTAGTGCTGGTACCAGTCCAACTCGACGAAACACCACTAACGGCCGTATATGATCCAGAGCCGACGCTAAAGCCAGTTGGTGCGGTACACACATCACCCGGGATAGGGTCAGTGTTACAGAAATCCACTATAACCCCATAAATAGTTTTAGTTGATGCCGGATTAAAGGTTACAAGATATTTGGTCGTACCACCGCTAGTGGTAATCGTGTCGTCACCCATTTGGATAGAGCGGGATTGTACCTGTCCACCGGCAGCAGTAACCCTATCTGTCAATAGAAGAGCCGGTATAAGTAGCATGAATAACACTAGAAATGCCATGTATGCCGGAATAATGCGTCCTGTGAATGAGCCAAAACTCAATGTTTGTTCTCCCCTAATATATACCTATAGTTTATAGCGTAATGCTTACGCATATGCAACTACTTTTAAGAGAAGCTAGGGATTTAATAACTACCGGTTGCGATAAGTTGTAAAGTAGTGGTATAGATACCCGATGGCTGAGTTAAATTAACGCCAGCTGCCAGAGCAAGTTGATTAGTAGTAATACCCGGTACGGCCAGTGTTGCCAAAAGGTCACCATAGGTAGATGTTGTGTTGGTGCTATTAAAGCCAAAGGTGGCATATGGAGTACCAAGGGAAGTTACAACTGCCGTTGCGCCGGTATCGGTTACTGTGCTTGCACAACTACCACTGTTAGATGTCCCTAGGTAATCCGTTGCAACAGTCGGCACTATACCAGACGTGTTATAACTGCAGATACCGAAGAAATCTATATTCGTAGAAGGCGTTCCGTACAAAAAGGGTGTTGCCCCAGCTGCAGGAATCGTGTTGGTCCCGGAAGTCAGAGTGGCGCCTTTCAAATATACGACTGCTCCATGAGAGGCATTCGTGCTAAGAAAATATGTAGTTGTATTATCAACAAAGGGAGCTGTGGTCGACAGTACATCGTGGGCATCACCCAGATTAATAATTGCCTGGGTTCCGCAGATCGTTATATATACACAAAAGGTTAATTGTTCCTGTACCTTGGAAGTGACAATAACCGTTTGGGCAGTTGACAGAGCAATACCGCCGTAGTCCCAATTATCTGTTATATCTTGACCTGTACTACCGGCTGTTAGCCAGGCTGCTGCACTGCCAGCGCCGCTGTAAGCGGAGAAAGTAAATATACGGGCATAAAATGTACCAACAACAGTCGGGTTGGTTACAGTGTTAATGGAGAATGATACTGGGGTTAAGGACGATAGAGCGGCGCCGGTGGCATAGGTTAGTTCAAACGTACGCTGGGAATTGGCCGAGGCAGCTACCCAACTACTGCTAACACCACTTACGGCAGTAAATGTTGGTGTGGCCCCTACTCCAAAACCAGTTGGAGCAGTACAAACATCGCCAGGGATTGGGTCAGTGTTACAAAAATCAACAATAATACCATAAATTGTTTTGGTGGAAAACGGATTAAAAGATACTAGATAATTAGTCGTTCCGCCACTAGTGTTAATAGTATCGTCACCCATTTGGAGCGTTCGGTTTGTTACCTGTCCACCGGCTGCATGTACGTTAGCGACGCTGAAGATAACTGGTACTGTTAGCATGAGTAGCATTACGAAAACTACGTAAGCTGGGGTAATTCGTTGGGTAAATAGTCTAGTGTTCATTTTTATTATTCGCTTAATAGGTGCCTGTGGCAATTAGTTGTAATGTTGTCGTATAAACACCAGAAGCTTGGGTTACGCTTACGCCGGCTGCCAACACGACAGCATTAACTGACGCGCCAGGAGCAGTGATAGCGGCTAGCTCATCACCATAGGTAGATGTTGTGTTGGTGCTGTTAAAGCCAAAGGTCGCATAGGTCGCCCCAAGAGCTGCCGTCGTCTGGGTTGTATTAACGTCAGATAGTGTAGCTAATCCTGAACAGGTGCCACCATTAGACGTTCCTTGATATTCCGATGAGGGAATCGTTGGAGCTGATCCAACGGTAACGGCCGAGTTGTACGAACAAAGCCCAAAGAAATCGTTATTAGTACCACTATATAAATAGGGTGTTGCGCCCGCTGCAGGGATGGTATTAGCTCCAGAGGTCAATGTAGCACCTTTCAAATAAACCACTGCACCATTGGACGCGTTAGTGCTAAGACTATAGAAGACTCCATAGGTCGCACCAGAGGCCACAGCGGGTGCCGTGGTAGATAGGACATCGTGAGAGTCACCCAGGTTAACGGTAGCGGCGGTGCCACAGGAACTAATATAGACACAGAAAGTAATTTGTTCCTGAACCTTTGAAGTGACGTTAATCGTAGCAGCAACTGACAAGGCAATTCCACCGTAATCAAAATCATTGGTAATATCAGTACCATTAGCCGTCGTAAGCCACTGCGTGGCGCTACCGGCCCCAGAGTTAGAGTTGAATGTAAAAATACGTGCATAGAAAGTACCGACAACAGTTGGGTTAGTAACATTGTTAATCGCAAACGAGACAGCAGTAGAGGTCGGCATAGACTGACCGCTCGCGTTGGTGTACTCAAAAGTTCGACCAGAATTAGCTTGTGCGGCCACCCAAGTCCCCGATAGCCCGCTAACGTTTGAAGCTGAGGCAGTAGTAACGTAGTCACTAAAGCCTGTTGGAGCGGTACAAACATCGCCAGGAATTGGGTCAGTGTTACAGAAATCGACAATTACACCGTAAATGGTTGCGGAAGTATATGGCTTGAAAGTCACCTGGTATTTAGTTGTACCGCCGCTAGTGTTAGAGCTATCATCCCCCATCTGAATGGAACGTGAGGTAATCTGACCATCTACGGCGTGTACCTTAAACGAAGAAAGAAAATTTGGTCCTGCTAAAACTAGTAGCATTACCATAATTACAACTGCAGTGACGCTACGATATCTGAATTTGCCAAAACTCACCTGTTTGTTCTCCTTACCTATGTACAATTTATACAGTAATGCTTACGCATATACAAATAGATATTGTTGTAATAACGACAACTAATAAGCCCCGGTGGCTATTAGCTGTAGTGTGGTCGAATAAATACCGTCGCCTTGGGTTGCGTTAACACCTGCGGCGAGTACTATAGCATTAACTGATGATCCAGGAGCAGCAATCGAAGCTAGCTGGTCACCATAGGTAGAACCTGTGTTGGTGCTGTTGAAACCAAAGGTCGCATAAGGCGTTCCAAGATTTGTTGTTGAAAGAGTTCCGCCAGAGTTATTGGTTGCGCCAGCACAGGTTCCGCCAGCACCAACTCCTTGATATTCACCAATAACTGTTGGTGCTGACCCAGCGGTGAGGGCAGAGTTATACGTACAAAGCCCAAAGAAATCATTGTTAACTCCGCTGTAGGTAAACGCTGATGATCCAGCTGCAGGTATAGTATATGCCCCAGACGTTAATGTACTGCCCTTAAGATAGACCATTGCTCCATGCGAGGCATTGGTACTGAGACTGTAATATACGCCGTAAGTTGCACCGGCGGCGATGGCAGGTGCCGTGGTAGATAGAACATCGTGAGAGTCACCTAGATTGAGGGTAGCGGCGGTACCACAGGAACTTATATAGACACAGAAGCTGAGTTGCTCCTGCACTCTGGAAGTAATAGTAATGAGGGCGGCTGTTGACAAAGCCACGCCACCATAGTCGCTGTAGCTACCTTCTGAGCCTGGAGCATAGCCCGTCGTAGTGGTTGTGTAGGTTAGGATTCGTGCATAAAATGAACCTACCGTAGTTGGGTTAGTAACGTTTGACATATCAAAAGAGACTACCGAAGCACTGGTTACCGCCACACCCGTAGAGTTTGTTATGGTAAGTGTTCTGTACTGAGATCCAGTAATTAGGTTTGTGCCTGCTCCTGTCCAGCCTGTCCCTAGGGTCGCAGAAAGAGTCGGGTCGGTTCCGGAACTTGTAATTATTGTTGGAGTTGCGCCACCAACATCGAAACCGGTTGGAGCCGTACAAGTTGCATCACCAACAATTGGATCATTGGAACAAAAATCTACAACTATGGCTTTGACCGTATAGCTCGAAGCGGCGGTAAAGCGAATTTGATAAGTATTACTATTGGCAGCGGCAGCAGCGTTTGAACTACTCATAGTAATACTACGAGTAGTAATTTGAGCCGCATCAACTTTACTTAATGGTCTAGCTTCCAAAAGCCCAAAGATAGCCACCACAAACGCGACAGTAAGCAGTGCGCCCCTGTAGAATATTCTCCCACGCGTTCTAGGATAGTACCTCATAATTTTGCTCAAAACCCTCTACCTTATAAGCGTATCATAAGCGTTTTTTATTAGACAGTAATAAGTCGACTAATAAGTCGGTAATGCAATGAGCACTTGGTTGAATGTATAGTTACCGGCTGTCGTGGTGTTGGTTATATTCATAATGTAAGATATCGTGTAATCCGTTTCACCGGAGCTCTGATTGGAGGCGGCGATTATATCTCCTTGATTATATTTAAAATGGTTTGGGCTGCTATAGCCAGCCGCAACGGTTGTCCCATTAGGACCAGACGCGCCAGCGGTAACTGAGCCGAAGCTATAAGTGTTACTTGGGTTCTGAACCGGTATTGCTCCCTCGCTAGGGCTAGTGTTGGCAACCAGATTGATACCAAATTGTTCCGTCCCGGGCGTTGACAGTGTAGGCGAAGATAGGGCTGTAAGAGTGTGCGATGCAGTCGCTGGCGGTGGACTAGCTAGCTCAACGACATAACCCTGTGATAGATAGTCCTTGACTGAGAAAGTTCCTGTCGCAGTTGCTACGGACGTCGTAGAGAGCGTACCAAGACTAGTTGCCGAGCTAGTCACTGTAAACTGAAGATAAGGAGCATCGTTAGTATTAAAACCAGAATCTGCTTGATAAGTTGAGTCCTTGGTATTACCTACCCCAACCTCGCCAATAGCGATTTTTGATTCATAATTCGTGCTGGAGCTTAGGCCCCCGCCACTACCAAAGAAGACTTGGTTCACTTCGTAATGTGGCGACGTGTAAACAGTAGCCCCAGCTATACCAAAACTGCCGAACGGAATTAGTATTCCAACAATAACTATAGTAATTATTCTCCGCCACTTATGCATATAGATATAATTGTGGAAGATTTTTCAATAAAAATCAATCCGTTTACGCTTTATAGTCTAATCTTGTATCATTAAGAAGAAACTTTATTAGAAGATTATGGAACCACCAGCCCCACCACAACAACCAAACGAGCAGACAGAGTCCTTAGAGGGGATTGGTTTAAATAATGCTCCCGCGCCGGCAGAACCCAAGGCCACTGACCCAACCCCAGGACAGGGTGAAATAAAGTCCGTCAGATCAGACGAGATCGAAGCTAGGTCTACTACAGAGGGTACGCCTACTCCGGCAGCAGCCGAGACAAAGAAAAATCATATATCTGACATACTCCAGCGAATAAATGTTTATCTCTTGATTTTTGGGTTAGTTATAACAATAGGTATTGCGGTTACGGTCATTGCCTTTATTAAAACCCCTTCAGGTTCCAGCCAAAACACTATAAAGCCACAAAACCTCAGCGCTAGTCAATTAGAGTTATTGGCTTCTGGGTCAACGACCATTGGTAGCTCAGATCAGGTACTAAATATTGAGCCTAATTCAATTTTTAGCGGACAAGTGCTAATCCGTAAGGATTTGGACGTAGCTGGAACAATTAATGTTAGCTCGGCCTTGAATCTTTCTTCCGTAACTGTTTCTGGAACAGCCAACATTGCACAGATACAAGCCGGCAAACTCTCAGTGTCAGGCAATGCTTCTATACAAGGACAAGTTGCAATCAACAATACTCTGGACGTCAGTGGCGCATCGAGTTTCAGCGGCACTGTTACGGCCAATCAACTTATAGTACAGAGCCTTGACCTTAGCGACGATCTAACAATTGCAAGCCACATACTAGTCTCTGGCACCTCGCCAAACCCCAGTCCTGGCGGTAGTGCCCTTGGTAACGGAGGTACTGTTTCACTTAGCGGAACAGACACTGCTGGAGCCGTCACAATTAATACTGGCAGTTCTCCCGGAGCAGGCTGCTTTATAACGGTAACTTTCGCTCATAGCTTTTCTGCAACACCATACGTAGTTATAACTCCGGTCGGCAGTGCTGCCGGAGGGCTCGCCTATTATATTACTCGGGCTACAACAAATTTCAGCATATGCAGTGATTCCGCAGCACCAGCTAGCACCACTTTCGGTTTTGACTACGTTGTTCTTTAGATGAAAGCTTGAGTCTTGATCTAGACATCGAGAAAAACAACTACTTTGTCAGCTTTAACGTGCATTACACCTTTTGAGATTCGAATTCGCTTAGAGCCACTCTGAACCCTAATGTCCAAGACACAGGGGTTCAGTAGTGTAATAAAATTGTGATGGCGGGGGAGAATATCAAAAGGGCCAGTATCGTTAACGCCAGATATACTGTAGCCTATGAAGTTATAGTAGGTTTTGTAGGGTGAAAAAACCTTTATATGAATCATCTCCTTACCAGAAGAATCAACGGTAGCTTGTTTTGTCGCTGACGCTGCAGTCAATGTTGTTTGAGCGGTTTTGGTTGTATCAGGATTTGCCATGGCTTTGTCCTATACTCTATTATTAATGATTTTCATGGATTCATTTATCATGCAACTATCGCCTCAACGCCTTGAAGGGTTTGTTCCCTGGTAAATTGTTCACCCTTCACGCCATTTAGAGTCTCCATAACAGACATGTTCTGAGAAAAATACTCTATCAGTAGTTTAGCCTTACCGTAATCTGTCCGGTCACTAGGTGATAGTTCGTTCTCGCCAATAATGGCAATAATCCCTTTGAGTGATTCGTACTTTTGTAGCAGCCCTTGAACCTGAACGCTAAGGTTATAGTGGCGATCGCCGACTATGTCTGGCGCCAGCAGGGCTGAGCTGGTATTAATTAAATCAACTGCCGGTCGAATGCCCTGTTCGGCAACTTTTCGACTTAATACGATAGTGGAGTCTAATTCGTGCTGGATCATCTGGACGGCAGGATCAGACAAGTCATCTGCCGGTACATAGATTGTTTCAACGGCAGTGATAGAACCTTTGTCATTGGAACTAAGTCGATCTTGCAGCGTTTTTACATCACTAAAAATTGTTGGCTCATAGCCGCCTTCGGCCGGTATTTGAGAAATAATCGTCGATACTTCGTTTTTTGCCTGCACGTAACGATACATATTGTCAGCGAAGAAGAGAACGTCTTTGTGTTGATCATCCCTAAAATATTCTGCCAACGTAACGGCAGATATTGCCACCAGACCTCTCTGGACAGGGTTTTCATTCATTTGACCGAAGAACATACAGGTACTACCTAACAAATTATTATCCTTAAGAGTCATGTATAACTCATGGCCTTCCCTAATGCGTTCGCCAATACCAGTAAAGAAGCTAAGTCCAGAGCCACTCATAGCAACGTTGTGCATGAGTTCCATCATGAGGATAGTCTTGCCTACGCCAGCTCCGCCAATAATCCCAATTTTGCGTCCCTTTACAAACGGCGTAAAGAAATCAATAACTTTGACACCTGTTTCGAGTATCTCTGGTTTAGCAATTTTAAATGTATCATTCTGAACAGGAGTATCGAAAATGTTCCGCCTAGCAATGTCCGGGCTATCAAGTGAGTCCAAACCATCTATTGGATTACCCAGCGCGTCAAGCATTCGACCGATAGTCTTATCTCCAACCGGAATCTCAATGCTTTTACCAGTATTTTTCACAGCCATACCCTTTTGGATGGTTCTATCGCCATAGATATTTAGACATAGAGCCTTATTGCCCACAGATACACTATCAACCAGTAGAAGAGTCTTCTTTGGATTATCAACAAGTATTAGTTCATTGATATCTGGGCAATCATCATCAAATACCACCATGACCACTAAGTCTTTAACTGTCTGAATAATTCCTTGTCCCATAATTTTATACCTACCTAGTTAGTCCGATTATAATTTGCTTGAGTTGAGAATCACGTATTGATCGTTTGGTACGATTATACAAGGTATTGAGGTCGGAGTATGATTCCTTTGATTTATCATTGGCAGCACTCATTGCCCGGAATCTACTGGCATATTGGGCCAATTTTGAATCAAAGATTACTTGGCCGAGGGTGATTTGCAGCATAGATCGTTCCAAGTGAGCGGCTACGTCAAAGGCACTTGGTTCAAAAATATAAGTTTGCTCACTAATAATTTCCTTATTCTCGGCTGCCATCGAGCTGTACTGTTTTATAGCTGTGCTTAACTCTAGGCGTTTTATCTCCTGACTCATCAGAGATAGATAGGTTTGATAATAAACAAAGCTATTCTTGTACTGACTAATCTCGTGTATTAGTGGTTCGACATTAATGTTGTGATCACTGGCGGGAAGTTCAAAAAACCTCTTGTATGGGATGCCGGCTTGTGCCAGCAATATCGATCCGTGATGACCAATCACGATTATATCTTGTTTGTCTTTGTCATATTTTTCCAACATCATGTTAATCACTCTTTGGTCAATATCACCACTAAAACCACCAGAAGCAGTAATTAGGATATATAGCTCTTTATCGATTACCTTCTCGCTGTTGTGTCTACCAAAGCGAAATATGCTATCGACTCGCAGCTGTATATAGATATTCCATAATTCATCGAAAAAGCCCTGTGCCTGAAGTACCTGGTTCTTAATCTGGGAAATTCGCATGCTGGCTAGGGTTTCAAAAGCGCTAGTTAACTGCACGATGGTCATCATACTAGATCGTTCTTTGTCTATGTCTAAGAGTTGCCTCATTTTTTGGCCTCCACGGCTGGGGCTTCGGTACTAGCCGGAGGCGCCTCCTCTGTAGCTGGGGTTGGCGCACCAGCTAAGCTCCTGCCCACGCAAAGAGATCTTAGATGGTCACGAACTTTGTCGAAATCATCCTCAGACTTTATTTTACTAGCAGCTTCTTCAACTTTGCTTTTAAGCAGCTGCGTATTTAGGATCTCAATATCCTGATTAACCCCTAGGGCTATGTCAATCATTAACTGCTGGCAAACCAGATTATATAATTCACCGGGCTTCTGATTGAAAATTTCATAGAGATTTTTCCCTAAAGTTAGGTTGCCAGCGGATTGAAGGGCCATTTCGGAACCGAAGTGTGAAAACTCTAGTGCCTCGGCATAGTTACTTAAGACAGCTGTAGTGCGCACCCCTTGGTCTTTTTGTCTGGAGTTTTGCCCACGACCGCCAACACGCGTAACGCTAAGGCCTATGCTCAGCGCTGGCCGGACCGTCTCATGGAAAATTTTTTCATCTAGGATCCACTGCCCGTCAGTAATTGACATAATATTAGTCGGCAGATAGGCCGTAATATCTCCGCTCGGCGTCAAAACCAAAGGAATGGTCGTCTGGGTTTTATGATTGCCAGCCAGTTTGCCGGCCCTCTCCAGAAGGCTAGAATGAGCGTAGAAAATATCTCCAGGGTAAGAATCCCGGCCTGGGCTGGTACCGGATAAAAGTGCAATCTCTCGGTAGCTTTGGGCGTGAGATGTTAGGTCGTCGTAAATTACTATGGTATCTTGATCGGCTTTCTGCCAAAGGTATTCACCAATAGAACACGCCACATAAGGAGCAAGGTAGCTCAAAACTAGTGATTCTGACATGACCGATACAACGACGATAGATTTTTCCATCGCTTTATTGGCCTCCAGCTGATTAATTAAACTGTCAATATCACTACGCCGTTTGGCGATCAGGCAATATATAACAATCTCGTCAGATGTTCGTTGGTTTATAGCAATCTGGGTAACCAAGGTGCTTTTCCCGACCTTACTATCTCCGAGAACTGCAATACGCTGCCCTCTCACCAGAGGAAAAAGAGCATCAAGCATTGTTATGCCAGTCTCTAGCTGGGTATCTAATAGTTCCCTTTTATATAGCATTGGGGCATCGGCAAAAACCGGCCAGGTGGTTTCGGCAGTTATCGGGCCCTTACCATCAAGAGGATTGCCCGATACAGAGACTACGCGACCAATGAGGCTTTTCCCTACCTTAGTGACTAGCTCATGATGCTGCATCGCAACCATCATGCCAATTTTAAGATTCTTAGATCCTAAATGAAGAATCATCACATAGTCTTCAAAAATGGCTTGGATAAAACCATTACTGCCATCTTCAAACATAACTAAAGCATGTATGTTAATAGGCTGTAATCCGCTAGCACGAATCAGAAACCTATTAATCGCCGTTACTTCACCCACCGGGTTACCGGACTCAACCAGTTTATCGAATCGTTTATTATCACTCATGGTCTACTGCGACTCTTTTCGCCCAGTTAATACGTTGACCAGTAGGTCGTGTTGAAGGACAAAGTGCTTGCGCAGACTAAAATCGAATTGCTTGTTTGTAGTTCTGACAATACAACCACCGGCAATGGATGGTTCCAGTCCAATTTTCAGCAACAAGTTTGTGTCAATATTGGTTCTCAGCCAGGTTACCAGTTTATTTAAGAAAGTTAGCGACGGCGGCGACGCAAAGCTAAAGTGAATTGTTGGGGCTTGTTGTTTGATTTCACCAAGTATCGCCTTAAAAGCTTTTCGGTCACCAGGCCTTAAAAGTTGCAAAGAGTGAGATGCTGCTAATTCTTCCAAAACTCTGCTGGTTTGGGGCAGTTTAGAGGCCTCTTGCGCACTACGTAGTGCCGCCTGGTTTAGATAGTCATCAAGAGTATCTAGTTCCCTAATCAAGCGGTTCAGATCGCCAGTAGTAGTTACCTGTGACGGTAGTATTACCTGATGAGATTCTTTAGGCGCCATTATTAATGTCCTTGAATATGTCTTCTTTATTTTCTTGCAGATCTTTAAGTATAAATTCAAGTTGATCGTTAAGGTCTACTTGGTTACCGACTGCGGAAAGAACATAATAATTTACTATCTCAGCCATGTGTTCATCAAATCTTTTTATCATGCGGGCTTTTTCACCGTCAAATTCTTGGTGTAGTTGAACGCTGAGAGTATGACTTTCCTGTTCTAGTTGGGTGTTTGTCTTAGTAATTGAATCAATGGCGATTTGCTTGGCATCACTAATTGTCTGCTCATACTTAGTAAACTCCCCCTGGAGTTTTTCGGTAATCTCTTTCTTGATATATTCGTTGACCTGGGAAGTAGTTAGGCGCAGGTCTTGCTGAAGAAACATAGCATTCTCGCCAATTATTTTTTCAAAGTGCAGACGGCCACGATTTCTTAGCTCTTCGCGAAATTCGTCATTAAATATGTGCTCAACGTCGCGTTTGGCCTGATCCTCGAATGTGCCTTTTGTTAAATGTTTGGCCGGTAGTCTTAGTTTACTTATAGTCAGCGCCAACCAAATAAGCACCCCAGCCACTAGGACCAGTAGGACAATTATCGCTATATTCCACCCGTTATTCATTTTATTTTTTGCCCATCATTTTTTAAAGATTCTGATATTTAAAACCTCAGTAATAAATATACCCCAAAAAGACCAATAATAAAAACCATGATACTTGTTAAGATAACCTGCAGTAAGCCGTGATAAATTGATGGCCTAGACAATGGATTACGACCAATTGCTACGAAAGCAGTCCTGACCCCCGAATAAAGAAGAGTAGCCGTGATAGCACAGCTAATTAATAGAATCACAAAAGCTAGTGTTAACCTCGAGGTACTGACTGGTCTACTGGCAACACTGTTACCGGCATTTACCAAAAAAGCTGGTAAATCCGAATGAGTAGGCACCTGCAAGGGATTATGACTAACTCCCACGGCAAGCAGAATACGTCCAATTTGAACCGTTGATTTAGAACCAGATGAGTTAACTAACGATGTTGAACCGATACTGTTAGTACTGGGGTTAAAACTACTGAGAGCTTTACCAATGATGTACCCATCGGTATTTGATGCTTTCATTCCAATTCCGTCCACCGAAGAAACTGTGATGTAGTCGCCAGTGTTAATGGAGCCATTCTCACTGCTTACCAGTACCTGGTAATCGCCACTATTAGCTACAAATACCTGCTGTGAAGCACCGCCGGAAAGGGCAATGGAAGATGATGATAGCGTCGTTACCACGCCAAACATCTCTTTTTCGGCACTTTTTGTAGCTGGTACTACTTCAGATGATGAGGCAACTTTCAGGCTGACTATTAGACCATTTTGTAATGTCTGGGCAGTCTCGTAGCTTTGTACGACTAGTTGAGCGTAAACTTTTCCAAAGAACGTTGAACTTAAAATAACAATGGCCAGTAAGAGAGTTGAATAAAGAGTCGTTTTTTTGAACATGCTTATATTTAGTATATCGTTAAGCACTAGATTGACAAAGATGACAGAACGTCAACAACCCTTTTAATCGAACTTTGATCTGTTTGTCTGCCCATAGTAAGACGAATACTGGACTGAGCATCAGATTCGCTAATGCCCATAGCCTTAAGAACGTGCGAAGGTTCTTCTTGGCTAGCGCTACAAGCCGAGCCGGCAGCCGCCAAAATCCCAGCCTCATCGAGTAACATTAGGATTCTCTCGTTGTCTTGACCGGGTAGAGTTATGTGAATATTATTTGCCAAGCGATACTTAAGCGAACCGTTGATGACTATCCCAGGAATCTTGTTATTTAATAACTCCATGAACATCGATTGAAGTTGACCGAGACGCTGAGTCTCTTCATGACGTATTCCCTGGGAGATATTTAGAGCTTTGGCCAGTCCGATATCTGCGGCTACGTTTTCTGTACCACTACGAATTCCAAATTCTTGACCACCGCCTAAAATTTGTGGCCGAAGTACTATACCTGTTTTTACGAAAAGTGCTCCTGATTGTTTAGGCCCATATATTTTTCCGCCATTTATGGTCATTAAATCAAGACCCAGTCGGGCAACGTGCATATCTAAATAATTACCTGCTTGAGCTGCGTCACTATGAAAATATAGCGGCAAATTGTTACCCTTTAAAAGCCTAGCCTTTTTAACAGCTTCTAACGCCGTTGCTATTCTATGGATTGGTTGCACAGACCCAACTTCGTTATTGCAGTACATAATACTCAAAAGAACTGTTTGGTCATCGATGATGTCTAGCAATTTATCAGTATCTATTATGCCATCCAGCCCAACTGGTGCGATCTTATGTTTGTATTGTTTGCCCGGCTGCATAACTGAATCATGCTCAATAGCTGACAGAACCACATTACTCAAGGGGAACTGCTCCATAATCCCCTTAATGGCTAAATTATTAGCCTCTGTACCCCCGGCTGTGAAGATGATTTCCGATGGCTTAGAGCCCAGAATATTGGCGATAGCCGACCTGGCAATTTCAAGGTCTTTTTGAACTGCCTGAGCTAGTAAATAAGTTGCCGATGGATTATAAAATTTTTCAGTGAAATAAGGTTCCATGGACTTTAGGACTAATGGGTCAAGCGGGGTTGCAGCAGCGTGGTCTAGATAAATTATGTTCTTCATGAGTTAAGCGCCTAGCCTAGTCCCAGATTAAATAATTTCTTAGCATTATTAGTTGTTGCCTGAGCCAATACTTCCAAATCCTCGTGACGTAGAGTCGACAAAAAATTAGCAGTTTGCTCAATGTATTTGGGTTGGCAGATTTTGCCTCTAAAAGGTACTGGGGTCAGGAATGGCGCATCAGTCTCCAGAACTAGTCTATCGAGAGGGATAGCTTGATACATTGACAGTTGTTCGGGCATTTTAGCGAAGGTGGCTATTCCATTAACACCAATATATAAACCGTTCTTCAAAGCTCTGGCTAAATTTTGAGTTGAGTCGGTGTAACTGTGCAGAACTCCCTGAATATTCTTATAACTTTCAAATACTGGCCAAAAATCATCATAGGCATCTCGAACATGGAAAATTATGGGTAGGCCTGAGCTTAGTGCTAATTCTATTTGGAATTTTAGGATAGCTATCTGATTTTCTTTCGCCGAGTGATTATAATAGTAATCCAATCCGCATTCACCTATGGCAACAACTTTTGGACGACCTATCAGCTCAGAGAATTTGGAGAGTTTTTCGCTATCACCGCTATAAATGTCTGCCTCATGAGGGTGCAGTCCTATGGAAGCGAAAGTACCTTGGTGATGATTTACGAAATCAGTAGCCAAGACACTATCTTCCAGGTCACAGCCAACACAAATCATTTGATTGACACCGGCGGCCTTGGCATCGGCAATAACTGAAGAAACACTAAGCTCTGGCGATTTAGCCCAAAGCGAACGCGTTGTTCGTTCGCCCTTGTCTAGACCAATTGATTGAATATGACAGTGGGTATCTATTAGGTTCATAGCATTTTTACCAAATACAATCTACTGCTTTTCGGGTATATCTAGTTTAGGGAATAGGGTGGTTGGTAATGGCTTTACCTTTTCAGAGTTAAAGATGCCTTGAATTTTAGAGGCTGTCTCTGGCAAGAATGGTGTCAATAAATCGGCAATTTCCATTAAGCAGCTAACTTGATAGGCCAATACTTCTTGAAGATGATCCTTGTCTTTAGCCTTGGCAATCTCCCAGGGTTTTTCTTCGTCGATATATTGATTAAGTCCCCTTACCTGCTGCCAGATTTCATCCAGGGCTCGATCAAACTTACAGAGTTCAATCGCCTTGGCAATGGCGGCATTGTCATGCGTGGCAGGCGGTATTGTGCCAATCACGCTATCTTGATATTTTTCAATCATTACTACTGTTCTTTGTACAGCGTTACCTAGCTCGTTGGCTAATTCATTGTTATAGGCGGCATCAAAAGTTTGCCAGCTAAAGTCCCCATCATCATAAGATGGTATATGTCGCAGGAAATAGTAACGAAAGGCGTCTAGACCATACTTATTGACTATCTCTTTGGGATGTATGCCATTGCCGACCGACTTACTCATTGTCTGCCCCTCAACAGTTATGAAACCATGAACAAAAAGAGTTTTTGGCAATGGTAAACCAAGAGCCAATAACATCGCCGGCCAGATGGCACCATGAAAGCGCAGAATATCCTTGCCTACTACTTGAACATTAGCTGGCCAAAAGTCCTTAAAATCACTGCCTTCGGGGTAATTTAGTACTGTTATGTAGTTCATTAGAGCCTCAAGCCAGACATACATAACCTGGGTGGTGTCGCCAGGTACGGCTATGCCCCATTCTAGCTGATCTTTAGGCCTAGATATACTGATGTCCTCCAACCCTTCTTCCAGCAAAGATAAGATTTCATTACGGCGCGTTTGAGGGAGTATTTGAAAGCTGTTTGATAATATGGCCTTTTTTATCTGATCGTTATATTTGCTCAGCCGAAAGAAATAATTTTCTTCTTCAAGGCGTTGATAAGCCTGTGGGTGCTCAGGCTTCATTCGCTCAGGGTCTGCCTTACCTATTGGTATAAATTCTTCTTGCTTGACGTCGTACCAGCCCGTGTACTGATCTTTGTAAATGTCCTTAGATAAGGCTTTCCATATCAGCCCAGCTCGCTTCTCGTGATTTGCGTCCGTTGTCCGGATAAAACGATCGGCACTTATGCCAAGCAGTTTTAGTAAGTGCTTAAACTCTAGGCTTAAGTGATCACAATATGCCTGTGGGGTCATCTTACTAGCCGCTGCGGCTTGAGCAACTTTTGCCCCGTGCTCGTCTGTGCCTGTACTAAATATTGTGGGGTGTCCATTTTGGCGAGCTGATCGAGCTAAAACGTCAGCCATGACAAATTCTAGGGCATGTCCCAAATGGGGCTGCCCGTTAAGATAAGGTATCGATGTTGTTATATAATAGTTTGTCTTCATTATTTTCCTGGTGGGCGAGGTGGGACTTGAACCCACAAGGTTGTTAAGACCAACGGATTTTAAGTCCGTCGCGTATACCAATTCCGCCACTCGCCCGATTTGCTTATGATTGTTAATTTGGAGGCGCGGACGAGATTCGCACTCGTGTACAAGGTTTTGCAGACCTTTGCCTAACTCCTCGGCCACCGCGCCCCGGCCATAACAATGGTGGAGCTATGGGGACTTGAACCCCAGACCTCTTGCATGCCATGCAAGCGCTCTAGCCAACTGAGCTACAGCCCCCCAGAACAGAGGTATTTTAGCAAGAAGATAGCAATAATAAAAGTCGTCCAGATAGGACGACCTTTCGTGCGCGCCCACCACGGCGTAATGTTTGGTATTTATTTTTGTTTTAAAATTGCGCCGCTTGCGCACGAATACAATATAAGCATAACTTCTTCTCAGCTATTGTCAAGCAGTTCGAGGAGTTGGTCTTCGGTAATTTGTGTAGTTCCATATTGCTTAGCTTTTGTAAGTTTTGATCCACCGACGCTACCAGCTACCACCAAATAATCCGTTTCTTGACCAACAGAGCTTTGAAAAATACCACCGAGCGAACGAATCCTCTCGGCCGCCTGATCGCGTCCCATTGACTGCAGAGAGCCAGTAATAACAAAGTACTTACCGGTCAGTGGACCAGAGGCACTTGAATTAAATACGGGTTTGACGCCAAGATCGCTGAATTTCTCTAGGAGGCTCTCATTATCGGGAGTCGCAAACCAGCCAAGGATTGATTCAGCAACTACCTTCCCGATGCCTTCAATGTTTAGTAGATCATCCAAGGTGGCGTGAGACAGCGCTTCAATGCTCTTAAAATGTTCGGCAAGGTCGACTGCGGTCTGGGCTCCAGCGTGTCTAATCCCGATCCCGAAAATAAAGCGTCTTAATTCGGGATGTTTTTTCTCGGCAATGGCGGTTATTAAATTAGAAGCAGAAATTTCTGCAAATCTATCAATACTTAGAAGTTGCTGTTTCTGCAAGGAAAAGATATCCGCTAGATCCTTAACGAATCCCGCATCAACGACTGCAGCTACATTTTTTTCACCAAGAGTATCAATGTCTAACGCTCCCTTGGAGGCAAAATGAACCAAGGCTTGCTTTAATAATAGGCCACTAGTAGCGTTCTTTATACGAAATATTGCCTCTTTTTCACCCCTAACGAACTCAAGTTCTGGATATTGGCGAGATAGCTCGGCTTCCATACTAAAGGGATGGGAAGTTTTTGATCGTAACTCAAGAATAACTTTGAGTACTTGAGGAATAATGTCCCCAGCTTTATAAATGACGACAGTATCACCTACTCTAATATCTTTTCGAGCTATTTCATCGGCGTTGTGCAGGCTAGCATGTTGAACAGTGGTTCCTGCGACGACTACCGGATCGAACACCGCTACCGGCGTGGCAGCACCAGTTCTGCCAAGACTAATAACAATATCCTTGACTATGGTCGCAGCTTCTTCGGGAGCATATTTATAGGCCACTGCAGCCCTGGGATTCTTACCAACTACCCCTAGCTTTCGATATAGTTCCCTGTCATTGAGCTTTATAACCAGACCATCGGTATTAAATGGTAATTTTTCTCTTTTATTTTCCCACTTATCGATAAAATCCATTACTTGGTTGAGGCTACTGAAAACAGTTGCATCCTGATTCACAACCACCCCAAGATTCCTTAAAGTCTGATAGGCAAAATCATTGGTTAATACTTCGTCGGGGTCGTCGCGTAACAGATCATAAGCTCGGAAGTGTAGCGGCCGTTTGGCTACCAATTTGGGGTCAAGTTGTCGGATTGTACCCGCAGCTAGATTGCGGGGGTTGGCAAAAGCCGGTTTGCCCAGGGCTTTTTGTTTTTGATTTAGTTTTTGGAAATCTTCTTTTAACATGACAATTTCGCCCCGAATTTCGGTTCTACCTTTTAAGAAAAGAGATGATTGCTTGTTTGTCAAAAGAGACGAACGTACGTCCACGATGGTTCGAGCGTTGGCCGTAACATCCTCGCCAACAAATCCATCCCCCCTAGTGACAGCCTGTTGTAAAACACCATCTATGTAAATCAAGGCACAGGCTAGGCCATCCATTTTAATATCACAGAAAAAATCATGCCTATAGCCCGGGATCAATTTATCCATACGCTTCAGCCAGGCTTCGACATCTTCACGAGAGAAGACATCATTCAAACTAATCATAGGCGTAGTGTGAGTAACGTTTTCAAAGGTGTTAAGAATTGTATTGCCCACCTGCTGAGATGGAGAATCTTGAGTTATAATTTCCGGATATTCAGCTTCAATCTTTTTTAACTCATTCATTAGCCCGTCGTAAATCGCATCGCTGACGCTGGGATTGTCCAGAACGTGGTATTCGTATGAATAACGTTTAAGCAAGTCTCTGAGGTTACTTGCTCGTTTGATAGCCTCTTGTTTATTCATTCTAGTAACTCCCTGTATACGCCATATAGATAGCTATGGATAAAGACAAGGCACATCAAAGATAAGACTAAGAATATCCAACTAGCCGCAGCTGTAATTAATAGAATTACCGGAATCATTATGACCAGTGCTACTAAGATTACAAATAATGGCATGAATAAAATTTTGCGCATAACTTCCCAGCGCCTACCTCGAACAAGTTCGCGAGCAGAGCGGATTGCTTTTAGGGGTGTCATGTCAGGTAGTGTCACGATATATAATGCAAAAAGGGTTGATGTCATCATATAAAGACTAACAATCGCTAGAGCAATAAATTGAAGTGCCCACAGACTCTTCTCAAGCGCACCAACGGCAATACCATTAGTCATAACTTCGGAGTAAAGAGAACCGCCAATGAGCAATGGGATAAGCTCCAACCCGATAATAATTAAAATCATGATAAATGGTATTAACGGGTACATCCCACGATAAAATGCGTCTCTGACTCTTAATTTACTGTTTTTATAGGCCTGGCGTAGAGTCCAGATTACTGCCAAACTCATAATAATTAGTAATATTGTTTGGTAAATTCCAGCGTTGACACTACTATTTTGAGATGAAGTTGAGTTCCCTATGAGATATACAAATAGCGACAGACCGGTCGATAGTGTTGTCGCTCCTGTCGTATTGTGGTCTAGCGTCGATCTTATACCGCTAAGGTTTAACCCGCCAGAAATTCCTCGAACGAAGACTATGTAGAGTAAGGCATAAACAAGAGCGATAACTGTGAACGTCTTCCAATTCTTTTTAATAATATTTAAACAATTCTTTAAAATTATTACCGCACTTGGCAGCTTTGGGTGTCTAGCCACGACTTTGGCAGCAGTCTTCTTGCTCCCTCGTTTGGGTTTGGAGCTTTTTCTAGGCATGAGTTTCAATATTCCTCAAACGGGCAATTCGATCTTTAATAGGAGGATGGGTACTAAAGAGATTGGTAATACTATGCCCCTTTAGGGGGTTGGCAAAGAAAAAATGAGCAGTTGCAGTATTTTGTTTATTCAAAGCGCTGCCTGTTCTGTCAATCTTCTCTAGGGCACTAATTAGTCCTTCCGGATAACGAGTCGTTAATGCGCCAGTAGCATCCGCGAGATACTCGCGCTGACGAGAAATGGCAAGCTGAATAAGGGTGGCTATAATTGGCGCCAAAACAGCAGCAACAATTCCTACTAGCAGAATTATGGCTCCGGCTTGACCTTCGTTATCTCTTCGTCTGCCACCTACACCAAACCATGTAAATCTAATAATTATGTCTGTTAGAAGAGCTACGACAGCTACAAGAGCAAAAACAACCATGCTGACTCTAATGTCATAGTTTTTTACATGACCTAATTCGTGTGCAAAAACGCCTTGTAGCTCGGTATCATCCATGACCTCCAGCAGGCCAGTGGTTGCACAAACTATGGCCTTATCGGGGCGATTACCGGTCGCAAAAGCATTTGGGGCCGGGTCGTCAATTATAAATACTCTAGGCATGGGGAGTCCATCGGTTATGCTCAAGTTCTCAATGATGCGCCACAACCGAGGATTATCCTTCTTAGCAATTTCCTTGGCACCGTTAACAGCCAAAGCCAAACGACTGGCCATAAAGTAGGCGATAATCGCATAAACTAAGCCTCCAGCTAGAATATAGTAGAAGGAGTTGTTATTGTTAAAATAACGACTTAAGAACCAAGCCATAACTCCAACGAAAATTAAGAAGCCCAGTATGATTACAGAACTACGTCTTTTATTGGCAGCGATTTGGCTGTACATATTCTAAAGTATTCGTCTCTGCTTAAAGCCTATTTAAAATTTAACGTCAACTGGTTCATCGATTTTTGCCTGCTCGGCGGCATCAACGTCAAAAAATTCTTTATCTTGTTTGAAACCTAACATGTTAGCAAAGATATTTGTTGGGAAAACTTTGCGCCTAGTATTAAAATCTCGGACTACGCCGTTATAAAAACGTCTTGAGGCCTGAATTTTGTCTTCGGTATCCGTTAATTCGTCTTGTAGCTTCTGGAAATTTTCACTGGCTCTAAGTTGTGGATAGGCTTCCGCAACAGCAAAAAGGCTCTTCATTGTCTGCTGAAATTGGTTGTCAGCCTTTGCGGTCTCGGCTGGACCATTGGCAGCCAACACTGCACTACGAGCCTTAGTAACATCCTCAAAAACGGATTTTTCATGGGTGGCATATCCCTTAACTGTCTCGACAAGGTTAGGTATTAAATCAGAACGACGCTTAAGCTGCACAGTTATGTCACTCCAGGCTTCATTGGATCGAACATTAAGCCTAACTAGACCGTTATATATGAAAGCCAACACGATAACTACTAACACAACGACAACAATAATAATTGTAAGCATGGTCGAATTACTCCTTTAATTTTCCATATTTAGTATAGCATGAAATAGCTATGGATTTGGAGGCACAGCGGCCTCGACAAATCGGTTCGCGATTAGTGTTATCAAAGGTTATTATAAAGCTATGAAGACAAATGGAAGGCGTCAACACTCGGGTTGGATAAAGACATCACTATTAATAGTGCTGGTAGTTGTGATCATCCTCGGACTCATTAATTATTTTCGGCCTATTCCCCCAATTGAGCCCATCACCAAAGATAATAACCAGCGCTCTGCAGTGACCCCGCTACAGTGGCCAGTGATTAATAGTGGTCAGGCGGCTATTGGCGCGGTTGGTTATGGTCTTCTGGCGACTGACGGCCAACAATCCCAGGTACCAACAGCTAGTACCGCCAAACTTGTAGCAGCACTTATGATACTGAAAAAATTTCCCTTGCGAGTCGGCCAAACAACCGCGCCGCTAATTACTATCGAGCCAACTGACGTGGCACTGTATCAGCAATATTTAGCCGAAGACGGCTCAGTAGTTCAGGTTGTTTCAGGCGAGCAAATCAGCGAATACCAGGCTTTGCAAGCTATGTTATTGCCCTCGGCGAATAACATAGCCGATAGTCTGGCAATTTGGGCATACGGTTCGCTAGAACAATATTCCAAGGCTGCTAATGAATATTTGCCAATCCTAGGGCTTAAGCATACGACTATCGGATCAGATGCTAGTGGCTTCCTGCCCACCACAACCAGCACCGCTTCAGACCTAACTATACTGGGGCTTGATGCTTTGCAGAATCCGGTTATTGCCCAGATAGTTGCCCAGAAGCAAGCCACCATACCCATAGCTGGAGTAGTCTATAACGTAAATCAACTACTCAGCCGAGGTGATGTGGTTGGCATAAAAACCGGAAATTCTGATCAAGCTGGGGGGGTATATATTTTTGCAGTAAATGATGAGTTAGTCTCAAATCACAACGTAGTGATCGTGGGTACCATTGAGGGCACGCCAAACCTTGAAGATAGTTTTACTGTGGCAGTGCAGCTTATAAGTTTTGCTGAGGCCAATTTCAATAATGATGTAGTAGTAAATGCCCACCAAGCGGTTGGTTCTTATAAAGTACCTTGGCAGAAAAACATTATCAATGCCGAAGTCTCTAGCGCTTTATCGACAATAAACTGGTCAACGACTTACTATAAGCCAGTGCTGAGTCTAGTCTCTCTACAGGCCCCTAAGCCAGTCGGTACGAATGTCGGGAGAATCAGTCTGTGGCACAGCTCGGCGAATCAAGATAGCACAAAGATTATTTTAGCCAGTAATCTCAGCCCCGCCCCATGGTGGTGGCGCATCATTCGCTTTAGACCTTGATTGTTTTGATTGGTTTTATATTTTCGCTAGATCTAGAATTGTATTAACTAGCTCGGCGTGACTCCATACCAATGGCGCAACTGATACTGGGGAACCGTTACTGGGTTCAACCTGTTCGGGCAGTACACCACTAGGCATGGCATGCTTAATAGACCAATCAACGTAGTATGCAGCACGCTCAAAATTATTTACTCTAATATAATACTGCGCTATCCACAGTGTCGTGACAATCCAAGGGTTACCCTGGAAAGCGGGATGTGATTCAAAATAATGGTCGTGCTCGTAACGAGGACTTCCGCCAACTGGGGCCTGACCTAGAAGTACGGATTCAATCCGCGTAGCAGTGGCTTGCAGCCTGGCTAGATCAAAACTTTCTCCTCCAAACATCATGGCGGCGTACATGCTGGAGACATCCAGAGTATCATCATATTCAGTAGTGTTATCGTCTTTAAGTAAATAGCCTTTTCGGTAGCTGTGTAACTCCTCGTTGAATAGAACTCCTGCGTTCTCTGCGATCCGCTCCGCTGCGTCTCGCCAGGCAATGGCATCGTCAGGATATTCAAAGGCCTCCGCAAGATCAGAACCTATAAGTAATGCTTGATAAACCACCATTACGGTGTAGGTATTTGTAAGAAACTTTTCTTCCCAAAGATCATAGCTAGCATGTGGCAAATTAGTAGATTCATCGACAAAACTTACCATAAAATTACAAGCCGGCTGAATGAGGGTACTGTACAGACTAAAGACGAAATCTTTATCCTTGGAGTAAGATAGATACTCGCCAAGCATATATATAACTATCGCCGTTTCATCTTCTTGTATGGCCAGTTCACTATGTCGACCATGAAGCAGTGGATGCCAGGTACTACCAATTGCTCTATCAGGCTGGTATTTATGCATAAGATAGCCGTCTGGAGTTAGAATATCCCGACAAAATTCAAAGAAACGTTTAGGCTCATCGCTATAGCCAAGTCGGATCAAAGGCCACATAGCAAAAGCGCCATCCCTAGGCCAGACGTAGCTATAGTAGTCACGGCCATAGTTATATATAGACGAATCACAAGAGGCAATAATCCCGCCTCTTTTATCGGTGTGGACTTTGATCATCATGAGAGACTTCTTGGTCATTTCCATATACTTCGGGTCAATAGAATGGAGCCCACGGTTAGCAATTCCAAGCCAACCATGCCAATAATCTCTCGTGTCTTCCAGTCGCTTAGTTAGGGTGTCACTTTTCAATTTCAAATGTAGTTTCTCGGCATTGTATTGCGAATCAGCTGCAATAACCCAATAATCAATTGTCTCTTTGCCTCCGGCTTCCAAGGGGGCTACGAAACGGATTACAGAATCAACACCACCATGCTCAACAGCACTGCCGGACAGTTGACCGTCTTCAGCGTCCTTGAATGTTCCTTCTTTACCCTCTATACCATAATTACCAATAGCAAATTGATCATAGGTGTTACCACGACTATCTTGTCCATAGATAAGAAGGCTGTAGCGACCCTTATAGTCCAGTATGTAATGCTCTTCGGGAACAAAAATAGCTGTATCAGCTCTGCCCTGCCTAGAAATTTCAAAAACTTGATGCATGAAGAACCGGACTTCACGTTTTCTAGAGGCATTATTAGTAATAACAACCTGTCGACAAAAAGCATTAACGCCGGCATCAACAAAATCCTGGAATGATAGCGTTATCTCTAGGCCCATATGATCCATGGTTATCTTGCTAATTAACGCGTCCGAGAAAAAATCTACATTAATATCCCAGGAATTATCGTCTATCCAACTAAAGTTTCCATCTACCCAGACGCCAATTTTATGACCTGAGCTTCGCGCTGTGCTTAAGTTATCCAGACCAACATAAGGATAATAAAAATCGTGGACTAGGCCCTGCTCGTTTAAACCGACCGTAAGCTGCCCATTGCCTAACATCACCGGTCTTCCCATATTAAATATCCGCCCCTTTTTCAGTCAGCCTAAATTGTAAATCGTGCCAGACATTCATGTAATTGATTACCGCCTCGTAAGGCGTCTCATAAGGGCTAAAGTAGGCATGAATGTCTCCGTCATTAAACCATTTGGTGCACATATAATAGAAGTGGTCTGAAGTTTGTAGTCGTCGCCAGTCTTCAATGAGCGTTAAATCATTGGTATCGAGCACTATTTTCTCAAGATCATATATTGCCTGTATGGCTTGTTGCTGCATCGGATTACCTAGCCAAGCTGATAGATCTCGCTCGGTGTCTGCCCAAGTAACGGTATTCGGAGCATCTATGTAATCAACCGGTTCAAGGCTATCAATTGCCTCAGAAACTGTTAAGAAATTATTGTTATCGTTCTTCAGCCATTGATTAGGTAAATCATCCAGGAAATTAAAAATTCCGGATTCTTGCCATTGGTGCTCGCCGAAAGTTTCATAGTCCATGAATAAGTTGAATACCTGAGCGTCGGTAGTTTCATTTAGCCAATTTGAAAATTTATTGGCGGTTAATGGCCATTCTTTCCAATTCTGGTCGCCAAAACGGAAAGCAATATCATCACTCAAACTATAGTTTTTTAGAAGCAAACGAATATTGTTAGTATAGGCTGGTCGATAGACATAGTTCGCGTTCCGCCAACCCAAAAGCTTATCCCAGCCTTCTGCTAAAATACCCTTATATCCAGCTTGGTCTGCCCAATAAGCCAGATCATTGTTATAGGCTAACTCGGTGTTTCTGAATACTTGTGGTGTTTGGCCAAAAAGTTCTTGAATCTTATCTTTGTGCATTTTAACTTGGGATTCGAATTCTTTTAACGAATAAAAGAAAGCCAAACTATGGTGATAAGTCTCGCCAAGTATCTCTACCCTACCGGTGCTAATCAGGTCACGGAAAGATTGTAACGCCTCCGGGGACCATTGCTCCAACTGAGTAAGTACTGTTCCTGTTATAGATAGACTTAATTTGAAATTGGGGTAACGATTGAGTAAATCAATGAGTTTGTTGTTGGTAGGTATGTAAGATTTCTCAGCAATCTTATGAATGATCTTTTCGTTACTTTCGTTGCTGTCATAATTTGCATTAAAGTAGTTGTGATCAACTCCTGATTCATAGATAGTATAGTGTTTTATGCGGTACGGTTGATGGACATGAAGATATAGGACTATTGAACGCATCTAGGCTACCTCCGCAAGGCGCTTAACATATATCTTCTGCAATTTCTCTGCAGAAGGTGACCAACTCAGTTGATGGAGCTCGTCCTGAGCATTGTCCTTAAGTGTTCGCCTTAGAGACGAAGTACGAAGAACTGCCACTATCTGATTGGCCATTTCTTTGACATCCCAGTAATCAACCTTTAAACAATTTTTTAGCACTTCGCTAACACCTGACTGATAGCTAATTAGTGACGGAGTTCCATAATTAATTGCTTCCAGTGGCGTTAGTCCAAAAGGTTCTGAAACCGAAGGCATTACAAATAAATCTGCGACAGCAAAGGCATCTCGCCAAGGCTTACCTCTTTGGAAGCCTGTAAATACAACATTCCTTAAGATTCCTAGTTCAGCAGCTAGATCAACCAGCTCGTTATACTGTTCGCCTCCTCCGACGATAACAAAAATCGTTTTGGGGACCTTCTCGATAACTTTTTGAGCAGCCCTTAGTAAATTGGTGATGTTTTTCTGGACTGTAAGTCTGCCGACACTGGTTACTACATGATAACCCCGGCTCTTCATAAGTTCTAGGTAAACGTAGATGTTATCTGGATCAAGCTCGTCAAGCTCATCTCGGTCAATGCTATTGTGAACAACATTTATCTTTTCAGCGGGGATGTCATAATCACGAATAATGGCTTGTTTAGTGTGCTCGCTAACTGCAATAACTTCGTCAGCCATCGAAAGTCCAAGATACTCTATTTCCCTCACTAGTGAGTTACCGCTATTACCACCGGCGCGGTCGCTCTCTATTGAGTGGACGTGAACAATTAACGGCATACCTGATTGAGCCTTTAGTTTTAGACCGGCTCGAAAAGTCAGCCAATCATGGGCATGAATAATATCAAAACTTCCAAGATCAACGACTTTATCAACAGATTCCTCGTACAATCGTTGCTGTTGCATGATATCTAGATGCTGAGGATTCCCGCCACTATCAACATAACTGGCACTATCATAAGCCAATCCCGTACGTACAACATTACGATATTTCTTTGGCCAAGCCGTGGTAATTTTCATAAACGGCACGGGTATTTTAACGTAGTATGGCAGCACAAATTCGATGTCCACGTTGTTAGCGCTGAGGGCCTTACAAAGCTGAAAGCAAGCTACACCAAGACCACCACTATTCTGTGGGGGGAGCTCCCATCCTAGCATCAGTACTTTCATGGACCCTCTTTTTTTATTATTACTTCTTCAATTATATCTGTGTTTTGTCTTAAAGCATAACGTTTTTAGGCACTTAATTAAGTCTATCACGAAGCCTAAAATAATGGGCAACAAATTTATTGCGCTTTAACAGATTGAGCATAGAGATTGTTACGATTTGATTATTCGTAGATTATCCACAGACTATCTATTTAGCAATAAATAATAGCTACGTATATAATAATTTAGGCTACGAATCTAGCTTTATTATTAAACTTAAGTATAATAAAAAATATGATTTATTTATTAATCGTACATATTGTGTTAGGTGCAACTTTATTGATAACTTTTGTCGTTAGGTATATTGCGGTATTAACCGCAAAGATTAATAGAAAAACTGGCTCAAAGTTTGCGCCAATACTGGGTTCGGGAATAGTAATCAGCGGTACCGCTCTAGCAATCCTAGATAAATCTCCAATTTCAAGTATCTGTTTAAGTTCGATTGTCATTATCTCGCTGATCATTATCGCAGAATACGTCCTTCAAAGACTCCCAGCTACAAATAAGTAGATTCGTAGAACACACATAAGTCTGACTTAATCAGACCATGTGTTTTAAGATGATATTGTGCTACAAAAAATTACTCGTCGAAAAATTCAAATAACACTTGGCCTGGTTTGGCTATTGGATGGCGCACTACAGCTTCAACGACAGATGTTTACTAGCAACTTTGCGAATAAAGTGCTGCTTCCCGTCAGCCTTGGACACCCAAGGATAGTTTCAAGCCCCATGCATTTTGAGATACGGCTCATACTGTCACACCCGGCTTTGTGGGATGGCTTGTTTGCCTTAGTGCAACTTACATTAGGTGTGCTAATTTTAGTTAAAAAAACTAACAAAGTTGGTCTTATAGCTTCAGTCTTCTGGGCATTAGGTGTCTGGTCTTTGGGCGAAGGTTTGGCTGGTATGTTAAGTTGGCACTCAACACTTTTCATGGGACTACCGGGTGCCGCTTTAATCTATGCCATATTAGCCTTGGCTGTTTTGCCCAACAAAGATAATAATAAGCCAGCGTATTGGCTGCCAATTATTTGGGCAAGTTTATGGATCTTAGGTACTATTTATCTTCTACTGCCCGGCCAAAATTCTCCCGCCGATTCTTCGCAGATGCTTTCTAGAATGACTAGTGGCGCACCTAGATGGATATCATTTCTAGACGAACATTCGGCCGCGATGATAGGCCACATGGGCTTTTGGTTTGTCGCGGTCGTTGCGATTATACAAATTATTGTCGGACTATTCGTATTCTTCCCAAATAATTATCGAAAATCCGCTATATACGTTGGTATTGGTGCGTCGGTGATTTATTGGGTTCTTGGGCAACAGCTTGGTGGATATTTCACTGGGGTTGCTACTGATCCAAACAGCGGGCCATTGTTTATATTATTAGGCGTTGCCATTTTAGGTAGCGATTGGCTACCCATGAAACAGTTGTGGAAAAAAATAAAAAATGATGTCAGTAAAATATTGATTTAATCGGCTTAGCATCAAGTATTCGACAATAGATCAAACACTTGTTGTTTATAGGGCATATCAACCATGTTATTTATTGCCCAACTGAAATAAGCATGAGGCAAACGGCATAAGTTACTAATAGTCTGATTCCCCTTCCCGAAAATATCCAACGATTCAACGGCTAATGAATTATATTTTTCAATCTCTGCAATAGTCTTAGCTATGCTGCCACTACTAAAAAGTATTGTATTTAGCTGCCCCAGATTTATATTTGTTTTAGGGATTAGAAGTTGTCGTATCTTGGTTGGCTGCCTAGCACCTAACGCCAATAGTATCGGTAATGTGTATACTCCTTCAGCGATGTCATTGCCCACCGGTTTACCAAATAATTCTTCGGAAGATATAAAATCCAGCAGGTCATCGATAAGCTGAAAAGCCATGCCAAAATTTTCTCCAAATTGGCTCAAATACTCAAGCTCTGCTTCATCACGACCATTCAATAGACCCCCGATACGGCAAGAACATGAAAAGAGAGCTGCCGTTTTGCCAGATATAGCATCAAGATATGAGGTCAATGACCGATCTATATTATAGTTATCGCTTACCTCCCGAGCCTGCCCCGCGCAGAGTCTAGTGATAGCCGTTTGTAGCGTGATAGCTATCTCAGCATTAACCATAGCAGCAGTTTCTCCAGCTTTCGCAAGAAGGTAGTCGCCAATTATGATGGCTTGAGCTAATCCTTCTTGGGAGTTTATTGTATTGAGGCCGTGCCTTACTGAAGCATGGTCAATAATATCATCATGTATAAGACTAGCTATGTGTACCATTTCAACGGCCGCGGCCGATGTGATAACATCAGACTCCGACGGAGGCCTTTGAACGCTTGCAATAGCAATTACCAAGCTTGGCCGTAGTCGCTTACTCTTAGATTGCATAATTCTATTATAAGGATCATAAATAAACTCGTTATCTTTGCTTATGGCGTTAGCAAGAACATCGTTGACTGCTTCTAGATTAGACTTTAGTTCAGGAATCTCTAGGACTGCGGATAAATCAAATGAGGGCATGCCTAAAGTATAGTTATCTTAGACCAAAAACTGTAATTCAAATAATGGCCGAAAAGGTTATTTTAATAACATGGACGAGGGGAAAAATGCTATAGTAGGGGCTATAATGATTGAGGTTATACCCTTAATTGAGGCATGGAAAAATAAAGTATGTTTGTGACGCAGCCATTATCACGGCTCACTTCAAATAAATATAATCAGTCTTTAGAACATATAACTCATGAATAAAAAACTAAAAATCGGGGTAATTTCAATCTTGTTAATTGCCTCTGTTGGAATTTCGGCCTGGTATCTGCACCATACCAACATAGCCGTTCTTGATCCGGCAGGCCCAATTGCTTTAAAAGAACGAAATCTTATATATTTTGCCTTGGGGTTATCCTTAATAGTTGTCATTCCGGTATTTACGCTTTTAGGTGTCTTTGCTTTTAGGTACAGAGAAACCAATACAAAATCCAAGTACTCGCCAAACCTAGATCATAACGCTGTAGCTGAAGCTATCTGGTGGTTAATACCTTCTGGCATAATTCTAATCTTATCCGTCGTGGCATGGACATCGTCCCATTCGCTAGACCCATATAAACCAATAGCTTCTGATAATAAGACAATAAACATCCAAGTTGTGGCGTTGGACTGGAAGTGGTTGTTTATCTACCCAAACGACCAAGTTGCCTCAATTAATAATTTTGAAATTCCAACCAATACACCTATAAATTTCGAGATTACTTCTGACGCCCCAATGAATTCGTTTTGGATACCCCAGCTCGGTGGTCAAATTTACGCAATGCCAGGTATGTCCACCCAACTAAATTTAATGGCCACGAAAGATGGTATATTTAATGGATCGTCAGCTAACATAAGTGGTGAGGGATTTTCCGGTATGACATTCACAGTTAAGGCCAGTTCCAACCGCGACTATGTTAATTGGATTAGACAATTAAGTGCGTCACCCAAAAAACTAACTGTGGCTACCTACAATCAACTGACCAAGCCAAGCCAATATAATAAGGTAGCCCATTATTCGAACGTTTCGCCTGATTTATATAATTCTATAGTCTATAAATATATGTCCCCTAGCGAGGACAGCACCCAATCAATTGACTCGGTAACAACTATAAATAATCCCAAGGCACGTGACATAAATGGGATGGTAATGCCATGAATTATGTCGCGGGTATTTTGGGCAAGCTTAATATCCATGTCTTCCCACACGATAAAGTTACTTTGGGGGCTGCTGTGTCAATTGTCCTAGGCGGTTTTATTGCTATCTTGTTTATGACCTATACCAAACGGTGGAAATGGTTATGGAAGGAGTGGTTGACTAGCGTTGATCCTAAGAAGATTGGCGTGATGTACATAATTGTTGGTTTACTGATGCTAGTCAGGGGCGGCGCCGATGCTCTGATGATGAAAACCCAACAAGCTACCTCAGTCGGAGCGTCGCACGGTGTATTATCGGCAACCACTTTCCAACAATTATTTAGTGCTCACGGAACAATAATGATATTTTTTGCAGCTATGGGATTAATGTTTGGCCTAATTAATTTGGTGTTGCCCATTCAAATCGGTGCGCGGGATGTAGCCTTTCCGTTTTTGAATCTAACTAGCTTCTGGCTGTTTGCGGCTGGGATGATTCTTATAAATTTGTCACTTGGAATTGGCGAATTCTCAACTGCGGGCTGGCTAGCCTACCCGCCACTATCGGAGCTACGTTATAGTCCTGGTGTCGGGGTCGACTACTGGATATGGAGTTTGCAGATTGCCGGAATCGGTAGTTTACTTTCTGGGATTAACTTTTTTGTAACTATCGTAAAGATGCGTTGTAGCGGCATGAATCTAATGAAAATGCCGATGTTTGTCTGGAGTGTTTTGGGTAGCACTCTACTTATTATGTTTGCTTTCCCAATCCTAACTGTAACTCTTACTCTTTTATTCTTAGACCGTACTATGGGTATGCATTTCTTTACCGGTGGCTTTGGCGGTAACCCGATGATGTACGTGAATCTTATATGGGCATGGGGTCACCCTGAGGTATATATACTAATACTCCCTGCTTTTGGAATCTACTCGGAGATTGTTGCAACCTTCTCTAGAAAAAGACTATTTGGTTACACTTCAATGGTATGGGCAATTGGTGCCATCACCGTCTTGTCATTCAGTGTTTGGCTACACCACTTCTTTACTATGGGCGCAGGAGCAGATGTTAATGGGTTCTTTGGGATTATGACCATGGTTATTGCAATCCCGACCGGAGTAAAAGTATTCAATTGGTTGTTTACTATGTTTAGGGGCAGAATCAATTTCTCGACGCCGATGTACTGGTTCATGGGCTTTATAGGTCTGTTTACGGTTGGTGGAGTGGCGGGCGTTGTTATGTCGGTACCACCGGCGGATTTTCAGTTACACAACAGTCTATTTTTGGTAGCCCACTTCCATACCATGATCGTAGGTGGAGTCGTATTCGGATATCTGGCCGGTATTACCTACTGGTTCCCTAAAATATTCGGGTTCCGCTTGAACGAACGGCTAGGGAGATGGTCATTTTGGTGTTGGTTTATAGGTTTTTTGCTAGCCTTCATCCCACTCTATATTTTGGGTTTGATGGGTGCTACCAGGAGACTTGACCACTATAGCGCTTCTCTAGGCTGGCAGCCGTTATTTATCGTATCCGGCATCGGTGCCGGAATTATTGCCATAGGAGTTGGGATATTTGTATTGCAAATTGCTCTTAGCATTATTCAACGAAAAGACAACATAGACTACACTGGTGATCCGTGGAATGGCAGAACTCTAGAGTGGTCAATCCCCTCCCCAGCACCGTTTTACAACTTTGCGATCAGCCCGATTGTTCACGACCGTGATCCATTCTGGGAAGCCAAGCGACAATCAAACAAGGATACGGATGAAGTGCCTCATTACAAGGACATTGTCATGCCCAAAAACAGTGGCATTGCGCCCATTATTGGTATGTTGAGTGTAGCATTTGGTTTCGGTATGATTTGGCATGTCTGGTGGCTATGCATCGCTGCTCTAGTGACGATAATAGTAGTCATTATCGTACGCTCCTCGGATGATCATACCGAGTTCATAGTTCCAGCGAAAGAAATTGAACGAATTGAAACGGAATACGCCGCTAGGAAAGCTCAAGCTCCAAAAAGGAGATATGCATGAGTGACGCATCAACGCCGGCTGCATCACTACGTCTTTCCGGTACTGATCATGAGAAAAACTCAAAGACCGTGTTCGGTTTCTGGGTTTATATAATGACCGACTGCGTATTATTCGCTAGTCTTTTTGCAACATACGCCGTCCTACACCACAATATTTTTGGAGGGCCATCAGGACAGACACTATTCTCACTACCTAATGTCCTGACAGAGACTTTGATACTTTTAACGTCAAGTTTTACATGCGGGTTGGGTATATTGGCGGCCAGAGCGAACCATAAAAATAAGGTTTTGTTTTGGTTCCTGATAACTTTTTTACTAGGTATCGCTTTCTTAAGTTTAGAGCTAACAGAGTTTAGGCACCTGGTTATTACTGGCAATAGTTGGCGTAGAAGCGGTTTTTTGTCAGCATTCTTTACTCTGGTTGGAACACATGGATTGCATATAAGTATAGGCCTACTCTGGCTCGTGGTATTGCTAGGAAAGATTTTCAGTGGAGGTTTGTCTAAAAACAATTTAAGACAATTAACACTGTTTAGCATATTCTGGCATTTTCTAGACATAATTTGGATTTTTATATTCACGATTGTTTATTTAATGGGGTCACTAGGCAAATGAGTAACGAACATGACAGCGTGGTCGTAAAACACGAGGATAATGAGGGGAGCCTTAGAAGCTACGTTACCGGCTTTTTGTTGTCAATCGCCCTAACATTATGCGCATATTTAATGGTTGTTCACCGCGTTTCGACTAATGATTGGGTTATTGCCGCAATCATAGGTCTTGCATTAATCCAATTTCTTGTTCAGATGTTCTATTTCTTGCACCTTGGCAAGGAGACAAAACCAAGATGGAAATTGTTTGTTCTTATTTTTATGATTACTATTGTGTTAATTTTAGTATTTGGATCTATCTGGATAATGAACAACCTCAATCATCGCATGACACCTGAGCAAATCAATACCTACTTGAACAACCAAGGTGGTGGTTTTTAATACGTGAACCGACTTAAAGACTATTACAATCTAACAAAACCAGGGATCATCTATGGTAATTTATTAACCGCCAGCGGTGGGTTTTTGCTTGCCGCTCGAGATCATATTGATCTAACCTTATTATTATTTACACTATTGGGTACTTCGTTAATTATTGCCTCAGCCTGTGTCTTTAATAACTATATTGACCGCAATATTGACTCTAGAATGGCTAGAACCAAAAACCGAGCTTTGGTTAGTGGTTTAATTAGGCCAGTAAACGCTTTAATTTTTGGTCTGATACTTGGGGTAATTGGCGTTGCGATCCTGACAATATATACAAACTTATTTGTTGTGTTTATTGGAATCTCTGCATTCCTAATTTATGTGGTTCTTTATGGGATGGTTAAGCGTCGTAGTATTCACGGAACATTAGTTGGTACCGCGCCAGGAGCGGCTTCGATGGTTGCTGGCTACTGCGCAGTATCAAATAATATTAATACTGCTGCTGTTATATTATTTATAATAATGGTAACTTGGCAGATGGCGCATTTTTACGCCATTGCTATCTCTAGACTTGATGACTATAAGTCAGCTGGCATACCTGTCTTACCGGCAGTGAAAGGTATTAGAAATACCGAGATACAGATGCTGGCATATATCGGTATCTTTATTGTGGCGACGCTATGCCTAACGTTTTTTGGATACACTGGCTACGTATTCGCCGCAGTTATGCTACTTTTGGGTCTGTGGTGGATGTATTTGAGCTCAAGGAGCTTTAATTCCCGAAACCATCAGCAATCGGCGCGTAAGCTATTTTTGTTTTCTCTGATTATCATTATTGCCCTATCTTTCATGTTATCGGTAAATGCACTTATTACTTAAATAGCCCACTCACAAAAAGTAGCACTTTCAAAAGTATGAAATTACTAAGCAAGAAAGTCATAACGGTTATGTTTGGTGCAGCAAGTTGGTAAAAATTTACACCTTATAAGGGGTGAAATATATAGATGGAGAAAAGCTGGGAAGATCCATGCCAGGAATATCCGTTAGTAAATTAGGTCTGAGAACTCCTTGATTAGAGTTTTGCCAGCTTTCGTAGTAGACCTACAACGTCTCTACTGGAGTCCACTCGAAACCGGGCAGCTGTTCGGCCTCGCCCCACCTTAATGGCGTAGCTGTCGGGCGAAAGAGCCAAAAATAAATCTTCATCGGTCAGATCATCGCCAATGAAGAGAACGAATGGATAGTTTTGATCTAACCACTGCTTCGCGGCATTAGCTTTACTAATCTGTGGATTTTTAATCTCCAGGACCTTGTTACCCTGAAGTATTTCCAAGCCATACTTCTTAAGAATGGGTTTTAGAGACCGTTTAATAATGACTGCATACTTCTGGGCATTATACGGTTTGGCAGCTCGGTAGTGCCATACGAGCGAATTTGATTTCACTTCAACATGAGCTCCAGGCGCTAACCGTGCGTATTTTTTTAGGACTGGCAGTAGCAGCTTTTTCCAACTGGTGCTGGTTTTATCAATTGTTTGCCAATTTTTATTTTCGTTTTTTTTAATTGCAGCTCCATGCTCCGCGACAAGATTCATTGGTATTGCGCCAAACCACTTTTGTAGGAAATCGGCGCTCCGGCCGCTAATTAACACAACCTCGTTTACCGGGTTGGCGCTCAAATCAGAGAGTAGTTTAATAATCGCTTTTGGCGGATGCGTGTTCTTGTAATGAGCGCTAAACGGTACCAAGGTACCATCATAATCGAGAAATAGCAGTCTTTTTTTTGCCTGGCGGAAGTCGTAATTAAGACCATGTATCAAGCGGGTATTTAGTGTCCGAGTTAGGCGCGGAGTGTGGGGTATGGGCTGCTGCAGTGTATCGACGAACGTTTTAGCCCAGTGCTGCACGGTGTTCACGGATAGATCTTTTTTCATACGGTATAGTCTGCCGCGAAGTTCTTTCTTTTGCATGCCCATTGCTTGTTGCAATGCTCGTACTAAGCTTTCTAGTTGTTTCGGATTAACGAGCAAAGCATCTTGGAGCTCTTCGGCCGCACCGGCGGTTTCACTCAAAATAAGTACACCAGGCTTTTTATTACTTGCAACAAATTCTTTGGCAGCTAGGTTCATACCATCCCGAAGGGGGACTATGAAAGCAATATCTGCAATCTGGAATAGCGCTGCAACTTCTTCAAATGGCTGGACGATATTCATGTAATCTACCGGCTGCCACTTAGAAGTACCAAAATCTCTATTAATTTTTTGAGCTAAAGATTCTAGGCGTTTGGCCAGATTCTGATAAACAATAATATCGGTACGTGAGGGCGCAGCCACCATTGTAAAAACAACTTTACCGCATTGATTCGGGTTACGTTTCAGAAATTCACGATAGGCATTCAGGCGCTGCACCAAACCTTTAGTTGGATCCAAACGGTCAATGCTTACAATTAGCTTGCGGCCCGAGTATCGTTTTTTATAGCGTTTGGCGGCCAACTTCACATCCTTCGATTTAGCAGCCTTAGCATACTTATTGTAGTCGATACCCATTGGGAACTCGTTGACTACCACTCTGTGTGATGGAAGACTAATAACATTATCATTTATTTTTCCGATGCCAGTAGTTTTGCTAAACGACAAAAAGTCATTAACATATTCCGTGGTGTGGAAACCAATTAAATCAGCACCAAGCATACCATTAAGCAGTTTTTTAGCCTCGGCTAGCCTACTCAAAGTTTTGGTCTTCGGAAAAGGAATGTGTAGGAAAAATCCAATATTTGCCCCAACCTTCCCAATCCTTAATAGCTCCGGTAGCAATAATAATTGATAATCGTGTACCCAAATTTGGCTTTTTGGTTGCGCCAAATTAACGACCACCTCGGCAAAGTGCTGGTTTACCTTCTTGTATGCCTGCCACCAGGTAGTTAACTGATCCGGTTCGATTTTTCGTGACGGCAGATTATGAAACAGTGGCCAAAGAATCGAATTGCTGAAGCCATTATAGAACTCATCAATTTGCTTCTTACTTAAAAAAACGGGGTAGCAATTGCGTTTACCTAGCTCAGTAGCAATCGATTGTTTTTCTTCTTCATTCAACTCATCGCTGGCAATGCCCGGCCAACCAATCCAAGTATTACCTGGGTCATTTACATAAGAAGATAAGCCTGTGGCTAGGCCACCTAAACTAGGAGAATAGACTAATTTAGCGTTCTTTTTACTGACGCTGATTGGCAATCGGTTAGAAACAATTATTACCTGCGACATAGCTTAGTTTATTGAAGTATACCAGATGACAACCCGGAGTAAGGTATCTGTTTAATTAAAGTAATCTACTAGCAACTAATTTTTATCAGCTATAAATTATAAAATATGGGCAGTACGAATAATGGTTACCTGATGATGTGGCTTGGTGCAGCAAGTGGGTAAAAATTTACACTTTATTAGGGATGAAATGGCTAGATGGAGGAAGATACTGGAAGAACCATATCGAGAGTATTTGTTATCTAAGTAAGAGACGGGAGTTACAATCTAGAAACTGAATGAATTAAGAACTTCTTTTGTAATTGTTGTTTCAGGGCTAGTTGTCTGTTGTTGATAGTTTAATCTAAGTGTTTCTCCAGGACCCGTACAGAAAGATCCTGTGAGATCAAGATAATTACCGTTTGATAATTGATAGTATAGGTTTCTGTTTGAGGCAATACTTGTCATTACTGTACTATCCGAGCCGCATTGTGGATCGTTATTACCGTGACCGTTATAGGTGTCCTGTGAGGTCTGCCATAAACCTAATCCGTTACCAAATGATTCCAGTACGCTACCAGCACTATAATTTAAGATTCCATTATCACTTATTGCTCCGCTTTTATCGCCAATATTGATAATTATCTGATAATCATCACCGCTAGTACTTAGTCCGTTTCCTATGTTTTCGTCAATTGATAATGACGCTTCGTTACTTGTCACAGCTGATCCACTTACCCACGACGAGGTTGAATTATCATATACCTTTAAGGTCCATCCACTGCTCGGATACTTAAAACTAAATCCTCCTAGAGATGACTTATAAGTATTCCATCCTGATGTTGGATTACTCGAATTAGTCGAAGAAGTCGTAGATTTTGAAGTAGTTGTAGAGTTCTTATGATTATCTTTGTATACTAACCATCCTACTAATCCCAATATTATGATTACTAAAATTACTATTATTAACTCTATGCCACTAAAACCTGATTCATTGTTAATTTTTTTCATATACGATAAGCATAAGCTTAGTGGAATATATTTACAATAAAAAGACCTCAAAATACTGAGGTCATAACGCTTATGTTTGGTGCAGCAAGTGGGTAAAAGTTTACACCAAATTACTGATGAAATTATGCGTTGGCATAAAATATTAGAAAAACCGTATCAGGAGTACTTTCTATCACATTAACGTTAAGTGAGAGATGGGACTTACACTAAGTTACAATGTAGTCATGAAAATAATCATTATTCAAGGCGGAGGAGCAACTGGTAAGTCAACTTTAGCTAAAGAGTTAGAGAGGATTTTTGGTATACCTATATTCTCTAAAGATGACTATAGGTTAGCCAGGTACGCCTTTAACAAAACTTCCTTTACCGACTGGTTTAAATTAGAGAAGAAGTCTTATGGTGCCGTCTATGAAGCTATTGAGGCTGCTATTCAGAATGATAAGTCTTTGATACTAGAAGGAAACTTCTCCCTATCACATAGAAAAGAGTTCCATGCAGCTCTAGCTAACTGTAAAAACATCATTGAAATAGATTGCTATACAAAAGGCTTTATAGCTGCAAGACGCTATATTGTTCGTAATAGAGAAGATGATGTTAGTGAGGGTTTTAGAGACTATTTGAGGTATATTGCTGTAGTACTGGAAGCAATTTGCTCTATTGTGGGGCTAGGTTGGTATAGGAACCTAGGCTTAACTAAAAATGTTATGAACCTAGAGACGTCAGACCCAAACAAGATTGACTACAAACCAATTATAGAGTTCGTAAGAAGTATAAATTAAAATGCTTATGCTTGGTGCAGCGAGTGGGTAAAAATTTACACCTTATTAGGGATGAATTGGTTCGGTGGAGAGAGATAATGAACGAACCTTATACAGAATACTCACTGTCTGTGTAAGATTTGGTACTTACACTTTGATATACAATTTATAATCTAGGCAATTTTATGTTCAAGGTGAACAATACGGTTTTCGTGGTCTTTTAGTTGTGTGTCGGTAGCTTCATTGCTGTTTTCAATGGCTTCAGCAACCGATAATGATATATCTTCGAGTTTTTGCTCAACTTTATCAAGTCTCATATCGACTTTATCTAAACGTACTACGATTTCGGAGGTTTGTTGCGTTATTGTAGTAGCAATAAACTGCTTTAAGTCTTGTATAGTGTCATCATTCATGGTTCTTATTATACATCATAATTGTAACTTCATGGATTTAGAATAGGTAAAGATTTACACCTTATTAGGGATGAGATAGCTCGTTGGAAGAAGATTTTAGAAGAACCTTGTAGAGAGTATTTGTTATTTAAGTAAGGGTTGGGAGTTACACTTAATTTACTAGCTTTAATGTTCCAACAATTTGATTATATAAAGATACGGAAGTAGAGTTTGTGTGGTACGAAGTTGATACTACTTCGTTATTATGGCTTAGGTATGATGACCATATAGTGTAAGTACCACCTAATCCGCTAGAAGTAGTCTCAACTGTATAAGTATCAAAACCGTTTATCGTGTTACTGTTTGATGAGATTACACCGACGCCACCGCCTGAATCATCTTGGGCTGCAAAATCTTTAGCAGTGAGAGTAGATGATTGTTCATAAAAAATTAGTCCGTCACCACTCTCCGATGAATCTTTAGCTTGAACACAAGTTTCAGATGTTTGAGGACACTCGATTTTTGCTACTGTTACAGTACTCGGGTACTTGAAACTTATTGTACTATCATTAAATGTTTGCCATCCAGGTGTTGGACTTGTTGTAGACGTAGTTGATGATTTAGGAGTAGAAACATTTGTCTTATGATCGGTATGGTAAATATACCAACCCACAAAAACTAGTAGAATAACTACTATTAGAGTTAATAGAACTTCTATGGCACCAAAACCTGATTGATTGTTAATTTTTTTCATATAGGATAAGCATAAGCGTTAGTAGATTTATTTGCAATAAAAAGACCCCATTTTATTGAGGTCATAATGCTTATGGTGCAGCAAGTGGGTAAAA
>PLTT01000018.1 GCA_003164595.1 Candidatus Saccharimonadota bacterium | reverse complement strand
ACCTACTGGGCACTATACAAGCAAACAGGTCAACAAAACTAATCCTTATTTACTGCTTCTATATGATGCTTGCGTTTCTTTTCCCATTCTAGCCAGGTCATTATGATAATGAAGATATCAAATATTGTCAGTAGTGACATAGTAATGGAATGTTTAGTGATAATATCAATAACCTGATAAACAACAAAACCGATGAGTACAATTATTAACACGGGATAAGCCCAGTATTTATCTCTTAGGACATTTATAATAGCAAACAATTTAATAACGCCATGGGACAGCAGGTAGATAGCCCCAAATAAAGTTGAGCTAGCCGCCAAATGATGAGCGCTGTGATTGAGCAGTGTTGCTATGTAGTCGTGGGGGTCTTCAGCTAGCTCGCTACGGGTCAGCCATCCCACAAAGTGCGTTATGTCACTTGGTGTGATGAATAGTAGCAATGCGCCCCCAATGATTTCAGCCACTGCATCTAGGCCTTTTAGGATAATGCTAACGCGGAAGATTGTGTCAAATCGTGATCCCATAGCTATATTTTACATTATGATTGCAGATTTATCTTTGGGTGATTTGGTATGTATATTTGTGCGCCAGCTGGTGTACAATAATACTTAAGCCATGTATGGGCTGGCAAGCAATTGCCTTCCTCCGTACAGACTTCTATAAATCTAAGGTGGTACACCTCGGTCCCTACCAACCTTCATTCTAATTACTAGCTCTTTGGTCTAAAGGCTGCAACCTATGAACGGTGGCTTGTTGTCGACACCAGATAGCTTCTCTATTTAAACCCGTTTCTTTGGCGATCAATCGCCACTGCGTTATCTTTATTACCACTTAGATTTTAGGAGTTAAATGTTATGGAAGATGTTATCACGCTGAACGAGGACGTAACGATAGTTGCCTATTATTTTAAAGACAAAGACCAGCCAAAGTGTTTCCCCAAGCGCATGGAATATAATGGCAAGCAAGTTATTTTTACCGAGACTGGCTTACGCCATCCAACTCGTAAGGGTCAACGCATGGTTCATGTTTTTGACATGACTGACGGTAACGCTGACTATCGACTGGAATTCGATGCCATGAGTTTGGCCTGGAAGCTTGTCTATATTGCGGATGCTAGCTATGCACCTACCTTTTAATAGAGCCCAGCCGGAGATAATGCACATTGATCTAAATTCTTGTTTTGCTACGGTTGAGCAACAAGCTCGCCCAATGCTTAGAAACAGGCCGGTTGGCGTAACTAATAGGAAATCTGCCTTTAGTTGTATTATAGCCGCCTCTTATGAAGCCAAAGCTCTAGGAGTTAGGGTTGGTATGCGGGCTGATGAGGCCTTGAAGTTGGCCCCTGGGATAGTAATAGTAGAGACTGATCCGCCAAAATACCACTACGTATACCAGAAGTTGGTGGCTATTATGCGCAGCTATTCACCGGAGGTTACCATGAAGAGTATCGATGAGGGCATAATAGATTTCAACGGCACTAGACAGTACCTCAATGCCCGTCCGCTGCGGGATATTGGCATGGAGATCAAGCAACGCCTTAAAGACGAAGTTGGTTGTTGGATGAAATGTAATATTGGGATAGGCCCTAATCGGTTCTTGGCCAAGCAGGCCGCTTCCCTACACAAACCCGACGGACTGGACATCATAGACTATAGTAACCTACGTTCTACGCTGGCTACGCTGAGTCTAACCGATTTAACTGGTATAGCCGAGCGTAATCAAGCACGGCTCAACGCCGTTGGTATTTATACGCCCTTGCAGTTTTTGGATGCTTCTTCTGAAACGTTGCACCGCCTGGTTTTTCATAGCATTTGTGGTGATGATTGGTACCAGAAGTTGCGCGGCTGGGAAGTTGATAAGCACGAGAGCCAGACAAGGTCGGTTGGTCGTCAGTATGTCTTAGAAGATAGTCATCTAAGTTTAGAAGCTGTTAATTCTCGCTTGGCATACTTATGCGAGACAACCGGCGTTAAACTTCGTTATAAAAATCTGTGCGCTCGTGGCATTATGGTCTATGCTCGCTACGATTCGGGCGATTATTGGTACAACCGCAAGATGTTTAAAACCACTTTTTATTCTAATGCTGAGATATATCGCCGGGCTATACTGGTTTTCAATCGCCGTCCTGGCGGCAACGATGTCAGAGAGATCGGAGTAACTTGCTATGGCTTGGAGCCGTCCAAAGAGAATCAAGTGAGCCTACTAGATGAAGTAAATAAGGAGCGCTGGCTGAGTGATGCCATAGACTCAATCAACCAACAGTATGGCGAGTTCACCCTAACCTTTGCTTCCAGTTTTACTTCGCGCAGTATAGTCAAACAGAAAATACCTTTTGGAGGAACGCAGTATTTTGATCTACTTTGCAGTAGTTAAAAATGGGCTTAGATGATCACTTAGCTGTAGAGTACAATTATATTGATGAAGAGCAAAGTCCTGGCGGGTAGAATATTAACGGTCCTTGTTGGCATAATCCTGATAACCGTTCCCTTCTACGCCTTTTTAACTGTTTGGGGATCGAGCGTGATCGGTCACTACACGGCACTTCGGCTATATACTGAAGTACTGCTTGTACTGGCCACAATGGTTGCTGTGTACATAGTGACTATTGATAAGACAATCCGCCGCGAACTGTTGAGGAGTAAGACTATATGGTTAATTATTGGTTATGCGGCGCTGATTATAATAGTTGGTTTGGTAGCTTACTATACCAAGAATGTAACCGCCAAAGCCCTGGGCTACGGCGTAGTAGTAGACAGCCGTTTTCTACTGTTCTTTATAGTCACTTGGGTAGCGGCCTTGGCTTCCAATTTCTTACGCAAGCATTGGGTGCCGATTGTTCTGTGGCCGGCAGCCATCGTGACACTTTTCGGTTTATTACAAGCTTTTATATTGCCCCAAGATTTTTTAAAACACTTTGGTTACGGACAATCCACCATACCTGCCTATCAAACAATAAATTCTAATCAAAGTTATGTACGGATTCAATCAACACTTAGGGGCGTAAATCCCTACGGTGCTTATCTTGTTCTGATAACGTCTGTGATGACCGCATTGATTTTAAAATTAAGGCGCAACTATAAGATGGTCGCTTTATTAATTGCCAGCTTAGTAACGCTGATCTATACCTTCTCTAGAAGTGCTTGGATTGGTACGTTTGTTGCCCTTGCCTTTGTTGTGGTGCTGGCACTATATAAGACTAGATTATTCAAAGCCGTGGTACTGGGTGGTCTGATACTTCTAATAATCGCAGCGGCTCTAGTTGTCACTGACCATAGTACAAGGCTTCAGAATATTATTTACCATACCCAGAGCAATTCAGCCGTCAAGACTACGTCGGATCAAGGGCATCTCAGCGGCTTGGAATCAGGGCTCAAGGATATTTATCATCAGTCTCTGGGAGGAGGTGTTGGTACGGCGGGTCCTGCCTCAACCTATAACCCCAAAAGGATTCGGATAGCTGAGAACTATTATATTCAGATTGGTCAAGAAACCGGAGTCCTGGGACTGGGGTTATTCTTAGCAATAAATATCAGCGTTGCCTGCCGTCTCTGGCGACGACGCGATAGTTCGCTGGCTCTTGGTCTATTCGCTAGTTTCTTGGGGTTAGTAGTAGTTAATATGTTATCGCATGCCTGGGAAGACCCAACATTAAGTTACCTATGGTGGGGCCTGGCTGGTATTGCCATGACAATCAAAGTACCGACAGAGAGAAAAGCTTCTAAACTGGCCTGATAATTAACAATTTACTGTGCTTTATGCTCAGTTTTGTTGCGCTTGAATACTTTTCCAAGAAACTCAATAAGTAGACCAATTATAAAGCCACCGACAAAGAATAGACTAAAAGCAATATATTTATAAGTAAAATGATAGTGGTATGACGAGTACAGATAAAGCAAGCTTCCAAGTAGTGCGAATAGGCCTCCGAATAGTAACCCACTTGGTCGGGCAATGGTTTTTCCGGTCACGTCACTAATAACATCAACTTGTGGTTGGTGGATTACTTTACTAAAAGCCATTGCTGGTTTAGATAATTGTTGACGAGTTTTTCGCAGAGTCAGGTTTAGGGTCTGAGACTTTAAGTGATCATTGGGCGGAGGTAGGATTGTCGCTTCATTTTCTGTGCCTGATTCCGGTTCCGGTCGAGGCATGGTATCTTCAACTTTATCGATGGTCTCGCGAATCTCCTCAACACCTGGCGCGGCCGTTTCTATAGTATCGGGCTTAGCTTCAATATTTTGTTGCTGTACTACTTCTGACTCTGGGCTTGGGTGAAACTCAGCGCCATGGTTGTCTAGTTGCTCGTTACTCATAAATCAGGCCCCCCAGCGGAAGTGTAATTGTTTAATATTATATCTGTTTCTTTTGAAAGCAGTCGGCTCCTAGAGTAGAAGTATGCCGCAACAGTTGTTACTAAAAAGACTATTATTAGATCATTACCTGGCCCGGTGTTGGGCAATGAATTACTTGTCTGTGTGACTACAGGAGGGGTTACCTGAGGAACTGGTGAATACAGAGGGACAACAACAGTATTGCCATATAAGTTTGTCATTTTCATATTAAATGCTTCCGGGTCTGAGGTCGATTGAGTAGTAGCCGGAATTGGACTATCAACTTTTACGTCAAAGGTTCTGATAATAGTCGTGCCTGGGGGTACATTGGTTTCTGGCCACGTAATAGTGCCATTACTTAGTGTCCCATCATCACTTATTGACTGAACTACGGAGTACTGCAAAACATAATTTATGTTGTCAGCAATTGTGTAATTAACCTCCACTGCTTGCCCTGTATTCTTGGTAGTTAACTGATATTGGATCACATCACCAGCGACAGCGTCTTTTAGCTCGGCATTGGATAAACCTTGCGTAAGATTTGAAGCACTCTTGCTCTGCACAATATTTGGCGTAAGCACCGGTGTGGGGACTGGAGTTGGTACTGGTGTTGGCACTGGCGTTGGTACTGGTGTTGGCACTGGCGTTGGTACCGGTGTGGGGACTGGTGTTGGCACTGGCGTTGGTACCGGTGTGGGGACTGGAGTTGGTATTGGTAAGTGAATAACTATATTGCCACAACCAAACATAATGGCAAAGTATTTCGCATAAGCATCACCATTGATCCCAGCTCTCTCACCCGCTAAAACGTCATATGTGATATTATCTCCCCAAGTGTATAGGGGTCTTAAGTAATATGTTACGCCACCAATTACGACCGGTTTATCTAGAGAAGAGTGTGGGTTGCGGCCTAGAGAGTACAGGCTGTGGTCGGACGAGTTAATGGTTGTTTCGGTAGTATTCTGAATGTCTGACCCGTTGATATTGTAATAGTTCATCACGGTTCGGATGCCTGTATTATGGCCATCAGAATTACTATCATAGAAATCTAAGAGGTTCGTTTTAGGGTTTGGCCCAACGTCGTAACCAATACCGCCCCATATTATGTCGTTCGAAGATCCGCTGACAACCGCTTGAGCCGGGTAAGCTAGAGTAAAGATTTGAACCACGAAAGCCAAAACCAAAAATACTAAACCAGTTCGTCGTATGGAATTCTCATCCTTTAAGCGTTTTGAATAAAAACGAACTTGGCTGATAAGCCCTCTGTTAAATGCAAGATTGGAAATAAGTTTATTAAAGCGTGGAGTTTTCATTTTTAATTTACCAACAACAGTTAACCACTAAAACAATATAATTTCAAATTTATATGTAAATAGACTTACTATGTTATATAAAATTTAATCTAGTTTTGGATTTTCAGATCCAGTGCCCAGAGTAACTTCCGTGCCAATAGCTACCTCACCTATTTCACCAAGGTCCCAATTAGCTCGCTCCATCTCGACGCGTCGTCCAGCGGCTATCGCCTCGATAGTTGGGTCAACTGGTCTGGCGAAGTTTGGAGTACCAGCTGCCGCCCTAGTTTCTGGGCTAATCTCTATCTCATCTATTTGTTCGGATAACTCTGAGAGAGATAACCGTTCACTATTGTTGATTGGATCACGATTCATCCATATATTCTAACACACTATACATCAATAAGCAAATAATCATTAGTATTATCGCTTGCATTGTTGTAAAAAAGCGTTATGATGAAAATATAAGCATAAAAATAAAAAGAAAGGTAAATAAAATGGCTGTTAGTAAGAAATCACGAAAAGTAGTAGATAAACTCCTTACTTCATTTGGAGTAGTCGCTACAATAGCTCTCCTAGTACTTGGAGGACTGGCTTGGGCGACGTATTCGTTTACGACAACTAATGTTCGAAACGAGCTATCCGCTCAGAAGATATATTTCCCTGCTCTTGGTAGCCCGGCGCTAGCAAGTCCACAGATTGGGCCTTATCTAAATCGCTATGCCGGTCAGCAGCTAACGACTGGCCCTCAGGCCAAAGCATATGCCGATCACTTTATTGGCGTACATCTATCAGAGATAGCCGGTGGTGAAACTTACGCACAAGTTAGTGCTAAGGCTATGGCCGATCCGACTAATACGACTTTGAAAGCTCAGGAAGCACTTCTCTTCCAGGGTGAGACTCTCCGCGGCTTATTGCTCGGTGATGCTTACGCATTCTGGACAGTTGGAATGGTTGCTGAAATTGCCGCAATAGTGCTGTTTATCGCTGGCGGTCTAATGCTAATCCTAGTACTCATGGGACTTGGTCACATAGCCACTTCCTAAGGAGAATCTAAAGAATTTTACTCGTAACGCAGGGCGTCAATTGGGTCTTTACGACTAGCCCTGCGTGCCGGTAGAGTCCCGGCTAGAAACGCTATCAACATAATTCCTACAACTATGATCGTGCTAGCTTTGGCTGGAAATGATAAAAGATTCAACCCTGGGAAATCCTTAAGAAAACCTTTTGTCGCTAAATTATTAACGATTTTACCAAGAAAATTAGCGAAGATGATTCCCAGAATACTGCCCCAGAAGCCAATCAAGACAGCTTCAATACTAAATAAGGCAAAGATTTTACGCCTTCCCATACCCAGGGCTTTCATCAGACCAATCTCTTTTGTACGCTCTTGGACTGACATGAATAGAGTATTAACTATCCCAAAAGCTGCAGCTACTAAGGTAATCCCAGCAAAGCCGTCGAATACGTAAGTTATGGCATTGATGACAGTAAAGACTGTGCTGACTTGATCTTTAATAGTTTCAGCAGTGTAGCCTAAACCGGCTAACGTAGATTTCAGTTTGTTGATTTGGGCTGTAGTTAGATTTGGGTTAAATACCGCTTGGATGGAAGCATAGGTATCAATAGTGCTAGTGGGCAGTCCGGTTGTTTGAAAACCGTATAGGGCATTGAACAAGTCGGTGTTAGCGTATGCTGCAGTTGAACCGACTAGGTTTTTTTGTTGCACTCCAACTATTGTTGCGACAAAAGTACTTTGCGCTCCAAGGGCGTTACTGATCCCTATAGTTACTTCCTGATTAAGCGCGCTACTACTGGTGTTATATCCCAACGAGCTTAGATAAGATATTGGAAGCGTAACCTGATATTGGCTTGAGTTATTATTAACATTTACTCCGCTACTAACGTCCAGTCGACTTATCCCAACCGTCTGATTGAGAATAAATTGGTATTTGGCATAGGGGTTAGCGACTGTGGCAATATAATCCGGCGCAACAGTCAGGGTCGGTTGTACGGAGGTGATGTTCGGTACTTTGGCAATCTTATTTATGTCACTTTGGGTTAGGGCTACTTGCTCGCTGTCATTTGGGCCACCCCCTTGCGAGGAGATTTTCTTCTGACCGGGAACGTATTTAACAAGACCTGATGATGATCGGAAATTGGTCTTTGCCGTAGTAGCCGTTATGGTCAGGGTGCTGCTATTACCCAAGTTGCCAACTTGTTTGGTTAAATAGGCTTTAATGCCATCGCCAATGCCATTCGTTAGAGACAGCGTGGTAGCGCCGATAAATATGGCAATAATTGTTAAAGCAGTACGACCCTTGTTCCTAAGCAAGCTAGCGTTAGCCGACAATATTAAGTCTATTATTTTCATGAATTCTTTCTCTCTGCCAAGTGACCGTCTTTTATATTAATCTGTCGATCGCACTGTTTGGCTAGATCAGGATCGTGCGTCACTATGATGAGGGTAATTTTCTTTTCACGGTTTAGCTTAAAAAGTAGTTCTTCGATCTTGCCGCCTGTCGTAGAGTCTAGGTTGCCCGTCGGTTCGTCCGCAAATATTACATTAGGGTTATTTATCAGTGCTCTGGCGATGCAAGCTCGTTGCTTCTGTCCTCCACTGAGATTTAGGGCCTTAGCGTTGGCTTTCTCAGCAAGGTCTACAGCTTTTAAGACTTCTAACCCACGTTTATGACGCTCTCTTCTGCCGACTTTTGCAATTTTTAGCGGCAGGATAACATTGTCCAATACGGTCTCATTGCCGTTTAAAAAGAATTGTTGGAAAACAAAACCGAAGCTTTTATTCCTAAGCAGATCGACTTGTTTTTCGGAAAGCGAGGATACATCAACTCCGTTGACTGTTACAACACCCTTTGTCGGTTCATCGAGCAAGGCTAGAATATGCATCAGCGTGCTCTTACCTGATCCGCTCTTACCGACGATGGCGATTGATTCACCAGCTTTTATAGAGAGGTTTATGTTATCTAATGCGACGAGCCTATCATCTTTTTTGCCATAAACTTTGTCCAGAGATTTTGTTGCGATTGCTGCATCCATTGGTCTACTCAAATTCCCTTCCCTTAATCTCTAGTTGATGTTAACTGAGGCTCTATCGCAACAGATGAGTTGCGCTAAAACACTGGTTGTACTTATACATATCTTACTATGGTAGTGACTAAAGCTGAAGTATTAGTCAATTTTTAGGAAATAAATAATTATTGTCGCAGGTCTATTCGAACAAAACCTTCGCCATACTTATAGCCGGCTGGTTCACCTATCATACCGGCCATTTCTGTGAGCCATTTCTTTGCGTTCTCAATGTCTCCAACCTGACTCTTGTGTGCTTTTAGAGCGGCAATTTTATCTGTAAAAGTGTCGGTTATGTCGACGACGAAGTTATTGCTGTCAAAGTTGGTCAGCAATATTGTTGGCGTTTTGTGCGGGAGGTAGCCATTGGCGAAAAGGTCTGGAAAGGCCATGTGGTCGCGGGCTAATGGGAAAACACTATCCAGAGTGGCCTGCCCTGCAGCACGGTGGTCAGGATGGTTAATAAAGCCACGCTCGGCAGAATAAAGCATTGCAGGGTCCATGGTTATAACAACGTCTGGCTTGAGTGTTCGAATAACTTTTACGATGTCTTTTTTAAGAGCTAATGTAACCTCGAGTTCGCCGTCTGGATATCCAAGGAAAGTTACGCTTTTGCCCCCAATGGCTTTGACGGCATTTCGCTGCTCTTCTTCTCTGATTTTTATTAAGTCGGATGACGACAGATTAAGGTCTTCCGATCCCTTGCTGCCGTCTGTGATAATTAGATAATGTACGTCTGCGCCAGCTTTGGCAAAACCTGCCATAGTACCAGATGCTCCGAAATCTAGATCATCAGGGTGGGCTGCAACGCCGAGAACAACTTTTGGTTTAAGTGGTTTACTCATAAATTAATTTTAGCATTATTTGATCTTCATCAGCTAAAATAGTACGAAGTGAGATTATACGACACAGCAAAATCAGCCTATGTGGATTTTATCCCAAACGATGTTGTTAGGATCTATGTCTGCGGAATCACGCCATATGATTCAGCACACCTAGGCCATATTTTTACATTTATGACCTACGACTTGTTGCAGAGGCGGCTAGAAGATCTTGGCCACAAAGTTGAAATGGTGAGAAATATTACCGATGTTGATGAGCCAATATATCGGCGCGCTCAGCAGCTGGATATTCCCTACACAGAGTTAGCGTCGCAGGAGATCGAATCTTTTCACTCAACTCTTAAGACTCTTAACTTCCGTTCATTGTTTGCCGAACCAATGGCCAGTGACTATATAGATGAGATGGCCGAAGCCGTTAGTAAGCTATTGGAAGAGAAAATTGCTTACAAGGTCGGCCGCGACATTTATTTTGATACAGCGAAGTACCCAGATTTTCATAATTTCTCAGGCTTTAGTGAGCGGTTACTAAAAGGGCTGTTCAAACTACGCGGTGGTGATCCTGGGCGCGTGGGTAAACGGCAGCCACTGGATTTTCTTTTGTGGAAGTCAGTTGATGACCAATCCGACCCAGCTAGATGGGACAGTGATATGGGGCATGGACGACCAGGTTGGCATATCGAATGCAGTATTATGTCTAGTGCAACACTTGGCGTTCCATTTGATATACACGGCGGCGGAACTGATCTAATATTCCCGCATCACAGTGCCGAAATCGTTCAAAGCCAGGCACTCGGGTTTCCGCAATTGGCTAATAACTGGCTCCATGTCTCGCCACTACTCAGCGACGGAGAAAAGATGAGTAAATCTCTCGGTAACTTAGTATTTGCCAATGATCTACTAGGCGACTATGAGCCATCTGTTATACGCTTGGCTCTTATGCAATATCACCATAGAATTGGCGGTGAATGGCAGCCGGAACTACTCCACGATGCCCAAGAATTATTAAATGGGGTTCGTAGAGTATCGACAAAAACCGATAAGCTGAATGCCACGAATTTAATAAGTAAGATAAGGTCGTCTCTTGATGATGACATAAATACGCTCGAAGTTGTTGATGCGCTAAAGGAATTCGTTCGTAGCAAACCGGGGCCGCAAAGTACTTCTACCGAGACGTTGCAAATTATTACGAAGGCCTTGACACTTATTGGGATAGAATAATCGCACTAAAAGGTTAACAAAGGGATTAGTTTTTGATAAATAGTACTATAGCGATCAATAAACCTATGGCTATTACTATTTTTCTAACAGTGTTTCCTGGTAGTTTTGCGCTGTAAGTTGATCCTAAATAACCGCCCACAACGCTACCGACTACGGTTACGGGTACTATTTTCCAGTCGATTAGCCTATTGGCAATGAAGTATATGCTGGCAAAAATATTTATTCCAGCTCCCCCAAGATTTTTTAATCCGTTCATTTGCTGAATATCTTTAAGTTCAGTTAGTCCAAGAAGGGCCAACATTATTATGCCAAAGCCAGCTCCAAAGAATCCGCCATAGATTGAAACTATAAATAAGGTAAGACCGACGGCATATAGAGTAATTTTGCTATGCTTTTTTGCAGTTTTTTTATTAGTTTTCTGGTATAGCAATTTATGGAGTCTTCGCTGAAATGCCAGTAATACAACCCCGAATACAATAAACCATGGCACGATGACTTCAAAAAAATTATTTGAGGTATGTTTCAGTATTACGGCACCGATCAGCCCACCAATGACACAAGGAATAAGTAAGTAAAGAAAATACCGAGGTATTTTTCTAAGATGCTTTCTATAGCCATAGGCTGAGGAAATCGCCCCCGGCCAAACGCTAATACTGGTTGAGGCATTGGCCGTAATAGGAGCTAGGCCAAGGCTTAGCAGTAGTGGATAGAGCAATAATGCTCCACCTCCGGCTATGGAGTTTACTAGCCCAGCAATTAGGCCACTACCCAGCAATAAAACGTAATTCCAAATATGCATTAAATAATGATAGCAAACATTAGCATTATCTAACCGCTATACCCGACTTCGTTATGAACAGAAGTTACTAGACCAAAAAACAGAGTAAGGCTATTACTGTGCCCATTGCCAACGATAAGTATAGGATGGTAAAGGCTTTGCGGCGGTCTGCAGCGCGATACTTAGCCAAGGTGATATTGTCAGTCGTACCAACACTGTTAATAACATTATAGAGTCCCTTTAAACCAAAACCGACGCAGAAGTGAAAATAGTCCTGCAGGTATCCTAGAGCCGCTGCTGTCAGTGGGATAATTAGCAACAAGCGCCAGCCTCTTGGAGCGCCGATAGCTATCAAAGTTACTATTAGTACGATTGACGTAAGTATCCCAAATAAACCTGCCTGGCGACGTCTAGCTCGCTCAGCTGGGCCGATATTACAGACACCTGGGATATATTTCTGTTCCTTGGAAGCTTTCACTGTTTCTGCTCTTCTTCTAATATTAATTTACTACAAAGCCTAATGCGAAACCGACAATAAACACGACGATTACAATGGCTATAACGACGTCCAGGCCAATTTGTTTAATCTCTTGTTCGGTTTTCTGTTTCATGCCTCTTCATATTATCACGATCTGACTTTCACTCGTGGTGCTATTATAGGTTTAGAATACTAAAGAAAGATTGGAGGTCTGATGACAGTTCCAAAAACTAAGCTTAGTAATGGTCCCTACATTCCCCAAGTTGGTCTCGGTACATGGCAGATTAAAGACAAAAGTGAATGCTTACAGACCGTTAGAACTGCTTTGGAGAATGGTTACCGGCACTTTGACACGGCTCAAATCTATGACAATGAACAATACATTGGTGAGGCGCTTAAAACTAGCGAGATAAATCGAAATGATCTTTTTATAACTACCAAGATTTGGCTACTAAACTTCCTATCTACTCGCCTATTGTCTAGTTTTGAAAAGTCGCTTAATAAACTCCAGACTGATCATGTAGATTTATTACTGCTCCACTTTCCCGTTCCGAAGCTACGCCACTCGGCATGGAAGAAAATGGAAGAGATTGCCGATAGTGGCCGAGCTAATTCAATTGGGGTCAGTAACTACACTATTAGACATCTAGAGAGACTGCTCAAAGATTGTCGGATTAGACCTGCAGTGAACCAGGTTGAACTGCACGTTTTCTTACAGCAGCCAGAATTACTGAAATATTGTGAGGTTGAGGGCATAGCGGTTGAAGCCTACTCACCTTTGGCGCATGGATATGGATTAACAAATCCAGTGCTGGCGAAACTAGCCAAGAAGCACAGCAAATCAACTGCCCAGATTATGCTGCGATGGTGTGTCGAAGTTGGAGCCATCCCATTACCTAAATCGACTACCGCTTCACGAATAGCCGAAAATATCGATATATTTGATTTCACATTGGATGAGTCCGACCTAATTGCGCTTAGGGGGCTGAATGCCAACCACCGGACTTCTTGGGACCCAACCCCTATCCCATAAACAGCCTTTTTAACAAGCGTCCTTACTTTAATTTAATAACTTAGCCTTAGTTACTTTTTTGCTGCAATTTTGGCAATAACCTTGGATTTCAACCTGGTGATCAATAGGCGTAAAACCCTGAACCGTGGCTAGCTGCGCAATGAAGTCTTCCAACTCATTTTTGTTTATGGGTATAACTTTGTGGCAATTAAGGCAAGTTAAGTGATGGTGGTGCTCGGCGAATTTATCTGTAAGCTCAATTTTATATTTCCAGCCAATATTAAGCCGTTGAGTTATGCCGATTTGGTCAAACAACCCAATGATTCTGTAGATACTAGCTCGGTCAATCTTACCGTTCGTTCGGTCGATAAGTTCATGCATTGTCATTGGTTCTTGCCCGATGAGGAGGTTAAACACCAACAATCGTTGGCTGGTAATACTATAGCCGTGGTCCTTTAGCAAAGTACTTAAAATATTTTCTGCAGTTGTCATGTTGCAAATCTTATAATAATTGCAACAAATTTGCAATAATCTATTTATCTCTATAGCATAGTCCTCATGAAGAGGTCTAAGATTTCATCCAAACAAATCTCTATTTTGATTGGTTTAGTAGTGGTCGCGGGACTAGTCATCGGCATGATTAGAATTAGCCATAATCAGACATCGACCCAAAACGGTACTATTCAAATTGTAGCTGCTGAGAACTTTTGGGGCAGTCTTGTTTCACAATTAGGCGGCTCGAAAGTGAAAGTAACTTCTATTGTCTCAGACCCCAATGCCGACCCTCACGAGTATGAAGTTAATTCAACAGACGCGCGGGATTTTGCAACCGCTAACTACGTAATCTTAAATGGTGCCGGCTATGACAGTTGGGGTAACAAATTATTGGCGGCTAGCCCAAATTCCAAGCGTACTGTTTTGGATGTTGCCACACTGCTGGGTAAGCAAAATGGCGACAATCCACACTTTTGGTATTCGCCAAACTATGTGAATAAAGTAGTTGCGCAAATGGAGCAAAGCCTAATTAGTATCAATCCATCCGATAAAGCCTATTTTCAACAACAAGACAAGATCTTAACGGTGTCGTTGTCTGGCTATCAACAACGGATTGCTGAAATAAAAAAAGAATTTACTGGAACCAAGGTTGCTACGACCGAGGATATTTTTGCTTATTTGGCATCAGCGGCTGGTTTGGATTTGGTTTCTCCGCCAGCTTTTACTCAAGCGGTAGCTGATGGTAATGATCCGCCGACAGATAGTGTAGTCCAATTCCAACAACAACTTCAAAGCGGTCAGGTTAAAGTGCTGGTCTATAACGAGCAGACGGTTACTCCGTTAACCTCGAGTATGAAAGTTATTGCCGCCGAGCAGAATATACCAATTGTTGGAGTAACGGAAACCATTCAGCCACCGAATACGACCTTTCAGGTTTGGATGAATTCCGAATTACTAAATCTCCAAAATGCCCTAAATGCTCAGGCATTAGGTCAATAGCGTGAACAATAACACGAACATCATTGCTGCTCGTGACCTGGTTGCGGCATATCGAGACAAGATTATATGGCGGGATGCTAACTTTAGTATAAATCGTGGTGAATTTGTTGGCTTGCTTGGTGCCAATGGCGCTGGGAAAACTAGTCTTTTTCGCTTATTGCTTGGATTGGCCCGACCGAATTCTGGCCAACTTGAGGTATTTGGCGAACAGCCATCAAGAGGCAATCCTCGGATTGGCTACGTTCCTCAGCGGCCATATATCGACAGTGAATCACGGATAGAGGCTTTGGAGTACGTCAGACTGTCCGTCAGTGGTACGGGCCTAGGCTTTAGTCTCGGGAAAGCTGATGCAGAGCGTCAGCAAGCATATGATACTCTCAAAATTGTCGGAGCGGATGATCTGGCCAATCGGGCTTTGAGCGAATTATCTGGTGGCGAGTTACAAAGAATATTCTTAGCGCAAGCTCTTGCTGGCAGGCCAGGCTTATTATTGCTTGATGAGCCATTGGCTAATTTAGATATCCGCCGTGAGACGGAGCTAATCCGTTTAATCAGTGACGTTGTTACAAAACAGAATATAGCCGTTTTGCTGATAGCTCACGATATTAATCCCCTTCTGCCAGTAGTTGACCGGATTATATACATTGCTAATGGCAAAGTAGCTAGCGGAAAACCCAGTGAGATTGTTACTAGCCAAAAGTTGTCTGAGTTATATGATGCCCCGATTGAAGTGCTTAGAGGCTCTAGGGGCCAACTAGCTGTCTTGGGTGTTGAGGAGGCTTTGCACCATGATGACTAGATTATCGGACTTTGCTTCGTCGGGTTTTAGTCTTAACCTCTGGAATGATTTTTTTAACATGTGGCAGTATGATTTCATGCGCCACGCTTTTGAAGCCGGGACGATTGTCGCCCTGGTTGCCGGTGTTGTCGGTTACTTTGTTGTGATGCGGCGTTTATCATTTGCTGCACACGCCCTTTCGCATATTGGTTTTGCCGGAGCCGCTGGAGCCGTGCTCCTGGGTTTGAACCCTTTAAGTGGCTTACTACTCTTTACGTCCGGCGGAGGGCTAACTATGGCAGTATTAGGCCGTAAGGCTTCGAGCCGAGATGTGCAAATTGGCACAGTGCTGGCCTTTATGCTTGGTCTCGGAGTGCTCTTCATAAACCTTTACAAAGGTTATGCCACTGAAGCATATTCACTACTGTTCGGCGAGATTTTGGGTATAAGCAGCAGCGACGTAATAGCGACTTTGGTCGCCGGGGTGCTGATTATTGTCGCCATCATATTACTTTATAGACGCCTATTATTCGCCTCATTAGACGAAGAGGTTGCCGAAGCTAAAGGTATATCAATGATGAAAATGAGTATAGTTTTTATGCTGTTAATTGCCGTGGCTACTTCGATTGCCGTTCAGGTAGTTGGTGTTCTACTAATTTTTGCCTTAATGGTAACGCCAGCCGCCGTCGCTCAGCGTCTGGCGCGTCGACCGTCTCAGGGCCTAGCGATATCTGTATGTATTGCCCTTCTAGCGACTTGGGCTGGGCTATTCATTTCCTACTATGTTCCCTACCCGGTTAGCTTCTTCATAACCTCAATAGTTTTTCTGGCTTATATATCCGTTAGGATTGTCCAGTCAGGTATTTTTAGGCGCATGTCGCTTATGTCTGGAAAAAATTGATAAATGTTGCATAATCTGATATTATCGTGTCATGGAACAACGGCCATCACTAGATAACCTAGAGCCAATAATGGATCTTTTGTGGGATGTAACTCGTGATTTACCAGAAATGAGGCCAGTTGCGGCTATGCTTGATGAGGAGGATGGTAAACCGGATAAGGCTGAGGCTCTATTTAGTTCCTATCTAAATCTGATTGATAGTCTGACAGATTTATCGAGTGACGATTTTGACACTATTCGCCAAGCCAACGCGATACTTGATGCCGAAGATAGCAAGTCCAATAGAGCAGGCCCCAGGCGCATGACAGCCGACAGGCTGGTTAGATCAATGGGTAGTGATCCTCTTATATTTAAGGACCTGATCAGAGCCTCTACGGACGTATCTTCGGATGATGTCGAAGGAGCAAAAGCTGCTCTGAGAATGAAGCTTGAGCAGGGTCATCAAATATATGCAACCACTGGCCGGACTGTCGATACTAAAACTAGTATTCCTGATGATGTGATCTTGGATCATGTTGATCGTTATGGTTATGAGGCGCTAGCTAATACCACTATTGCCAACTATCTTCAAGAATATGCCACTAGGCACTTATCGAGCATGAACTTGGACACAACCAGGCAAAAAGATTTCTTTATTAATGCTCTCAGTGATGTTTTGATTCTTGACCATATCTCTGGTCAAAATAAATTCCGCGATATTTTCGAAGCCTGGTCTAGAAGCAGAAAAGCTGGCGGTATTGGCTGGATAACTGAAAAGCAAATCGAAGCATATTCAATAGTTACCCGAAGTTAAAATAGTTATATCTTATTAATAAACTACACGCGCCTCTATAGATCTAGATTTCTTTCTGCTTGCTCTACTTCTTCAAAGAATTGCGCCACCAGCCCAGTCACCATGTATTTGGCGGTATAGATTTCTTGACCCTCTAGACCCTCTGGTCTGATTCTTAACGGGATGGTTTCGATATCATGCTGCTCCTGGTTCTTGGTAATCATAACCATGCGCCCCTCACCCCGGTCATAAGATGACGGCGTGTCCTGGACGAGTAATGTCGCATCGCTATTATTGTGCCATAGACCAATACCGGTAAGAAGGTAGCCATCCTGTACTGTGGCGACTGCTTTCACGCTTGGTTCCCAGGCGGGCCGGTAGGTAAAATTGTTTAAAGCTCGTCCATCATCACTATCTAGGTCTAGTTCCGGTTTGCCTGCTACGAAAGTGGCTATAGCTAGCCTTGCCAGGGAGTGTGTGCACTTCAAGCGGTTAGAAGCTGGCATGAAATCACCACCTAGGACATAACCAAACGTACCTCTCAATAGTAATTCTTCGGATTGTCTGGACATAATAAAACTATATTAACAGATAATAACATCTCTGTAAATACCCAGCATCGTTAGGCACGAAACTGAGTTTTATAAAGATCTGAATACAGGCCTTTATGTTTGAGTAGTTGGCTGTGGGTACCATGCTCAATAATTTCACCCTTCTCGATTACCAATATTTGATCGGCACTTTGTACGGTTGATAGTCTATGGGCTATAACCAGTGATGTACGGCCGATCAATGCTGTCTGCAGAGCTTTCTGGATAGCTTTTTCCGATTCTGAGTCAAGGTGGGCTGTTGCTTCATCAAGTATCACTATGTCTGGGTGCTTTAGCAGGACACGGGCAATCGCTAAACGCTGCTTCTCGCCGCCAGATAATCTATAGCCTCGGTCGCCGACCATGGTATCCAGCCCATCTGGTAGATTCGCCATCAACTCTGAAAGTTGGGCATTGTCTAAGGCTGCTTTAATATCATCATCGCTGGCCTTCGGGTTGGCAAAGAGTAGATTGTCACGTATCGTCTCGTGAAACAGATGAGCATCTTGCGTTACCATCCCAATGCGTGCGCGTAAGGAACTTAACGAAGCGTCTCGGACGTCTACGCCGTTAATTTTCACCGAGCCCTTCGTTACGTCATATAGCCGACTCACAAGTTGAGAGATGGTTGTCTTGCCCGCACCGGAAGGCCCCACCAAAGCTACGAGTTGTCCAGGTTTAACGTCGAACGAGATGTCTGCAAGTACTTGCTTAGAGCGAGTCTTGCTCAGGGTTGCCACTGACTCTAACGAAGCTAATGAGACTTCACTAGCAGTAGGATACCTGAAATCTACGTGTTCAAAGGTAATACTTGATGGGCCCTGCTGAATATCTATAGCATTTGGCTTATCCCTAACCAGTGGCTTTAGATCCAATACTTCAAAAACTCTTTCAAATGACACTAGGGCTGTCATCACATCGACATTCATGTTGGAAAGTTGGGTTAATGGTCCATAAAGTCGGTTTAGATATGCCGTTAGAGCAACGACAGTTCCGACATTTAGCGCACCGTGTACTGACAAGATACCCCCCCAGCCGTAGATAATAGCCGTTGCAAACGATGCAGTTAACATTAATGCAATAAACAAAAACCTGGCATACATTGCTTGGGTAACGCCAATATCACGAACACGGCCAGCTCGTTTCTTAAAAATTTCTTCTTCGTTCTTTGGGTCACCGAATATTTTGCTGAGTAATGCGCCGGAAACATTAAATCGTTCAATCATCGTGTTACTCATGGTGGCATTGAGGTTGTAGCTCTCTAAAGTTATGGCGTGAAGGCGCCGGCCCAACCAGCGTGCTGGAAACAGGAAAAGTGGCAGTATTACTATAATAACTAGCGTTAATTGCCAGGATAATATGAACATTACTATCAGGACTATGCTGACGCTTATAATATTGCCCACGACATTGGACAGGACGTCAGTAAATGCTTCTTGAGCTCCCAATACGTCGTTATTTAGTCGACTGACTAGTGCGCCGGTTTGGGTGCGAGTAAAAAACGCCAAGGGCATTTTTTGAATATGGCTAAATATTTTGGTGCGCATATCAAAGATGAGCCCTTCGCCAATCCTCGCCGAAATGAATCGTTCAAAAAACTCGAAGAACGCATCTATAATTGCCAGCCCAGCAACCAGTATTGCCAAGTCAACAATAAGCCCGGTATTATGCCCCAGTATGCCTTTATTAATTATTTGTCTTAGGATAAGTGGATTTATTGCCCCAATAGCGGCGTCGAAGACAACAATACTTAGGAAGATATACAATAATTTCTTATAGGGCTTGGCAAATCTCAAGATCCGTTTTAGTACGCCAGGCGCAATCTTGTGCTTAGTCACAGACTGATCACGCACAAAAGATCTCATTGGGCCTCTCATGCCACGCATTCCACTATTTGGGTTCATCTAGACTAATTATAACAGTTGGCCAACCAGCGTACTATCTGAAGAGATATTTATTTATTGGCTTATTCGAACTGGCGGTCTGTCCCTAAATATCCAGGAAGATTAGCCAATATAGTAGTAGCCCGTTTAGTAATATAACCTTCCAGCCCCTGGTCGTCGACTGTTTCGGAAATCTCTGGAACAAATCTTTCAAGTATTTGCGTTCTAGTCTGATCTGGTATGGGTGAATCGAGATAGATCATAATGAGCCCTTCGGCCACAAGTTCGTGCACGATGCGGTCGAATGATCCTTCCCCTTGCTTCACGATTATTAATCTAGTATTCTCCTCAGTTAGCTCAAGCGTAGAATCGCCGAGAGGGAATAACACCGTGGGCCCCCAATAATCTGGGCTTGCCGGTTTAGATCGCGGGTACTCTGGTTGCGTCGTCACGAGTGAAGTTTATCAACAGAGTAGAATAACCGCAAGCACAAGCAAAAACACCTAACTTACATTACCTTTCGCATAGTTCTATGTCGCTTATGCTTGCCTAAGACAATTATCAACGATATGATAGATAGTAATGGCTGAAATCAACTTATCTCTCCAGGAGGGTGTCAATCCGATTAACGTTTACTGGCTGGTCGAAGGAATGCGAGACTACGTGGCCGAACACCCAAAGCTTGAGGCGGGAAGAACAGATCCACATGTAGAAAGTATTAAGCAGTTAGTTAAAATAATTGGACCAACATTTGACAAGTATCGTCCGGTACTCAGCAGCCTGGAAGTGACGCTTGAAACAGATTCTCTCTAGTCAAATAAAAATTTACCCGTAACCTGATACTCACTACTAGAACCAATAGCCTTTTGCGGTAATTAATGCTGTCAATCAATTGTTTAATGACTATAAATATTTGACACTGTATTCGGTATAGAACTAATATTTAGATATGAAACAAATGATCCTATACGGCGCAAGCTGGTGCGCCGATTGCCGAAGAAGTCGTAATTATTTAGACTCCAAGAATATCAGCTATGAGTATATAGACATTGACTCGGTACCTGGAGCGGCCGATAAGGTCGCAGAAATCAATAATGGTCTAAAAAGCATACCAACTATATTGTTTCCTGATGGTGGCGTTCTCGTTGAGCCAACCAACGACGAGTTGGCCGCATATTTAGCCAAAGCTTAGCGGTAATTTTTAGGATAGCTTGAGGTATGACAGTACCTCTGACCAGTTTTTGCAGCGGGTCACATCCTCAGTAATCTCTTCATTCCTATTCCAAGCGTAGTCACCAAAAAGGATAGCGTGTATACCGTTAGAAGCTGCCAGATTACAGTGGCTGGCCAGGTCATCAATAATATAATTGGCTCCAATTCTCTTACAGATATCGGCCTTGCTTATCGTATTATTTGGCTCCCAGATTGGGACGAAATGGATGTCTTTGAATACGCCGGGGAAATGTCTGTCGACCCATATTATGGTGTTATCAACCATGCTTGCACGGCGGGCTGTAACGATGTAAAGATCATAAGTCTTGCTCAGAGTTTCTAGGGCTGTTACCGCTTCTTCCTTGACGGCATACTCGGCAGTGTTCTCGTGTATATGGAATTCTGCTGCTCGCTTTTCAACTTCTTCTCGTTCCATCTTCCATATTTCAGTCCAGTGCTCACTATAGTCTTCGATGGTTAGATCGGTACCATACTGAGTATTACTAAATTCAACAAATGCCTCTACGTGTGCTGCGAGGACATCATCTAAGTCAATTGCCATCGGTTTTTTTATCATGACGATGCAATTATAGCACTTCGCGGCAAGGCTTGGTGGTCTTCGCTTTCGTCCTTTTGGACTCATCAGAATAAATTCACATTTATTGAGCGAATATGACAAACAGACAGAGGGGTTAAAGAGAAAAACATACCAAGAAGGTATGAGAATCTTTTTTATGGAATCCCCACGCCTGCTTGTCACACTCGCAAAAAACTACTTGAACTACTAATTCTTATGCAGTCTTTGACCATCTCACAATCTTATTTGTGTAATCCACTGGTGTGCTGTGGCATATTTTGGACGGAAAGACTTCAACTAACCCTAGAGCACTTGCAAGACCGATCAATTCGATTACTCTATTTAGAGAACTAGCCCATGTCCGATTCGTGCTATCGTATGCAAGTTTGTTGCATGGGAGCCCTGTCGTTTTAAACTTCCTTGGAAGTTGACTCAGTAGTTTTAATACTGCGGAGCGGTGCTGGTCGAGGCGAGGTATGCTTAGAGTAACTTCCCCATCCATAGTCTCTATTTTCACCGTCGTGGAAACATCTTCGCCTTCTTGCGATTTGCAGTTGCCGAAAAGTTCCACAACATTGAGATCACATATTATTGGAAATTCTGCTGCTTGATCTTGTTGCGATGTAACGGATGTGGTCATTACCTTGCTCTCTCCTCAATAGGCCCATGTGCCTCCAAGCTATGCTTGGCAGTGTTTTCTCTTAAAACACAAGATGAGGGACAAATACATACATCATTTATGTACTTATTCCTCATCTCGATGGTTCTATGCCTGTTTGTCAAGGTACTTCGGAGATAACAATATCTCAACAAAGCTAAGTTAAATTAACACAATACACGAAAGGAGTCAAATATATTGGCCTAGACTATTGCCAGTTGTTGCGGAAACAAATTGGGCTAGATTGGATCTACGATCTTTCGTTTATTCACTAGATGGAGGGCAATGCCTCCCGGGATGATCGGCAACCAAAATGTTAATAATCTATAAATTAAGGTAATAGCTACAGCTTGTGGCAAACTAAATTTTAAGGCCGTTAACCCCACGACCAGAAAGGCTTCAGTAGCCCCAATACCCCCCGGTGTTGGTGCGATGTTGCTCACTAGTGCAGACGTCACATACAGGGCAAAAATTGCGACTAACGCCGTTGACCCATGGATGGTCAGTATCGAAAAATATAGGACTGTAGCCGTCGTTAAAGTAATACACAGTGAGCCTATGAGTAGAAAGGCTAACTGCTTTAAGTTCTGAATGCTTTTAAGGCCACTTAGTGTCTCAAAGAATAGATCTTTAATCTTTTTTCTATATATGAAGGCTGCAATAATTATAATAATTACAGCTGCGATTACTCCTATAACTGCCCACTTATTAAGGTGAATGGCATGCAACTTATTGAAGTAGATAACTAAAGTAACCGGGGAAATAATTGCTACCGTTACGAATGTGGTTATAACGCCAAAGATTATTGGAATTGTTGACATCACGATAGCTTGGGTTTGGGGCTGTGATAGTTTTTTATAATAACGGGTAATTAAGTTAACGCCACCAAGACTAAAGGGTAGAAAATGGTTAACGAAAGAGCCAGCGAACTGCAAAAGGATATGATCAGATAATTTGCCCAAAAAATTTCCCGCTGCAAACTGAGTAAAGCCAGCTGCAACAAAAGATACTCCAGCCATAATCAGCCCTGCCGCTAGCCATAGCCAGGAAGAATGCTCTAGTACGCTAAAAGTCCGGCTGAATACCCCGAGTTGGGGTAGAAAGTAATATACCCCGATTAGAAAAATTAGGAGGAGTAGTACTTTCGGGACAGTAATCTGTCGTTTTTTTGTTGAAGCAGGCATTCTATCTAATTATACGCTTCCCTAAAACGGTGATTAAATAATGCCTATCTGTCTACTTACTGCTTGTCCGTTTGAAGTATTTCGATATTTTGGGCACTAGTTATAGCCCAGCTCTACATCTGGTTCGATCTCCGGAGGATCGTCCGGTATTGTAACTTCTGCCGCTGCTGTAGCTATCTCTCCGGTCGGTGTCGCCACATGACTAAGAATCCCTTGGGATTGTCGGCCTTCCTCTTTCCAGTGCTCGTGTGTCGTAAGTACTTCTTTGCTCATAGTGCTGATATTATGCTACTGCCAGAATAATTTAGCAAGAGCCCATCATATCTAGATCCAGGCAGAGAGGTCGGCTAGCTTACATGGACACATTGCCTAGAAGGAGTTATCTAAGTCACGGTGCAATCTTTTAATTATTTTTGGAGAGACTAGTTAGATTTAATGATAAAAGGGGCATTCACGATCATCAGGCTATTCAAGGATGTTCACGTCTGTGTTTATTGTGAATAAAGGTAAAATGCGATCCGGAAGAGAGGCACTATTAGTCCCTCCGATTATATCAGCTCCCATGTGTTCATAGAAGCCAGAGGCGTTAGGGTCTGCTATCATCGTCAGCGAAACTATGCCCAGGGCTTTTGCCTGCGACAAGGCTGTGGCAAATAGTTTCCGGCCTTTTCCTTGACCTATTTCGTTGGGCTCTAGAAATAAGCTGACTAATTCTCCTACCGACTGATGAATAGCGAGCGTATAAAAGCCAACAATCACATCTTCTTCCTCGGCAATCATTACTAAATTTTCATCAAGATCTGAAGCGCTGATGGTTAATTCACCTTCAAATTGTTTCATAGACTCTTTGCTGTAGCCCCAGATTGCTTTAGATCGCATGGCCAAACTACTAAGCATCGCGGCTTCCGATTTCTCTGCCGGTCTAGGGTTGTAAATAGACATAAAAAACTACTCTATAGTCCAGGCGGCACTACTCGTAGCACGGCCAATTAACTGAAACGTCGGCATAAGATCTTCGGGTAATCTTTCAATTTTGGGTTTCTGGGCTAGTAATTTTGATTTATTCGACAAGTTGATATTCCATGAGCAATAGTCACAGTTATCTCCTGCCTCGAGCAGCTTTTTGGCTTCGTCGAATGAATTAGTCCCTTCTGGCGTTGGTTTGTCAAAGAGATATGAAGCAACAGTTGTTGTTAGGCCAAGCATGCTTACGGACCAGCCTTTCTCTGCTAGCAGAGCTCGCCGCTTAGGTTCAGCACCAGGTTTCACTTGATACTCGCCTTTTTGAATCATCATATCTATGACAAGAATTGAGTGCCCTATATCGCGTACGGCTTCAGTCAGAAAGAATGATTCGCCGGTAACGATGGCGGATTGTACGAGGGTAAGGCCCTTCTCTCTTTCTACGATTGCCGATTGAAGTGGGACTGTTTCGATTGCAGGGTAATCGCGAAGTGAGTCAGCAATTATGGATTGGATTTTTAATGCCCCCTGGGCCTCTTTAAAATAATCAACTGCACTCCGAAAGTGACCGATTGATTCGGCCTGAATACCTGCTTGATATAGCTCACTTGCGCCGTCGTGATATTCGAATGCTGCCATACTATCCTCTAATTAACTGTCTGTAGAATAACAGAAAAACCCATTTAAGTCAAATGATGCTTAAGGTTACCTTGTGACAAAATGTACAATTGTTATGCTTATATATTGACAAAATGTAAACTCCGTGGTATATTAGTAGCATCCTCGCTTCGGGCGACTGGGTGGAAACATCTAACAGATAGTAGACAAGTTCTTATATCTGTTAGTCCGAGCGGTGGGGTGCAACCTTAACAATTCAGATAGTTTGTACGACAACAGTTAACCTGATGTTTAAGCAAACTAGATAGTTATGGGACTTTAAGCTCGTTTGAGCCTTTTATTAGGTTCATGAGTTTGGCCTATATCCGACTATCATTTTTGATTTTTGGCTATAACTTTCGTTGGCTTCCCTCTCTTGAGTCGGGCACTAAACCGGTAATGAATTTTACCTGCTTAGTGCTCTACTCAATTCTGAGTATAGCCTGACGTTAGTTTGTGGCCACGAACTAGCGAAGGTCTCTACACCTTGGAGGTGATAAAATGGCTGCTTTAAATAAAATATTTAAGTTTTGCCTAACCGCCCTCATGGTGGTTGGTATGTCCGTTGGAGGTTTAGCTGTAATTAGCGTAAACGCTGCTTCTGCTATGACTGTACAACAAGAAGGACATGACGGGAACAATTTGGTTTCATGCGGCGTACTTTCTACTAAGCAGGAAGTCATTGCAATTGCCAAAGGGTTTTCACCCTGCGGTGGAAAAGGTACTGCGACCATTTGGGCAAGATCTGGAGCTACGCTTCCGGTTATTGAGTCGATGGCCTCAGGAGTGGTGTGCAGTAACCAGGGATTAATTTCCACGGGACGGCGCCACAGTCCAGTTCCATCTGAAGATGTTGCGCACCGAGTTGGGACAACAGTCTACTACACCAGACCACTTGCTGTTTGGGGTAAGACTTGTTACTCGGCTTGGGTTGGGCGCACTGAGGATGGATATTTAGTAGCAATACTGAAGGGTTGCGGTAATGTGGAAACTACACATTTTCCTCCCACTCAGCCTGCTACTCCACCGGCAAAGCCAATAGTAGTTTGTTATTTAGGCACAACGCCTGAGTACACCATCCCAACTGGGTACACCGTCGTAAGCGGTAACTGTGTTGGAACGGTACAACAAACCTGCGCAACCGATAATGGAAGCTACAACAGTGTTACAGGTTTTTGCACGGTCATAGTGGCCAGTTGCAGTAGCGTTACCAATGTGAACCTGACTGGATCGTCGAATAACATCATCTATGTCACTAACAACGGTAACTGTAATACATATGTTCCACCGGTTGTCGTAACGACGCCACCACCAGTGATTGTGGTAACCCCACCACCGGTAGTAGTAGTTACTCCATCACCGCCGACGGTTACAATCCTGACGCAGCCTCAAGAGGTTAGTATTAGTGGCACGACTATTGTCGGCTCTACACCGTTCAAGGCAGATGTTTCTGGTCCTAGCGGCGATAGCCTCAAGGTCGTATTAAGTGCGAAATATGGATCGTTCCAAGGTTCACCCTACATTTTTGGTGGAGGCCTGAATCAAGTCAACACGACCTACTATGCACCATCAGAATTGCCACCCCTCAGCACCATTAATGGTGTTACAACGAACTGGGACACGGTTACGGTTACGGTATACGATACTACATCTCCATTAGGCCTTTCAGCCTCGGCGACAGTCTCGTTCCAGATCCTTCCACCAAGTACCAGTCGCGGCTAGCTACGAAAGAAGTGATTCGTTAGTAATCGGTAGTCGGAACGGGAGTGTGTTCAATAAAAACTGCAAAGTTATTTGCGAACACACTCTCACCGGCTGTCGGTATCTTTTTTCTTCCCTCACAGGACCAAAAATTATACCGACAGCATTTTCCAAGTTTAAAGTTCAATAACTATCTAGTTTGTAATGATATCAATTTACATGAATATTAATCTAAATGATCCAAATAATTTCTTATAGAAAGGAATTTATAATGAATAAACTATTAAAGAAAGTTGCTATAGCAACAGGACTTAGCGTCCTAGCTATGATACCTTTCACAATGTCCCCTGCATTGGCCGACAGTCCAGGTCAACTTGAAGGTGGTGGTTCTGTTTACGAAGTTCGGGACTTAACACAAAATGGCTCATATGCTAATACTATCTCTGCAAAAGCAGGTGATGTCTTAGAATATAGCGTTGAGCTTCATAACGATGCTTACGGTAGCCTAACAAGTATCAATGTAGCAGCTAACTTGCCTGGCAATACTGCCACAAGTAATACTTCTACAGTTGTAGCTAGCACTAATTTAGGTGGCACATCAGGTGCAAACGGTTCAGTAACAGTTAATTTGAACCCAGCTCAGACTATTAACTATGTTAATGGTTCGACAACCCTCGACAACGGACAAGGTGCTGTAGTCCAGAAGATGTCTGATGGCATTACTGGCAGTGGCATTAATGTCGGCGGTCTAATGGGCTCAACCATTGAGTTCGTAGACTTTGAAGCTAAAGTTAGTACTCCTCCAGTTCCGGTACCTACCCCTAGTGGTACATGTAACTACCTGACTACATCAGGTACGGAACCAACATTCACCGCAACTGCTCACTACACAGTAAGCAATGGTGCTAGCGTAAAAGGTGTAACGTTCAATTGGGGCAACGGTGTCTCTACTGCAGGTGTCACATATGGCACTGGCGTAGTTTCCTCAGCTCCCTACACTTACACAACTCCTGGTACATATACAGTAGTAGCAACCATGACTTTCAATAGTACTGGTGCCGCTGTAGCAAACTCGAGTTGTTCAGCTAGTGTGACTGTTCCAAAGCCTCCAGTTACTCCAGTAACGCCTACTACACCAACCCAGTTGGTTAACACAGGCCCTGGTGATGTAATTGGTCTGTTCGCTGCAACTACAGCTGTATTTGCAATCGGACACTATTTCTTCAGCCGTCGTGCTGCTCGCAGTTAATTAATTTAACTGCCAATCAAAGGGTACAGCATTATTTTGTTGTTAACCCGATCGAAGAGCAAATACTGACCGCTCCAAGAAATCATAAAGAAAATCCCCAAAGCATTTAAAGCCGAGGGGATTTTTTTATGGACTATTGATTGATAATGCCAACTATTGCCAAAATCAAAGTTCGGCTTAGGGGTTTTGCCTGAACCATTCTGGTGCGCCCTCTACAAGTGGTAGTACTTGTTTTCCAAGTCTAGCTTTAAGTTCATTGATATCATCCCCGGAATTTTTGGAAACTTGTTCGATAAGATCTTCGGCTTGTCTACCTAAGTTTGTCCCTTCATTTGGGTGTGGTATTTCGGCCTTCCCTTCTACGATAGGTTCTGTCGTTGGGGCGTCTAAGCTGTTATTAGATAAATCTTCCATAGTTTTCTAGTATATCATGGCTAAAATTTTTTTTTCAAAATATGTTAGTAATCCGAAACAGATTAGTATCCCAGGTAGAGTATAGTTAGTAGTAACGATTAATACCAAAAGGGGCTGAGATGGAGTTAGTGATGAAACGAACATTTGCTGCGCTTGAAGTTCGCAATTTCAAGCTGTTTGTCATAGGTCAAGGCATATCTTTATGTGGAACTTGGATGCAGACCATTGGTCTCTCTTGGTTGGTTCTCCAGTTGACTCATTCAGGCACCCAATTGGGTCTGGTTGTTGCCGCCCAGTTTTTGCCAATTCTAATGTTTGGGTTATGGGGCGGGGTTATTGCTGATCGTTTTGATAAACGGCGTGTCCTGTATGTCACCCAAACGTTGTTTGGCCTTTTAGCCTTGACGCTAGGCCTGCTGGTAGTAACACATGTTATTCAGCTATGGATGATCTATTCCCTGGCTATCTGTTTGGGCCTAGTTAATGTTGTCGATAACCCGTCCAGGCAGTCTTTTGTTATAGAAATGGTGGGCGGTAAATATCTAAAAAATGCCGTGACTCTTAATTCGACCATGGTGAATGCAGCCCGTATTATTGGCCCGTCGATAGCTGGGATACTGATTGTTACCGTCGGCATCGGCGAATGTTTCATTGCTAATGCCCTTTCCTATATAGCTGTCCTCATTGCCCTGTTTATGATGTGTGAAAAAGAATTACACAAGGCGCCATTATCCATTAAAAAACCTGGTCAAATTCGAGCTGGCTTAGCCTATGTTTGGAGTGTTCCAAAACTTAAATCGACCCTAATCATGATGTTTATAATTGGTACGTTTGCCTATGAATTACCGGTTATATTACCGTTATTTGCGACCATAACCATGCACGGCGATGCCAAAACCTATACGGTGATGATGGCTGCTACGGGAGTGGGGGCTATTGTTGGCGGGCTATATACTGCCGGTAAAGCAACAGCTCGGGAGACGCAACTTGTTTGGACTGCAATATTGTTTGGTCTAAGCATGCTAGTCGTTGCCTGTATGCCGACATTTATTGCATCACTAATCGCTTTGTTCTTTGTCGGGGCTTTGTCGGTTTTATTCCTAGCTCTGGGTAACACAACGCTACAGTTAACCAGTGAGCCGGCCATGCGAGGTAGAGTTATGTCGCTTTGGGCTATTGCCTTCCTTGGCACGACACCTATAGGTGGCCCACTGATCGGTCTGATCAGCGATCACTCTAATCCGCGTATTGGCCTGGCAGTTGGTGGTATATCGGCAGTTGTCGCCGGCGGCATAGGACTATTTGTATATAATAATACTAAGGGCTCGCACATCGAAGCTGAGACGGCAGATTTTTAATAGTTAAACAGGAGAAAGTTTTATGAACCGCATTATCATTGACGTAAGAGAACCCATGGAATTTAAGTTAGGGCGCGCCAAGGGCGCCATTAATATTCCTCCACGTAAACTGTTAGCCGGAGCTGAACAATTACAGGGCGTACCAAAAGATACTGAGTTAATTCTTTATTGTAATACTGGCAGCCGTTCTACTGTGGCAATGAACATATTACAGGAACTGGGCTATACCAACCTTGTTAATGGGATTAACAAAAATATAGTTAAGTCGAAATACCTATAATCACAACTGTCGAGGATTGGCCGTCTTAGTTAGTAAGGTAATCGTTTTGTATAAGAAAAGTATCTTGGTCGGCGTGAGTATTGGCCGGAAGCTCAGAGAACCAGTTACCGGCAATGGCTTCGTCGTCTACTTTTGGCTCACCGGTGTAGCTAGTAACTTCAAATACTATGCCAACCGGCGAGTCTAGGCCATTTAGGTAGTGGCTTGGGTATTCTATATACCCTGTATTTGTGGCATTTTGAACCTTGATACCAAGCTCCCTAAGCGCAACTCGTCTGACCGCTTCGAGCAATGACTCCCCAAAATATACCGTACCGCCAGGCAGGTGCCACTGTCCTTTGCAAGGCTCAATTGCTCTTTTTGTCATATACACTTCCCCGCCTTTATTTCTCAATATAATCTCTACTGTCAGTCGGGGAACCTTGGAATATATGTCGTCAAATTCTTTTTTTACTAAGGGATATTGATGATTGGTCATTAAGTCTATAATAACAAAAATTTCTCTAATGCTGATGAATTGGCTCTGAGTACCGACAGTGTTGGTGTGGTAGCCTATCTTTCGAGAATAAGTCTACTGTAGCGACTCTAGAAATTGTTGATCGTGAGTCTTTGTCCAGCCTTTAGCCGCTTACGATGTTTTCGACCGGGAGTCCAGGTTCTTGTCCGTTGTGCCTTTCGAGTCGACTAATCGCGTCGGTAAAAGCTAACCGTTCGAGAGTCAATGGCCTAAACACATCCTCACCTCCATCAGCAGTAACCACGTAGACTCTACACCTGCGATCATTATCATCCTGCTCTACATAGCCTATTAGCCTAGCATCTTTGTAGTAGCGGTGGGCTCGGACAGCCCCAGAATCAAAAGGCACTGACAGCCATGTCGGCCTGCCACTATTAATTCTTTCTGTTTGAGTTCTGACGTACTCTACTATTTCATCTTCACCGATAGGCTCGCGGTTCGATGAATGGTGTTCAAACATATACTATATTCCTGCTTAACTAATAACCTATACTATACATTTCTTATGTGCTGATAGCCAAGATAAGTAAAAACCGGATGATATTCATTATTATTCCGTCATGATGTCTCTTTTTATAAACTTTATCATTGCAATATCTTTTAATGGCTGTAGAGTATATATTTATGCAACCAGAAAAAGTACCTCCATCTGAAGAATTCTTGGCACAGGATAGCCCTGCACTCATGCAACATGAAACCGTCCAGGAAGCAGAGTCAATTATCCGCCAAGCCCAAACTGTCGAGAGGACAAAGGACAGATTGACCAGAGCAAGGGATTATATAAAGGGCTTTATTAGTGACGTTGCTAATCCTGACGATAGCTATCCACTTTTTGGCAGTTCTCAGGTTTATGGAGAACTTTTCCGTGATCGACGAAACAAAAAGAACTTAGACTGAATTTTAACTAAAGCATATCCAAGCGATTCGGGCAGCGGAACAATTGCCCCACGCTAATAATTAATTATTCAACACCCGTAATTTAATTATGGTTAATGAACAGGAAAAACAAACCCTAGGGGCTACTCATCAATAAATCCGCCAGATTGATGAGCCCAAAGTTTTGCGTAGGTGCCGTTAGTTGCCAGCAGGTCTTTATGGGTTCCCTCTTCTGTGATCTCGCCTTCTTCCAGAACCAGGATTCGGTCCATCTTTTGGATCGTGCTTAAGCGATGCGCTATTACGATCGTAGTTCGACCTTCCATGAGTTTCCATAAAGCATCTTGGATTAATACTTCACTGTCCGAATCCAGAGCACTGGTAGCCTCGTCCAGAACCAAAATTGGGGCATTCTTTAACATTGCCCGGGCTATGGCGATGCGTTGACGCTGGCCACCAGATAATTTAACTCCTCGCTCGCCTACTAAAGTTTCATATACTTCTGGTAGTTGTCTAATAAAATCGTCAGCGTGGGCCATCTTGGCCGATTGGGTTACCTCAGCAGTAGTGGCATCTTGCCTGCCGTAACTGATATTTTCACGCAAAGTCCTGTGGAACATAATTGGTTCTTGGGGTACATAAGCAATACTTTGTCGTAAATCATCTTGAGTAATGTTTGCAATGTTTTGCCCGTCAATCAAAATTTCTCCGCCATCAATATCGCTAAAGCGTAGAATTAGGCGCATGAAGGTAGATTTGCCAGAGCCTGAATGACCAACTAAGCCAACTTTTTCGCCTGCTCTAATATTGATATTCAACTTATGGAATAAAGCCTCACCCGCTCCGGAGTGGGTAAAGTCGACGTCTTTGAATTCTATAGCTCCGTCTTTGATTCTAAGACTCTCTGGCTCGGCGGGATCTTTGACCTCTGGCTCAACTCCCAATATTTCTACCATATCTGTTGCATCTCCAAAAGCACGGTTGTAGTTCCTTAGCACGCTAGTCCCGAACCCAAAAAGTTGACTGGCAATACTCGAAGTATAGGTTAGGATTAAAAAGACGGTGGCCAGGTTTGACTTAAATACCATGACTCCGATTACTGCCATAGCCAAAGCTAGCGCCGAGATACTATTCGTAATTGTAGTTAAATAGATAAGCTGGTTGCGGCTGCCACGCATAACATCGCTTAGCCGGGCGTGCGTATTGTTGGTTAATTTATCGAATTGCTTATTTTCAAACTTTGAACCGGCGAAGCTTTTGATGGCCATTACATTGATTAAGGCATCAGCTAAATAGCCAGTCTGAGTGCTCTCAGCATTTGCTTGGATGGCGCTCAGTCGGCGTACTCCTTTAGAGATATACAATGCGATAATTATGTAGACTATCGAAAATAAAAGTAGAATCGCCACAAATAATGGAGCTTTGGTTGACAATATTAGCAGGGTGAATACTAGACTAGCGAATAGCGGGATAACTTGAAAAAATGTTGTATCAGCAAATCTAATATAACTACCCATAATTTTATTTGTTTTCGAAACCAGTGCGCCACTGAAAGTATTGGCGTGGAAGTTCGAGCTCTGTGCCAGTAGATGACTAAAGACTCTGCGGGCAATGTCTTTTTCGACCCCTGCCTCAAGTTTCCATAGATATAGATCTGTGACTCTCCACATTACTACGCCGCCGAGTAAGACCAAAAAAGTATATTCCATCAGGCTCGTGCCAAAGCTTGCCCATATATGATGAGGCTGATAGTCATGTTGGCTAAGGCGGTTTAAGACGTTGGCGATAATTAGGGGAGGCAGAAAATTGTACACAAAGACCGTTAGTGGGATATTAACTACGACTACAGAAAAATATTTAGGGTATCTTGAAACGTGTTGCCAAAAAAAACGCAGAGTTTGGCTGGTGGAATTCTTTGCCATATAAGAAAATATTTTTAGTTAATAATATGATACATTGTATCAAATATTTTAGTTATCTCTTTTCATTGATAGATGAACGAAAAACTATTATTTTTCTATAGAGGTTTCGTCCAAACCCCATAAGTCTAGAGTGACTGGGTCGCCGAATTGATCGGCAAAAGCCGCGACGTCGGAAATCACGATATATTTGCCGGTTTTAGATATTAGTTTTTTACCTTCAAGTTTTTCCATTTCCCTACTAACCGTTTCTCTTGAAAGGTTGATAGATTCAGCTATTAACTCGTGCGTGATAGGGGCTTTTATAATAACTGCGCTGCCCTGTTTAACGCCAAAGCGTCCAGCCAAGAATAGCAAACGATGAGTTATTCGTTCGTGGGCATCCTTGGACTCCAAATTATCAAGTCGATCTGCGTATATCATAAATTGCTTGCTAAGCTCGGACAGCATTTTCCTACTCAACTCAAGGTTGGTTTCTACGGATTTTAGAAATTTATCCCTAGCCACCCGTTGCACAGTAACATTCGTTATGGCTTCGTAGAAAACCCTTCTTCGAATACCGTTGAATGCCCAAATCAACGGGAAGACTTCGCCGGATTGATAAACGATATGAATGCATTTATCTCCCTTGTCGCTAATAGAATATACTTTGACAAAACCCGACGTTATTAAGAAAACTCCAGACGGATAATCGCCATGTGTAATAATCTCACCGTTAACGAAGCTTTCCTCGTCTCCCGATGCAAAGAAATTCACTAGCTGTTGACTAAATGTATTCTTCATCTCAAAGCTCACCCTAATTATACTCCAAAATTGTCTAATTGTTACAGCTTGTGACTCCAGTCACTGAAGATTCGGAGATAAGAGTCCATTATTAGAAACGTAAGAGGAAGGAGGCAAATGACATGATTAATATTGAGCGCTCCCCCGCCGATCGTGGGCTAGCGTCAAGGGAGTACAGTTCGGGACAAAATAAAGTAGAGCGCTCTGTGGGCTCAGAGGATCTGGCTGAACTTAACCTTATCCTGGAGAACGAAGAAGGATGGCGGAGAACGGCCGCTGAACTGCAGGAACGTCGTTGGGATGCGATTGAACACGGTCGCTACCTTGGTGGCGTTCAGAGCACAGGGCCGGCCGTCGGTAAATATGTAATTTTTTAGGAGGTCTATTATGAAAATTTCATGGAAAGATGCGATGACTACGCTATTCGCCTTGGTGGGTGGCGCTGTCGTGTATGCTAAGTTCTATAGTTTCTCATGGGCAATGGTAGGTAGCTGGAGGAGTGCAGTTGCATTACTGATCTTGGCTGGAATATTGATGTTCGCCTTTAGTAGCTTTGATTTTGACAACTATAGCATACTGAATGTTAGTGAGATGGTAATGGGGTTAGCAGCCATTGTATTGGCGATCATCGGAGTAATAGTTGTTAGCCAGACGATATTCTACACTCTAGCTGTAGTTCTTGGTGTTTTCTGGTTGGCCGATACTGCTCGTCACGTACGACACAGCATTATTGGTCACACGCCGATTAGTCATCATCAAGCGTCGGCTCACTAGAGCTAACGCGATATTAATTGAAAGTGGGAGGATATTAAGATGAAATTAGTTCAATATAATCCGTTGGTTGATTTGGAGGAGGTGGAGAATGATCTAGATAAGTTTTGGGGTAATAGCTGGAGCCTACTTCCCTCCATTGCAGATTCGACAACCATGGATCTGTATGAGATGGACGGTAAGATAGTGGCCGAGGTAAGTTTACCAAACTTCAAGAAAGATGAGGTTAAGGTTACAACCGATAAAGGAGTGCTTGAGATTTCTGCTGAGCACAAAGAAAAGGAAGAGGATGAAAACAAGAAACGCTACTATTTGAGAGAGAGTAGCAGCCATTATCTGAGACGAGTGAGTTTGCCAAAAGGCACCCAGACAGATAAGGTTGGGGCGGAGTTTAAGGATGGAATATTGAAGGTAACGATGCCAGTCGATATGCCTACGAAGAGCAAAGCCAAGGAAGTCCACATAAAGTAGGATATATGTATGGGATATGAGAACCGCCGGGCTGCCGGCAAACAGCTTGCTGAGGCACTAAGCCAATATAGTGGTGGCGACACCGTTGTATTGGCTTTGCCTAGAGGTGGAGTAGTTCTTGGTGCCGAAGTCGCCAGGAGGCTTAAGGTGCCACTGGGTGTAGTGCTGGTTCGCAAGATAGGCCACCCATCCGATGAGGAATATGCAATTGGGGCTATTTCTGAGAAGGGTGACCCGGTCTATAACAAATTTGAAATTAGTGGAGTTGATGAGGGTTGGCTTAGGCATGAAGAGGCCTCTGCCAGGGAGCTCATTGAGCGTCGGCGGAAGATGTATTATGGGGGAGACCTTATTCCTCCGAGTATATCGGGCAAGTTAGTTGTTGTGGTGGATGATGGGATGGCCACTGGACTGACAATGAGAGCCGCGATACAGTCTGTAAATAATCAACGACCTAAACAAATTATTGTGGCGGTGCCGGTGGCATCCGTAGAAAGTATCGAAGCGTTAAAGGGCCTGGCTGACCAGCTGATAATACTCGATAAACCCGAAGGTTTCATGGGGGCCGTGGGGGCTCATTATCAAGAATTCAAACAAGTTAATGACGAAGAAGTCAGGAGACTACTTCAGGAGGTAAATCATGACATACAACATAGCTTTGCCGCACGTTGATAATATGCGCTGGCTAATAGTACAAACAAGGCCATTCCCGACAACAGCGGGTATGATTTTGGACATTGCCAAGTACTGGAAATTTGATAAAGCTACTATCGCTTTTCTTGAGAGGTATCCTGCTGATTTAATATTTGAAAGCGAGGCTGACTTTATTGATCGTAGCGATGAACTAGAAACGCTTATATTAGAAGAACGCGATATGCCTGTTGAGTTTTTGCTGACAGCACAGGATTAAGTTAACTCGTTAAATAGGTGCCTTATACGAACCATCCTCACTGTTTATTTCTACCGGCTTCCCAAAGCCGTAATAGTAGTAAGCCAACTAATATATAATGTTATGAGATGACCCCCAATCCACCATTAGTGAGCATTGTTATTCCCTGCTATAACGAGGAAGCATATATCGGCAAGCTACTGGCTGGCCTTACCAAACAAAACTACCAAAATCTAGAAATAATTATATCTGACGCCCAGTCAGGCGATAAATCAGCCGACATTATTGGTAAATTTGAACATCCAGGACTAAAAATAGTCTATTCAAAGCCCAATGGGCCAGCTGCTCAGCGTAATTTTGGGGCAAAACTTGCCAAAGGCAAATGGCTATTATTCATTGACGCTGATGTGATTATTGAAGATAAGGAGTTCGTCAAAACCTTGGTAGAGACAGCCGCCTTTAATGATTGGAGTACTGCGTCCGCTAATATTGGCTTAAAGCACGCTTCCCTGCCCGAGCGAATCGGTACCAGAATGGATTATCATTATATGAAGCTATTAAGTCATACTAAGCATCCGGTTGCCCCTGGCTGGTGCATACTTACCGACCGGCAGATTTTTGAAAATAACAACGGGTTTAATGAAAAAATTTATTTTGGAGAAGATTATGATTATGTCAGTAGGGTTGGCCTGCATGGTTTTGGTTTCGTGGATGACATTCGCTACTACATTGACCTGCGACGAGTTCATGAAGAGGGTTTAAGATTTCTATATAAATGTGTTGCCAATGAGGTGTATCGCCACACTCACGGCTATGATCTTGAAAAAAGCCCTTATTGTTATAAATTTGGTGACCATAAGTGACGCCGGCGATGAGCTCAGATAATAGACATAAGCTGATAGTCCAGTTCTTGAAATATATGGTTGGAGGCGGGGTTTATTTTTGGGGTGGACTATTAATATTTGCTTTTTGCTTTTCGTTTTTAGGATGGGGTTGGCTGCCGTCAAAAATGCTTGCCGACGTAGCTGGCTGGACAGCCAATTATGCTATCCAGCGTTACTGGGCATTCTCAGATAAAAAGCTTGAGGGGCATGGTCGTCAGGTAGCCACCAGATATATCCTTGTTAATGGAATCGATGTATTTATAGATTATGGTATTGTTGGTGGGCTTTACTCACTAGGCATTACCCCGTACATAGGATTTTTTGTCTCGGCAGGGTTCACGACAGTATGGGACTACCTATGGTATAGATTTTGGGTATTTAAGCCTAAGTAGTATTAAGTAACCTTAATACTACTTAGGCCTTGCTCGGGCTACTCTTATTCAAAGCAAGCACCGAGTTTCAGTTACGATAGCATCTATGAGCTAACTCCAATCATAAGAGTTTTTATTTCTACGTTAATCATTGCTATCATATTGACGTGGCAGCCATAATTACTCTTTTACTAGTTGGGCTATCGGTCGGTCTAGGTAATTTCGCAGCTTCAGTGGCTATTGGACTCGGCGGAGTGAACAAATCACTACGCCTGCGTATTGCTCTTGTTTTTGGATTATTTGAAACGGGCATGCCAATCATCGGGCTAATCATAGGGCAAAAGGTTGCTAGTGAACTCGGGAGAAACGCCAATATCATAGGCGGACTTCTCTTAGGTGCCACTGGAATTTATCTTATAGTTAGTAGTCTAAAGCAAACTGACGATAATAAAGTTAGTCAGGCTTCTCAGGGTTGGAGTAAATTGCTAATAGCTGGCCTGTCTCTTAGTGTAGATAACTTAATAATCGGTTTTGGGCTTGGGACTCATCATCAATCACTATTACTATCGGCATTAGTCATTGGCGTTACGAGTGTTTGCTTATCTCTCTTGGGGCTTGAAATTGGCAATAAATTGAACAGCAAGATAGAGGAATACAGCGAGCTATTTAGCGGAGTGATCCTTATTTTGGTAGGAGTATTGATCGGCCTAAAGATCCTATAGGTATCGATAAAACTAAACTAGTTCTATTGGCGCTTGTTATTTTAGCCAATATCTACAGTCCGATTCTTACCAATTCTTGAGCTCTTAAACTAGGGGCCTAAATCGAATCAACCCAGGTTTTATTCTAGTCTTGGTTCAGCGTAAACAATTTAACGATTCCCCAGGCTATAATCGCATAGACCACTATCGCGACTAATGTGTAGATCTCAAAGTGGGATACTCCATAATTCTGCTTATAACTGAATAGACTGAAAAATGGAGAAACAAAAGGGTGGGAGCACTTATAGATGAAATTAGCAAAGCTATTGGTTGTATTGGCGCCGAGCAATGCAAGCACAAACCGGAATCCCAGCAGAATCAAAAGTATGCCCGCAATAAACCAAACAATTCTTGAAGCGAAATTATATCGATGGTCGGAATCGTTCCTTGAGCTTCTCGACTCAGTTGTTTTCTGGACAGTGTCACCCGATTGAGTTGTGGTTTCTCTAACTTTTTGAACGTCATCAGCCATGATATGCCTCCTCTAGTTGATTAACTATATTAATGCCTCCATTATACTCCTGCATGCAATAGTCGTTATGACCGTATATGATGAGCTAAGACTAGGATAAAACGCCTATGAGTCACAAATGTAGCGTATTTTGTTATAGTTAGCCTATGAGACCAAATTTTAAACTTGGTAACATCCCTTCCGTACTTGGTGTCTTGGGGATCAGAGGAGTTATTAATACAAATGTTGCCCGGTGATCGATTAATTTGTGCTTTCGTTAAGTCGCAGCCGATTGGGTCAATATTTAAGGATTGGCCATTGCATATAACTATTGTGCCCTGGTTTCGGTTGGACACTTCCTCACCACGACTTGCAGAGCAGTTGAGCGAACACTATATTGGCAGTAATGCTTTTCGGGTTGACGTTCTTAAAGAGACTCAGTTTGGTTATAAAAAACTGAAAGTCGTTAATTTAGTTGCTGCCCCCGAACTTATAAGGCTAGAGGGCCAGACCAGGCGCCTGCTTCACTCGCATAAGGCATGGGTTGTTGATGAAGCTGATAAAACACGCAAAGGATTCCGTCCACATGTTACAGCCCTAAACACTGGCAGAGTACATGAAGGAGATAGTTTTGAGTGTGATCGATTGTATATAGTGTCCCAGCACGGTGACTTCAAGCAAATAGATAGTCAGATCATATCGTAGATCCGACAAACCGGACATTAGAATGCCGGCCAATGTATCTGTCAAAGATTGACTCATACGCCAATTCATTATATGATAATGTTAATGGCAGACACGCAACCCCCAGAACTTAGTTTCACCCAACGCTACCAAAAGATGCCAGACATTGAAGTTATTGCCGAGCCCGTGAATGATTATAGGAATAGGAGAGACTCTAATCCAGAGAGAAGCTGGTTCAGGAAGCATCTACTGCCAATTTCGATAGGCGCATTATTAACTACCTCAGTCGTATCATTCGCTATGCACCCAAAAAAAGAAACCATCGACAAGGTCGAGCATAATGCGCCATGGATTATTGGTGGATTGGCTGGGACTGAGGCAATTTATCTTGGAGGCGCAGGATTGATGATGGCGGGTGCCGCTAAAGATATTGGTAACCCATTTAAGCTGAAGTCTAGTTTGCCGAAAATCGAAGCAAACATTTACGAAAATCCTCGATTTCGTACTGGCCTATGGGCCAATACTGCAGGTGCGGTATTAACCACGGGAGTACTTGCGACCGGCATAATGACTAGCCTGCCCCCAGCAGAGTCTTGGGGGGCTTTAGGCTTGGTGGTCGTAGATCTGGGTGGCTCGCTAGCAATAAGAAGCGGCATCTTGACTGCGATCCATGATGCTACAAAAAATATGGAACTGGGCTCAACAGAATTATAGTTCCTGGCATACATTAACCATACCAAAGTCGTCTGAATCAACCTTGAATTGGTTGGGGATTTACTGAAAGCTCAGCGTCTAATCCGTACGATACTCTCATTGACAGACTATTCGGCTTCGGCCGATTTCATTGCTTCTCTAGTTGCTTTTATAACCTGTGCCGCGTTCAAAATATCGGTCATGGAATCGATACGTTGTTCGGGCGAGATGCCATCATCCGGGACGGGGGCATCTATGCTGATTACTTCTTCTGTCGGTTTGGATTCTCCGCATGTACTCATTAAACTAAGGTAACATATATCTTTGTCTTTGCAAATGGTTTCTTCGGCCTTACCTTTAGATAAAATTTATGATTTTCTTATGTCTTCAGGTATTAACACTAAGTTGTCTGATGATGCAGGAAGCTATGGCTGCATTTATATATTTTATAAAGTCTGTATCCTAACAGAGTCAAATAATATACACGGATTCATACACATACCGAATCTGGAATTGTACAAAAAACAAATAGGGAGAGAACTCGATTTATTGGATATGGGTAAAAAGATTGTCAATTGTTTTCTGTAGCACGGTGTCTATGCCAGTTTCATCCCAAAAACTTCTACTTACTGCTGGCCAGTTCAGCCACTGAGGCTATCACTATTCCATGCTTGTTAGCTTGGCGGGCATTTTCCAATTCCTGGGAAAATTCATGGCTGGCCTGACTGAGACGAACTAGCTCATCATTGGCAACGAATAATGGGTCTACATGCCGAAACTTTTTGTAGACGGTGATATTGCTTTTTGGCAAAAGGGATAATGATTTATGTCTTAAAATCTGTAATATACCTTGCACTTCGCCGTTCTTCGAGGCTAGTAGTTTGGTGACCAGAAAATTGTCATCCTGCCAAAAGTCATCTTCAGCTATAGAGCCGTCCTTGAGTGCTAGCCGTAAAACGTCTGCAAAAATTCTATACCGCGAGGTGGCTTCAAAGCCTCCCCAATGATCCGTTTGGAGATTTAAGAAGTTTCGGGCAAACAACAAAGCAGTCGTTTTGTCGGTAAAAACAATTTTATTGTCCACTGCTCTTAGCGCTGGCAAGCATATGTCGATTACGCCAGTCGGCAATTCTCTTAGCGAATAGTCTACCCTATCGGCACATAAATCCGGTAGTTCACGCTCCAGTAGTCCGAAGTGGTGATAGTCAACAATCCTGTCAGGCTTATAGCCGTGCGTCTTCAGTATAGCTGGGATATCAGAGCTGGCTACATATCGTACATGTTGCTCATCTTGATAATCTTCAGTTTTGCCCTCACCTATAACCCAATCAATGAGATGCGAGAAAGCCGTATGGGACACATCATGCAGTAGCCCGGCGATTTGTTCTTCCTCGGACGCACCAAGCTTCTTTAGTAAAATCATAACGCCTAGTGAGTGTTCATACCTGGAGAAGTTTTTTAGGTGGTAAAAAGTATCAGGTATTCCGAATTGCGATATGTCTTTAAGCCGTTGCACGGCTTTTGAGTTGATTAGCTCTAAAATGACTTCTGAGTCTATGCGCACCCTACCATAAACCTTGTCGTTAATTGACATAAGATAATCTTAACAAATTTAACCATGGCACCCGGTCAACTTTTGTCATTTATTTTTTTGTATCTGGATGAATTGATTTTTTATTGTGATGTATCTTTTTTAGGAGTGGTCTCGGCCTGCGTAGAATTATCATCCCATTCCGTAACTTGCCTTAATGCATAACGAATTTCCTCAATATCCTCATCTGTCGCAACTCGGTTCCACCGGTGATTAAAAATAAGGTCTTTTTTTAAAGTAAAATATTGGTTGCCGGCTACTATGTCAACGTAAGCCTCCCCGCCGTCGATAATCCAGCAAACTTTGACATTTATTGAGTTGTCATCGTCAAGTTCCTCAGTTTTGCCATAAATACCAATTAAGGCAGGTAAACTAAGCTCTGTGTCGTCCTGCGTAATCTCGACTTTCCAGGCATTACATAGTAGAAGTTTATCAAGATCGTCTCGTAACATGGCTTCTTCGGGTGTGAAGATTGGATATTCTGGGTTTAACATCTAGTTAAATTAGAATATATCTTTTATAGATGCAAGCATTATCTTTATATATTTAGTGTCATTCCACTCGATGCTCACTTAATCTTGTTCAGATTATGTCATGTGCTTTTATGGGATCTAAAACAATGGTCTGCATAGTTCTCGGCTCCAACCCCGTCAGAGACTCTAACCTTCTTAAGATCTTGTCATCTTGAAAATGCCCTAAGTTATCATTATACAGTAATGCGATACTGCAGTGTGGGACAAACCCATTCTCGGCATTGGGATCTTGTTTAAGCGGGAAACCTCTTTGCTCAAACACAGCTTCTATGGCCTCTGCTTCTCGGATAAGTTTATCGCTTATCAAACTAATGCTAAGCTTGCATTTGGTTGCCGAGCCATATATACCTAAATGGCCAAGTTCGACCTCAATAGGGTGATGGCTGGAATCTATTTCATTTGTGACCTGTTCAGTGGGTGGCCCTATTCCCTTATGGCGTTTGCTAAACCTAGAGAATCCGATAACCGTTGTCCCGAGGGTATTTACATTAAATAAGCGCCCAGCATTTCGAAGTTCGGGTTGCAGTATGTCAGATATACTTTGTAATACCATTTGGCCTTCGCTTGAAATTGGCCGTCTGACAGCGAATACGCCACGCTCATTGGCCCTCTGGGTGATATGCTGTTTTTGCTTTTGCTGCATAGTGTCGGTTCCCCACACAAGTACTCTGTTCTTTCTAATAATAACAAGACTTAGCAAAAACCATAAACATAATTTAAGTGTTAAGCTTGCCTGCACTACTTATTTATCTTTGGGCTGAGCCTACGCAGGCTTATTGGCTCG
>PLTT01000004.1 GCA_003164595.1 Candidatus Saccharimonadota bacterium | reverse complement strand
CTACAATTGTCGGACTAGTAATGTTGGCGTTCGGTGTCAGCCTTATTCTTTATATCTATAGTTCCCAGGCAGTCAGCGCATCAGACATTATTCAACCACCTCAGTACCGCCTGAGCCCGATGCAATCAAATACCAGTGAAATCTCCGGCATGCCCGATGAATTACTTATCCCAAGTCTAAACTTCGATTTAAAAGTAATTCCTGGCTATTATAACAAGGCCACTCAGACCTGGAACGTAACTCTAAGCGAAGCCCAGTACGCTACGATTACCCCTGAGCCCAACAACCTAGGGGGTGATACCTTCTTCTATGGTCACTACCGCCCCGAAGTATTCGCTTACTTGCACACCATTAAATCTGGCGCCCAGGCAATAGTTAAAACCAGCAACGGCCACACTTTTTATTATCAGCTAAGTAGCATCAAAACCACTACTCCCTACGATGACTCAGTTTTTACGTATGAGGGGCCACCAATCCTGACAATTCAAACCTGTACCGGGTTATTCTTCCAAGACCGCCAGTTCTACACCTTCACCCTCATGAAGGTTCTTTAGCCATGCCTATCGCGTTCCTATACGTTCTAGCTACCGCTAACCTGATCTGTATGATCCATATTGGTTTGTATTCTGTGGGGGCCAATAGTTATGACATTATCCGGTTCAAACAAGAACATGACAAACTCAAGAAGAGTCAAAAGCGAAAAGTAACCAAGGCTCCTAGACTAAAGTTAGTCAGCGTGGTCATACCGGCCCACAATGAAGCCAAGGTAATTAAGCGAACCCTGGATTCAGTTATGGCCAGTAGTTATGAGAATATTGAAGTGATAGTTGTAAACGACGGGTCAACCGATGATACGGCTAATATTACCAAAGAATATATTAAGCGCTTGAAGAAAGCTAAGAACATGCGCGTCTGGTCATACTTTGACGCCAAAGGCTACGCCGGCAGCCATAGACTGCGCTACATAAGAATAAACCGAAACCAAACCAAGGTTAGGATAATCACTCAAAAAAACCAGGGGAAAGCCACGGCTATGAATAATGCCATGAGAAACTTCGTAAAAGGGCAGCTGATTATGTGTCTAGATGCCGACTCAATACTCCACCCTCGGGCCATAGAAAAGGCCGTGGGTTATTTTAAAGACAATCACATTATCGGCGTGGCCGCTAATGTCAGAGTGATTGAAAGCAAAAGCTTACTCGGCAGGGTACAGCGCTTCGAACACATGATTGGTTATCGATCCAAGAAGTTCTATTCCATGACCAACTCCGAGTTCATTATTGGAGGCGTAGCTTCCACCTACCGTAAAAGCGTCTTAAAGAATGTTAAGTTCTATGATGACGACACCATGACTGAAGACATTGGATTGAGCCTAAAAATCGTCTCTCAAAAAGGCAACAAGAATCATAGGATTGTCTATGCCAGCGACGTCGTGGCACTAACCGAGGGCGTAGGCTCACTAAAGGATCTAATGAGGCAACGCTACCGCTGGAAAATGGGTAACTTGCAAAACCTATACAAATACCGACACTTAATAGGCAACTATAACCCAGGACAATACAGCCGCATGCTAACTCTTTATAGACTGCCAATGGCCATAGTCAGCGAGATACTGCTCCTAATGGAGCCCCTAATGATCGCCTACATTATCTATCTAAGTATCCACTTCCAAACACTAGGTATAGTCATTGGAGCATACCTGACAATAACTCTCTATACCATGAGTGTTCTATGGCCTGACGAGCACCTTACGACTAAAGACAAGTTCAAGCTAAGCCTATCAGCAACCTGGATATACGGTCTTTTCTATATCATGGACGTAGTACAGCTCTATGCCATGTTCAAGACTCTGCACCTATACGAACACATCATCCACCGAGAAAAAAGCTCATCTACTTGGATATCTCCAAAACGAGGAACACAAAACGTAACTACTTAGCAAGCTAACTACATGACAATGTTATCCCTTATGGGTGTAGTGTTGAATCATAGTGATATTACCAAAGTAACCATGCAGGATATTAATGCGACCACTCAGAAGCTGGGGACGTAACTCATATCGAGCGACTTACAACGAGCGTAAATGTTCAAACCTATCTGATGCCTCTTTGTCTTGAGAAACCTTCAGGAGCCATATATCCTATGAAAAATATTCTCAGTAGTAGCGAAAGCTATTACAACAAATTCTGATATCATAATCACATGAGCTCCTACCAATACATCCTACTAGATTGGGATGGTAATCTAGCCCAGACACTCCACATTTGGCTCCAAGCCACTATAGATGTACTCAATAAGTACGATCATAAACATACCAAAGAGGAAGTTATCGAAGGGCTGCCAGACTTACAGTCGTTGATGAAACGCCTGGGCATTCAAGACGTAGAGGGAATTGTTGATGAAATCAAGGGGGAAGTCCAAAACCTTTTACCCAAGGTTGAACTCTACCCAGATGCATTATATGTTCTAGAAATCCTGAAGTCTAAAGGCAAGAAACTGGCTCTAGTAACCTCATCTAACCGACACTTGGTGCTACATAGTCTTAAGAAATATAACCTAAGCAAGATTTTTGACGTAATTGTCACTAGGGAGGATGTAGTAAACACCAAACCTCACCCAGAACCATTGGAGATTGCCATTAATGAATTTAAGGCTACCAAATCGGATACGATCATGATAGGCGATAGCGACAAGGATATAGGAGCAGCTAACAATGTCGGCATAGACTCAGTACTATTCTTTCCACCGGAGCATACCCACTACTATGACTTAGAAGAGTTCAAAAACTTTAAACCAACCTACATAGTCGACGATTTTAAGAAAGTGCTGGATATAGTAGGATAAAAAACCATTTGCGTATTAAAAATGGTTGTTGTAAGATTAAAATAGTAGTTTAAAAATAAATGTGGAGAAAACAAAATGTTAGAAAAAACAGAGATGGTAATAGTTGCTGTTCTTATAATACTGATCCTAATGGGATCCAAGAAGGTGCAATCAGCCACTAAAAGCCTTAGACTTTCTTTGAAAAGTCATCACAACAAATCAGCTTAATTTACCAATATTTAAATCAAAATAAATAAAAAGGTAGAGAAATAACAGATACGAAATAAATAAACGTTGTAATATTTGTATTTTCTGTTGACAGCCTATTTACATGAGACTATATTAGATATTGTCATCGTGAGGTGACCATTACCGAAAGGTAATGAGGCCAAATTAGCAATAATGGAAGCCAAAGAAAAGAGCCCCTAAAAAGGTTCTTTTTTTTATGTATTGACTTTTACTTCTTAAAAATGCGAACGAATGTGACTAAAACTGTAGTCCCAATTAGCATCAGTTTTCTTGTGCGGGTTGAAGATATCCTGCGGATCCATAATACTTTTGGCTTCTTTAAATAGATTTAGAACTTCGGTGCCATACATCTGCTCGAGCCACGGCCCGCGGATCAGTCCATCATTATGCTCACCGCTTAGACTGCCGTGATATTTCAGCACCAAATCATTGACCTCCTTCATAGCAGGTAAAAGTTTAGCCCGTTCGCTTGGCTCTTCCAGTTTCATAAGCGGAATAATGTGGAAGTTGCCATCACCCATATGCCCGGCAATCGTGGCCATCAGCTGATACTTCTTAATAATCTTTCTAAGTTGAGGTAGGAAGTCAGTTAAGTAGGGAGGATTAACTACCAGGTCATCGATGAACGGGGCAGTGTGCTTGTCTTTAACTTTGGATCTAAGTAGGTTAAAACTCTGACGGCGCATAACCCAGAACTTTTCACTCTTGCCCTCAGTGGCGTCCTCTTCAAAACCGTTAATCTCATAACGGGCTTTGTGCTGTTTTAAACTTCGGTGAAGAGATTTAATCTTCTCCCGAACTTCCTCTTCGCTGTCGCCGTTATATTCAACCATCAGGATAAGCTTTGGAATACCGCGCAGTAACTGCACGCCATCTGGTATAAGGGTAACAAGCAAATGAATAAACTTCTTCCAACCAAGTAGTTTTAAGAAGCTTGGCATAAAACGAATCGCCAACCAAAGCGTAGCATCATCAAAACTCTCGAAAGTCGCCGGCTTAGTGGCCATAACTGTTGGAATAATTTCTCCAAGGTCATCGATATCTCTTAGAAAAAGGACTAGTAGTCCAGAGTGCAGCCGCTGCGGTACCAGCTTAAACCAGACATCGGTAGTCAGACATAGCGTTCCTTGAGCTCCTACAATCAGTTTGGTCAGATCAAATATCCCTGTCTCACGATCCCAGACATCCCATAGGTTATAGCCAGTGGAGTTCTTGGTAACATGCGGCTTAGCAGCCTTAATAGCATCATAATTATCATCAACTAACTTAAAGATCTTGGAATAGACTTCACCTTCAAAGTTGTTCTGTCCCATTACTATATTGAGCTCTGTCTTACTAAGTGGCTTAACTGTTCTCTCGACGCCGTCAGCAAAGATGGCTCTAAGCTGGGTAACGAAGTTCTCGGTCTTACCAAACTCCAGGGATTTTTCTCCGCCGGCGTTATTGTTAACCATGCCACCAATCATACACAGATCACGACTAGCCGGGAAAGATGGCATCAAAGCTTTATGTTTAAAAGTTTCAACCTCAAAGTCCCTATAAAAGACTCCCGGCTGAACTTGGGCCGAGGTCGCATCAACATGTTCAATAGCCGTAAAGTACTTGGAAAAATCTACAATAATAGAATCGTTTATCGAGCCGCCGGACATACAAGTTCCAGCTGAGCGTGCAGTAACCGACAGATTAGGGTTGCTGGCTTTGCAGCCAGCGACTAGTGCAACAAGCTTGGAGACATCAGCCCCATCTTTAGGCTTAACAACCAGTTCCGGCCTAACTTCAAAAAATGAGGCATCATGGGAGTAAAATTCTTTAGCTGTCGCCGAATCGTCAATATCGCCAGCGAAGCCTGATTCAACTAATTTTTGTTTTATTTCATCCACTGATAAATAGCTTAACTGCCAAAGTTAAATTTGGCAAGAGTGCTTATGCTAAAATAGAAATAAATGAAAATTCCTCACGTAGTTATAGTTGGCGGTGGTTTCGGCGGGATCAAGGCCGCACTGGATCTAGCTAAAGATTCTCGTTACGCCGTTACTCTAGTTTCAGACAAGGACTATTTTCAGTATTTCCCAAGTTTGTACCATACGGCTACCGGTGGCCGAATAGCCCAATCTAGGCTATCTTTCGCTGACATCTTTAGTACGCCCAATATCGACATTGTTATTGGTAAAGCCGTAAGTCTAGATAGAGATACCCGCGAAGTTAAACTGGAGAGCGGACAAACGATTCACTTCGATAAACTAATCCTGTCGCTTGGAGTAGTAACCAATTACTTTGGAATTAAGGGACTTGATGAATTTGCCTACGGCACCAAATCTATTGAGGAAGTAGAGAAACTAAAAAAACACCTGCATGCTCAGCTGACCGATGGCCGGGAACCGGACAACAACTACATCATCATTGGCGGTGGACCAACAGGTATTGAACTGGCCGGAGCGATGAGTGTTTATATGAAGCAGATTATGACTAGTCACGGCATTCGGCACCGCCGGGCTCACATTGATCTAGTTGAAGCCGCCCCTAGGTTACTGCCAAGACTGCCTAAAAGTATGGGCCGCACAATCGCCCACCAGCTGCGTAACCAAGGAGTAAAAATCTACGTCGGGCAGACCGTAGAGGGCGAAACAGCCGATAGCCTGATGATCAGCGGCAAACCACTAACCAGCCATAGCGTAATCTGGACAGCCGGCATGGCGACCAACCCCTTCTTTAAGGCCAATGACTTTATTATGAGCGACCACGGCAAAGTGGTGGTTAATGATTATCTGCAAGCCGAGGACAATATCTATGTTATTGGGGATGACGCCGCCACTGCCTACAGCGGTATGGCCCAAACAGCAATTCATGACGGCGAATTTGTAGCCCGTAATCTTATCCGCGGAGCTTCCGGCAAGAAACCAAGAAAGTACATAGCCAAACAACCGATCACCATCATTCCAGCCGGCCCCAAATGGGCAGCCGTCCAGTGGGGAAGTCACATTATCTATGGACGTCTTGGCTGGTGGCTAAGAGAAGCGGCTGATTTAAAAGCTTTTAAAAGCTTTGAGCCTTTGCAAAAAGCTTCCCGCCAGTTTATTACCGAGTTCGGCAGCCAAGAAGACTGCCCTCAGTGCAGCGATAATTTCGCAAAAGACTAATTAATTTCGTAGTCCGTGCCATAATATAGCTTAGATGGAAACCAGTTTTGTGACTGCCTATAAACAGCTCAACGATGCCCAGAAGGCCGCCGTAGATTATATTGACGGGCCACTGCTGGTTCTGGCCGGGCCGGGAACTGGTAAAACCCAGCTACTATCAGTTCGGGTAGCCAATATTATTAAACAGATCGACACCAGCCCCAGTAACATTCTTTGTCTGACTTTCACCGACAACGCTGCTAGAAATATGCGAGATAGACTGCAATCAATTATCGGGCAGGCCTCATCTCACGTCGCTATTCAAACCTTCCATAGTTTCGGCAGTGAAATCATTATGAATAACCCGGACTACTTTCTGAGCCGCCAACTTACCCAACAAGTTGATGAACTAGGCCGCTATGAAATTATGCACGGATTGTTTGAAACGCTTAGCCATTCCAATCCTTTGAGCGCCCGTCTTGGCGATGACTTCTTATTTTTAAAAGATACTCTTAGCCTAATCAGCTATCTAAAACAAAATGCCATTACCCCAACCGCCTTGCACGTTATCCTGGAAGCCAACAAGGCAACTATGGACGCTCTCTCAGGACAAATAGCCGAGGTCTTTGCCGCTAAAACTTCCCCCAAAGAATTACCGAACTACATAGAACTCCTAAGTAGTATTAGAAAGCTGGCTAGCCCCAAGCACTCTTACGGTTTCCCGGATTACGCTACGTCTATCGCCAACGAACTGGAGCAGGCAATTGCCGGCACTGATGAGTCCAAACGCTACGCTCCGCTAATTACCGCCTGGCGCAATGACTGGTGCAACAAAAATGAAGATAATCAGCACGTCTTCAAAGACGCTGGCAAGAATTACCGCAAAATGCACGCCGTTGGCAACATCTATCAACAAATGATCGACAAGATGGCTGAAACCGGACTATACGACTTTGACGATATGATCGTAGAAGTAGTCAGCGCCCTGGAAGAATCGGCCGACTTAAGGCTAACCCTGCAGGAGAGATACCAATATATCCTCGTTGACGAGTTCCAGGACACCAACAAAGCCCAGCTTAAAATGCTAACTAGCCTTGGCGATAACCCGCTATTTGAACAGCGTCCCAATATCATGGTGGTCGGCGACGACGACCAAGCAATCTATGCCTTCCAAGGAGCTGAAGTGTCCAATATGGTTAGTTTTGCCTCAATGTACAAAGACGTTAAGATTATTAGCCTAAGAGAGAACTACCGCTCGAGTGAGGACATTATTGAGGTAAGTAGTCTTATAGCTCAAAAAGTAACCGATCGGCTGGAGTCGATCTTGCCGATTGCCGCTAAAGAACTGCTGGCCAAGAAAAAATTTGATACCAAACAGCTGCAACACGATGTTTTCTCCAGTGAGCTTGCCGAATATGACTGGATAGCTAGGAGCGTCAAAAGTTACTTAGAGGCTGGGATTGCTCCCGAACAAATTGCCATCCTATCGCCAAAGCACAAATACCTGGAGAGATTATTGCCATATCTTGGTAATCAGGATATCCCAATCGCCTACGAGCGCCGCGACGATATCCTAGATTCGCCGATTATCCTGCAGCTGATTACTATGACCAAGCTAATAGTAGCTCTAAGTCACAACCAGCAGGATCAAGTCGATGAGCTAATCAGCCGGGTGCTAGCTTATGAGTTTTTTGATATCGACCCCATCGAGCTTATAAACATTTCGCTGGATTGTTATGACCACCATATCCACTGGCTAGCTGGATTGCTTAAATCAAAAAATCAAAAGATTGTCGCAATCGTAAAATGGTTTAACAAACTAGCCGAAGCCAGCAGTCTCGAACCGCTGGAATATATCCTTGATGAGCTGATGGGCGAGGAACAGCCGACCAAAGATCAGTACAACTCGCCAATGAGAAGCTATCATTTTTCTCCTAAGCGTTTCAGCGACGCCACAGACCGCTATTTAGAATTACTAGGACAAATTGCCACACTAAGACAGAGACTGCGTCAGTGGCAGCCAAATAGCTTCCTGAAGGCAGAGGATCTAATAAGTTTTTGCGATCTTCATCAGCAGGCCAAGCTCAAGATAATTGACGAGAACCCCCACACCCAGACCACCAACGCCGTCCAGCTAATGACCGCCTACAAAGCCAAAGGCCTAGAATTCGAAATAGTATTTGTTATCAACGCTCAGGATGAAGTCTGGGGACCGACCGCCCGCAGCCGCAGCTCACGCATCGCTCTGCCCAACAACTTACCGATCGAACCGGCCGGTAGTAAGGATAACGATAAACTACGACTGCTCTACGTAGCCATGACCAGAGCCAAACACGATCTAATAATTACTAGCTACACCCATAACCTCGATTCCAAAGTGTCTCCGGGCTTAAGTTTCATTGGTGGCAATAGCGTTGAGGGCGAAGCGCCTGATCCTCGTCTGGCTCCAACGTTGAACCTAAAGCCAACTTCAGCGGAAGCCATAGAGATCCTATCTACCGACTGGGCTTACCGATTCCACCAGGTAATTGCCGACGAAAAACAACTCTTCGAGCCAATCCTCAAAGACTACAAGCTACCGGTTACCCATTTAAACAATTTCCTGGACGTCAGCCGTGACAAAGGGCCAAACTACTTTCTAACGCACAATCTACTGCGCTTTCCGATGGCTCCCAGCCCGGCCGCCGCTTACGGCGATGCCGTCCATAAAACCTTGCAGTGGACTTACCTCAATCTGCGTAAAGACGATAAACTGCCCGGTCAAAAACTAATCAATGAATATTTTACTGACGTACTAAGTAAGAAGCACCTGCGCCCAAGTGACCTTACCATAATGAACGAGCGGGGAATAAGCACTTTGAACCAATATATATCAGAGCGCGGAGCAAAGTTTAATAAGAACGACGTAATCGAACGAGGCTTTCATAACGACGGAGTACTGATCGGCGAGGCCAGGCTAAGCGGCAAGATCGACAAACTACAGATTAATGGCAATAAGGCTCATGTCGTAGACTTTAAAACCGGCAAGCCCGAAACCTCCTGGCAACCAAAAGACTCTTACGAGAAAGTTAAACTCCATCAGTACGCTTATCAGTTAATGTTCTATAAACTATTAATCGAACACTCAGCCAGTTATCAGAAAAAACTAGTAGTCAACACTGGGGCTCTAGAGTTTATCGAGCCCAATGACCGCGAAAACTTGGTCGATGACCTAGTACTGAGTATTGACGAAACAGAACTGGCTCACTTTACGCTACTGATCAAGGCCGTCTGGCAGCATATCCAAAACCTGGATTTCCCCGATGTCACAAAATATAAAAAAGATCTAAGTGGCATTCTGGCTTTCGAACAAGACCTGATAGACTCGCTACAATAAAAAAACCGCCCCCGGTAGGTTAGACCCTGGGGGCGGCATTCAAAGTTTAATTAAAACTTTACTATTTCTTCTTAGAAGCTACTTTTACTTTTGCAGTAACTGGTGAGAAAACGTAGTTGTAGAGGTTAACTCCAACAACGCCACCAACTACTGGACCAAGTACGTAGTTGCCCCAACCGCTAGAACCAAATACGTCCCAAGCGTGGGTACCAATAGCTATAGCTGGGTTGATTAGACCATTGGAGGCAATTGCTGCAACCAAGACACCCAAAGCTAGTGATGCGCCAACTGTTACACCAAGCAGTAAACCTTCGTACTTCTGAGCTACAGCTGCAACCCAACCGAAAGTAAATACTAGTGTTCCAAGTGCCTCAGCAACCATTACGCGAACGGAGAAAGCTCCGCCGGTGTTCTGAAGGTGAGTCTTAACTAGGTATATGTATAGTCCGTAAGCAGCCCAACCACCAAGAAGCTGTACTACAACGTAGAGAACTGCTGGTGCTGACTTAATCTTACGAGATGTCCATAGGCCGATAGTTAGAGCAGGGTTTAAATGAGCGCCTGAGTTAGACCCAAGTACAAATGTTAACACTGCGTAAGCTAGTGCTGCGCCTAGGGCAACAAAAAAGGAGTAACCTACTCCTGATGTCTTAACAGATATGATGGCTAGTGTTAGTAGCCCAGTTCCTAGGAACTCTGCTCCCAACATAGCAATTTTCTTTTTTGATATCTCCATTATTCCTCCGTTAATTTAAATATTTATGATTTAAGCATATCACGTTACGTCAAGATGGCAAGCGGCATTGAACAGATAGGGAATAGTTATGCACGTATCTAAAAAACCCAAATTGCCCCCATTGCGCTAAAGATTATAGGTCGTTACCGCTGTAGGACATATTAAAACTCTTGTTGATCAGGGGGAAGTCAGGAACCATCTGTCTAAAACCGGCATATGGTAGCGCCTGCCAGTTCACCATTGAAGGATCTCTGACAGCAACCCGGCATATCTCCCCCCGGCTATCGGTTCTAATGAAATAGATTATCTCGCCGCGCCAGCCCTCAACGCTAGAGATAGCCAGCGAGTTTTTACGCAGTATGAGTTCAGTTGACTGCTGCGCACAAATCGGCCCGGCAGGCATTGATTTAAGGGCGCTGAGGATTAGTTCAATTGAAGAGTGAACCTCTTTTATCCTGACGCTAAACCTGGCATAGACATCGCCGCCAGTCTCCAGGGCTATGTGCTTTAGGACAACTTCATCGTAGGCGCCGTAGGGGTAATCTACCCTCGTATCAGACTTGATGCCAACGGCTCTGCCAGCCAGTCCCATAATCCCAAGATCATCAGCCACCTTCCTAGGAAGGGTACCGGCGCCTTTTAGCCGACCCATCAGAGTCACGCTATTCTCAGCAACTGCAATAACTTGACCGAGATCTTTAGCAATACTCGTAAGATCTTTAATCAGTTCGTGCGACTGCTCGGGGCTTATATCCTTGCTTACGCCGCCATATACGTTGACATTACGCAAGAAACGGCTGCCGCTTAAATGGTCATTGATCTGCATCAGTCTCTCCCGCAAACGGGCACCTTGGGCTCCTCCGAAGTTATAACTGGCGTCCAGCATAATAAAACCAATATCGCCGAGGTGGTTGGCTAAACGCTCCAGTTCAGCATAAACAGTTCTTAGGTACTCAGCCCTACGAGGTACGTTAATTCCAGCCAACTCTTCAACAGCACCAACAAAAGCCAGCGAATGGCTGAATGAGCTATCGCCAGATATTTTCTCAGATAGTTTAAGCTTCTGCTCGAGCCCAAGACGTTCAAGTAACTTCTCGCTGCCTTTATGGGTATAACCGAGTTTTGGTTCAAGTAGCATTATCTCCTCACCGGCGACACTAAACCTAAAATGACCAGGCTCAATAATCCCGGCGTGGATTGGGCCGACAGATATCTCATAGATTCCTTCGCCACCGACGTGATTGAAGACGTACGAATTGGCGGCGACTGCTGGCCGTTTCTCATAATCAAAGTCTTTCCTCAGCGGATAGAGGCCTTTGGGCCAATTCTGGTGCAGCAGCAGAGGTCGCTCATCAGCTATACCATCGACTTTGAGCCCAAACAAAGACTGAATTTTACGCTCATAGTTGGTGGCACCAGGGTGAAGGGAAGCCACTGAGGGAAAGACACCGTCTTGAACTTTAATATAGGCAGCGATGAAACTATTGTCTCCCGGCACTCCAAAGATATACCAAATCACAAAACCAGCCTGATCGCTAGATTCGTCGGTGGCTTCAATTAGTTTAAATTCTAATTTATCGTTACTCAATAACTCCCCAAAGACAGTTAATATTTCACTAGGTTGAACTTCAAAGGTGGCAATATTACCGTGGTCAACGCTACTAAATCTAGTTGGGATATATTTTCTAGTCATTCTATTGGCTCACTACCGCTTGACGAATTAATGTATGAAGAAATGGTGGCATATAGAACCCCAGGACTAAGGCCAGACCTAAAATTGCCAGCGGCGGGAAAAGCAGCCAACGACTACCTTCGCCGGCTTTAATGTCCTTGGGCTTTTCGCCAAGGGTCAAACTACTGGCTTGCTTAAATAATCCGATAAAGGCAATAACGATGAATACCATGGCCACTAGAGCGTAGGCAATATAGTGTTTAAGGCCGGAAGATATTGTCATAATCTCCGAGATAAAAATCCCAAATGGCGGCAATCCGGCGACTGCCAAAAGCCCAACTAGGAACAGACCGGCGCTGATTGGCAGAGCACTGAGCGCCCCTCGAACGACTTTAATCTTGCTGGAATGAAATTTAAGGAGGAAATTGCCGCTAGTAAAGAACAGGGAAGATTTTATAAGTGAATGGTAGATGATCTGCAGTATGGCCGCGTACCTGCCAATACCCCCGAAACCAAAGCCAAGAGTGATTAGGCCGGCCTGCTCAATGGACGAGTAGCCAAGCATCCGTTTATAGTTTACGACCGTTATGAAACTTAAGGCCGCTACGATAACTGATAGCAGTCCAAAGGCGATCAGTAGATGTTGGCTGAAAGAGGTACCGACGGCGACGTCAGTGATTACCCTGAATTTCAAGATTATAACAAGAGCCACTGGCATCAGAGCACCGGAGAAGACCGCACCGATAGGGGCAGGAGCTTTGGAGTAGGCATCCGGTTTCCAGGTATGCATTGGCGCCAGGCCTACCTTCGTTCCATAGCCGATTAAAATAAAGATGAAGGCAACTTTAGTGATCACTGTATTAAAGTGAGGGGCAAAAGATCCTAAAATGCTCCAAGTTACAAAGCCATTTGACACTGACCCCGGGAGATTGGTGATGAACAGCAGTGTTCCGAAGAAAGCTAGCAGCAAACCGACAGAATTGATTATTAGATATTTCCAAGCCGCTTCAATGGTTGAGGGTTTGTTATAGAAGCTGATTAAGAAGGCCCCAGCCAGGGTGGTAGATTCTAGAAAAACCCAGGACAAAATTGGGTAGCTGGCAGTCACCGCCATTACCAGAAGCAGCATAAAGACGTTCAGCAGAATAAACAGCTGCTTGGTTCGGGTGCGTCCGATAATTTTCTTATTGGCTTCCTCGGCCAGATAAGGATAGGCGTAAATCGCCGAAAAGAAACCAACGATCATTATTAGCAGCAGAACGATAGCTGTCAGAGAATTAATCTGAACAAACCGAAAAGGAGCATAATCTCCATGCCTAGCAACCTTATCGGCAATTAGGCTGGCGCTGGCGGCCGATATCCCAAAAGCAGCGGTTGAAGCCAGCACCATGCTACGGACATTTTTACTTACTAAACAAATAATGGTGGCGGCAACCAGGCTAAAAATGATTATGAGTAGTGCCATCGCTTAATCCTTTAGCCGTTTCATTCGAGTTACGTCAATAGACCCAATATGTCGATACATCATTGAAATGAAGGCAATAGCCACAAACAGCCAGACGAAAATATCAAACAGTATTCCAAGATCTAGAATTGATGACTGGTCTAACCCGGCAAAAATTGCAAACACAACAATACTATTCTCAAGCGATAAGATGCCGACAATCTGCGACAGGGCATCCTTATGATTAGCGATCAGGAAGACGGATATTAACATTGACGCTAGAGCCAGAGTCAAATACGTCTGATTAGCCGGGATAATGGTAGTCAGGGGCGAGAAGATATGCAAAGTTACCAGTCCCGAGATTAGACCGATGATCGCTAGTCCTAGAGCCATCTTAACGTGCGGGTCAACGGCAAACTTAAATTTGTGCCTATTGATAAGTCTTATGAAGAATGTCGGGGCGATAATTACTTTGACGGCTAAAGTGGCCAGCACTACTACCAAAATTAGCGGGCTGCCTTTCTGCAGGTATGAGTAGAAAAGCAGGGCAACTACGCCAGCCGACTGCAGGCCATAGACCATTGATATCCGAATATTTCTCTTGGCTAAATGGAAATATATACTGCTTAAGAAAACAACACTGACGGTAACTTGAAAGAAATGAATTTTTAACATTATTTAACCAATCCTATAGCTATTAGGCAGAGAATGAAAGCCGTGAAAAGTAGTCCCGGCAGTCTGAAGAACCTTAATTTGGCAATGACCGATTCTAGCACGGCAATCGCCACATAAACAACCAGTAACTTGGCTATAAATATCGTAATTGCCAGAGCTATTGTTCCAAACTGAAGATTAGACGCCAGGCCTACCGGGAAATATAGGTTTACCAGCATGGCTGCAAATATTATCAATTTATTTGCCGAGGCCCATTCCATCAGGGCCAATTTTTTACCTGAGTATTCCAGTAACATCGCTTCATGAATCATTGTTAGCTCCAGGTGAGTATCGACGTTATCAAAAGGAAACCGGTTTGTTTCAGCCAGTAAGACAATAAAGAAACTGACTCCGGCCAAGGCTACAGCTATTAAATCCGCGTAATCCAGGTGAACGCTTCCGGCAATCAAGTAAAGGTTAGTGGTGCGGTGCAGAATTACCAGAACTAGAATTGAAGCAATAAATAATCCTTCAACTAATGCCGAGAGAGTCATCTCACGGCTGGAGCCAAAACCGCCGAATGAACTGCCGGTGTCCATCCCAGCTAGCGCCAAAAAGAAAGTCCCAGTAGCCAGTAGCAGCACGACCGTAATAAGATCGCTGCTAGGCAAGTGAATAACCGAGGTAAATAGCGGAACGCTAGCACCAACGATTAGAGTAATTCCAAAAACAATATACGGCGCAATGTTAAAAATAAATGAGGCATCTTCACTAATCACTTCATCCTTATGAAGCAGCTTTCGGATATCACGGTAAGGCTGCAACAAACCGGCTCCCTGACGCCTTTGAACCTTGGCTTTAATCTTGTTAATTATGCCAACGCCCAAGGGGGCGAGAAGCGGTACGAACAGTATCTGTAATGCCCAGGCTAATATATGCATAAACTAGATTCCCATCGCCAAAGCTATTATTAATGCTAGGAGGATATACAAAATATAGGCGTTGATGTTGCCGTTTTGAATCTTCTTAAAGTAAATCGACAGGATATTGATCAGGCTATACATCCGGCCGTAGATATATTTCTTGTAGATGTCGACAATACCGACGGTGGCCACAATAGAAGTTGGGGCAAGAGAGCCAGCAGGCGCAGTGTCATATGACAAATTAGAACGAAGCAGTGGCTGGAAGATCATTGTAAGAGAACGGGCAAAACCAGTTGAGGTTATTTCCATTCGCGGCGTAATGTCGGTTCCACAGTCCCAAGTTGGGCTCGAGGTAATCTTTTGATGACGATTAATGAAGTACCTAGAAACAAACCAAACGAGCAGTGGCGTAGCGACTGCGACTACCGTAATAAAGGGGGCGGAGATTGACCCAAAATTATGACCAATTTGCAGCGTCTGCCGGCTGGAGACACTCGTAATTAGGCCGGCGCGTGGTGAGGCAGTTATCTCCCGGCCGAGGCTCTCTAGTGACTTAATAATGTAGGCTGATGCCACGCCAAGTACCAGACATAAGACAGCCAAACCAGCCATCCCGCTGCGCATCCAGATTGACACTTCCTTAGCCCCCTTGGCCATGACCGATCTTGGCCTAGCTAGGAATGTCGAACCAAAAGCCTTAACGAAGCAGGCCAGTGCCAGACCACCGGCTAGGGCAAGCGACACCAGTCCGCCCAGGAAGACCCATTTAACCAATATATCACCAGATAGTACCCCGTGTATTAACGACTGAAAAGTTAGCCACTCGCTATAAAAACCATTGAACGGCGGGAGGGCTGAGATGGCCATAGCTCCAATTAGAAATAGGATCGCCGTCTGCGGCATGCTTTTAATCAGCCCACCATACTTCTCAATATTCTTGGTGCCGGTAGCCAAAGCTACAGAGCCAGCAGCTAGAAATAATAGCGACTTAAACGTCGCATGATTCCAAGTGTGGAATAGAGCAGCCGCTAGCGACAAAAGCATCAGAGTCGGGAGGTGCAGAGAATAGAATACCATCGCACCACCAAGACCGAGAAGGATAATGCCAATATTTTCTATACTGTGATAAGCCAGTAGTCGCTTGATATCATGCTCAGTTAGGGCGTAGAGCACTCCCAAAACACAGGAGATAGACCCGACAATAATCAGCGTCAAACCCCACCACAGCGGTATAGGCAGTAGGATACCCAGGAACAAACGGATCATCATATAGATACCGGTCTTAATCATGACCCCAGACATTAACGCCGAAACATGCGACGGTGCAGCCGGGTGAGCCGCTGGTAGCCAGATATGGAAGGGAATGATACCAGCCTTGGTGCCAAAACCAACGAAAGCCAGCAAGAAGACAATATTCTTGAGAGCCATAGACATACTCGGAACGCTTGCCCTGATAGTGTTAAAATCGAATGAATGAGCGTGGTTGAAAAGTAAAATGAAAGCCAGGGTAATTAGAGCTGTGGCGGCATGAGTCATGATCAGGTATAGATAGCCGGCTTTGACGTTCTTATGATCGTGTCGTTCGTAGACCACCAAAAAATAACTGGCTAGTGACATAATCTCCCAAGCGAACAAGAATAAAATCCCGTTCGAGGACGTTACTACGGCCAACATAGCGGCTATGAAGAGGTTGTAGAAAAATCCATAATTACCAACGTTATACCTACCATAAAACGATTTAACGTAGCCTATGCCGTAAATCGAGCAAAATAAAACGCTCAGACAAATAATAATTATAAAAAGACTGGATAGCTTATCGATATGAAAGCTAAGCGATAGGAACGGGAAACTGGTAGCAAGACCATTGACGTAAAACTCACGGTTACTAATTAAAGCGGAGGCAGCAAATATCAGCCCCCAAAGTGCGCCGGTAATAGAAAAAATATGCGCCCAAAGATTTTGTGCTCTGTTATTACCTCGCAGCAGGGTAGTCCCAATTCCGCCAATACCAAAGATTGAAAACAAAATAATTAAGCCGCTTGGAGATACGATTGAAGCTAGCATATTATTCTTTCGTCCTACTATCATCTACTTTATCTAGAATCTCAAGCAGAGAGCGCAAGATAACAAGCGGAGAAGGCGGGTCTCCGGGAATCGTATAATCTACCGGAATAACCGAGCTGACTCCATCGTAAACGCCATAAGAACCCTTAAAGATACCTCCGTCGATGGCATCATCGCCAACGGCAACAACAATCTTAGGTTCGGGAGTTGCGCGGTAGGCGTGCTCCAGGGCCTTTCTCATATTGCGGGTTACCGGGCCGCTGACCATTAACATGTCGGCGTGGCGAGGCGAGGCGACAAAATGTATACCAAATCTCGATATGTCATAAAAATTATTGGTTAGGGCGTTTAGCTCTTGTTCGACAGCATTATCTGAACCTGCATCAATTTGACGGATAGCCAATGAGCCCCGAAATAATTTCTTTACACGCTCCTCAATTTTTCTCTCCATGCCAGTCATCTGTCAGAACCTATTTAATAATATTACGTGGAGATATTAAGTTCTTTGGAGTGTTTATAACTTTCAATATAAATGGGCCCATGTTCAATCCTTTTTTAAAAAATTAATATTTACATTAACTCTAGCAATATCCGAGGACACATAATAAATAAATACCTGCCTACTCCGTGTCACATCAAATTTGAGTTTTAATGATACCGTACAATTCTACACCCTGATTATAAAATATAAAACCATATTTGATAGATTAGGCCATTTCCTCATCAAATTTTAAGCCTGAGCCGCTATTTGAAGCAGAAACATTAATAATTGTCAGGCCATTATGACTGCCATCTTCATTTTTAGACAATACAGTAGCCGTGGCTGCAGACCGCAGTAAGCCTGAGGCCACACGGTGCGCCCCCATGGCTAGGCTCTGGCCGCCAATATTCATAGATACACCCAACATCGCAGCGACGCTATCATGATAAGCGTGCGCACCTAAACCAATCTCACGGTGAACAACGTGGCGATCCAAGCCCACCTGTGTGTCGTGATTCATAATATAGAATCCGGGCTGCGATTCTCCGACCGGCACTCGGACATTTTTATGCTTGGGGTGCAAGCGATCGGCGACCGCCAGCATCGTATCTTCATCTAGGGGAGCGATCTTCAGAAGCTCTACCATATGTTCAGCTGCTCGCTGAGCCCTTTTAATATGAGGTTCAATGTCATTAAGCTGATAGCGATCCATTAATGACTCGACTCGGTAGCTTGTTTGATCGCCGAGACTGGCCATCTCCCCAATAATTGCCACCAAACCAAGCTGAAACTTACAATCTGAATGAACATTAGCCACTACGCCTAGCTGTTCCTGCTTATTCTTCTCCATACCGTCTGGCAAACTAAGCTGCCGACCTTCAACTGCGTCAGTCGCTATTACTGAATCCACTCCAAGCCCATAGCCACCGCCGGGGGTGTTAACGTAGATCTTCATCCGGCCACTTGTCTTATAGGCCCTGGGGTCACAACAGCCGACTATTAAACGATGATCAGCGGTGTGGCTAAAATCAGCATATATATCGGCGTCCATATAGATTTCACGGGCATCATCAACGACCTCAGGAGGCATACTTGTTGTCATAGCAAACGATATATTAGCACGATGTGACAAATATCACAAGTGTATTCCTGAAGAGTAAATGGTCTACTTAGTCTTATTCTTTAGAGTATGAATACAGACTTTAAATCCGATCAAATAATCATCGATCAAAGACTCGGTGAAAGAGTTTTGGAATATTTTCAGCAATCTTTAACTCGGCAGATATCGCAATACAGCCCAGAGCTAAGCCTAGTGTATTTCCTGCAATAAGATGTTCATGCAAAAGGTCGGCAGCCCCAGAGACTGCCGATAAACCAACCCCAATACGAAAAGCATTCTCGGCTTTTGAGTGCTCGGGAATAAATGAACTATCTTCGGGGTTTAATTCGTTTGGCATAGTGAAAGATTATAATAACATTTTGTCATATGTTTTTCAATTACCGTCGTATTTGCGGGCATGAAAATGCCGTAGTGTTGAAAAGTGTTGTTGATGAGAAGGTGAGAACCAAATGGTTCAAATCTCCGTCAATCAATGACAATTTCATTTTGCACTACGGCGTTTGTCCCTCAGGGCATCCTTGCTCACAAAAAGTGAACTAGACGAACTTCTTTACCCTGAGGGGAAACTGGCTTGTCGCTTATTTCTTGTGAATATTCTTCCAGTGCCGGGACACTGCCGTTGGGTCTTTTCGCAACAAAAAGTCGTTGGTATAAAGACCTAGGAGAAGCACTAGTAAAGCACCGATAATATCAATAGTTTGAACGTAACCTGATCCAGTCGGGTCGGTAAACGCATTCACGAAGAGCACGATAAGCGATATAAAGACTATTGTCGAAAAGATTGCCCAGCAAACTGCGAACAGAATGTCTATGCCCTCTCTTTTAAACACTGCTTGATGCTCTGATTGGTCGTCGGATTCCTCATTAAGCTTTGACATACATATTTCTCCTTGTTTGGTAGGTACTTCGGTGGCTAATAGCAATTATTTTAATCAGTAAACCAGGGAAGCAGCTACTAACGTCAACGCAAGTCCCACTATAAAACAAACTAGTGCAGCTAAAGGTTCTCTCGGTTGAGAAAACGACAATATTGCTGCGCAGACAAAGCATAGACCGGCTGCGAAGAAAATGATGAAAACATCCCAGTGCGATATAGTCGCTAATATCAAAATTACTCCCTCAATTGGTAAAGAACTTTCTTCTCTCTGAAGAACAGGCAATATTATAGCATAAATACTATCGAAAGCAATTATGCTTAGGGGTACTGTTCTTTCGCGCTCTACTGTGTTTTCTTGGGTCGTGCTTTGTTAACAGCCCTAATTACCTCATATAGCGCAAAACTGCCTACAACTACCGCCACACCAATCCCAGCAACGATTCTAATTGGCTTACGGGCTGTCTCTGGTTCGGACTCACCGGGTTTTAGTGGCTCACTCCCATCATGTTCAGCCTTTAGGCCGCCATGGTTAATCAATGGTTTACCGCGGAGGTCAATTACCTGACCATTGGATGATTGTAATTTCCAATTCACGTGCTTAACGACACTGTTTTCGTATTCGGCAAGATCTATCGGTGGCCACTCTCCATATTGTCCGGCTAAAAGTTCAGAATCAAAAACATCGGTAGTAGCGTCTATGCGCTCAGGGTCTGACATATATTAAATGGTATCTATTTCAATCGGTTCAGCCATGAAAACGTAGACGGTATGAGCCAGCAGAAGCAAAAAGCTAATTAGTAGTACAATGGCTCCGGAGAAGTGGGTTACGTAGTACCAATATCTAATCTGTGGCGTAGCCCAAACAACAGTATAGTGGATTGCTAGATAGCGAGCTTCAAGCAATAAACCAACACCTGTTATAAGACCAACTACAGAGGCAATAACCCAGAACTTATTAAACGGTCTCGATTTAGAAAATATATTCTTTAGCATATTCTTTAGTATACACCCTAAAAATATCAAACAGCCTAGTGGCGTTTATCGGCGGGGAATACGTCTGCGTAACTGAGCAACCTGCAAACGAACAGTTTGTCGATCAATCAAAGTTTGGGCATGTTCTAGGCTAGTTTGGTTCTTAGCTTCAGCTAACATCTTTTTAGCACGCTCAAACGACGCCTTAGCTTCAGCCTCGTTGATCTCGTCGGAATGATCAGCCTCATCAACGAGAACTCGTAGATTATCGTTTTCAACTTCTATGATACCGCCGTAAGTCGCAAAGTTATCCAGCTTTAGATCAGAGTCTTTCTGGTCATGACGAATTGAAATAATACCGGTAGTGGCCACTGACACCAGAGGCATGTGCCCCGGCATTACGCCAATCCGGCCATCAAGCGTCGGCAAGACGACTTCATAGACGTCTTGATCGAATTTCTTACCGCTGAGCGTAAATAGCTGAAAATGAATCATAGTTAGACTTATTTGACCTGAGAAATGTCACCCTTCATATAGAAAGCTTGTTCGCTCTTATCATCGTGTTTACCCTCAAGAATCTCCTGAAAACCTTTGATGGTGTCTTTAAGCGATACATATTGGCCAGGGTTACCGGTAAACTGCTCGGCTACGAAGAATGGCTGAGATAGGAATCTCTGGATACGGCGGGCACGAGCGACAGTTTGCTTGTCGTCATCACTTAGCTCTTCCATGCCAAGAATAGCAATTATATCTTGAAGATCCTTATAACGCTGCAAGATTCGCTGAACTTCACGGGCGACGTTATAGTGATCCTCGCCAACAATTTCTGGGTCAAGAATCGTTGAAGTTGAGTCAAGTGGGTCAACTGCTGGGTAGATACCAATTTCGGTCAGCCCACGGTTTAGAACAACCGTCGAGTCCAGGTGCGAGAAGGTAGTTGCTGGGGCTGGGTCGGTAAGGTCGTCAGCTGGGACGTAAACGGCTTGCACTGAAGTAATCGAACCCTTGTGAGTCGAAGTAATACGCTCTTGGAGGGCACCCATTTCCTGTTGCAGGTTTGGCTGGTAACCAACAGCTGATGGCATACGACCAAGCAGGGCAGACACCTCGCTTCCAGCCTGGGTAAAGCGAAAGATGTTATCAATAAATAGTAGGGTATCTTTACCTTGGTCTCGGAACCCCTCAGCAATAGTTAGGCCAGATAGACCGACTCTTAGACGGGCACCAGGTGGCTCATTCATTTGTCCAAAGACTAGCGAAGTGTTTTTGAGCACATCAGCTTCTTTCATTTCCTCGTAAAGATCGTTGCCTTCACGGGTACGTTCTCCGACACCGGCAAAAACCGAAAAGCCAGCGTGGAATTTAGCAATGTTATTTATAAGTTCCTGGATTAAGACGGTCTTACCGACACCGGCGCCACCGAATAAACCAACCTTACCACCCTTGGTTATTGGAGCAATCAGGTCGATAACTTTAATGCCAGTTTCCAAGATTTCAGTACTTCCAGATTGGTCAACAAGTGGTGGTGGCATTTTGTGAATAGGTGAACGCTCCGTGAACTCTCCGCGAAGTCCGTCAATTGGTTCGCCAATAACGTTGAACATTCGTCCCAGTGTCTTCTCGCCAATTGGTACGCTAATAGCCGCACCGCTATCTAGAACCTCTGTGCCACGCTCCAATCCGTCGGTTGAACCTAGGGAAATAGCTCGGACACTGGACTCGCTTAAGTGTTGAGCGACTTCCAAGACTAAGTTCTTGCCATTTAGCTCAACCTCTAAGGCGTTATAAATAGCCGGCAAGTGTCCTTCCTTGAAATCAATATCAATTACCACGCCAACGATTTGGCTGATAAGTCCTTTATTCTTGGTAGTTGGTTTAGTGTCTGTAGCCATGTCGTATTCTCCTTCTTTTTAGCAGTTGTTAGCATTAAATAGATTCATTATTTTATAGCCTCGGCTCCACCGGTAATTTCAGCCAGCTCCTGCGTAATTGCCGCCTGGCGGGCGGTATTAAACTCTAGAGTAAGGTTATCAATTAGGTCGTTGGCATTATCGGTAGCATTCTTCATAGCCAGCATGCGCATGGAGTGCTCGGAAGCCAGACTCTCCAGCAGCGCCTGCCATATTTGAACTTCGATCAATCTTATGGCTGCTGAATCGAGAACTTCCTCAAGCGATGGCTCGAAATTAGTGAAGGCCATGGTTGGGGCTGAAGTACCATCGGTCACGTGAGCCGGTAGAATACTCAAATTGGTAGCTTGTTGGGAGATGTTAGATTTAAAAACCGTGTAGAGTATCTGGGCTTCGTCAATTTTCTTATCTCGGTATTCATCAATTAAGGTATTTAGCACCGGACGGATATCGTTAGCAGTGGGCTCGTCGCCGAAAGCTGGATAAACAGCCAGTAAGTGTACGCCTGCCAGTCGGCGGGCAAACTGCGCGCCTTTGTGGCCGATAGTAATAACATAGCTGGTAACTTGAGAGTCGCGGTCGGCTTTTAAGGCCGCCGTAAACTCACGGAGCACATTGTAGTTGTAGGCTCCGGCCAGGCCACTGTTACTGGTAATCACTACGTAGAGACGCGAACTAACTTTGCGCTTAGCGAACAGCGGGTGAGAGCCAACGTCTGGCAAACTATTCAGTCTCAGCAGTAAATCATATGCGGCGTTCTGATAATCACGACTAAGTTTCGCCCTGTCCTGAGCTCGGCGCATTTTACTAGCCGAAACTAGCTCCATGGCTTTGGTTATCTGTCTAGTATTTCTAATAGACTTGATTCGGTGCTTCAGGGCAGTAGTACTTGGCATAAACTTCTTTTCCTAGTTTTCCTCTTTAGCGGATGTTTTCTCATTATAGGAATCGGCAATTACTTCGGCTACTTTGAGAATTGTCTTACGGTCAGCTTCTGGTGGTTCGTTACCGGTGTTGATGGTCTCAATCATTTTGGCATGCTTGGAACTTAGCTCACGGTAAAGACTCTCCTCGGCTAGTTTAATCTTTTCAACTGGTACTTTGTCAAAAACTCCCTCGGTAGCAGCTAGCAGGCTGGCGTACATTTGCCAGATAGCATAAGGGCTGTACTGTGGCTGTTTTAGCAGTTCAGTCAGGCGTTGTCCGCGTTCAATTCGCTGACGAGTCTCGGCATCAAGATCGGTTGAGAACTGGGCGAAGCTGGCTAGCTCTCTAAACTGGGCCAAATCAATTCGCAGCGACTTAGCTACGGACTTAACGGCCTTAGTTTGGGCATTACCGCCAACTCGGGAAACACTCAGGCCTACCGAAATAGCTGGGCGAATACCCTGATAGAACAGGTTGGTTTCCATGAATATTTGACCATCGGTTATAGAAATAACATTGGTTGGGATATAGGCGCTAATATCTCCGGCCTGGGTCTCAATAATTGGCAAGGCTGTTAGACTGCCGGCACCCAGCGTGTCATTGAGTTTAGCGGCTCGTTCTAGTAATCGTGAGTGCAAGTAGAAAACGTCTCCAGGATAAGCTTCGCGGCCTGGTGGGCGACGAAGTAGCAGGGACATCTGCCTGTAGGCTACAGCGTGCTTGGAAAGATCATCATAGATAATCAGAGCGTGTTGTTTGTTGTCGCGGAAATATTCACCCATAGCTACGCCGGCATAAGGCGCCAAGTAGAGCAGGGCAGCTGGGTCGGCTGGTGAAGTGGCCACGATAATCGTTTGATCCATGACGCCTTCACGCTTTAGTCGCTCAACCAGTCGGGCAACTTTACTAAGTTTCTGACCAACGGCCACGTAAATGTTAACCACACCGGTTTTTTGGCGGTGCTGGTTTATCATCGTATCAATGGCAATGGCTGTCTTACCGGTCTGTCGGTCACCAATGATTAGCTCACGCTGACCGCGGCCGATTGGTACCATAGCATCAATAGCTGTAATTCCGGTCATCAAAGGTTCATGAACACTTTTTCGGTCGAGTACGCCGGGAGCTGGCTGCTCAACACGGCTTTTTAGTTTGGCGTTGATTGCCGGACCACCGTCGAGTGGACGGCCCAAGGGATCAACGACTCGGCCAACTAGCTCGGGGCCAACTGGAACTTCCAAGACCTTACCAGTCAATTTGGCTTTGGCACCGGCCTTGATATCAACATCATCGCCAAGTAATACCGTTCCAATTTCATCTTCAGCTAGGTTGAAGGCGAAGGCCGTAATATTGCTGCCGTCAGTTCCTTCAATCTCGATCATTTCGTTATAACCACACTTAGCTAGTCCGTAAATCCAAGCGATACCATCACCCACACGGGTAACAATACCGACATCTTCAATTTCTGGTCGAGTTTTCAGCTCGGCGATGGCTGCTCGGATATCGGCTGACAAATCTTTAATCGATAATTCTGACACTGTTTAATCCTTTCCGGTAGTTAACTGTTTAAATTTATTTAGCTTGGTAGCAACCGATAGATCAAGCTGTCGGTCGGATAATTCAATACGCACGCCCCCAATGACACTTGCGTCGTGGCTTTCACTAATAACAACTGTCTTGGCCTTGGGGTAGGCTTGTGCCACGGCTTTTTGTATAAGGCTTCGGTTCTTGGCGTCAATTGGGTGAGCGCTAATCGCTAGGGCATTAACATAGCCCTGCTTAGCCCATTGTCCCTGAACATCTCGCATCAAGGGATCAAGTTCACTAGTTCGATTCTCAGACAGTAAATAGGCGGCTAGCTGACGAGTCAGGCGCTTGGTTATTCCACCCGAAAGAGTCCACTCAGCAACGGTAGTAGCTATCAAACTTCGCGGGGTTTTACTCATGCTGCTCTCCGGCTGGATAGGGCCTTATCAATAAGCTCGATATCTTTTTTGGTATCAACCTTTTCTTCAATAATAGCCTCGGTTGCTTCGGATATAAGTGAGGCCAGATCTTTCTGGAGATCCTTCCAAGCCTTAGAGGTTTCTTGCTTGATGCGTGACTCGGCGTCTTTAATGATGTTCTCAGCCTTGCCCCTGGCGGCATCCTCGGCGTCGGAGATAACCTGCCGCCCAGCTTGTTGAGCTTCAGCAATAATCTTGTCGGATTTAGCCCGAGTTTCATGCAAAGCCTTGTCTATCTTGGCTTCAAGTAGCTTCTTTTCCTCAGCCATTTCTTGACCAAGTTTAACGCCTTTTTCAATCGTCTCACGTCGTTCATTCAGGATCTTTAGGATTGGTTTAAAAGCCCATTGCCTAAGCACTAGGAATACCAGGATAAATGTAATAAGTTGGATAACAAACGCCGAGGCGTTTATGCCAAGCGCGCCCAGACCGGACGAACTGTCACCAAAATTATTCAGTAGAGATAGAAACATATATCTTTCTAAAGTCCTTATTTAACGATGAATATTGAAGCGAAGGCTAGTAAGCCGAAGAGCTCAGCAATAGCCACGAAGACCAATGCTTGACCTAAGAACTTAGCAGCTTCTGGATTACGACCAACTGCGGCCAAATAGTTACCGCCGATTAAGCCAATGCCGATTCCCGGCCCGATGAAACCGCCGCCGATCATAAGTCCTTTACCTATGATGGCTGTGTCTACTGTAGATGCGATTAGTGATACCATATTATTTTCCTTCTCCTTATTAATTAAACTTAAATTTTTTAACAACTAAAATCATAACCACCCCTTAACCATTGGTTTCCATTTCCATCCCAATTGTTTCAGGAACGTCCTCCTCAGTCAAGTCGTGGTGGGCATGGTTAACGGCGATAGCCAGGTAGTTTACGCTCAGGACACAGAAGATATAGGCCTGCAAAGCACCAACAAATAATTCGAGCAGGGTAAACGGCAGGGCGGTAGCCGGTGCCAGTACGTGCCCCAGGTAAGAGAAGACGGCTATAACAATTTCGCCAATGGCAATATTGAGGAAAAGTCGAAGCGACAGACTAAAAACTCTGGTTAGATCGGTTAACATCTCCAGCAGCCCAATAATGAGATACAGTGGGTTGAGTGGGTTACCGACGAAGAAATGGCGTAAGTAATTGCGAATACTGCCAGATTCACGGATCGAAGAACCGTAAACCACAAGCATGGTGATCAAACCGATAGCTAGAGTAGCATTAAGATCTCCGGTAAACGGTCGAAGCAGTGGTAAGCTACCGACGTGGACCCCTTCACCGACACCGGGCACCAGCCCCAGCCAGTTATTAAACAAGATGAAGAAGAATAGTGTCACGAAGTAGGGAACATACTTTCGCCCCTTTTTCTTATCGTCAAAGGCATTGACCACCAAATTGGTTATAAAGTCAGCGCCGACTTCAACGAACTGGATAAAACCGCCTTTTGGCTTAACGGTTATCTTCCTGGCAACCCAGATGAAAGTAATTATTAGAACTACCGAGCATATCCAGCCATAAAAGATCGAGTTGGTAATAGTCAGGCCGCCAAGATGGAACACGCCGCCAGGGGCAATGTGAACTGCTGGACTAGAATCGGCGAATAAGGATCTCATTTCTTAGTTTCTCCGGGATGGGTAAAACTCTGATTAAGCCCAGATAGAATTCGGCGTAACACGGCGACTGTCCCGGCAATAGCCAAGGCACAGCCAACAAGTAGCCAAAGCGGCGTAGTCTTGAAATGCTGATCGAGCTTATAACCACCAACAATTGGTATAAGCACAACAATAGCAAGCTGCCATGTCATATCTATGACAGCCCCCATAAAGACAACTCGGCCATCCTTGTTTTGAGTGCTTACCGCACCCAAAGAAGGCTTCGGCGTCATTCTCGGCGCAGAATTATTGATCATTTCTTTAATATTAGCAGTTTCCACTCTGTAAAGCAACAGAGTTAAGTCTTTACTTTACTTTGTATAGTAGGTTATAGTTAGGGTTATGAATGAACAAAACGTAACAGTCTATAGCGCTTCCTGGTGTGCCTTCTGCCACGCCGCCAAAAATTACTTCGATAAACTCGGCGTTAAATACGTTGATAAAGACATCGAGTCAGACCCTAAGTTTGCCCAGGAGTCTGAAGATAAATCGGGTCAACGCGGTATCCCAGTAATTGATATAAACGGCACAATTATCGTCGGTTTTGACGTACCAAAAATTGAGCATGCCCTAAAAACTGCCAAGCTCGTTTAGCTGATATACTAGATCCATGAGTTTTGAGGATTATAAGACCAAACCGTCTGTTGTTATTGTCTACTCTGGAGAGGGCAAAGGTAAAACTTCCGCTGCTCTTGGACTTTTGAGCCGCAGCCTGGGCAATCGGGGCAAAGTCGCCTTTATCCAGTTTATTAAACACTGGGGAGTTAGCGAGCACGTCTTTATTAGAGATATCCAGCCACTATTCAAAGACCAGCTTTATTTCTACAAAGGCGGCAAAGGCTTTTTTAATGCCGGGGATCTATCAGCCAAAGAAATAACCAAAGAACAACACGTTGGCGCAGCTGAGGACACATACAAGGAAGCACTGAAGGCAGCGCAAAGCGGCGAGTACGATCTGGTAATTTGTGATGAAATCAATAATGCCGTACACGATGGTTTGCTAAGCGAACAGCAGCTCAGAGACTTGATCGAAAAGCGCAGCCCCAAAACCAGCCTATGCCTAACCGGCAGGGACTTTCCCCCCGGCCTCACAGAACTAACGGACATATACACCAACATGGAAAAGGTTAAACACCACTTCGACGATAAGTACCTTGCCAATAAAGGTATTGATTTTTAAGCATTATCGTGTTATAGTAGTCTGATGGAAAAATCGTTTGAGGTAGTACCGGAGCAACAGTCCATTTTCTCCGATAGAACAATAGCGGACTATAGTAGGCTAGTTGTTGTTCGACACCCCACAGTATCAAACAAAAAACGAGCTGATAAAGAATACGAAGCATTTCAAAAACTTGACCATCACTTTGATGTAGTCTCAGTTGAAACTACACCAGACATATTGGAAACCACGGCAATAATTGAAGACGCCATGGGCGATAACCGTGACGAGGCAGTCGTTGCCCCAGCCACAGGTGATGGTGGTTCAGAAAGCTCAGTCAGAGCCACTCTAGGCAATAGTGCCTTACTGTGGAAGTGGAAAGCCGGGCATGGTGACAACATCGGGCGACAGTCTTTTCAGATGAGTCACCGCGGTAACCCGGGCTATATCTTGCGTCATGCAAAAATTGCCAGAACCAAACCGGTTTCCTGTGTTGTAACTGACGAAAATGGTAATTTGAAATATGATTTTGTGGCACTTGATTTGGTAGGTTTTGGCGAATCAGGCCTTGCTGCTCAAGCACTTAATGCCGTAGACCACCGCGACGAAAGACAGTCATTAACTCTATTAGAGCAAGCCGCCGCTGATGCAAGAGTAACAGCTGAAGCTATCAAATTAGGTGAACCTTTCTCGGTCAAGTGGGGGGAGAAGGATCCTAGCGGCCAGGTAGATGACCGAGAGGAAAATACCTATAAAGAGCTAACTTATACCAATCTTGGTCGTATTGCCTGGTTAGGTCATGTCAGAAATAGTCACTTATCTGACGCAAAAATGGTCGAAATTAGTCACAGCTCAAGAACGGGTATTGGCTCAAAGCTATTTTTCGCTCGTTTATATACCATCGGGCTAACCGGAGTCGACATACCGGACGGTGAGTCGGTTGATTTCGATATCGTCAAACCAACAGTTATGCAAAAAGGTGGTGATCACTTCAACGTAGCCGAGGGCGACCATGTTCACATTGCCCGCACTGCCGAGGAAGTTTTGGTACTCAGCACTCGGAAACGACCCTAGACTATCTGTCGATTGAAAGATTATTAGACAATGCGGCAACTGCTAGAAACGCTCGTAAACTGCGATCCCGCTGATCTGGTTTTAAAATCTTAACCGTCTCTAAATATTCCTGTTTGGCATAGTAAAAATTAACTTCTGTAGGATATTCCAATATTCTCGGTGGGTATAATCTTGCAATATCTTTAGCTCGGGATTTTACTGGGAAACGATGTGGATCGCCAATAAGGGCAGTTTCTAGCCCGGTATGGACCTCGACTATTGTGGTCTCAGGAGTCCGCCTAGACTTATACTTCTGCACTGACTGAGTAATTACAACTGCGTGATTAGGCAAAAGATTGGTTCGGCAGGTAGTACAAGGAGGAAGAGTAGGCAGTTCAATGCCGATAACAGATTCTATTTGTGATGGGCTTGCCGAAGATACTACGTCGAATAATATCGGTACCAGAGTTCCTCTGTCCGCCGTTCTATCGCGCCGCTTTATAGCCTCGGATTGAGCTGTTAATTCAGCGCACTCTTTATCGACACCCTGGTATGGCTTATAATTTGCCCCGCCATAACCTATAATCTTCTCGCTGAGTTCATCATAATTTGTCACCACAGTACCGACGTTAACTCGGTAGGAGCGAGATTCACTGTCCATTAAGCCAGTGGCAACATCAAGTCCATGAAATCCCCAGTCGAAAACAGCAACGTAGGGATCAATATTACTTAGATAGCTAAGGTCTTGTTCAAAGACTGGTTTACCGTGATTATGGGTAGTCATAGAACAATATTATAGCATTTTTTGAACTATCGAGCAATATCTGGGAGTAGTCTAATAGCTACTGAAGATTTATGAACTGGCAATCAAATGCCGGCGCTGAACATATATAAGGGCAATAAACCCGGGCAATATAGGCAGCCAATAAGAAATAAACCTAAAAGTCAGTACTATGGCCAGTGCCGCCGGACTACCAACGCCAAACGTCACGAAACCGGCAATCAGCCCGGCCTCCACTCCGATTAACCCACCAGGCGTTGGCGTGGCCGTACCGACAATCGATCCGAGTGTAAATACTATCAAGACTTGGGTGAAATCTAGATGCACTCCAAAGGCCAACATACTTGCCTGAAGTGCTAGAACGTAACACAAAGTTAAGCAAATTGAGCTACCCAGCGCAGCTATTAAACGCGAAGGACGCCGTCGGTAGGAAGCAATATCGCGAATAACTTGCCAGGAGAAATTCTCTAGCCAGTGCCGAATCTTGGGTAACACCAGCAAGCTAACGGCTAGGCCAACCATAACTACCACAATACTGATGATAATACCCCTAGACAGATGAGCGCCTTTGTTCAAATGCAAAGATGAGGGTAGAAAAATCAGCGCCACTCCCAGCACCAACAAATGCCCACCAATACCAAGTAAGTTATTGGTCGCTGCAACCGTAGATGCCTCGGCAAGTTTATGCTTGTTCTTGTATAGATATGCCGTATTCAGACTAAGTCCACCAATTCCTGCCGGCAACAGCCTATTGGCGCAGGCTGATGATATTTGTATGATAGCTGTTCGAAAAACTTTTAGACGATGCCAGGCCAGCAGTTGATAGCTTAAGGTTGCAAAGAAATAGGTGACGGCTACCAGAATTAGAGCCAAAAATAGCAAGCTTCTATTGGCACGCTCGGCCAAGTCAGCACTTGTTTTAAGATCATGTATCTGGGGCAAGAAAACATATATGGCTATAGCTACAACCACTAAAGAGACTATCGCCGTCTTACTAATTTTTAGCTGACGAACATTATTTGGCTTTGCCATACATAAGCATTATAACCAACTTCAAACTAAAGACTTTTATTTTTCCGCTCGAGACCCTACAATAGCCGAGTGACACAACCAACTTTGTATATGCTGCTCGGCTACCCGGGAGCTGGCAAAACTACTACAGCTAAGATTATTGAACAGTTAACGGGAGCTAAACGTTTGTCTTCTGACGAGGAAAGGCTAAAAAGATTTCCATACCCAGAGTTTACTCCCCATGAGCATGATAGTCTTTATCGCCAACTAGATGAGGAAACAGCCCAGCTTTTGTCCAGCGGGAAAAGCGTTATATACGACGCCAATCTAAACCGCTATACCCACCGATCTGATAAATATAGGATTTGCGGGCAGACCAACGCCAAGCCAATTTTGGTTTGGTTAAATACTCCCAGGGATCTTTCTGAGCAACGGGCTATCGAAGAACAAAGGCAGGAACTCTGGCCAAAGGGTGAGACTCCGCAAGATATGTTCACTAGAATAGCCAACCTAATTGAAATACCTAGGGAGAATGAAAACCCGATTATTCTAGACGGCTCGAGCATCAACACCGAGATAGTCAAGACGGCTTTAATATCCCGTAACTTAATCTGAAACTTTGCTTGTCTTGGCCCTGCGGAGTAAGTAGTGCAGCGGCATAATAAAAAGACCGGTTATAAAGATGATATTTTTGAGTGAACGAATAAGATAACTCCTGATAATTTGTCCGTTATGAACATAGGTCTGCGGCCAAGGCTTCAAGTAATTGTACGTATACTTTGGCGAATACTGACCCCGGAGAAGGGAAACATGAGCCACTAAGCTAGGTAAACGCTTAATGGAATAACCCTGAGAATGAAGCTTTAAAGACATATCTATATCTTCGTTGATAGACGGTACCGGTTGCTTGGAAACGGCGGCATCCCAAGCAGATTTTCTTACAACCATATTAGACCCCCAAAGAGTCGATGTTCCAGCAATGACACCCTGCAAATACTCATAAGCAAATGTGTGCCCGGCCCAGAGCAAACGCTTCAAGGGGAAGTCATAAAAATCGCACTTGCCAGTAATTGCCGCTACCCCGTCATGATCAGCAAAATACTGTAGAGCCGTCTCCACCCAGTTGGGCTCCAACACGGTGTCAGCATCAATTCTAGCGATTAGCTCATATTTGGCAGCCAAAAAACCTGCATGGGAAGCGAAACCTACGCCTTGTTGCGTCTCCCGAATTAATCTTACAAATGGATAAGACACGGCTACCGCCGCCGTGCCATCAGTCGAGTTGTTATCGACTACAATAACCTCATCGGGCAGGATTGTTTGAGCGGCTACGGAATCTAAGGCTGCCCTCAAGTAGCGCTCATCGTTATAAGCTGGTATAACTAAACTAACGTGTAATTGTTCTTGTTTATACGTATCCATCATGACAAAACCTATATCATTTTACTCCAATAAGCTTCATAAGGGCTTAAGACAAATAATTGGTTGGCCAAAACGTTACTGGCGCAGTTCGCGCTGGCATAAGGTGCTTAGTATCATCGTTATCATTGTTGCTGTCTGGTTTGGCAGCATGTACGGTATCGCCCGCTGGTATATCGCCAGCCAATCATCTATACCACTCCAGCTAGGTGTTAGCTTTATCCCAGACTATGCCAGTTCGTTAGGGCTTAACCCTGAGCAAACCATGAGTGCCCTAATCAACCAGCTACATGTCAAACATTTTCGCCTAACCAGTTATTGGAGTGACGTCGAGCCAACCAAAGGCACTTACAACTTCAGCCAGTTAGATTGGGAATTCGCCCAAGCGGATAAAGCTCACGCCAAAATCACTCTAGTAGTTGGGCTACGCCAACCACGTTGGCCAGAGTGCCACCCCCCAAGTTGGGTTAATACCGCTGCGCCTGTTAATCAGTGGCAACCAGAGCTCGAACAGTATATGACTGTTGTTATTAATCGCTATAAGAACAACCCCGCCCTGGAAAGCTACCAGCTGGAGAACGAGTACTTCTTAAAAGGCTTCGGGGATTGTGCTAACTATAGCCGCAGCCGTCTAGTCAGTGAATACAATCTTGTAAAAAACCTAGATCCGCAGCACCCCATAATTGTTGGTCGCAGCAACAATGACGTTGGCACGCCGATTGGCGCTCCAACTCCTGATCTATACGGTATTAGCATTTACCACCGAGTTTGGGACGCTGGTTATACTCATCGCTATTTGGAGTATCCATTCCCAGCCTGGTTCTATGCTTTCCTGGCAGGTGTCGAAAAAATTACTACTGGCAGAAACATGATTATTGACGAGGAACAGGCTGAAGCGTGGCCACCACATGGGCAAACAATACCCCAGACGTCACTCGTCGAACAAAACAAATCACTCGACGCAGCCCGACTCCAAGCCTCATTCCAGTTTGCCAAAGCAACCGGCATGAAAACTATCTATATGTGGGGAGCGGAGTATTGGTATTACCGACTGACAATCCTACACGACCCATCACTTTGGAATGTCGCTAAACAACAGTTTGCCCACAGCAACTAACGACAAGGGTTAGGCTTACTAAACTATGATTTCAAAATAGCTTAACTTCAGTCATACTGAATATGTTATGAAAAAACCTAATCAGCCAAAACTGATATCTAACCGCCGCGCTAGGCATGACTACACGCTGAGCGATAGCTTGGTGGTTGGCATAGCTTTGACCGGTGCCGAGACCAAAGCCCTAAGAATGGGACATGGTCAGCTTCGTGGCGCCTACGTTAATATCTTCAATGGTGAACTTTGGCTAGTAAACGCTACAATCAGTCCAACCAGTGGCATACCAATCAGCGAAGAAGACCAAACTAGGAACCGTAAACTATTGGCAAAAAAGCGTGAGATAAACCACCTTATGGAGGTTAAGAAACAGGGGAGGACAATCGTGCCCCTAGAGGTCTTGACGCAGGGTAGGCACATCAAATTACGTATCGCTATCGGTCAGGGTAAAAAGAATTATGATAAACGCCAGACCTTAAAGAAAAGAGACGAAACAAGGCAGATTAACCGCGCATTGAGACCAAAATAATAAAGTTTAATCATTAGTTTATTGCGGTTACTATAGATTTTCTAGTATAATTCACTCTGTTCGGTGTTATTCCGGGGTAGCTCAGCGGTAGAGCGGGTGACTGTTAATCATTAGGTCGCTGGTTCGAATCCAGTCCCCGGAGCCA
>PLTT01000011.1 GCA_003164595.1 Candidatus Saccharimonadota bacterium | reverse complement strand
ATCCTACCTGTAATGTATGCTCGGCTTAGTGCAAAAGAACATATTGCTATGGGTCAACACCTTAATAACAACTGGGACAGCGAATTAGCTACAAAACGTCTTAGCGAACTATCCATTCCACTTGACCGACCCGTTGGCAAGTTATCTGGTGGACAACGTGCGCAAGTAGCTCTAGGACTTGCATTAGCTAAGAAACCGAAATTACTACTACTAGATGAACCAGTTGCAGCTCTTGACCCTCTCGCTCGTATAGACTTCTTAAAATCTTTAGCTCAAGCAGTCACTGACGCTGATGGTGAACTGACAGTTGTCATGTCGTCCCACTTACTGGCTGACTTAGAGCGAGTTTGTGACCATATTGTTATTCTTGCTTCAGGAGAGACGCAACTCTGTGAAGATATTGAAACCGCTCTTAAATCTCATAAGCTATTGGTTGGAGTACGAAAAGAAGCAGTTGAAAGTGATAAATATACAATTATCCAGCAATCACATACTGCAAGAGAAACCTCCCTATTAGTCCGCTTAAACGATACCAAGTATCATGACCCGCATTGGCATGTACGAGATGTAGATATTGAAGAAATAGTGCTGGCATATATGGGACAAAAGAGAAACGTCACAGACACTCTGACAGCGAAAGGAGACGCACGATGAATTGGCTAGCATGGCGACAACACCGTAAACAATTTATGGTTGCGGGTATCTTCTTAGTTCTATTTGCAGCTTTCATGATACCAACAGGACTAAGTTTCTGGCACACCTATCAACATGCCTTGTCTACCTGTGGTAATACCGATACCTGTGGTCAGTTAAACGGAGAATTATTTCAGTCAAGTATTGATAGTTTGTTAATCCATCTAGTACCAGTTGCAATAATGTTTGTACCAATATTATTGGGCTTATTTTGGGGTGTACCACTATTAACTAAAGAGTATGTAGAAGGTACAAACAAGTTAGTTTGGACTCAAAGTATGTCCAGACGTAGGTGGCTAACAGTTAAATTGGTTTGGGTATTAGTCGGTGCTGCTATAGTGGTTGGTGCTTTTGCTGCACTAGATACATGGTGGTCTAAGTCGGGCAATGCACTGAGTCTCAACAGATTCTTTTTGCTTCAATTTAATAGCCAAGGTATTGTTCCGATAGCGTATGCAATCTTTGCAGTCTCACTAGGCGTTATGTTTGGTGCATGGTTTAAGCGCACAATGTTAGCTCTAGGCGTAACCTTAGTGCTTTTGATCGCTGTTGTTATAGTAATTGTACCGAACTTTGTAAGACCACACTATGAGACACCACAAACCTACAATGTGTCATTATTGAATAGTGTTGGTCCTAGTTCAGCCAATATCCCTGTCACCAACAGCGCAACATTGATAGTAAACCAGACGGTTGTAAACAAAAATAACCAACCACTTAACTGGGCGAATCCACCTGAGCAGTGTGTTGTTGCCACACCTGCAGGTTTTGGTGGAGGCGGAAATGGGCATAGCGTGTCTGCTATACCTAATAAAAACGGTGTTCCAGAGGCGATTGACAGTAGAAACGGTGGCCCTGCCGTTAGCCTTAACTGTCTACAGACGCTCGGATACCAAATGAACATCCGATACCAACCTTCATACAGATATTGGGATTTTCAGAGAATTGAAACTGGGCTTTATTTAGCACTCAGCATAATACCTATTGGTGTCACTTATTGGTTAGTGGTCAAGAGAGACGCATAGTAGTGGCCTATGGCTTGTCTATGTCTGTTAAAATTAGGGTATGAAAAAGTTAGTTTATATAGTTCTAATTCTAGGTTTCTTGTTTGTAGATTTAATATTCTTTCATGATGTTTTCAAACCAGGCGAAACTACTAGCGTAGGTCAATGGCTAACCGGTATCTTGAGCATTCTTGTCATTGTTGTTTCGGTTCAGTCATTATTTAAAGACCATGCTTAAAAAAGATCACACCTAAACGGCCTAGCATCTCTATGCTAACAGAGCCTTAACTCTTGCCATCGACGAAGGGTCAATAGTAAGACTTAAAGTTCTGAAATCCGACCATAGCCCCAGCCAAGCCAAAAATTCGAACCTTTATTTTTTTATGAAGAAAATTCAACCATAGCCCAGATAAGTACCAATGAGTCTACCTGTGATCGTATGCTGCTTGTAGACTGACAATGTCGATCTTGCTCATTTTTAACATCGCTTTAGTTACTCGGTCGGCCTTTTCTGTATCTGGATCGTTCATGAGCTGTTCCAAAAGTTTGGGTCCAACCTGCCACGACAGACCGTATTTGTCTTTTAGCCAGCCGCATGGGCCGGGTTTACCGCCATCAGCTGACAGAGCTTTCCAATAGTAGTCGACTTCTTCTTGCGTATCAACCGCTATAAAAAACGATATCATTTCGTTAAATTTATGATCACCGTTAGGGCCGCCGTTTAGAACCATAAAATCTTGGCCGCATAGGGTTAACCTACCGGTCATGACCTCGCCTTTTGGACCTGGCATATAGTCACCAAAGCGTTTAATTTTTCCTACCTTTGAATCATTGAATACTGATAAGTAGAAAGTCATTGCTTCTTCGGCTTTACCCTCGAACCATAAAAACGGTGTTATTGTTGTCATAGAAATTACTCCTTATCTAATAACTAACTTTTTATTATAGTGGATCTCTGAACTACGACAATAGAGCCTTTACTCTTGCAATTGACGCATGGTCAATACTAAGAGTCAAAGTTCTGAAATCCGACCATAGTCCCAGCCAATTTGGTAATATACAACCACAGTAACTTCTTGACTTCGAAAATCCGACTATAGTCCCAGCCACGCCAAATTACTTCTGTTAATTAAAAACAGCACTGCTTAAATTGACAGTGCCGTTTTAGTTACGGGAAGTGTTACTTCCAGCCAAAGGCTTGGCTCAGAATCCAGAGCGTAGCTGCAATGGAAATGAAGAACAAGCCCAGCCCAACTGGTGAACCCCAGCTGAACCATGAACCCCACGCACGCCAGTTTTTCATGTGTTCCTTACGGTGCTGTTCGTACCACTCCATGTCCGCCTTATTGTCCGTTTTTTCAGACATATATATCACCCTTTGTTTACTTTATGTAAAAACCAGCACTATCGACCTTCGTTGCTAGTTACTCTTAGGTGAAGACCACATTCCCTATATGCCACGAGCTTTGACAGGGTTGTTGCAAGGTGGATTTATATCATTTTTATTGTAGCATGCCTGAAGAGTTCAGCTCTAACACTGAACAGTACGGCCATGTAAAAGCACATCTTAAGCTAACAGAGCCTTAACTCTTGCCATCGACGAAGGGTCAATAGTAAGACTTAAAGTTCTGAAATCCGACCATAGTCCCAGCCAAATTGATTGTTCTATATTCTTACTAAAACTTCCAATGCCAATTTAACAAGCTTAGCCAAGTTTCTTTCGTTCTCTTTAGGGCTTTTCCCGGCAATATTGTCGTCGGTAATCAAAAAACCGGCAAAATCAACACCCCTAAATTCAGCCACCGCCAATAATGATGCCATCTCCATGTCAACCACTAGGCAGCCTTTGTCTGTCATTAGTTTTAATTTTTTGGCAGTTTCTCTATAAACTGCATCTGTAGTCCAGACTTTTCCCATTAAAAAACTCACCTTATGCTGGGCAAACACTTGTTTCATTAAACTGATAGAATGCTTTTTCTGGGCTATCTCATCGCTTAGCGGCAAATAATGGTAACTTACACCTTCTTCTCTAACAGCGGACGTCGGAACTATTACAGTATTCTTGGCGATATTATTGGCCATCGCCCCGCCAGTACCGAAAGCCACAAATTTTTCTATGCCGCTAGCTATCAATAATTCCAGATCGATAGCGGCAGCCGATCCGCCGGTATTAGGATACATTAAGACTATACTTTCAGACTCATATTTATATAGGCGTAAAGTATTAAAAACTTTGCCCTGATTGTTTTTTAGAGGAATTTTTTCGAAGTCTGGATTTTTAATTACATATTCATCCCAAACTTCATCGTCAAAAACCAGGAGCGCTTTTTTGGGGTGGCTAGCTAAATCCAGACTGTGTGGATCAAATAGTGCTCGTTTATTAGAATCAAATATTATCATAAATTATTGCTTATTTTTACAATTGTTTATTGTACCATATTGACTTAAATAATATTTAATGTTATACAGCCAATAGATAACACCTATCCATAGGTGATTATGGTTCGTTGACATAACTCGATTTTTGGAGGTCTGTGACATGAAGTTATCATATTACACCATTGCAGTCGACGTCCCAGCCGGTAAGGTGTTATACAACACCATGTATAAGAACATTGCCGAGCTGACAGCCGATGAGTGCGGCTGGTTTGAGAACCTGACGCATAACGCTTTTCGTCCAACCAACCAAGCCGAGACCAGCCTACTTGAGTCCTTAGCCAATCAGCTGTTTGTGGTAGAGGACGGCATGAACGAGCTGGCTTGCTTCCAGCTAGAGTGGAACCGTAGTCTGTATTCTTCCGGGATCGTCCGCCACACCATCCTACCAAACCTATCCTGCAACCTTGACTGCCCGTACTGTTTCGAGAATAAGACGGGAAAGTTCATGAGTCGGGAAATTGAGCTGCTTTACCTAGCCTGGCTAGAGAAACAGTTGCCAGACGCAAAGTATTTCTACCTGACTTGGTATGGCGGCGAGCCATTGCTCTCGAAAGGAACGATTAGGCGGTTAACCAAACACATTCTGCATCTGAAAGAGCAGTTTGGTTTTGAGTACGCTGCCAGTGTTGTGACCAACGGCACGTTGCTGGACGAGCGTTTCACTGAACAAGCGGCGGAGCTCGGTATCAAGAGTGTCCAGGTAACACTTGACGGCGACCAGGCTATTCATGACACCTACCGCTTCGTCAAGGGCTCGCATGCCGGCACATTTAACACTATCTTAGTGAATATGGCCAAGTTCTGCGAAACCAACAGTTCGGATGTGGCGTCAATTCTGCGCGTGAATGTAACCGACGCTAACTACGAAACCATTCCGGCTTTACTCGATAAGGTCCCGACGATAGTAAAAAGTAAGTGTGTCGTACTTTTCCGCTGGGTATACTCCCACGCTGATGGTCGAAACCCGGGTCAGGAATTTTCAAGTAAGTTGAAGGGGAATTCTCCTTTCACGAACCTAGCGCCGCTCTACGCCCTGGCGGAAAGCCTTGGTTTCTGCGCTAATTCATTCGACGAGGGCCGGACCTACAACTTTTGTGAGTGCGACTTTGACAACGCCTTCCTAATTGATCAGGACGGTGATTTGTTCATGTGTACGCACAATATGAGCAAGCAGGAGTCCGTTGGCAATGTCCGCGATGGTTTCCTGTCTCAGGGAAACATCTCAAGATACGCCAGGTTTGTGACGGCCAACCCGTTCGACGATCAAGAGTGCCTCCAGTGCAATATCCTTCCCATATGCAAGGGCGGGTGTCGCAAGGCAAGGTTCGTCGGTAAAAAAACATGTTCTGATGTCAAGTTCGATATCTCAGGATATGTGCTGCAGAAGTACCAGAAGGCCTTATCGGCTAGTTCCCATTAACCCAAGATATAGCTAAAGGAGCTGATGCTCAAATGAAAATACTTCAGGTTATTACGCGTCCAAGTGACGTGATTGGCACAACCGACGGTCAGTCGGAAATGCTTCCCTCTGGGGAATCGATCTCCAGAGCCATCGTCATGGGCGGCAAGTCTTGCTGTGGAGCAGCTTACAGCGAGAGACCCCAAATCGAGTTCGAACAGCCCAGTTTTACCAGATAGCCATTTGGTTATCTGTTCGGTGACATGGGGGAACCTTATCTCCGGATAGGGTTTCCCCGCTGTCATTTGGTTTAACTCTGGGTATTTTAGGTTAGCCATGTACCTTCTTTAAAAACGTGGCACCGTAGTGTTGTTATTCGTGTTGAGTCCTTGGTACTCCACAGTAACACATTACGGCTAGCTTTTACGAATGCGCGATCGTACCGATGAGCTCAAAAGAGCGAAAAGCGATATATAGTGAGTTACGTGATGGGGTAAACCGATAAATTAGTCCGAACCACGTTAAGGATGGCCAGCCAGCATATGCTTGGTCTTGGCCAGTAGATTCTTGATATTAAATATTACCCAATTTTTAACAGCTTATCCTCTTCGAAGAATTTCTAAAATAGTCTATTATAGATATTCTGCTTTACTGAATTATTTCTAAGAAACCAAGATAAGATCTCAGATAATAAGCGTCGGCTCATATATCTAGTCAACTGGTTTTCTTTAATATAGAATTTAATTGGGATGAGCAAAAAAACAATAAGCTTATTTTTTGGTGTTAGTTTGTTAATAGTTATAGCTTCAGCTATTTTGGTATTTTTTGAAGTAAAACATCAGAATGCAAATAAGGTAGTTAAAGTAAATAATGTTACTAAAACAGTTATAATTCCTAAAGAATCCCTAACCTCATCAATGACCTTTGTCGGTGAAGTATTTTGGGGTAGAGAAATACAAATCAAATCCCTAGAATCACCACTTAAATACGCATTCCCTTTTAGTGGACTTTTTGAGCCGCTTCATGACTCTATAGATAACTGGGTTGGCGATATGGAATGTCCGGTCACATACGAGGATGTTCCTTATGAGATACAAGTAGACGATTTAAGATTAAATTGCCGCCCTGAGTTTTTAAGTGAAGCTGCTAAATGGTTCAATGTTTTAAGCTTAGCAAATAATCATTCTCTAGATAATGGTCAATCAGGTCTTGATGAAACTAGAGTTAATTTACAAAAAGCCGGAATTCAGTATTTTGGAGATTATAACGTTTCTAATATAGATAATATCTGTGAAGTAGTTGGCATGAATGCTGAGCTGTCTACCGGAAATAGCCCGGTTAAAAAAGTTATTATACCGGTTGCAATGTGCGGATATATGTTGGTTGTCGATCAAGAACCAACCGAAGCTGAACTCGCAGTTATGAGCCAGTATGCAAAAGTTATGCCGGTTATTGCTATGCCACACATGGGAGTTGAATATAGGCCAACAGCTGAACCGGAAAAAGTTCAGGCCTACCGGTCTATGATAGATAATGGTGCAGATGTCGTTATAGGCGCCCATCCTCATGTTATCCAAAACAGTGAAAATTATAAGGGAAGGTTAATCCAATATTCAGTAGGCAATTTTTTGTTCGACCAACAGAGTTTAGGATTAAATGAAATAGTATCTTTGGGAGTGGAATTAAAATTAACTATAAATGATCCTGCTGCAATTGCCGCTTATACAAAAATTGGTCCGCAATGTTTAGCCTTTAAAGATAACTGTTTAGCAGAATTGCAAGGTTTAATAAACAAACGACCGATAATTAATGTTCAATATGCCGCGCTATGTTTTACAGAGCCGAATTATTATCCAGTGGTAGCTGATAATAATACCTGTAGCTTAATTAAATCTCAAGCAAACTGGGATTCTGCAGTAAGTCAATTGAGCAGCACTTGGTAAAGATACAATAAATTTATCGTTAGGGTTCTCTAGAGTCTTTCGGAACATCAAAAGGTTCTAAACCATAGTTTCGCGATATTATACTTCTCCGTCTGTATCAGGAGAAGTAACATCCGGATAATCGTCTGGATTAGTATCTAAAAGTCTACGAATCTCCTCAATATCACAGTCTATGGGCTCATCAAAAGTTTGGAATCCGTCCTTTCTCCCCAGCCACGAAATTTTCGAATTATTTACAGATGAGAAGTGTTTCAGAAAGTATTCCAGAATAAGCTATTAATTATTCCACCTCTGTTATTTGGGTTCGAGACCCACTTAGTGGTAATGCTTCCTATTTCTATCGATATCGTGCATTAGTACATGGTTCACGATCAGTTAATACGTTGCGATTGCCGTATTTAGCCGATTATGTTATAATAGTACTGAATGGAGCAAATTACTAATCGTCTGGAAATCGAAGCACGTCGCAAAAAAGTAGCTGCGTATATTCAAGACAGTCTACAACCAGCAAAACACCTACTAGAAGAAGGCCTGCTAGATGATGTTGATGAAGATATTACTACCGAAGCACAAGATTTTGAAGTTAGAGAATATCAGTTAGATGCTTGGTCAGAATTGTGGGAAGCAAGACAGAGAGGCGAGAAGCACGGGTTAATTCACCTCGCCACAGGACTAGGTAAAACATCTGTCGGTGTTTTTGATGTGGTTAAGTATCGAGATGAATATGACGGTAGACGTACAAGAGGCCCTAGAATCTTATTCGCTAGCCATAAAAACGAAATTAATACCCAAGCAGCAGATAGATTTAAAACATTTATCCCCGATGCTAGCCAAGGTTTTTACAATGGTGAAGAAAAAGCAAAAGATGCAGATATTACTTTTGCCACTCTACAGTCTCTATTTTCTAATCTAGGTAGTTTCAAACCAAGCTACTTTGACTACATAATTTACGATGAAGCCCACCATGGTAAGGCGGATACTTTTGAAGAGGTCATCAAATACTTCAGACCTAAATTTGAACTCGCTTTGACAGCGACACCGAACCGGCCAGATGGATTAAAGATTACAGAACTATTTGGCGAAGCACTCTACAGTAAGGGATTAGCTACAGCACTCGCAGAGGGTTTATTGGCAGATCCTGACTATCACATTGTTTTTGACGATGCCGTAAAGGAAGCAATGCAATCAGGATTCGAAACTAATACGTTAGTAGCGTTGAACGAGTTATTTGACGTTAAGCCTAGGAATGAGGTGATAACCAGAAATATTAAAGACGAGATGGAGCGGATAGGTTTAGAATTTGGAGCGGTTAAAACCATTGTTTTTTGCCAAAACATTGAACATGCGACAGAGATCGCTGAATTATTAGGAGGTAAACCGTATCACTCTGCACTCAATAAAGGTCAGAAGCGCAAAACTTTAGAAGAGTTTAAAAATGGTGATTTACAGGTTATTACTACACGAGATATGTTTAATGAAGGAGTAGATATTCCAGACGCTAGACTACTAGTGTTTCTTCGTAGTACCTCAAGCCAAACGGTTTTTGAGCAACAACTTGGTAGAGGGCTTAGAAAACATTCTGGAAAAGATAGAGTTTCGGTGTTAGATTTTGTTGCAAATGTTGAACGTATTGCAATGATCCGTCAGCTTGCAGAAGAAGTAAAGTCCCTAAAACCAGTAAAGCAGAGAAAAACACGGGAAGGAATAAACGAAAAAAGATCTGAAGGAGTATTTATACATACTAATCACGGAGATTTTGACTTTGACCAGATGAGCGTTGATCTACTTACTAGGTATGAGTCGATGAAAATGCCTGACGCTCCGCTAGCTGACGAGAATTTATTCAGCTTCAATAGTGCGTATGAAATTTATGGAGTGTCGACAAAAGTTCTTGAACGACTCGTTAATAAAGAGGGTTGGGAATTACCATATTATAGATTTGGCCCACAAACCACTAAAGCGATTTCGTCACACCAGATTGAACGATTAAGAGAACTATATCCTAAATATTTTGCACAAAAAGCTTCAGACGATGAAAATAGTATAAATGGTGTAGCTGATATTCTTAACGTAGACCACTATACAGTTAAGAGAATTGTTGATCAAAACAGGTTGAAATTACCATATCGGAAATTCGGAGGAGTAGTCACGGTAGCTATTGGCACTAAAGAACTAGAAATAATAAAGAATAATTTGGAAAGAGGGTCTAAGCCCTCGTCATTAGTGATAAGCGTACCGACGCTAGCCAACGAGTTGGGTGTCGCACCTGCCACAGTTAGACGCTTAGCTAGAGAATATAACCTCGAACTTGGGATATATAGATTTGGGAAAGGTCGAACTGAAGGTGAAGGGATAACTAGTGAACAAGCAGATGTCTTACGATCCAACGTCACCCCAAAACTTGCAGAAAATGAGCTAACTCCAAAAGAAGCTTGCGCGCAATTACACATTCATTACCAAACTCTTGTAAAAATTGTCGATGAATTAGGATTAGTACTTCCACGACGAACGAGAAACGGTCGTCCGTCATTAGGAGTTACGCCTGAAATATATAATTCGGTTTTAGGTAGTGACTACTACAGTGAGATAATAAACAACGACCGTGCAGCATTACGACGACGAAAGAAAAATAGTAGATAATAAACCAGTTCGTATATAGTAGAGGTCGCTAACAAGGCTATAGTGAATTTACCAATAGAATCTTTTCAGTCCTAAAAAATATATCATTTGCATATTAAGTTCTTCTGACTCAATTCTTCGCATTATTTCACAGCTATGATACTGAGACAGGATATTAAGGCTACCCTCATATAGAATTCTACTGTCTATAACTGATATTTTACGGTGATGATAGTCATTAAAGGTTCTGATCTTGACACCGGTTGGTTTTAGGATATTAAATGTCATATATGCCTGTATTCGTAACAATTCGTCATAGTGCTGAGGATTTCGTGTGTTAATGGTTACCTTAACACCGTGCTTAACAAGCTTCTTCAGTATAGGTAGTAGCTGATTAACTCTTCGGCAAGTAATATATGGGCTTTCAATGATTACTTCCTTCTTAGCGTGTCTTAAATCATCGATGAAGGCTTCATAGAACGTACTTTCATCGAACAGCTTAGAAGATAACGGGTTCTGCAGTGATGTTTTATGAAGACTAAACATTTCCATCTCCCTCAGCTTCATTGTATGTAACTTCACCGTTATAATAGGCAAAACCTAGAGCATCCAATTTCTCAAACATCAAAACTAAACTACAGAAGAGAGGGTTCCAGTTTTGGGTAACCTGACCAGCCAAGCATAAGATTTTTATTTGCTATGTGTTTATCTGTTCTTGGGTGACCTAGCTCGCACAATTACCAGAACTAGCCTCACCAGGTCCACCAAAACGAAAGCCATCTGCTGTCTCATGACCGACATTGTAGAGTGACGATACAGTGGAACTAAAGAGCATCTGGGCGCCTGTTGCTATTGGCCGTGGGTCAATTAGGTCGAACTTACTGATGGTTGTTGAGCCCGTATTGCTACCAAAAACGCCGTCTCCCATTTGTGAGCATGGTTCAGATGACGACATAGACGCCACTTCGCCAAAGGCTGTTTCATCTGACGACTTGGTGAACTTGCCGCCCCAAATTGATTCGGGAAAATACCCTATCTCATTGCCATTATATGAAATGAGCCACTCTTTTGATGCGCCTGAATATAAAATTTGGTACCTGGCGGAAACTCCTGCAGCTAGCGTTTCCCCCGGGACTATACCTTTTGGGTTATCGATTGGCACAAAGCCACAGGCGTTGTAACAGGTCGGTTGGCCGTTTAGAAAATGATAAACAAATAAATGAGGTAAATTGTCGTTGTATAGGCTAGGGTCAACATCCCAACCAAACTCCACAGTTTGTTTTTGGTTGGCTGATACTTCGGCGATTTCGGCCAAGGAGTGTAAGTCTCCGTTCCCGATGGTCGGATCGGCTTGTGTTATCGTTGCTGTCATCCCTCTGGCTGAGTCCGAGTAATTGCCTTCAGCGTAGTAGTAATATACGTTGAAGCCGTCATTATCATTGACTATGCCGCTTTCTGCTGGTCTTAGGTGGCTGGGATTGGTAGATGGGCCCACGACTATTTCGTGTCCCGGGACTAATGGTGGACTAATTTCGACAGATTGGTGAAAGCTCGGCATTCCGATGCTTGCTACCAAAGCCAAAGACCCTAGAATGTGCAGCTCAGATCGCCAATCATAACGCTGCGAACCATTCTCGATTAATGACTGTTCGTCAACTTGTTCATAGACTTGATCTAGCTCAGACATTTAATTAAAATATCATATTTTTAATAATATAGAAGCATAACTTTTTTAATGGGCTTGTTACGGCTGTCTCGTTTCCTTATGAAAATGTACCAGACCCACATGCTCAGCCAAGCAAAACAGAAGATTCTAGAAAACTTATTACTTTTTACGATAGACTTCTCTGCGATGTTCTATCATTAATATGATAATTTTATTTTTATTAAGATCAAAAACTACTCTATAATCTCCAACCCGAAATCTATAATCTCCAACTTTGCTATTGCCAATTAAGGGGACAGCATAATCTAGTGGTTCATTTTGTTTGAAAAAAAATTCTAACTTCTTTCCGATTCTTTTTTGGATATTAACAGGAAGTCTTCTAAGGTCTTTAATAGCGGTTGGTTTGAAGACTACTTTGTACTTCATAAAATTCCTGAAAATGCATCCTCAAAAGAGATATAATCGCTTTCTTCCCGAGCTAACTTAATTTTATTAATAATTCTAGGATTAATAGAAGAAAGAAAATCTTCAAGTAGATCAGCATCAATAATTGCCGTATCGGGTTTGCCTCGTCTTTGAATTAAAATAACTTCTCCATTAGAAGCTGCATCAAGTGATTCAGCAAAATTTGCTCTTGCACTTGCCATAGATGTAGTTTGTATTGTCATATTGTAACCTTTCTTATGTACATAATGATTGTACATCACGAATTATCTTGTGTCAATTAGAATATTCTTTACGATTAGTTTGAATCCCTT
>PLTT01000002.1 GCA_003164595.1 Candidatus Saccharimonadota bacterium | reverse complement strand
CACTACAGCTTTCCAAGTGCAGAATTCTTCTTCTAACAACATATTAAGCGTCGACACTAGTGGTAATAAAGTGGTTCTAGGTAATCAAAGCGGGAATGCCGGTGATCTAGTTTTCGATGACGGAACAAACTCTAACACCATTCAGCTTTCTGCTTCTTCAGGCACTGCAGCCTACAGCTTAACTCTGCCAATAAGTACCCCAACCTCTAATCTTTGCCTTGAAAGTGGCTCCGTAAGTAGCCCTGGCCAATTACAGTTTACGTCTTGTTATAATACTACCCCCACCATATCAGCCGTTGCAGGAGGAAGTTGGTCTGGAACAGCCACATCAGGAACAACTGTCACTGGTGGTACTCTAAGCTCAGTGGCACCTACAAATGTTGGTGACCTTATGGTAGTGACTACTTCTTTGCCATCTACGGCTGGGAGCGTTACAAGTATCTCAGGTGGGGGAGTAACTACTTGGACGGCCGGACAAGTTAACGCAGCTGTAGGTTCAGCTCTTCGAGTGGAAACTTGGTTTGGTACGGTTACTTCAACCGGTACCCATGCTTTGACACTTACTCACTCAGGGACTCTAAGCAGTGGAACGGCCGAGGTAGATGTTACCGAGTTTACCGCTCAAGGAGTTACTAGTAGTTCAACTTGGGGAATAGATGCTTTGGGTGTAGCGTCTTCCTCGACTAATACATCAACGCTTAATATGGCCAACCTAGCTCCATCGCAGAGTGGGGAACTATATTATGGTTTCGCTAATGATCAAAGCGCTGGATTAGGATCTGGGGGTAGTTGTCCTAATGTGCCGTCAGCTGGAACAACCTGGACATGTACGACAAGCGCGGGTGGCCAAAGTAACGTTGTTGATTACGATCTTAGCAGCACCGCTGGAACTGTAGGAGGTTACAACGGCCGAGTCTTACTGGGCAGTAGTAGCGTAAACTATAATTCAGTTGCCATGCTATTCAATGCCTTTATTAGCTCCACGGCGATAAATAATTCAGTATCTACTCAATTTGGTAATTTTAATGTCCAAGCTCCCGACACTGGATCGGTAGCCGGAGTCTTGGAAGCTGGAGTAGGTAGCTCTCAAGATATATTGGATATAAGGAACAGTGCTGGCGTAAATGTTGACACATTTGGCAGTACTGGCAATACTGTTATAGCTCCTTCGACCGTTTCAACCACCGCTTTCCAAGTGGAAAATTCATCAGCCGTCCCCATAGTGACCGTAGATACATCTAATGACAAACTAGTTCTTAACTCTACGGTTAGCGGTAACTCTGGACTGCAATTCTCAGATCTAACGTCATCATCAACTGCCTCCTCAAACTTCTCGCAACTTCTTGGTGTTGACTCGTCCGGTAATGTGGGGTTGTCTACCGCTGGCGTAGCGCTAACTTCGCCAGCTCTAGCATATTGGGATGGCTTGAATAACCCAACGGTTACTGGCCAATCCTATCCACAAGCTACCCTAACTGGTGCCTATACATCATACTCAACTGCAAATGGCATTCAATTAACTGATACCTCTACGACTTTTGAGAGCGGTTCGGTTAACTGGAATTTCTCTCAAGTGCCGTTTGAAGAGATTCAATTCCAGTTTAAGGCTGGAGGTGGTACTGGCGCAGATGCAACTTGGTTCTATAGTTACGCTAACGCAACACCGACAACGGAGTACGGTACTGGAATGGCTCAAGGTTATATTATCTATTTCAGTGAGTACCATGGCTGTATTGGGATTGCTTGGGCAAGCTTCACTGACGGTAACCAATGTCTTTCTGGTGGTGGCGCTAACCCACTAGCATCTGTCGCTGAAGCTAATATTGGTAATAATGCTTGGCACAATGTCGACATCCAAATTAGGTACAATGTTATTACTGTGAGGTGGGATGGCGTTGTGGTTCTAACTACTTCTGATATCTACACACGTAACACAAGTGACTTGAACTTTGGGTTCGGCTCTAGAACCGGTGGATCGACCAATAATCACTACATCAAGGGATTACTTGTAACTAAGCTTGGTAGCGTAGCTGGTGATTTTGGGATTAACAGCGTATCGCCAATCGTTGGTAACCTAAACTGGGATAGCACAAATAACTATCTAGGCATAAACAGCGCGGCACCTTCAGCTTCGCTTGATGATGTTGGTACGGCGTTATTTACGGGCTCGACATCTGCCACGGATTTCCAGGTTCAAAACGCTACCTCAGTGAGTCTGTTGACGGTGAATACATCCGCTAATAGTGTGATTATAGGGAGTGGCACCGGTGGCGATGGCACCGGCTACTTGTTGGGCCTAGACAACAAGAACACAACCGGAGATCCTACTGAAGTTAATGGTGCAATGTATTATAACTCATATACTGGTAATTTCCGGTGTGGTGAGGTCGGTACTTGGGAAAACTGTCTGGGAGGACTATTGGCATCTAACACGGCTATATCGACGGTTAATACATGTACTACGGTCTGCGCAGCATTTAGTAACCCTGCCTCTTTAGCAGCCAACTACTGTACCCCTGGAAGAGTTATAACTATAACTATGGGTGGAGTATACAGCAGTACAACTGCAATAACCTTAAGTCTCGGTGTGTATTGGGGCACGAATGTTGCTAAGGCATCCGATACGCCAATAGGTGTGGCTTCGCCTGCCTATACGACTCCAGCAACTTCAACCAACCTACCGTGGTCGTTGAACTATCAGATTAACTGTCAAACCGCGACAACAGCTATCGGTAGTGGAATAGCAAACTTCGGTGGAACTACTTCAACTATTACTCCGGAGTGGATGAATACTAACGCTTCAACCACCATCACTACGACCAGTGCGGAAAACATCTACGTGTTCCCAGCAATTGGGACTAGCCTTGCGGGCGATACTATAACTGCCAACACAATATCAATCACCGGTAACTAAGCTCTCATTAATCATTTAATAAACAGTAACTTATCCTTGGTTACCTAGCTATCTCGATCGATTTGATCACCTGATCTAGGTTACGTTGTTTGATGTTGCCGGGAGCTGTAGCTATTAGCCAGGCATTAGTATTTGTCGGTATACTAACTACTGTCTGGAGATTGACGGCCCCAATAGTGGCTAAACCAATGTTCACCTGTAGCGTGGTGTTTAAAGGTAGGTTCCTCGTATAGAAGGCTTGTATCTGAGTGTTCGATGGCTTGGCTTGATCGCTGAAAATAATTTTTTTACCACTGCCGTATGAAACAGAGTAAAGCAACACTTGATTAGTAGTTTCAAATGAACCTTTGTTTAAAGTATAACCCCCAGGCAATAATTTTTGATTAGGGTAGTAGATATCAAAGCCAAGTTGTTCTGCTGTTAGTTTGGATATTGGGTAAGGAAGGGTTCCGGAGGGTTGACGAGTGAATATTAGGACAGCTATTGTAACTACAGCAGATAAAATAATTAAACCAGTTAATAGATAATACCATTTTAGTATTTTACGACGCGGCCTCAACTCTCCATCTTGGTTCATACATCTTATGCTAGAACAATATATGCGATTTGTAAAAACCATCTGAAATTTAAACAATAACTTCTTAGATTTCAACGTCGAAGATAAGTACTAGTATTATCCGGCTACTAATATGTTATAGAGGTGTTCGAAACATATGCGCTATAATGAATAACAACGGGAATAATTACAAACATGTCACACAATATAATCACGATACTAAATCAAAAGGGAGGCGTAGGTAAAACAACGACGGCGATTAATCTTTCAGCCTACCTAGCCAAAAGCTCTAGGCGGGTTTTACTCATTGATATTGATCCTCAATCTAATGCGACTAGTGGCCTTGGAATTGATATTAACAGTCTCGGTAATTCAATATATGAAGTATTACTAAACCCTGCGTTACTGGGGACTTCTATAATTGAGACCTCGACCAATAATCTCTATCTATTGCCAGCAAAACATTCTCTGTCAGCAGCTGAAGTTGATTTAGTTAACATTCCTTCCAGGGAAAGTAAGTTGAAAAATGTTATTTCGCAAACTGATTTCGATTATGTGATTATTGATTGTCCGCCGGCTATGGGATTGTTGACCATTAATGCCTTAGTGGCTTCTAGTAGTGTAATCATCCCAGTTCAGGCAGAGTACTATGCCATGGAAGGCCTGGGGCAACTACTGAGTATCGTGCAAAGGGTCAGGGAGACTGTGAATCCAAACCTGGAATTGCTGGGAGTACTTTTGACTATGTATGATAGTCGGACTTCGCTAGCCGAACAGGTGCAGAGCGAGCTCCAGAAGCACTTAGGTGGTAAACTATTAAAGACTGTTATACCGCGCAATGTGCGTTTAGCAGAAGCCCCTAGCTTTGGCAGAACTATTTTAGAACACGATAAGTGGTCAAAGGGTGCCAGAGCCTATAAACAACTAGCTAAGGAGATAATAGATCGTGCCAACTAATAAAATAGGTAGTAAAAAAGGGCTGGGAAGAGGATTTGATGCTTTGTTACCGCGTGATTTTGATACGACCATTCTATTGGACCCTTCGGATCGCATACAAAAAATAAAAATTAGCCTGATTAACCCCAACACTGAGCAGCCACGACGTAATTTTGAAGAAGAATCCCTGCGCCAGTTAGCTAACTCGATTAAACAATACGGGGTTCTCCAGCCTATTATCGTTGCTTCTCAAGATGATAAATATGTGATTATTGCCGGCGAGAGACGTTGGCGGGCAGCGGCCATAGCTAAACTTGATACTATCCCGGCTATTGTAAAATCCTTAGAAGAACTAGAGAAACTAGAGATATCTTTGGTCGAAAATGTCCAAAGAGTTGACCTTTCGGCTCTTGAGCAAGCCGCTTCAATTGAGAAATTACGCCTGAACTTTAATATGACCTATGACATGATCGCCAAGAGACTGGGCAAGGCCGTATCTACGATCAACAACATTGCTAGACTTCTACAATTACCCAAGGAGGCACAGGCTGCCCTACAGGAACGAAAAATTACCGAAGGTCATGCTCGACAATTGCTGGCTATTAAAGATTCTCCCGAGAAACAGCACCAACTACTACGGTTAATCATTAAGAACAATTGGTCGGTTCGTCAGGCTGAGCGTTTCGTTACAGCGCTCAAAGCCGCAAGTCCAGATACTAAATCGGCTGATGTTCAAAAGCGTATCAAGAGTGAGACAACAGAGACTAAGCTGATAGGTAAACAGATAAAAGCTCCAGTAAGTATTCGAAGAACTGCCCGCGGCGGCAAAGTAGAAATCAGTTTTGTATCCGAAAAAGACCTAGAGCGTGTACTAGAATTATTACTAAGTCTTAAGTAAGCCTAGAACTTGCTAACTTCGTTGATCGGATAAATCCGTACTACTAGTTGGCCTATGATATTACTGACTGGAACTGGCCCAAAGATTCTTGAATCAAGGGAATCGCCACGGTTGTCGCCCATTACAAAGACTTCATCTTTTGGAATAACTAAATCGAGGTTGCCGCTGGTGTAGGGAATAACTTTGCCGTAAGGTAGGGTTGCATCTGGCCTGAAACCATTGGGATGTGCTTTGTCGTAGATGGTAACGTAGCCATTTCTTATAACTACGCGGTCTCCGGGCAGGCCAATCACTCTTTTTATCAGTTGGTCGGAGCCAGAATCATTCAGACCATATAGACCGTTTTCAACAAACACAATAATATCTCCTCGTTTGGGAATGTATGGGTGGCCAGTTATACGAGCCCAGGTTCGAGGGACTTTGTCGACGATTAGGCGATTACCGTTTTGTAACGTAGTACGCATGCTCGATCCGTCAACTTGGTATTGCTGGAAGACAAACATCGTTAGTAGCGCAGCGATTATTAGGGCAATAGCTATCACGAAGATAAAACTTAATACACTATTTTTTGGGCCAAATATTTTTTGCACGATTACGCTAAAGTATAGCGGATTTCGGTTTAATCACAAAAATATTCTTCCACCGATTCAGAAAACACCCAAGTCTTTCTCAATGTCTGAGCGACAATTCAGCCAATTAACAATTTTTTGCTATAATTCTAGACGAAGATGTCATTAATACCAGATAAAATTAAGCCCAAACAAGGCTATTCGCATCTATTCCACCTTGGACTGGTTGTCTCGCTGCCGATTATAATTTTTATTTTTGTCCGCCTTAGCAATGGTTTCATTCAGGTTGCCCTTGTCGTAATATTGCTCAGTAAATGGCGCATGTTTGCGGTAAGACCGCGCTACTGGCTGGCTAATATTGAGGCAAATGCCGTTGATATAGTTGTTGGGGTTTCAACGCTTGTTTTCATGGTTCACAGTAGTAGTGTTTTGTTACAGCTACTTTGGGCAGCTTTATATGCTGCATGGCTGATTGCTCTGAAACCAAGTTCAAATGTCCTAGGCGAGACCGCCCAGGCTGTCGTAGGTCAAGTTTATGGCCTTACGGCACTGTTTCTGGAATGGCCTTCAGCACCATTATATGGTCTGGTTCTGGGCGCAGGACTTATTTGTTATGTATCGGCTCGCCATTTCTTTGATAGTTTTGATGAGCCATATACCAAACTATTGGCCTACGTTTGGGGGTATTTTGGCGCGGCATTAACCTGGGTTCTGGGTCATTGGTTATTGTTTTACGGCGTAATAGCTCAGCCAACACTCTTTTTAACAGTGATTGGCTTTGGATTTGCTGCTTTGTATTACCTGGATCATTATGATCGGTTAACGACTTTGCTCCGTTGGGAATTCTTAAGCATAATGGCAGCTATTGTAGTTATAGTATTATTGTTCTCGAATTGGGGAAGTAAAGTAGTATAGTATAAAATTCGCCAGCTGGAAGGGGGAAAATAATGGCAGTAAAAGACAGCAACGAATCAAAGTTAGAAGACAATAAAGAGCTAGAAGCAGTAGCTTCCAGTGATAGTCTGGTTCCGGCTAAGACAAAAGTAAGCCTACCCCCGGAACTTATGTCTTCCAGGCATTCTCTTAATAAATATGGGCTAAAAGTTAGGAAATTAAGCAGAGCTAAGTATTTGTTTGTTGTAGTTTTACTGCTATTGAGTCTAGGGGTTGGTTATCTAGGTGGCTGGCTGGCTTCTTCGTCGCAACAGAGTTCGGTTAACAATCAGTCGGTCTTCAATTCCAAGCAAACAGTGGTCAGTAGTCAGAGCCAGGCAATTACGGCTGTGGCTCAGGAAGTAAGTCCTGCCGTTGTATCGATCACGGCTACTCAGACTGCAACCCCGACGACGTCTCTATTTGGGTTTAGTAGCGGTTCTAGCTCCAGTGAAGATTCAGGGACAGGCATTATTTTGTCGGCGGATGGCCTGATCATAACCAATCACCACGTAATCCCTGACGGGACAACCAGCGTTTCGGTAACTTTGTCGGATGGGACAACTTATAATAATGTTGAAATAGTTGGCACAACTTCTGACTCCAGCAGTTTAGATATTGCATTTCTAAAGATAACCGGCCTTGGAAGTAAGAAGCTAGCTCCGGCGGTAATTGGTGACTCTTCTCAAATGAAAGTCGGCAGTTCAGTTGTGGCCATCGGTAACGCACTTGGGCAATTCCAAAATACCGTTACAACGGGAATTATCTCAGGCTTTGGTCGTAGTATTCAGGCAACAGACAGCACTGGTTCGACGGAAGAGAATCTTACGGATCTGTTCCAGACTGATGCAGCAATCAATGAAGGTAACTCTGGAGGCCCTCTGGTAAATCTGAGCGGTCAGGTTATTGGCATAAATACGGCTATCGCCAGTGATTCTCAGAATATTGGATTTGCTATACCAATAAATGACATAACCGGTTTAATCCAAAATGTCGAAAAGACAGGTAAACTGGGACAACCATACCTGGGCGTATTATATATACCCATAACCAGCGATATTGCCAGTGAGTACAATTTGAGCGTTAGCCAGGGAGATTGGGTACCCCCAACAGGCGTTACGGGTCAGCAGGCAGTTATAGCTGGAGGCCCAGCTGCCACTGCCGGTCTCCAGGCAGGTGACATAATTACAGCTATCGATGGTCGGCAGATCAATCAAAATACCAGCCTGACATCGATTATCGACACGGACAAGGTCGGTCAAGTCGTCGATCTAACCATAAACCGTAGTAGTAAGACGATTGATTTAAAGGTTACTCTTGGTGCTGCGCCGACAGGATCTTCAACTAGCGGCGGCGACTAAAGAGCTGAACAAAATCATTGGTTGCTGTGCAGTCGTAGCCAGCTTGCTCGGCAATCGAGATTAGACCAAGATGTTGAATGGGTAACGACTCGGTAATTATATATTCGACTTTTGAAGTTGAATCCCCGATTTGTCGAAATAACCGTGCATATATCTCCAGTCCAGTATTCCCGCCGAAAATGGCAAGTTCAGGCTCAGATTTTGCAGAGTCATTAATGCTATAGTTGTCGGGTACGTAGGGTAGGTTAGCCAGAAGTATAGAGTTACCTGTCTGCGTCGCCGGCAATGAAGTCAGAAGATCGCTCTGAACAAACACAATATCGGTTTTCAGAGACTTAGCATTATACATGGCGACTTTTAAACATTTCGGATCGATATCAAGGGCGATAACGTTAGATTTGGGGAAAATACACTTGGCAGTTATTGCCAAAGCTCCCGAGCCAGTACCGACGTCAATAATTGTATGCAGGGCTATTTTTGGAAGGGTCTGTAAAACTTCAATAATCGCTTCGGACTCAGGTCGTGGGATTAATACATGATCGTTCACGAAAAATTGAGCATTATAAAAGTAAGCTTTATGAGTAATGTAGGCAAGAGGATAATGGGAACTTCTTTGAACAATAAATTTATTCAATGCCTCAGAATCCGCTTCACTAATATCATCTTCAGCGTGTGCCAGTATCCAGCTACGATCACGACTCAAAATGTTTTCTAGTAGCACTAGACTGTCTAATCTGGCTGTTTCGATACCAGCCTGGGTCAGGGTATTAGTTGCTGAGCGTAGCCAATTATCAGTCGTCATTGCGTAGTAGTTCGAATTCTGCTGCCTGGAGTTGTTCGATGAGATCGTCAATATCACCACTTAGAGCGCCTGGGATATTACTACGGCTATAACCGATACGATGATCGGTAATTCGGTCTTGCGGGAAGTTATAGGTTCTAATCTTTTCCGATCTATCCCCTGAGCCGATCAAGCCCTTACGCTTATCACTTTCGCGTTTTTGCTCTTCTTCAATTTTGATAGCTAACAGTCTTGATCTTAAAACTCCCATTGCCTTATCTTTATTCTTTATCTGGGACTTTTCATCTTGACAGGTGACCACTATACCGCTGGGTATGTGAGTAATGCGGACTGCTGAATCGGTGGTATTAACAGACTGCCCGCCATGTCCGCTGGAACGATAAACATCAATTCGCAGATCCTTGGGGTCAATCTCAACGTCGGTTTCATCAGCTTCAGGAAGTACCGCTACCGTTGCTGTGGAGGTGTGGATTCGGCCTTGTGACTCGGTAGTCGGAACTCGTTGTACGCGGTGGACGCCGCCTTCAAATTTCAGCTGTTTGTAGATGTCAGTACCGTGAATTTCAAATATTATTTCTTTGTAACCACCGACTTCGTTGGGGTTTTCACTAACTAGCTCAACGGAATAATTATGGCGTTCGGCCCAACGAACATACATTCGGTATAGATCAGCCGCGAACAAACTAGCTTCATCACCACCGGCCGCCGCTCGGATTTCAATCACGACGTTTCGCTGATTATTGGGGTCTTGTGGCAGCAAGGTCTCTTGCAGTTCTTCATGAATTTGAGCCAGCTTTACTTCGAGCTGGTCTATCTCAGTTCTAGCTAGCTCAGCCAGCTCTTCATCACCACCGTTAACAAGGGCTTGATCATCTAGTAAATGCTCGGATAAGGAATGGGTTTCAGCGAATAGACTAAGAAGTTTGCTAATTTCGTCTTTTCGCTTGGCTAGCTTAGGGTATTCTTTTGAGGTGTAAATTGAAGAATCTTCAAACTTTTTTTCAAGTTCGGTCATTTCGATTTTGAGTTCTTGTTCTTTTCTATCCATATTAGTTCAAATTATAAAGAAAACCACCGGAATTACGAATTCTCGGCGGCATATGTAACCAAAAAGTTATTTTTTTACGGCTTTAGCTTCGGCTTTTTCGTGGCTAACAGCCTTACGCTTGACTTGTTTCTGAGCAGCCGCAGCACGCTTTTCTCGGGCAGCTTCACCAGCTGCAGCACGAGCTTTAAATTTGTCTACTCGGCCTTCAATGTCAAGTACGCGTTCCTCGCCAGTAAAGAAGGGGTGTGAGGCACTGGTGATGTGAACTTTGATGAGCGGATATTCATTACCGTCTTCCCACTTAGTAGTTTCTTCGCTCTCAGCGGTGGATCGGGTAATAAAACGAAAGCCATTGTTAAGGTCTTCGAAGACAACATGGCGATAATTTTTTGGGTGTAATTCTTGCTTCATGATCAATTGCCTAGTATACACATCTGTTAACTACTGGTCAAGCTAAGTTACTCGCATTGGGCTAATGATTATTAATTTATTTTGTGTATATTTATCCTCCTGTTTGGTTGTTATTAACACTTATGGTTGATATAATTTTAGGTAATGCTGTGGAGGAAAAACACATACATGATCTTTTTCGCCAGCCTAGCCTTTGCTGTGCTAGCGTTTTCTTTGTTTTCCAGCTCTGTTAATGCCACATCCGGCATAAATGCTGAACTTAGCTTTGAAGGAAAGATAGTTAACTCTTCCGGCGTAAATATTACCAATGGTAGTTACGACATGGAGTTTAAAGTCTACAGCGGCTGTAGCGCTACTACTCCAGGGCCAAGCCCTAACAATACTGGTTGTAGCCTAAACTGGACAGAAGACTACATAGTTGGGACACAGCCTGTAACTTTTAGCGGCGGAACCTTTCAAGTAAATCTTGGCTCTCTTTGTCTTTTTTCTGGGGGAACCTGTCAAGGTAACACCAACACCGCCATTAACTGGAATAGTTACCCACTATACCTATCACTCCAAGTCGGTAATACCAGCACCTGTACTCCAGCAGGGAACTTTACGACAAACTGTGGTGGCGATGGCGAGATGGGCCCCTACATCCTGTTAACCTCTACCCCTTATGCCATGGACTCTAATGCTCTAGGAGGTCTAACAGCTTCACAGTTCGGCCAACTAGCAGCCAGCAGCCAAACTTTCACTGGAGCTAACACCCTTGAAGACTCAACCAATTCGCCTACGGCTTTCCAAGTCGAAACCCAAACTGCCCAAGTATTATTAAACGTGAACACTTCTGCTCCCAGTGTTAGTGTTGGTGCAACCGGAGCCCTGGCCCTAGCTACTACCGTTAACATCGGTACCTCATCCGGAGCCATAGAGACCGCTAACATTGGTTCAACGGATTCTACCTCTACCACCACCATTAACGGTGGAGTAAATGGTATCACCGGTACTATTGCTCTAGCTGATGCCGCATCGGGTTACATTGTCATAGGTTCAACTACGGTTGCCAATAACGTTAACATTGGCGCCACTGGAATTGCAGCTAATGCTGATACGGTCGCCGTCAACACTTCGACCGGTGCAGCAGAATCTACCGCCATAGGTTCCACTAACTCAAGCAGTACACTAATTCTTGAAAGTGGTACGGCAGCTACTGGTATCCAAATAGGTAACGGTGCCACCGCTCATGGAATTGAGATAGGTACCGGAGCAGCAGCCCAGACTCTACAAATTGGCTCAACAAACTCAACCAGCTCGCTCCTTATCCAGGCTGGTACCGGCAATCTGCAAATCCAAACCCAAGGCGGAACTTTGGGTATTGGCAATAACGCCGTAGCTCAGTCTCTAACCATTGGTAACACCACCGGAGCCACGGGAGTAAGTATTAGCTCGGGTAGTGGTAACCTGGCTCTAAGTACAGGCTCATCCACCGGTGACATAACACTAACTACCAATAATGCCTCTTCAAATGTCATCGTCAAATCTTCTACCAACAATACTACAGCCTTCCAAGTGCAGAATGCTTCAACTGCCAGTGTTATAAATGTTGACACTACCAATAGCAGGGTAGCCGTAGACTCTAGCTTTGCCGCTATGACCAGCCCGACTATCTCTGCTAACACTACGGCAACCACTGGCGGTACTCTAGCTGCAACCACATACTACTATGAAGTCACAGCCTTAGATGGAACTGGTGGTCAAACCGCTCCGTCTGCCCAAGTAAGTCAAACTACTACTGGCGCCGCCTCAACTGTTACGTTGACATGGGCACCAATAACTGGAGCCGAGGGTTACAATGTCTATAGGTCTACAACTACTGGTGTATATACTACCGATTCTGTTTACTCTACTCTAGGTACAGTCTCTGGAGCTAACTTAACCTTTACTGACACGGGTACTACGGCCGCTGTTACAAATACTGTTCCACCAGCGACCACTACCGCTTACACGGTTACTAATAACTCCAACAGCGCACTGCAAGTATCTATCGGTGGTAATGGTACGCCCATAAGTCAACTATATGTTAGTGGGAGTGTGCCGACGAGTGCTGTTGGGAGTGCAAGTACAGGAGCTGGCGTGAATGGCGCCTATGTCGTAGGTAACCATGCATACATAGTAAATTACACCAGTAATACTCTCCAGATCTTTGACGTTTCCAATTCCACTGCGCCCGTGCTTACGGGAACAAGTGCCACCACCGGACTTAACAATCCAGTCACTGTCTACGTCCAAGGCAACTACGCCTACGTAGTTAATTATAGTGGCAGCACTCTCCAAATCTTTGACATCTCCAATCCTGCCTCCCCAGTTAGTGTCGGCAGTGTAGCTACCGGTACTGCACCACTAGGAGTCTACGTCCAAGGCAACTACGCCTACGTAACCGACAATGGCTCTAATGCTCTCCAAATATTCAATGTATCCAATCCTGCCTCCCCGGTTAGTGTCGGCAGTGTCTCGACTGGAGCTTCCTCTCAGCCACTGGGCATCTACGTCTCTGGCCGCTACGCCTACATAACTGATAATAACACTAATACTCTCCAGATCTTTGACGTCTCCAACCCCGCTAACCCCATAAGCGTTAGTACCGTTGCTACTGCTACTACTCCAGGCAGTGTCTTTGTCCAAGGAAGATACGCCTACGTGAACGGCCAGGGTAGCCCTGGCTCTGTACAAACTTTCGACGTCTCCAACCCTTCTAACCCGATACTCATAGGTAGTGTCGCTACCGGTAATGCTCCACACTCCTTCTTTATTCAAGGCAGATATGCTTACGTTGCCAATGGTGGCTCCAACACCCTCCAAGTCTTCGACCTAGGCGGTAGCTACATCCAACAACTCCAAGCCGGTGGGGCAGAGGTAGGAACTCTAACGGTTGACACCAACGCTCAAGTAAACGGTAGTGAAGGCATTACCGGTTCAATAGCGGTTGGTAGTTCTGCGCAGATTATTGGTAACATAGGAGCAGGTGGCTTTTCAATAACCGACGGGTTGAATACTCCTACTGCCCCAACAGAGACAGTTACCTGTTCTGGTACTTGTGCAACTTCAGATTACTATTCTGTTGCAGGCATGAACTCAAGTGGAACATCATCAGTATCTCCGTCGACAATAGCACCTTTATCCAATGCCACTCTAAATACTACGACTGAGTATAATAAATCTGCTTGGACAGCAATAAATGGCGCAAGTGCCTACAATGTTTATAGGGGTTATGCTTCGGCACAAGCTTACTTGGGTCACGTTGCGACTACTGGAACAGCTTCCGGTGGATCTACTTCAGGATTTACATATGTTGATTCATCATCAAACTCTGGAAATGAATACGTCTACAACCTTGCACTGTCTGCCAATACGGCATATACGCCAACTTCAACAGAAACCTCAGCAACTTACACGACAGCAGGTATTATCATATCCTCTGGGTCGTCAACTATTACTCACCCTACAGGTTTTCCTGTTGCAGCTAACGGAGATACTGAATGTACGCCGAATCTTTGTGCAACCGTTACAATGCCTCATGCTTACGCTACCGTAGGTGACTTGGCAGTAATGATGTATCACTATAACTCAACAGGTATAAACATAACCGGTATTACCGGTACTCAGAGCGGAACTTGGACTCTTCAATATCGCTCTGTCGATCCGACTCTGGGCAAAACTCAGGATATCTGGACTGCTCCTGTCACAGGAACAAGTTCTGCAGATGTGCTTACGTTTACCTATTCAGGCTCAGTTACGGGAATCAATGGCAACATCTGGCCAGATTCCCTTTCATCTGGGATTGGTACTGCTGCAACATGGGCGACAGTTACCACTGGAACATCAGTTAACTATACCGCTGGTACTACGATAACTTATCCAGCTTTAACCAGTGCAACACTAACAGGTAATACCAAAATTGGTACTGTCTACAGTGGTTCAACCGGTACGGCTGTAACTCCAATATCTGGGAGTTTAGCCGCTACAGGAGTGTTGACCTTGAACTTCTCTGCAACCACACCATGGGTAGTCGGTCAGGCGGTAACTTTATCAGCTGGATTTACGACAAGTCCTGCCACAGTTAGTCTCGTTGGTACCTGGCCAGTTCTCTCGAATAATGGAACTACAGTAACGCTAAACATACTGCCCAGTGGAACTGCTGAAGCTATTACTGGATTTGGGACTGCTACAGGTACGCTTGGTTTCTATGATACAGGGCAAACGGCTACAACTGCGGCACCGACAACGGCTACAGCCGGAACGGTTTCCCTACAAACAACTTCAGCGCAGGCGTTAAATATTTTATCCTCTGGTGGGATAAGTGTGCTTAGCGTTAATACAGCCAATCCTAGTGTTCTAGTTGGTTCAAATAGTATCTATAATGGATCTCAAGATTTATTCCAACTTAACTCATACGATGCCATCGCTGACACTAGTACATGTACTACCTCCACTAATCAGGGAGCACTCTATTACAATACAGTATCAAATAATGTAAGGGGATGTATCAACGGTTCTTGGCAAGACCTTGTTTCAACCCAAGACTTGGGATTACTATTATTTGGCGTTGTACCAAACTCAGGGAACAACCCCGGTGATCTAGTTGGTGCATCAGCGACAGCTGTGGTTGGCAGTAATACTGGGGGTCCGTGTAAGGTTAACTTTGATATTGCAACATCAGGAGCAAGTAAAGTGTATGTTAATTCCTGTCTTGCATACTCTGGTGGTCGCGAGGTTAGCGTTCCAGCAACACTTATATCTATTGCAGGAGTAGCCGCCAGTAGTTATCAAGACATCTGTCTTAATTCTTCTGGTGTGCCCGCTTTGCTTGGCAGTTCATCTACAACTGCCGGTAGTGAAACGTTTAATAATTTAACGACTACGAACGGAACGTCTTATGGGCAACCAAACCTTTGTTTGGCTACAATTGTAACTACTGCGGTAGCTGGAACACTATCCAAGATATATGACCTTAGGACATTTACTACTACTACAAAGACCTATGCTACCATGGCTACTGCGATAGATGGTTATCTAGGGGCAGCCGTAACTCCGAGTGGAACAGCAGGCTTAGTAGTCTGGGCAACTTCAGCTACAGGAATAGTCCAAGGTGTTGTTGTTGCTTCAAATGGCACAAATGGGGTAACCGGATCGCCCAACCTTATAATTGCTACAGCTGGACCGCAGTGGGTTTATGCAAGTAGTGAAACAGCGATTAATGACTTTATAGTACCGACAACTACGGGTGGTGTGACTGCTGCTACTGCCACAACCGGTCTATTTGGTTACGATATGCTTGGAGTTGCACTGAATACATATGCAACTGGATGTACTGTTCAAACCTTTGGCGCCGCTGATTGCAATTACTCACTATTTACCAATCTTAATATCCAATAAGCAATGGACAGTGCACCCAAGGTATCTGTATCGACAAAGACGACACTAAATCCTGATCAGACTAAAGATAGAATAAAAAACGAACTTGCCAAGCGCCGTCTTTTAATAGAAAAGCACAAAAGAAATACTCGCCTTATTGGTACGCTACTTATTGTTGTTTGTGTCGGTATATCCACTTATATATTTATCGTAGTTCGAAAACCGAGTGTAATACCAAAAAATATAACAAGTAGTGCACAGTTCCCAATATTCTACCCCAAACCAAGCAAACAAATAATAATTAAGCAGGCTAGCTTTAAATACGATAGATCTCTAGGCCAAGTATCTTTCATTGTTAACTTCGAAAAATCGACTATTACCTTCGCTGAACAAGGCTCACCAGATTCCTTCAGTGCCGATCCAAACTTTTATCCGGCTTTCATTCAGAAGCTCAACGGTTATGATACGTTTAGCGGGGTTGATGGTCGAGTAGATTTAACGCTGCCAAGCGAAACCCATGAACAAACGGCTGTCATGAATGCCAAAGGCACTCTACTTTTTGTGTCTTCGTCTAGCCAAATAAGTGAGTCAAACTGGAAGTTACTGTTCTATAGCCTCAATAATACCCAGCCTTAATGCCATGGTTCTGCATGAAGTGTTAGGCAAAAACTGTAATATGATTCTCTACCTGGCTTCTATTACTATCGACTAGATACTATATATAGACTAGAAGTGTTAAACTAAGCTTATGCTTAATCGCTCTATAGGCGTGGTACTAGTAGCGGTTTTAATTCTGGTCGGTGTGATTTTTTTGGCGCCGGGCATTAGAGCTAATCCCGAGTTATGTACAGCTTCTTCTTTACCGGAGATGGTTGGAGCTAATAGTGACGTCAATTTTCAGTTTAGTTTTACCAACACTGACCCAAGTACGACCATTGACTGGATAACCATTACAACTCCAACCGGTACTTTTAATATTGTTTCGACTTCGGCCGATGGATGGAACTCATATGTCGATGGCAGTGGCGCAGAATTTACTGATGGCGCCCTGGTACCCGGTGCCACTCTAACGCTTAATGTTGAAGCTCAAACTGGCCCTTTTGTATCCGGTGAGATTGATTGGGGTATCTATGCTTATGGCGATAGCAGCCCAGCTGGCCCGGGTGAGAGCATCTGCCAGAACAATACCCCAACGGACATGGTCGACAACACTCCCTATATTTCTAATGTTACGCCGAGCGACCTTACTGCTAGTTCAGTCTTAATTAGCTGGACGACTAACTTACCGGCGACTTCCCAGGTTGATTATGGTCTTGATGGTACTTATGGCAGTTACTCTACGCTTGATAACACTCTAGTAACTAACCACTCGGTTACTCTAACTAACCTAACGTCTAATACTGGTTATCACTATCAGGTAGAGAGCACCACCCCAAGTGGCGGCGATGATGTTTCTGACGACAACACCTTCCTAACCGCCATCAATCCCCCAACACTCCCAAGTCAACCAACCATCACTGAAACTACTATCAAATCAGCTGATAAAACTCCACCGGGAATTAGCTTGGATACTGCCATAGTACCCAAAGTCACGAAAACTATACCGACCATCCAGGGAACTGCAGCAGATAATGACGGGGTTGTTAAAATTGAATATTCGACAGACGACGGCGTTAACTGGCTACCTGTTAACAGTGCGCCAAATCTGGGGACTAAATCGGTGAATTTTAGTTTTACGCCAGTTAATCTGGCTGATGGCACCTATTACATCGAAGCTAGAGCCTTTGACACGAGCGGTAACTCAGCAACGACTGCCACTATAAGATTAGTAATTAGCCGGGTACCACCCCAAATCGGTGGTAGCATCATCACGGTCGGCCCTCAGGTACTACAACCAAACTCGAACGGACTTATCGAGGCCCTAGTTGGAGTTGATCAAAAAATAACGGTTCATAGCATTGGTGGCCCAACAACGGTTGATATCTTAAGCCAGCGACTCGGCAACGATACCAACAATAGTAATTTTGAGTTGACTCAGAACCCGAGTTCCGGCCTGTGGTCAGGGGTTCTAAGTTTTGCCAAGGCTGGTACTTATGAGCTGACAATTCGTAGCATTAACGGAGCTGGTCAGCAGACGACCCAGTATTTGCAGACGATTGATGCTTTAGCCCCAGCCCGGGTTGTTTCTGCGACAACCAAGACTGCCATAAAAAACGCCAGCGCCACTCTATATTATAAGGACGTTGATAGCGGTTCTTGGGTGGTCTGGGATGGGTCAGCTTATAGTGAGCAGAACCCTCAAACTACCCCGGATGGTAATTTACATTTACTGATCCCGCCGGGAACCTATTATCTAAAGGTTACGGCCGCTGGCTATCGGCCACTAATTAGCCGTATCTTTACGCTCGACCAGTCACTGCCATTAAGTACTTCTTTAGCATTACGCCCTTCGTTCGCACTTAATCTTGGCCTGGTTCATTTATCACTTCCTAGCTTCTCAGTTAGCTCACTAAGTATTATTCCAAGGCTATCATCGACTGAAAGTATCGCTAATCCCTTGGTTGGGCGGGCTTTCCCAGGTTTCTCACTGCAATCAACTGATGGTAATGCCGTGACCGAACTCAATCTATATGGCAAGCCAACGATCGTGGCTGCGCTTGGGATCTGGTCGCCAACAACTGTCGAGCAACTTGGTGTGTTGGCTAACCTACAAAAGAATACAAATATTAATGTTGTACCAGTCTTTATCCAGGATTCACTGGCCTCGGTTAGTGAATATCTTGGCGCTAATGGGTATAATCTTACGGCTCTCGCCGATCCTGACGGTACGCTAGTCCAACCACTGGAAATCGGTTATCTGCCGACTTATTACTTCCTAGATCAATCAGGGAATATTAAAAAGGTTACGGTTGGTGTATTATCAAGTGGCGAACTACAAACAGCATTGGTGGGACAGTAATGTTACTAAGACAATTTTTTGGCCAAAACATTCATTTTGTACTGAGTCTGTTGATGGCCTTGGCAGCCTTTGCGGTATTTTGGTTAATCTTTGATGCTTGGCAGACCAGGCGAGAAATCAAAGAATTGCTAAAATGGTCTGGATTTTTGCTTCTGGCAATAGGTTTTCTACTGTATGCGGCAGTTATAAGTCAATCTAGCTTTGGCCAGCTAGCCTGGAATGCCCACCTGAGCTTTATTTCCGAGCTGTTCCGCTTGGCGGGTTATATTGCTATTATCACTGGGCTATTGCTTGACCCCTTGCAAGCCAAGCCCAAAACCAAAGGTATTGAGGAGATAATGGGCGATGAGAGGGTCCAACCCGACCAGACCAATAAATTGGCCGGTGGTTTTAGCCTGGGCGCACTCGCTTGGCAGGCGTTGTTACCGCTCGGTAGTCTGGGCGTGGCTGGTCTATATTGGCGGCGGGCAACTGCTGGGCTGGAGCGTCACCTCCGACCGGTAGCCATAGCATTTTTATGGCTCACTAGTTTTGAGCTTTTCACGCTAGCGGCAAATTCATGGCAAAATACCACCAACCCAACGCTTGACCCCTGGGTTAGCGCCTTTGGCTATTTTTGGATTGCCGCTCAAATTTCGCTGCTGATCTCGGCTATTGTTCTAGTAAAGTGGGTTTGGGTTTATCTTGTTAAGCGCTTGCAAGGACAGTTATTTATAATTTTCACAGCCGCTACGGCAATTATTTTTTCGGTAGCGACCATCAGTTTTTCATTTCTACTAATGAACAGCATCCAGCAGAGTTCGTTGACCAATCTAACGACCGCTAGTCAGGTACTTAACCAAGCATTTATTAGTAAAAGCGCTGAGACCCTAGCTGACGGAGAAATACTCAGCGAAAACCCGGCAATTGCCTCAGCAGTAGTTGGCAGCGATCACAATCAGCTAGTTAGCATAACTAGCAACTATCTTGTGTCCAAGGGCCTAACATCTTTTGAAATTACCACGAGTGATGGCGAATTATTACTGCAAGGAACCAATCCCGATCAGTGGGGGCAATCCATTTCCGCCAACCCTCTGTTTCGAGAAGCTGCTCTGGGCTACTCTGCGCAGAGCAAAGTAACTGAGACCGGTATTTTAGCGCCGACAGTTATTCTGGAAGCTGCAACTCCGATTCGGGGGGCCAACGGCGATATTGTTGGCGTGGTTATTACCGAGCAGGCTATTGATAATTCCTTCCTCGACAATATTAAGCATGCCACTAACCTTGATAGTGCTATTTATGCTGGCGATGTTCGCTCGGCTACCACTTTTATCGCACCAGACGGGACATCACGCTGGATAGGCGTTAGTGAGCCCTCTAAAGCCGTTCAACAATTGGTGCTTGTTCGGGGAGGAACTTTCAAAGGCTCACTGAATATTCTTAATCGTTCCTACTTGGTTGTCTATGCTCCGCTCAAGGATATGAATAATAATGTCATTGGTATGTTACTGACCGCTCAGCCCCAACAGGCGTTGCTTAAAACTATTGCCCATTCGGTCGAGCTAACTTTCCTAACAGCCGCTTGCTTACTGCTGATCATGATTATTCCGGCCTACTTATTAGCCAAGCACATGGCCAAGCAATTTCAATAAAGATAATGAAGAGGGTAGTATGGCAATTTGCATAACGCCCTAGGTGGGTAGGTTTTAGAGTAATCACGCATCGGCTGTTGCTCTTGTACGGGTTGGACTAACTGGTTGTGTTTATGGCAGATTGCTCATATACTGTAATTGAAATATCATAAGTCTGAAGAAAGAAGTAACACTATGGCCAAGATTCTTATTACCGAAGACGATCCATTAATGTCTCGTTTATATCAGAAGATCTTTACTTTTGAAGGACACGAGGTCGAAACTGCCGCCGATGGCGAAGAGGGGCTGGAGAAAGTCAGAACCTATAACCCAGACATTATTCTATTGGATGTGATGATGCCGAAGATGAATGGTTTGCAAATGCTAGAAAAACTAAAGCTTGACCCCGCGACAAAATCTATCCCCGTCATTATGCTGACCAATTTATCAGGGCAACAAGACGCCGAGACGGCACTTTCTAAAGGTGCTGTAAAATACATTATTAAGAGCGAACACGAACCAAAAGAAATTGCTGACATGGTTAAGGAAGTCCTCCTTGGCTATACGCGTAACCAAGTTCCGCCTACGGTATAGTTAGAGTCGACCAAAAGACGGTTAACTCATAGCACCGCATTATTAATCGTCAGCCCCGAGCTGGAGTCTGTTGTGGTTTTTGGCTGTAGCGTTGTAGTTTTTTGTTCTTCAGTGGCAATAGGTAGAGTGAAACTAAATGTAGTGCCTTTGTTGACTTCTGAACTATCTAAAGAAATTGTGCCACCCATGTTCTCGGTCATCATCTTAGATATGTAGAGACCGAGCCCGGTGCCCTTTGTAGTATCACGGGTTAGCAAGCTGCTGCTGGCTTGTTGAAACTTATGGAATAGCAATAGCTGGGACTCGGGGGTCATGCCACGGCCAGTATCAGACACAGCTACCCTAACAAATTTTCCATTGATACTAGAATTAATTGTTATACCTCCTTCTTCAGTGAATTTTGAAGCATTACCAACGAGGTTATAGATAATTTGTTTTAGTCGATCTTCGTCAGCCCAAACTTCAGGGAGGGAGTTGGTCGTTAGTTTATCAACCTTCAAATATAGTTTTTTCTCGTCAAGCACGGCCTTCATCTCATAAGCCACACTTTCAATTATTTTTTCTACAGATATTGGAGCATATTTGAAGCTCATTTTGCCTTGTTCTAGTCTAGAGACATCCAAAAAGTCATTAACAATTTCAATCAGACGAACTGAACTGGTATGAATGTCATCCACCATTTCTTTAAGCTGAGGGTCTTTGAGTGGTTCCTTGTAGAAATCCAGTATTAGGCTGGCATTGCCCTTAATGCTGGTTAGGGGAGTTCGTAGCTCGTGGGAAGCGATCGAGAAGAACTCGTCCTTGGAACGTTCTTGGACGGTGGCCTCAGTAATATCCTCGACAGTAACTACCGTACCAATTGTTCGTTTCTGATCATCCCCCTGATCCACGATCACCGGTCCTATGAAGATTTTTAGGATTTTAGCCCCCATGACTACCTTATCAAGTGTGACCGATTGGCCTTTCCAGAACTGTTGGCTGATTTTCTCAAAATTAACATCAAATAAAAGTTCTTCTAACTGTTTCGTTGTAACTTCAGCTGTTTCGGATAAGCCAAAAATATTATTTATTGCCTTGTTCTTGAGGGCAATAACACCGCCAACATTGATAAGTAAGAAACCAAGATTCAAACCTTCGATAGAAGACCGGAGCTTAGCTTGTTCGTCATGTAATTGTTTCGTACGCTCAACGACTTGTTTTTCGACGAGTTCTTTGTTGCGGGCAAGATCCGAAATATCTGTTAAAACTAATAAGTGACCATATGACTGATTTCCAGTAGATACTTTTGTAATTGATACCTTAGTAGTAATGGGGTCGCCGTCTACGGTCATGAACCTAACTGAATCGATAGTATATAATTCTTCGTGCCCAAGGGGTTGAAATATTTTTTGTTTTATTTGTTCTATTGTCCATGGTTCAGCCAGGATATCGCGCAGACTAATATTGGTTAACTCGCCAGAAGATCTACCAAGAAGCCGTTCGGTACCTTGGTTTGCATAACTTAAATGTAAGTCTGGGGTAACACCAATTACCGCTTCGTTTATAGTACTGAGAACGTCTTCGGCAATGAGAGCTGGTGTAAAGCTGAAGAATCCTTGTTTAAGAATCCCATAACAAATAATGAGACCTGTCACAGTCAGCAATGGGATAGCCAGTGGCGGCAAAAGATTAATATCTAATGCCGGCATCAACCCATCGGTAATCGTTCCGATCGACAACGGTAATGCTATGGCAATAATGAATAATCTGGCCTGTTTGCGTAATATTGGATCGGCGGTTTTCTCTCGGAATTTTGCTAAGAGTACAATAGAACCCGCGCACAGAACAATAAGCCAGAGTGAAATTATAAAGAATTCTGGACCTGTCTTAGCGACAAACCCCCACGGCGAAGACAACATAGATCCGGCGGCGTAGTTATGCATCAAATCCGTATGACTATCCGTGTATACGGTCAGAGCCGAAACGCCAGCCATGAAAGGAAACACAAAAGGGCTAGTCAGGTGTTTGGGGTTGGTGTATGCCAGGGCGAACATATAAAGCGCAACTGGCATGAATACCGAACCGATCGTGGTGATTGGGCCCCAAAAGGCTGCCCCGGCCGATGTGGCACTCAGATTTTGCATCATGGCGGGTGCTGCCCAAGCCGCGACACTCAATAAAAATATAGAGAACCATATGATTGTGTCAGTTCTTAGCTTGAGGCGAACGATTAACGTGAAGGCGGCCAAGTTACTAACGAGCGCAGCGGCCGACAGTAGTGCATAAAAATTGAAATGTAAATCGAGTGATGATGGGTAATTGTCAATAATCAGCCAAGCGACAATTACCGTGAAGAACGAGGCAGTCACGAAAATAGCAACTATATGTACTAAAGGAGAAAGCCGATCTTTATGTGAAAGATTCTGGGTTGGCTTGAGGGTGGCCGTATCTTGTGCCATATGTTTATGATAACACCTTATGCTTTTATGAGATACGCTTATGGTTGATACTATTTTGTGGTTGTCATAATTCTATTCTAGATATATCCCAATAACTTAGCCGCGGCGGGGGATATCATGGGACGCTGAATTTCTTAGGGGATTGCGCCCAGCATATCAATCTGTTATAATTCGATTATTATTAATTAAGCAAGTTGGGGTTTGATCCTCTCTAAGTTTTGACCGTGTAGGCGTCTTAGAGCTCCCAACTGAATGAGAAAGGATTTAATATGGCGACAACCAATAATGTCGATATTAAGCAGCTACTAGAGGCTGGTGCTCACTTTGGGCATAAAACTGAACGATGGCATCCGAAAATGGCTCCATATATACATAGCAAACGAAACGGTAGTCATATAATAGACTTAACCAAAACAGTTGAAGGTCTAAATATTGCCTTATCATTCTTAGAAGATACGGCAGGGGCAAGCAAGCAGATACTATTTGTCGGCACGAAGCGTCAGGCGGGAGACATTGTTAAGAAATTGGCTGAAGATACCAATATGCCTTACGTTACCAACAGGTGGCTTGGCGGCATGTTAACCAATTGGTCAACAATCGGTGGACGAGTAAAACACCTCCAAGATCTAGAGAATCGTATGTCATCGGGCGAACTGGCTAATAAGTACAGTAAGTTAGAAGTTCAACGCTATCAAGAAGAGATTGATCAGCTTAATGTATTGTATGGTGGCGTAAAACAGCTAAATGCTCGCCCCGGGGCAGTAGTAATCTTTGATATAACTCACGATGCCACAGCTGTAGCCGAGGCCCGTAAATTAAGTATTCCAATAGTAGCTTTGGTTGATACTAATGCCGATCCTAGCCTAGTTACTTATCCCATTCCGAGTAACGATGATGCCATCAAGACAATTCAGTTAATGGCTGATTATATGAAACAAGCAGTTGATTCGGGTAAGGCGAAGATAAAAGCTCCAAAGATTGAAAAGGAGACCAAATAATGGCAGTAACAATTGAAGAAATCAAGCGACTCAGGGAACTTACTGGTGTTGGTATGACCGATGCCAAGAAGGCACTTGAGGCAAGTGGTGGCGATTTTGATTCAGCACTTAGCGAGATGCGTAAAAAAGGCCTAACCAAGGCGGAAAAGCGTGGCGAGCGTGAAGCTAGGGCTGGCATAATCGGCACATATAATCACGACGGGCGTATTGGTGTATTAGTAGAAGTTAATTGTGAGACTGAATTTGTAGCTCGTAATGAAATATTTACTAGTCTAGTCAAAGACATAACAATGCATATCGCAGCTAGTAACCCAGAATTCGTAAGCTTTGAAGATGTCCCCGAGGATGTTTTAAAACAGGTTCGGGCTGAATTCAAAGAGAAGACCGTCGCTGAAGGCAAACCAGAAGCTATGGTTGAAAAAATAGTTGACGGACAAATCAAGAAATACTTTAGCGAAAAATGCTTACTAGACCAATCATTCATCAAGAATCCTGATCAGACTGTGGGTGATTATGTTAAGGAACATAATGCCAGGCTAGGGGAGAACATCGTAGTACGCCGCTTTAACCGTATGGCTCTTGGCGAAGTTCAGTAGTACACTTATATACATGGATACACGTAACCTAGTAGAAGAAACCAAAACTAAGTTAAAAGGCTCTTTGAATCACTTTAGTGATGAACTAAAAAAGATTCGCACCGGCCGAGCAAATACGGCAATGCTGGATGGCATTACTATCGAGGCCTATGGTCAACAAATGCCGCTAAATCAGGCGGCAACCATTTCAGTACCGGAGCCACAACTGCTTCAAGTTACGCCGTTCGACCCAAGCAATTTACAGGCTATTAGTACAGCTATAAGGGACAACCAGTCTCTGGGATTGAATCCGATGGATGATGGCCGCGTAGTTCGTCTACCAATCCCACCATTAACTGAAGAGCGTCGTCGAGAAATCGCCAAACAGCTTGGAGATAAAGTCGAAAACTGCATGATTGCTATGAGACAAGTTCGTCATGAGGCATTTCGTCAACTTGAACAATCCAAAAAAGATAAGGAAATTGGTGCTGATGACGAACAGAGGGCTGGCCGACAAATCGATGAGATCATGTCGCAAATGAAAATGGAAGTAGATAAGCTATCCAAAGCCAAGGAACAAGAAATCCTGACTATTTAAGTTAAATCTTAAGCGGTTATTCATTAAAATTGTTACAATAGATATTAATATGAGTGCTAGAGAGAGGGTGTATTAGATAATGTCGCTAGGTTTATTGATACTTGGTCTGTTTCTCTTTGTTATGCTGGTCGTAGTCCACGAATTTGGACATTTTATTGTGGCTAGGCGGAATGGTGTTGGAATTGAAGAATTCGGTATATTTTTCCCTCCAAGATTATGGAGTCGAAAGACAAAAAATGGCTGGATTTTTAGTATCAATCTATTACCACTCGGTGGTTTTGTTAGATTAAAAGGGGAGCACGATGCCGATAAAAGACCTGGCTCATTTGGGGCGGCAACTCTTAAAACTAAGGTAAAAGTTATGCTTGCCGGAGTCAGTATGAATTTGTTGACTGCCTTTGTCTTGCTGACAATATTGGCCTGGGTAGGTTTACCCCAGCTGGTTAATAATCAGTACGCTATCAAAAGTGACGCTCATACTATAGAGAACGAGACTTTAGTGGGAGTGGTTGAGAGTAACTCCCCGGCTTCTTCAATTGGGCTGCGGCAGGGAGATGATTTGATCTCAATCACGTCCAGTAGTGGTAAAACAACCAATATAGCCTCTGCGACAGCCCTACCTGACATTACAAAGTCGCTTGCCGGACAACGTATAACATTGAGATTTATGCATAATAAGCAGTTACATACTGGTAGCGTTGTGCTGCGCTCCAGTGCTGTAGTTAACGCTAGCGATAAGACCTCAAACCCTAAGGGCTACCTGGGGATAAGTCCTTCACAATACACTCTGCAACGCTTTACTTGGTCTGCGCCTATTGTTGCACTTGGGCTTATGGTACAATTTACTGCTCTAACTTTTCATGGTCTTGGTACTGCGCTAGCTAGTCTATTTACTGGGCAAGGATCCAAGGCAGCCTCGCAAGTCACGGGACCTGTAGGCATATTTGAAATACTTAAAAGTGGCACACTACTTGGCTACCAGTTTATCCTGATGATCATAGCCGTTATATCATTAAGCCTGGCTATAATGAACGTACTGCCAATACCGGCACTTGATGGTGGTAAATTGTTTGTCACATTAATCTCTCGTGCTTTCAATAAGCAAATTAGTGAGAAAGCCGAGAATATTATATATGGAACCGGTTTTGCCGTACTGATTGCACTTATTATTTTAATTACCATTGTTGATGTCAGACGTATCTAAAATATTATCTTTTCGAAAGAAAAGTGAAAATACCGATAAAAAACAATCCGCTAGTGACGTGACCTGGGGCCCATGGTCGGCCGTTGCTGTGGTAGTCGTAGTATTTTTAATTGCCCAAATAGTAGCTGAGGAAATAATGCTTATCTACCCTCATCTTCAGGGATGGTCATCTAAAATCGCCAACAGTTGGCTGCAGAATTCAGCCTATGCACAATTTTTCTATGTATTACTTGCAGAAGTCCTAACAGTCACCTTAATTTTTGGCTTTATCTATTGGCGTAAGGGTAAATTATTGTCAATTGGCTTAAAACGGCCCAAAATATCAGACATCCCTCATGCGCTAACTGGTTTGTTGGTCTACTATCCGACATATATCGTGGCAGCTTTGATTGCCGGTTCGTTACTCGGCGTAAATCTTAATCAAACTCAGTCGATTGGTTTTACTGGGACCTACAACGATTGGCAATTATTTATAGTCTTTATAAGTCTTGTTGTATTGCCTCCAATAGCCGAGGAAATTATGTTTAGAGGTTTTCTGTTCAGTGGTCTTAAAAAGAAGTTACCAGTTATTTGGGCTGCGCTATTTACGAGTCTTCTTTTTGCTGTGCCGCATTTACTAGAGAGTAGCGGTGGTGGGTTGCTCTGGATTGCCGGAATCGATACCTTCATACTTTCAATGGTGCTTTGTTGGTTGCGCCAAACAACCGGCAGGCTTTATGCCGGCATGGGTCTCCATGCCCTAAAGAACTTTATTGCTTTTGCTACCCTCTACTTGCTCCACGCGCGATAGAGTACAATAGCAGTTGAAGTTATTCATTCATAAAATAATAGGGAAATCATAATACAGTGAGATTATCAGAACTATTCACCAAGACTACCAAGACTGTTCCGGCAGATGAAACATCAAAAAATGCCAAACTGTTAATTCAAGCTGGTTTTGTTCACAAAGAGATGGCCGGGGTCTACGCCTACTTACCCCTGGGGTTAAGAGTTGTTGAGAATATCAAGCGGATTATCCGTGAGGAGATGAATGCACTGGGCTCACAGGAAATAATAATGACAAGTCTGCAGCGCAAGGAACTCTGGGAGAAAACTGGCCGCTGGGATGATGCTGCGGTAGACGTGTGGTTTAAGAGTGAACTGAAGAATGGGACAGCCGTTGGTTTCGGGTGGAGCCATGAGGAACCGATTACCAATATGATGAGTAACTATATAAGTAGTTACCGAGACCTACCTACTAGTGTCTATCAGTTCCAGACCAAACTTCGAAATGAAGTCAGGGCAAAAAGTGGAATCATGCGTGGCCGCGAGTTTGTTATGAAAGATCTTTATGCGTATTCCAGGAATGCTGAGGAGCTGCAGGATTTCTACGACGGCGTAACCGAGGCCTATCTCAAGGTTTTCAGAAGAGTCGGGATAGGCGATTCAACCTACCTGACTTTTGCGTCAGGTGGTGCTTTTACGCAGTTTAGCCATGAATTTCAGACAGTTACGGAAGCCGGTGAGGATACCATATACATAGACGAGGATAAACGGATTGCCGTTAACCAGGAAGTATTAAATGACGATGTTCTTAAGCAACTAGGTCTACAAAGAGATAGACTAAAGGAAGTAAAAGCCGCAGAAGTTGGTAACATTTTCAATTTTGGTAGCGCTAAAGCTGAGCAGCTTGGCGTATATTTTACGGATGAGGACGGCAGCGAGAAACCACTTTTTCTAAGCTCATACGGCATTGGGGTGACTCGGTTAATGGGTGTCGTTGTTGAACTATTTGCAGATGAACGGGGACTTGTTTGGCCCCAGTCGATCGCCCCGGCACAAGTAATAATCGACAGACTTGGCGAGTCAAGGGCTACTATTGTTGCCGCCGATGAATTATATGCCAAGTTAGTTGAGCAAGGGATTGAGACGCTTTACGACGATAGAGATGTGAGGCCAGGTGAGAAATTCGCTGATGCTGATCTAATGGGGATACCGCTAAGAATTGTTGTTAGTGATAAAACCGTAGAAGCTGGTAAATACGAAGTTAAAAAACGCACAGCCACAGATGTAAAAATGCAGTCACTTGACGATATACTAAAAGATCTAGTCGCCACAGAATAAACTTGCTATAATAACCGAACATTGACGTGAGAATGGTGTGCCCCAGATAGGAAAGGAACAAAGTAAACTATGAATAAGCTATTTAGACTGACACAATCCGGCATTGATGAGCTAGAGCAAGAAGTTACTGAGTTAATATCTCAGAGAGCCGCTATTACTGGGCGTATAAAGACCGCCCGTGAGTTCGGCGATCTATCTGAAAATGCTGAATATAGTTCGGCTCGTCAGGAACAGGAAAAAAATGAAAATCGAATTACCGAAATTGAGCATATTTTACGCAACGTGGAAGTTATCAAAACTCCGCGCAACCCGGGAGTAGTTCAGCTAGGTTCAAATGTTAAGTTAAAGGGAATAGGCTCTAAAACTAAGCAATTTCAGGTTGTTGGGACGGTTGAAGCCGATCCCCTAAATGGCAAGATATCTGATGAATCGCCAATTGGTCTGGCTCTTGTAGGCAAAAAGGTTGGTGAAAAAGTTGAAATTAAGACTCCAGCTGAAACTTCAAGCTATACGATTACTGAAATATCCTAGCGACAGTCGGCCAAGTCCGCTACAATAATGAGTTAGATGGCAACGTTAAAAGAATTACGTGATGAAAGGCTACGCAAATTAGACGAGCTCAAGAAGCTTGGTATAAATCCGTATCCAGCCCACGTAAACCGGAGGAATGCCCTAGGTGATATAGTTAATAATTTCGAAGAGTTAAACAATAAGCCCGTTTCGGTTGCTGGGCGGATAGTTAACATCCGTAAATTTGGCAGTATCGCTTTCGTCGTGATTAAGGACGCATCCAGCCAATTACAGCTATTCTTGAGTGCCGATAAGGTCCAGGAGATGCTTGCCAGCGATAGCCAGCTCGGGTTTACTCAACTACCACTTTTGGATGCTGGCGATTTTATCGAAGCTTCCGGTCAGGTAATTAAAACTAAAACTGGTGAGATTTCTGTGGATGTCGAAAAACTCCGACTACTAACCAAAAGCCTAAGACCACTACCAACCAAACAGGACGGATTCACTAATAAAGAGGAAAGATTCCGACGACGCTATATAGACCTAAATGTTAACAGGGATGTCTATGACCGGTTCGTGAGACGAAGTAAGTTTTGGCAGAGTACCCGGGATTTTCTTAATACGCATGGATTTATAGAGATCAATACTCCCGTACTAGAGCACACGACTGGTGGCGCCGATGCCACCCCGTTCATCACGCACATGGATGCTCTTAATCAAGATTTTTTCCTACGCATTAGTCATGAGCTCCCACTTAAGAGGTTGCTAGGTGGTGGTTACGAGAAAGTATTTGATATTGGTCCACGTTTCCGTAACGAAAATTTTTCTGATGAACATTTGCCTGAACACGTGGCTATGGAATGGTATTGGGCCTATGCTGACTGGCAGGATGGTATGAAGTTCATGACCGAGATGTATCGACATGTTCTAAAAGAAACTTTTGGAACATTGCAATTTAAACTTGGCGAGTTCGATGTTGATTTAGAGAAAGAATGGGATCAGTGGGATTATGCCGAGGTAATTACCAAGAGATATAATATTAATGTATACGACTGTAGCTTAGATCAGGTCAAACAAGCTTTATCTGAAAATAAGATAGAGGTCGAGCAGACCGACAACAAGGCTCGTGGGATTGATAAGCTTTGGAAAAACATCCGCAAAGATGTTGTTGGTCCAGTTTGGCTTATAAATACACCAAAATTTATTAGCCCACTATCAAAAGCAAATGCTGATAATCCAAATTCGACCCAGCGTTTTCAACCAATAATTGCCGGCAGTGAGCTTGGTAACGGCTTTAGCGAACTTAATGATCCGGTTGATCAACTTGGCCGATTCGTCGAACAACAGCAACTTCGTCAGAGCGGAGACGAAGAGGCAATGATGCTGGATATTGATTTTATCGAAATGCTAGAGTATGGCATGCCTCCGGCGTGTGGCTGGGGTTATAGTGAGCGCGTCTTTTGGGTCTTTGAAGGCGTTAGCGCTAGGGAAGGTGTACCTTTCCCGCAGCTTCGAAACGAAGTAGATGAGACTACGAAGTCAATTTACCCAGACATAAAATTTTAGACATCTTTTGGTTTGGGCATTGTATCAATTACCACATAATGATAGGCAATATCTGTTTTGGCTTATGCTAGACTAGGGGGAGTAAGATCGTAGAAAGTTAAGGTGAGTTATGGCAAATATAATATTCGATTTTGACGGCACGATTGCGGATAGTTTCGAGGTAATTATTTCTATTATTAAGAAATTGACCCATGGTAACGATGGAATTAATGAGTCAAAAATCCGTGAACTCCGAAAACAGCCGACAGGGCAAATAATTAAGAGCTTGAATGTTCGTACATGGCAACTGCCGTTACTACTGTTGCGTGGACGCTTTATGATGCGAAGCAGAATGAATGAAATAAAAATATTCGATGGGATGCCAAAAACCATTCAAGAGCTCCATGCAGAGGGGCATAACTTGTTTATAGTTAGTTCCAACAGTCCCCACAATGTTAATAAATTCTTAAAGAAACACAGACTCGGGGAATTGTTTGTAGACATAGAAGGTAACGTCAGCCTATTCGGCAAAGACAAATCTTTGCGTAAGGTTATAAAGAAAAACAGCCTCGTTCCAAGGGAGACCTGGTATGTCGGTGACGAGACAAGAGATATTGTCGCCGCAACCGCCACTGATTTAAGGAGCATAGCCGTTACTTGGGGTTTTACTGACAGGGAAGTACTGGCTGTTGACCGCCCCACGGCTTTAGCTGAAAAGCCGGCTGACATTATGACTATCTTAAATGATTCTAGTATAATACGCTGACATGGCAAATTACAGACAGCGTTCAAAGCCCTATAGTCCTAGCCAGGAGTCGCCTTATAGCCTTTCAAGATCAAAAATTGAATTGTTCATGCAGTGCCAAAGATGCTTCTGGCTCGATGCTCGGCTAAAAATTACACGGCCTTCTGGCCCGCCTTTTAATATCAATAAGACGATTGATGAATTATTCAAAAAAGAATTTGACAGGCATCGTGAGGCAGGAACTCCACACCCGATAATGTTGGCTAACAAAGTTAAAGCAGTACCATATCAGCACGCTGACTTGGATAAATGGCGCTACAACTTTACCGGCGTTAGGGCGCTTCATGAAGCGACAAATCTCGAGATATTTGGAGCCGTAGATGATGTTTGGGAAGGTGAGGAGGGTGAGTTGATAGTTGTTGACTATAAAGCTACGTCTAAGAATAAGGAAGTCGACATCAACAGTGATTGGCAAATCAGCTACAAACGACAACTAGAGGTTTATCAGTGGCTGCTTAGGCAAAATGGTTTTGTTGTTAGCGACACAGGGTATTTTGTATATACCAACGCCCGGCTAGATGTCGACGGATTTCATGATAAATTGGAGTTTACGACGAAACTCATTCCTTACATCGGTGATGATAGTTGGATTGAGCCGACTCTTGAGAAAATGAAAGCTGTCATGGATAGTGAAACTATGCCAGCTGTCGGGATGGCTGCTATGGGAGGTGATTGTGAATTTTGTATTTATGCCAAGAAGAGGACTGAACTTACGCTAGCTGCTTTGAAACCAAGGTCAATAAAAGCTGGCAAGGCTACGGTATAATAGGATTATGTTAGATATTCAGTTTATCCGTGATAATCCCAAAGTTGTAATTGAGAAATCTAAACAAAAAGGTTACGATGTCGAAGTTGATGAACTCTTAAATGTCGACACATCTCGGCGGGAGCTGCAGACAGAAGTTGAAGCTCTGCGACAAAAACGCAATGAGCTAGCAAGTGACGCTAAAGGCCAGAGCCCATCCCTCGAAAATATTCAGCTCGGCAAGACATACAAGCAGGATTTAGTGGCTGTTGAAACCCAGCTCAAGTCACTGGATGATAAATACTTTTCTCTACTGAAGTCTATTCCCAATATGCCCCTAGACGATGTGCCTATTGGGTCTACTGAAGCCGAGAATAAGGTAACTAAACAGATAGGCGAGCCAAAAGAATATGATTTCGTGCCCAAAAACCATTGGGAACTTGAGATAGCTGACGATCTTATCGATAAGCCTAGAGCTGCCAAGGTAGCGGGTAGCCGATTCGTGTATCTGAAGGGTGCCATAGTGCAGTTGCAGTTTGCTATTATCCAGTGGACAATGGAAAAACTTACGGATGAGCGCTTTATTGAGAAACTTATTCAAGAAAACGAATTAGATTTAGTGGCTAAACCGTTTATCCCCGTTCTACCACCGGCTTTAGTGAATACCAAGGCTTATGAGGCAACTACACGTCTTAATGCCGAGGAAACCACTTACAAACTTGCCGATGATGAACTATGGTTAAATGCTAGCGCTGAGCATAGTCTGTGTAATATGTATATGGACGAGATCATCCCAGAATCTGAGCTGCCGATAAGATACATTGGTTATGCGACATCCTTTCGCCGAGAAGCGGGAACATACGGTAAAGATACCGAAGGGACAATTCGTCTGCACCAGTTTGATAAGTTGGAAATGGAAGTTTTTAGCACTCCAGAGACTGGTCTTGATGAGCACAAGCTTTTAATTGCCGTCGAGGAGCATCTTGTTGCGGCTCTCGGCTTACCATATCAATTTTTACAAAAATGTACTGCAGATATCGGCAAGCCAAATGCTCGTGGTATAGACATTGAAGTTTGGTTTCCTGGACAGGGAAAGTATCGGGAGACACACACGGCTGATTATATGACCGACTACCAAGCAAGGTCACTTAAGACACGCCTGCGACGGAAGGATGACTCCATAGAGTTCGTTCACACTAATGACGCTACAGCCTTTGCATTTTCTAGATTGCTTGCAGCAATAATGGAAAACTATCAAACACACGATGGACATGTAATTATTCCAGAACCGCTCAGGCCATATTTGGCAGGTAAAACAGAAATATAAATAGGAGGTAGCATGATAGAACGTCTAGAAATTGCTAATTTGCACACGCCGACCGATAAAGATATCGAGAAATACGCGCGCAAGAAAGTCGGTGGCTTAGATCGTTTTGTTTCAAGGGGCATACGCGATAGTTTACATGTTGAAGTTAAACTTAAAGATAGTAATACCAAGGATAAAAAGCATTCACTATGTGAGGTGATATTGCGATTGCCTCATGAGACCATAACTTCAAGCGAATCAGCCCTGAATATGTATGCGGCTATAGATATCGTTGAGACTAAGTTGAAGTATCAACTTAGGAAGTACAAGGACTTACACACCAATCCAAAATTTCATCGCCGAGTTTTTGCTCGCTTTCACAAAGATTGAACAACGAAAACAGTTCAAATTTCAGCCAAAAGCGGGTATAATGGTAACAAATAAAGTCAAGACTCAAAGGGAGTTTATAGGCCAGTGGCAAAAATCAATTTCAAGAAATTATTAGGTGATCCCCAAGCCAAAACCATAAAACGGCTCCGTAAACGGGTTAAGGACGTTAATGCCTTGGCGTCGAAATATCAGGAGATGACAGATAGTCAGCTGCAGGAGCAAACGACGGTTTTGAAGGAAAGATTAGTCAAGGAATCAGTAGATCAAATTCTACCTGATGCTTTTGCGGTTGTTCGAGAATCTGCTACGCGGACATTGGGGCAAAGGCATTTTGATGTTCAGCTTATTGGTGGCATGGTTCTTCACGAGGGTAATGTTGCGGAAATGAAGACCGGTGAAGGAAAAACTCTTGTAGCAACTCTTCCGGTGTATTTAAATGCCTTAACAGGCAAAGGTGTTCACGTAGTTACGGTTAACGAATATTTGGCACAACGTGATGGCGGTTGGATGGGCCAGATTTATGCATTCATGGGTTTGAGTGTCGGAGTAATTATTGCCGAACAGTCATTTCTCTATGACTACGAATTCGTAAACACCAAGCACGATGATGAACGTTTCCAACACCTTAAACCGTGTACTAGACAAGAAGCGTATGCTGCTGACATTACTTATGGAACTAACAATGAATTTGGTTTTGATTACTTACGTGACAACATGGTTAGAGAAATCGATCAACTACGCCAGCGGAAGTTGCACTATGCCATCGTGGATGAAGTCGATTCAATATTAATTGATGAAGCCCGTACGCCGTTAATTATATCTGCGCCTTCTGTTAGCACCGGCAATGCATATGCCCAATTTTCAAAAATAGTTAGGCAGCTTGTTGCGGCTGACTATGAGACTGACGAGAAACGAAAAACAGTCATTTTAACAGATTCCGGCGTTGAAAAAATTGAGAAGATACTCGATTTAGATAACTTATATGATACTCAGAATATTAGGAACATTTATCACTTGGAACAAGCCTTGAGAGCTCAGACGCTTTTCAAAAAGGACAAGGATTATGTAGTAACCAAGGATGGTGAAATAGTAATAGTCGATGAATTTACTGGCCGTTTGTTGGCTGGACGTAGATACAACGAGGGATTGCACCAGGCAATAGAGGCTAAAGAGGGCGTAGAAGTACAGCAGGAGTCCATGACGCTGGCAACCATTTCATTCCAGAATTACTTCCGACTTTATGACAAGTTAGGCGGCATGACTGGAACTGCGCTAACAGAAGCCGAAGAGTTTCACCAGATATATAAACTGGATGTCGTTGAAATACCTTCGAATCGACACATTGTTAGAATGGATCGCCCTGACCGAATTTATAAAACCGAAATGGGTAAGTTCAAAGCCATAATTCAGGAAGTTAAAATGCTTCACACCAAAGGTCAGCCAGTTCTAATAGGAACAGTGTCAATTGAGAAAAATGAGGTTCTAAGTCATTTGTTAACTAAGTCCGGCATACCGCACCAGGTGCTCAACGCAAAGAACAATGAGCGCGAGGCGAAAATTGTCGCTGAAGCTGGTAACAAGGGCGCTGTGACACTGGCGACTAATATTGCCGGTCGTGGTACTGATATTGTGCTTGGTAAAGGAATTACTGATCTTGGTGGGTTATTTGTACTTGGAAGTGAGCGCCATGAATCACGCCGAATCGATAATCAGCTCCGTGGCCGTGCAGGAAGACAGGGTGACCCTGGTGTAACGCAATTCTTTGTTAGTACCGAAGATGACCTGATGCGCATTTTCGGCGGCGAGAGAATTGCGGGGCTAATGGAGAAGCTGAAAGTTGATGATGATACGCCAATCGAGAATAGGTTGATATCTAAAAGCCTAGAAGGCGCCCAGAAAAAAGTTGAAGGTTTCCATTTTGATCAACGCAAGAACGTTGTCCAGTATGACAATGTGATGAATCGACACCGTAAGGCAACATATATTATGCGTCGTGAAATTTTGGAAGCGATTGATGTCAGTAAGCGCATCCAGATATTTATTGATGAAGAAGTTGGTGCTTTGGCAGGATCTTCACTGGTTGCGGATAGTGATTTTGAGGATATACTTCGAGATATCTTCCCGTTTGACGAGGCGACCATTGACCGGTTGCTTGATAGCAGTGCCGATAAGTTTAAAGACGTACTATTAACAGAAGCCAGAGAATTGTACGAGACCAGAGAATTAGCCTTTGACGCAGAGGTAATGAGGAAAGTTGAGAGAGACGTATACCTGCAAGTGCTCGACAATTTATGGATGCAGCACCTGGAGAATATGGATCATTTACGGAACGGCATTCACTGGATGAGTGTTGGCCAGCGAGATCCGTTAGTGGAATATCGTCGTCAAGGACAAATGCTGTTTGAAGAGATGCAGTCTACACTCAGGCATGACATTGTTCGAGTACTATTGCATGCTGAACCTTCGACTGAAACAGATTTGCAGCGACCAATCGAGACTGAATTAACTATCGCCGCTAGGCAGTCGGTTAGTAACGCCGGTCAAATAGTTGATAACCAAGAAGAATTTGAAGAATCGGACTTTAAAAAGTCCACCTCAGTTTCAGATAGTTCGGCCGCGATCATAGCCAAAAAGAAGGAAAACAGTCGGAAGAAAGCGCACAAAGCCGAGAGACAGCGCAAAGCAAAAGCTCGTAAGCGTAAGTAAATATGGTAGTGAAGAACCAAAGAATAGCCTAGATGAAGCACACTGTTACGGAGATAGCATTATCTAATGGCGCCAAGGGGCTACTCGTTCATGTTCCGGAGGCTAGCGTGATGACCTTCGATATTAATTTTCGTGCTGGGGAATATTTAGTTGACCCGACTAAATGGGAAACTCCTCATCTGTTGGAACACATACTTCTAGTAGGTGGTAATAAACTAATTTCCAAAGGGCGCGATTTTCAGGCAGAGTTTGAAAAAAATGGCGCATATAACAATGCGTCTACTGATGTTTATGACATAATTTATGAAGCCGAATGTGCTGACTTTGAGTGGGAAAGAATTTTAAGTCTACTGCTAGTTGCTGTCACCAAACCACTATTCTTAGAAGAAGAATTTAAAGCCGAGTTTGGTAACGTGCGGGAAGAATTGAATACCAGGTCAAATAGTCAATTCCGACACCTCAATTTGGCTCTTCGAGAATATTATGGACTAGAGGCTAGAACAGATAAGGAACGTCTTAAATTAATGCGTAACGTCGAGCTTGAAGACGTTAAGGCTCACTACCGTCGAACTCACACAACTAGCAATATGCGTTTTATTATTGGCGGTAATCTTACGCCCGGGCGCCTTGAATTAATAGAAAAATATTTACAAGACATCGATTTACCCCAGGGCAGAGGTCGACGAATTCTGCCCAATGAACAACCGCATGCCATGCCTGAGCCACTATATATCCGGAATCGCAGCGTCGACAACCTGTATTTTTACATTGATACTTTCAGGCGCCATAAAATGAATGATAGCGAAACGGATGCCCTTGATTTGCTCAACATTATGCTGACAGAAACGCTATATTCAAAAATTCTCGGAACTGCCCGAGAAAGGGGATTGGTGTATGGGATGAATTCTGGCTATAGTCAGCTTCGTGAAGCAAGTAATTGGTCATTTGGAGCTCAAGTTATGCCTTCAAATGCTTCAGCGCTATTTGATATTATTGTAGATGAACTTTATAAGGTCTTTGCAGGTAAATTGGCAGATAAAGATATAGAAGCAGCCAAGGCCTATGCATTAGGTAGGTTTCAAAGAGGAGCCCAGACGGTTGGGGGCGTAACGAGTGGCTACGCCGGTCGATATTTCTTTGACGACGTGATAGAAGATTATTATCAAATTCCACAAAGGATCAAAGCAGTTACCAGGCAGGCCATGGTTGAGGTTGCTCAGTCGATGTTCGAGGATCGAGTTTGGGGCTTCGGAGTACTTGGCAATTGTGGTATAGATTTTGTGAGAGAGCTACAGGAACGTATTCTTCCGCTTTGGGATAATGACATTACCAAAATAACGGCGAAGTAGATAGGCGATCATGGATGATATCAATAAAAAAGCGCACGATCTACAAAAGGAAGTATTAAAATCGATTAAGATCATAGATCTTGATGGCCTGATTGAGCAAAAAACAAAAATCGATGATGAGACATTAAAATCAGACTTTTGGAAGGATAATCTTCTAGCTCAGGAAAAGCTAAAGCAACAGGCTAAACTGGCCAAACAAATTGAACCATGGCAGAAGCTCGAAGTAAGTCTTAATGATATTCTCGAACTGAGTAGCATGAACGATGAGGCGTTGTCCGGTGACCTCGTAAAACAGATAGACGAGGCAAGTTCACTATACAATCTGTTAAAAGAGGATCTAAAGCTGAATGGTCCTTATGATGACCACGATGCCATATTAAGTATATATGCTGGGGCAGGAGGGACAGATGCCCAAGACTGGACACAAATGTTGTTCAGAATGTACGTACGCTGGGCTGAAAAAAATGATTTTAACATTAAGACTATTGATGAGGCCCCTGGTGATGAGGCTGGACTAAAAAATGTTACTTTTGAGGTCAGTGGTCCCTTTGCTTACGGTAAACTTAAGAGTGAACACGGGGTTCATAGGCTTGTTCGACTAAGCCCTTTTAATTCGGCAGGTTCGCGCGAGACTAGTTTCGCTAAAGTAGACGTACTCCCTAAGGTTGACAGTCCTGAAGAGCTAGACATAGATGATAAAGATTTACGGATTGACGTTTATCGAAGCGGTGGTCACGGCGGCCAAAGTGTTAATACTACTGACTCTGCGGTACGAATCACCCATATTCCTACTGGCATGGCCGTAGCTATACAAAATGAACGCTCGCAACTTCAAAACAGGGAAACGGCAATGACAATATTACGTTCACGCTTAATCCAGCTTCAGATTGACCAGCATCGAGAAAAGATATCTGAACTAAAAGGGCCTAATCAGTCAGCTGAGTGGGGCAACCAAATTCGCAGTTATGTGCTTCACCCCTATAAACAGGTCAAAGATCTTCGTACCAAGCATGAATCAAATGACCCCGAAGCCGTGCTGAATGGTGGGCTGGATGAGTTTATAAGTGCATACCTAGATCTTAATTCGAAATATAACTAATATTTAAAGTCGTGGAATCCTAGATTTTATAATCATGGAAAGCCAGATTTGTTGGAATTATATGAAAAACGACATAACTACCATCATGTATTTTAGTTACAGGTGAGTTTATAGGAGCTTGGCCAAACATTCGGGCCTGGGTTATTTTTTCATAAACATATTCTTTCTTTGGTTTGCTTGTCTCAATTTCAGTTATCCCTTGGAGCTGAAGGGTTTGGACTGTCTTCTGGTCGTAAATAGTTAAACTAACGTGTTGATCACTTAGCATGTTGTGGGCTTTTCTAGTCTCGGACTTTGTTAGAATGAAGAACTCGTTTTGATCGTTAACTAGATAGTAAACCACAGCCCCCCAAATGTCTCCAGCCTGATTCTTGGTTGATAGGACGGCCAGATCGTGTTCAATAAGAAACTCTCTAGCTTCTGGCGTTACTGACACTGGAGCCTTTGGAGTTTGTTGAATCTGCAAAGGCGGTGATTGGTCTATATTTTCCTCATTCTCCTCAAGGTGTTCAAAACGGGTCTCCACATAGGCAATGAATATCCTGGCGCAATTATTATTAATGTTAGTGAGTCTATAGTCACCAATGCGGGTATGAAGCACGAGCACTGTTATAACGCCCTGGCTTTTGGTACGTATACCGCTCACTACGTCATAGCCCAGCTCGTCAACTGAAGATGTTAATAAGCCTCTCAAGAGGTAGATAATACGGTTGTTAGTGGCCACGAGCATGGCAAAGCCATTTTTTGACCAACCATATACAACGCCGTGGATATTCTCATCATCTCGTATTATGTTTGGGAGACTTCGGGTAACAAGTTTATGTTGTCCATATGAAGTTACACCTGCTTGGCGCAGTTCAGAGTTTATGCGTTTTTGGAGCTCGCTAAGTGCCATATATTTAGTATAGAAGCTATATTGCTGAAATGCCACAGTTAGGGGTAGGACTACTGGGTCGCTGGGAGGGTCATAGAGAATGTTGAGCGATTTTGATATAATAGTACTAATGATTTTGCTAGATAGGGTAACAAAAACATATAAGGGTAGTCAGGGTGTGGCTCTCGAGCGCATTAATCTACACATTGAGCCCAAGGAATTTGTCATTGTTATCGGTCAAAGCGGAGCGGGCAAAACAACCCTGCTACGACTGCTAACCAGAGAAGAGAGACAAACAAGCGGTAAAATAATTGTCGGCGGGATCGATTACGACAAGTTGAAAGATCGGGATATACCGATGTTAAGACGCAAGATCGGTGTGGTTTTCCAGGATTTTAAACTCTTACCAAATCGGACTGTTTATGAAAATGTGGCATTTGCGCTTGAAATAGTTGGCATGGGTAAAAAAGAGATTCAACGTACTGTGCCCAGAGTGTTAGACATTGTTAATCTTAGTGGCAGGGAAAAAAGTATGCCCCAAGAGCTTTCTGGCGGTGAAAGACAACGGGTCGCAATTGCTCGAGCGATTGCCAGACAGCCCAAAATATTGATTGCTGATGAGCCAACGGGTAATCTAGACCCAAAACATGCCTGGGATGTTATAAAAGTACTGGAGAAAATTAATCGTTATGGCACAACAGTACTATTAACGACGCATAACCAAGATATAGTTAATAGATTAAAAAGACGGGTTGTTACAATAAAAAATGGCAAAATTGTCAGTGACCGAGCAAATGCGGAGTATAAATCATGAGTCATCGTTTTCTATCATTATCACGCATAATTAAGACTGGTCTAGTAAACCTGTTTCGAAATATTTCTTTGTCGGCTGCAGCTATTGCTGTCATGGTAATAACTCTGACAATTATTCTCTTTTCGGTGTTGGCCAATGCAACTTTTCAAAATACTATAGCGCAGATTAATAACGAGATAAGTATTTCGGTATGGCTGAACGACTCAGTCACAACCCGGCAGGTAGATACTTTGATGTCCTCATTACGGGTGTTGCCGAATGTTAAGAGTGTTAGTTATATATCAAAATCTCAAGCCCTCGCTATTTATAAGGCAGAACAACCAAATAGTCCCGAGTTGCAGCAAGAAATAACTGAGACGAATAATCCACTGCCAGCTAGTGTTGAGATCAAGCCCGTCGATAGTACTAAGATTCAAAGCATTGAGAACTTTCTAAATCAAAAACAGATTGCCGCTCTCGAAGATCCGCAGTATGGTAATTCCTACGGCGGTGATCAAAAGATAGCGATTGATAAAATCGCCCACGCAACCAGCATTATTCGAGAAGCGGGGATCATCGCAATAATTGTCTTCGCTGCGGTCTCTGTTCTCATAATATTTAACACCATAAGAATGGCCATATTTAACAGACGTGATGAGATTCGCACTATGAGACTTCTGGGCGCCCGGACATGGTATATTCGTGGTCCGTTTGTTGTCGAAAGCATGTGTTATGGTATTTTTGCAGCGGTTATTGCGTCGGTGATAATGGATGCTGTGTTCGTCGGTTCTTCCTCGGCTTTGGAGGCTAGTAGTCTAGGGCTTCTAAATATAAATTACGCACACACATACTTCTCAAAACACTTCTGGATACTTTTGACATTACAGCTAATAATCGGTATTGTAATAGGAGCTGTATCTTCTGTAATTGCTACCAGACGTTATCTCAAATTCAAGACAGCTAGATAAAAATAACGAACCTCAAACTAACATCTCTAAATTCATCAAAATCTATATAAGTACTAGCGAGGGTGTGGTATGATATATCTACAATCTAAAAAAACAAAAATGAAGAAAAGAATGACGGTTTTCAAAGTTAATTACGCGGCTAGGAATTTAATAAAAACACCTATTCGATTTTTTGCGAGTCTTCTGGTTATTTGCGCGCTGATTGCGACGCCGATCGTTAGGGCAAGCTCCATTCAGGATCAGATAAACAGTTTAAGCGCTACGAATGCTAATGTGCAGTCAACTATTAATTCGCTACAATTACAGGCTTCTAGTTATCAGGACGCTATTAGTACTCTCCAGACCCAGATCAGCGCCATTGAAGGGGCTATAGCTGCCAGCCAGGCTCAACAGGCTCAACTACAGCAGGAGATTCAGTCAGATATTGCCCAAATCGCTCAGCAAAAACAAGTGCTGGGCTCTGACATAAAGGCTATATATGTAAACGGCCAAATGACAACACTTGAACAACTCGCTAGTAGTAATAATATAAGTGATTTTGTTAACGCCGAAACATATCGAAATGCTGTACAGAACAAGATTCAGAGTACCCTGACTCAGATCAACGTGCTTGAGGCTCAGCAACAAACTCAAGAGACCCAAGTTAGCCAATTATTAAATACCCAACAAGCTCAGCAGGGTCAACTAGCAACTGCCGAAGCCCAACAAGCTTCATTACTCACATATAACCAGCAACAACAAGGTAACTATAATCAACAGATAGCTAACAACAAGAGTCAAATTTCTGCACTTGAAGCACAGCAGGCTGCAATCAACGAGCGTGGTTCGAGCGTAATTGCCCCTCCAGCAAGTGGAGGAGTTGGAGGAAACTGTGCTACGCCTAACTACCCAGTTGGTGGGTCTCTGTATTATAGCGGGCCGACTTCAGGCGCACCAAACGGAGGATACCCTATGAGCTGGTGTGATGCCTCGCAAGACAGTTTAACTACCTCGGGCGATTTTCCTAATCGTGAGTGTACATCTTTTGCTTATTGGTATTTCACAACAGTTGAGGGGCATAGTGATTTCACAGTCACAGGTAACGCTAATCAATGGTGGTATACAGCCAATCGACCCGTGGACCAGACCCCCACAGACGGTTCTATAGCAGTAGACCCTGCAGGAACCTATGGCCACGTTATGATAGTCATAGCCTCACCCGGAGAAACATATGATGGGCAAGTCGTGCCAGCGGGATATATAGACACCATAAGTATGAATGATGATTGGTATGGGCATTTCTTCAGTATGCAAAGGCCAGATGCCGGATTCTACTTCATACATTAGTATTTTTGAGCTTATATCTAAGTAAATGTTATACAATAGATAGACATTATAAGGGGGTAGTAGGGTAGTGGCTTCAATCAAAAAAACTAGAAATAAATTGATGAGTAAATCTAAAAACTGGTTCAGCGGGAAGAGACTTACCCTGTACTTAGTTTCAGTAGTCGTGCTGGCTGGTGTTTTTGTGGTTGGCGTGGATGTTGGAAATGGCCGAATAAATATCCATTTTGGTAACAGCCAAAACTCAAGTCTACCCGATCAACTTAATTACTCCTCAGTCAATCAGGTTTACCAGATAATTAAGAGCCAATATGACGGTAAGCTGACTACCTCTCAACTATTAGATGGTCTAAAAACTGGCCTAGCAAATGCTGCTAATGATCCCTACACAGAATATTTTAATCCTACTCAGGCCAAGGCATTCAATGATGAACTTCAGGGAACATTCAGTGGTATAGGGGCAGAGTTGGGCGTGAACTCGAGTAATGAAATTGAAGTAATTGCGCCACTAGCTGGTACGCCTGCTGCAAAAGCCGGTCTACAGCCGGATGATATTATAGTGTCTGTAAATGGTGTAAACACCAGTAACCTAACGGTTGATGAAGCCGTTGATAATATACGAGGTCCGCAGGGCACGAAGGTTACACTTCAAATTGTACGCGGGCAAACGCCGATGACATTCACTATTATTCGCGAAAACATTACTGTTCCCAGTGTTAATTCTAAGATCTTGTCAGGCAATATAGGATATATTCAGATCACTCAGTTTAGTGACGATACGAGTTCTTTGGCTCAACAAGCAGCACAAAAATTTAAAGATGCTGGGGTTAAGGGAATCATCCTGGATTTGCGCGATAATCCTGGCGGAGAGGTTACGGCCGCTGTTAATGCATCTAGCCTTTGGCTGAAGGCTGGCCAAACCATTATGGTTGAGAAAACTGGCAATACCGTAGTACAAACCTATACGGCGACAGGTGACGATATCTTACAAGGTATCCCAACGGTTGTTCTGATCAATGGAGGCAGCGCCAGCGCATCTGAAATTACTGCCAGTGCGCTACATGATAATGGTGATGCATACCTAATTGGTACGCAAAGTTATGGCAAGGGTGTCGTTCAACAAATAAATAATCTGAGTAACGGCGCAGAGATCAAGGTCACTATCGCGCACTGGTACAGGCCAGACGGTAAAAGCATAAATCATGTAGGGATTACCCCTGATAAGGTCATTGCGTTGACGCAAGCCGAGGTTCAAGCCGGTCAAGATCCACAAGAAGATGCCGCGATAACTTATCTCCAAAGTCAATAATTTCTCATTTAAGTCTTGCCAAACAGGTACGAAATAGGGTAGTATCAACATGAAGTAAAGAGGTGAGAGGTGGCCAAAGGTATTACTAAATATATATTTGTTACTGGGGGTGTTCTTTCCGGACTTGGAAAGGGCATAACAGCCGCCTCAATTGGTAACCTCCTCAAAGCTCGTGGTCTAACAGTAAACATCCAAAAATGTGATCCGTATCTCAATGTTGACGCAGGGACTCTTAACCCCCGTGAGCATGGAGAGTGTTTTGTGACCAAAGATGGGGCTGAGACCGACCTGGATTTAGGGCATTATGAGCGGTTCTTGGATGAAGAGTTAACTCAAAAGAGTTCACTAATGGCCGGTAGGGTACTGCTCAAGGTCATCAGTGACGAACGAGCCGGAAAATATGCCGGTGAAGACGTTCAAATTATCCCACACCTAACAGGAGCTATTCAGGAATACATTAAGAAAGCTGGTGAGGGTTTTGATGTACATATCGTTGAGATCGGTGGTACGGTCGGCGACTATGAGAGTCTGAGCTTCATAGAGGCGATCCGGGAATTTGGCATGAAGGTTGGCCAAGAAAACTGCCTATATGTCCATCTCGTTTACCTACCATATCTGGGCGCTAGCCACGAAACTAAAACTAAGCCTGCTCAAAATTCAGTACGTGAACTACGCGGTCTTGGTATAACGCCAAATATTTTGGTTGCGCGCAGTGAACAGCCGGCCAATGAAGGCGTTAAAAAGAAATTAAGCCTATTCTGCGGCGTCCCTGAGGAGGCTATAGCATTACTACCAAATGCCTCGACTATCTACGAAGTGCCGTTGACTCTAGAAGATAGTGGCATTGCAGATGTTATATGTAGTGAGTTACATCTTAAGGCCCATAAGCCTAATCTCAAGGCCTGGCGCGAAGTAGTTAAACAAGCCACCCTAAAGCACTCTAAGACTGTGAAAATTGGCTTAATTGCCAAGTATCTTGATAATACCGATACCTATATGTCAGTATTCGAAGCGTTAAGGGCAGCTGCCTGGCACAACGACTGTAATATAGACATAACCTGGATTGATGCCCATAAGTTTGATGGGCCTGAAGCCAATATCGCTTCGGCATTGTCTGATTTTGATGGGATTGTAGTACCTGGCGGATTTGGAGTTAGAGGCCTAGAGGGCAAGATAAAAGCTGCCCAATATGCGCTCTCAAATAAAGTGCCATATCTGGGATTGTGTCTTGGACTTCAAGTTGGAGTTATTGGAGCAGCTCGAAATGCCGGAGTACACGGAGCGAATACATTTGAGCTTAACCCTGATGCGACCGAGCTTGTCATTAACACCATGGCTGATCAAAAGGGTAAAGAGAATACTGGCGGTACGATGCGTTTAGGAGACTATGAATGCGAACTAGTCAAAGACAGCAAAGCTGCTAAGCTTTATGGAAAAACAAAAATTACCGAACGGCATCGTCATCGTGGTGAATGTAATCCGGTTTATGTCGATAAGTATGAGTCTTGGGGTCTGAGAGTAGTGGGGAAAAACCCCAACAATCATCTTGTGGAGGTTATTGAAGGCATTGATCACCCATTCTTTATCGCTAGCCAGTTTCATCCAGAATTCAAGTCGCGCCCGAATCGAGCACATCCTCTATTCGATGGCTTTATAGCCAGTTTATTGGTTACGCCCAAGAATAACTAAACATTAAAAAAAGTCACTGACTTTGTCGATCAATACGTGTAACGGCTATCTTATGGCAGAATTCTCATAGTTACTCTAAATACTATAAGAAATTTGAAGAAGTTTATTCGACAATAACTTCTGTACGGTAAACACTTTTACCAGTAAATCGGCGAATTTTCCTTGAATTGTAGCTGACAATGCCATCTTTTTTTGCGTGAATAGTGAAGTTTCGACTAATAGTAGTGCCTTTACCGGGTCGCTTAGACATGCCAACTTGGCGGACAATAACTTGGCCGACCTTAACACTCTGACCACCCCAGATCTTAACTCCTAGTCGTTGACCAGGGCTATCGTGTACGTTTTTGGCTGTTCCGCCGGCTTTTACATGACTCATGCTAGTATAGTTACTTTCTTGTTATTACGAGCAATTCTCGAGCGACAATTTGTTGTTCTCTAAAGTAGAGAAGCTCACTATCACTAAGATGCTCAAAACTAATACGATTATAGCCTAACTCCTCGATTGAGTCAACAAGGGGTAAGTGCTTAAAATCACCCCTAGGGGTGTGATAGGCTGGGACGGCCAAGCATAGACGGGTGCCGCTTGGCATTTGTTGGGCTATATTTTGCAGTGATTTTTTGATAATCAGATTAGTGTTACTAACATTCTGAGCAATTTCAGCGTCCGTCGGTTGGGCGGTAAAGGCTTGTCCTAGATATGCCTCGGAAGCGATAAACTGTGGTTCGTGACCCCAGCCATGTGATGTTGCATCGCCAACCTCTAAAATTATGTCTCTATTCTTTATCGAAAAATTTTTGAGTAACCATGACATATTCCCGGCGGAGTAATCGACCATACGCTGATCGAGATCTGAACCCTCGGCTGCGTATCCCATAAGTAAAGCTTCTTGGAGAATTACACCAGTCCCGCAGAAAGGGTCAAGTATCAAACCGTCTTTTCGGTCCCCGGTTGCAAGGTTGATCATAATCTGTGCAAGTTTTGGGGGTAACATGCCTACGTGACTATCTCTTTTCGGCCGACCGCGGTCTCTAAGAGTATAAGAGTTAATATCTTGTTCCCGAACAGTCTGGGCGATAATAGTTTTGCCGTCATTAGCTACAAATATTAGCTCCCAGCCGTTTGGGCCAGTTAACTTGTTATAGATAACCTGGGCACTGCCTAGTGCCAGCTCTTTGTTGGGGATAATTCTAACCGATTTACCAGCATTGTGGATAGCTTTCTTTAATGAAAGGGCAGTCCTCGTCAACCTCTGTGGGGTTATTTTTAGGCCGTAGGCGCTTAGGCCAATATTCATTTTGCCGCCTGGTAGACCTTTGGCATTTTCTGGGCTGGTCTGTAATATAAACTTCTCTATATCTTCCCAATCGGTTGTATTAAGAGTAGTTATTACTTTAGCCAACTTGATTGAACCCCCTAATCGGTCAAAAGCTACCTCGTCGGGGTCGATATCTAGAAGAGCGGCTACGCGACCTATGGGTATAACAGCGCCTGAGCCATACAGAGACTCGAGCTCAGCAGTCCCTAGAGCGGGTTGCCTCCCTAAAATACATAAACTTTGCATATGATAATAGTATATAGGACTTTCATGGTAATTTTTCGGTATAATGATTGCTAATGACCAAGACAAGCTATCTCCGTCAGCACTGGAAAATGATAATTAATATTATCACGATAGCTGCCTTGGTAATTCTTGTAGTAGTTTTGAGAGGTGAAATTGCCGGTACTTTTGATAATCTTGGCAAAGTTGATAGCTGGGCTTTACTACTTCTGATACCGATTGAGATATGGAATTATGATGCCCAGGCAAGGCTGTACAAAAGTCTTTTTAAGATTTTAGGGAACAGCGTTAGCTATAAATCTATGTATAAGATTGCTCTGGAACTGAATTTTATTAACAGTGTTTTCCCGAGTGCAGGTATTTCTGGAGTTTCGTATTTCGGAGTTCGCCTAAGGTCAGAAACTGATCAAATAACAGGGGGCAAAGCATCTCTAGTCCAAATGCTTAAACTAATGATAGTTCTTGTATCATTCGAGGTTCTTCTTATTTTGGGTCTATTGTTTTTGGCCATCGGTGGCCACGTCAACAACTTGACAATTCTTGTTTCTAGTTCGGTATCGACTTTGCTGGTTATTGGGACATTTGCGTTTATATATATTCTTGGCAGTAAGACTCGAATTAATACGACATTCGCGTTCGTGACCAAAATGCTAAATTCTTTAATACATTTGTTTAGACCGGGGAGGGCGGATGCTATTAAAATGGACAGAGTGCGCAATCTTGTCGATGAGTTACATAATAACTACCGCCTCATACATGCTAATTACAAATCTCTTAAAAACCCTTTTATATTCGCTACACTGGCCAATTTAAGTGAGGTTCTAGCTATTTATGTCGTATATATTGCATTTGGTCATTGGGTGAATCTTGGAGCGGTAATCTTAGCTTATGCGGTTGCCAACTTCGCTGGGTTCATATCGGTTTTACCGGGGGGTATTGGAGTCTACGAGGCGCTCATGACGGCGGTTTTAGCCATTTCAGGGATTCCTGCCAGTCTAAGCATCCCCGTAGTAATAATGTACAGAGTCCTCAACACTCTAATCCAAGTACCTCCCGGATATTATTTCTACCATAGGAGATTGAGCCAGCCTAAAGAGGGCAGTAATGCCGGTGCTTGAATTTAGTGTTAGTGAATTCGTTAGTCTAACAAATCAGACGCTGGAATATGCTTATCCATATATCGTAATTGTTGGAGAAATAGCCAATTTTCGCATTAGCAAGAATCGTTGGGTTTATTTTGATTTGAAAGATGATCAGGCAATAGTGCGTTGTTTTGGGTCTGTTCATTCATTACCCGGCCCACTCGAAGATGGCATATTGGTTAGGGTCAGCGGTACCCCGAGACTTCATTCGCTGTATGGCTTTAGCTTTAACTTTCAGCAGATTAGCCCTAAAGGCGAGGGGGCTATTAAAAAAACAGCCAGTTTATTGGAGGCAAAATTAGATAAAGAAGGTTTATTTAACCCTGCAAGGAAGAGAGTGCTACCATTCCCCCCGCAAAGTATTGGTCTTATAACTTCGTCTGAATCTGCCGCTTACAGTGACTTCGTGAAGATTATTAATGCAAGGTGGAATGGACTAAATATACAGCTACATGACGTTCAAGTTCAGGGGGAGAAGGCTATAGAGCAATTGGATCACGCCATAGAAGCATTTAACCAACAGGCCAGACCCCCAGACGTTATTGTGATAATCAGGGGAGGAGGCAGTCTAGAGGACTTACAAGCCTTTAGCTCGGAGAGGGTTACCAGGAGCGTGGCATCCAGTCGAATACCTACGTTGGTTGCTATTGGGCACGAAAGAGATATTAGCTTAGCTGAGAGGGCGGCTGACCTGAGAGGCAGTACCCCGAGTAATGCCGCAGAATTATTAGTGCCTGACAAGAGCCAGATCCTGAACGGGTTAAAGTTACTTCAACGACAACTAACGACTGGCCTTAATAATCGTCTGCATGAAGAGAGCCTGGCACTGGTTAGACAACACGACAGCATTGTTTACCGTTTAAATTCAATATTCCAGCAAAATTTTGACCGTTTCACTCAGCAGCGAAAACTTATTCAGGTATTGAACCCAGAAACGACTCTTGGGAGAGGCTTTGCGATTTTATATAAAGGGACAAAGATAGTCAGGAGCATAAATGATATTGCCAAGGGTGACTCAGCGACGATCAAACTAATAGATGGTAACGCGCTGGTAATCATAGAAGATACAAATTTTTTAAATAATAAGGAGAAATAATGACGAAAACTACTAAGACCTACCAAGAATTGAGCGATGAGCTGGATAAGGTAGTCGCCTTACTTGAAGATCCGACCACTAGTATTGATGATGCGCTCAGGCTGTACAAAGAGAGCGATAAGTTGATAAACCAACTTCAAGATTATCTAGATAATACCCGTAATGAAATAAAGATTTTGACAAAGCAGTGGGCTGATAAGGAAATTTAATGTTTTGGATATTAGTAGTTATTTGTTTATTTCTATTAGCCTTTTCGGGCGTATTACTTTTTGGAGCACCGTATTTGCCGACTTTGAAAAAGCAACAGAGGGAAGCCCTAGACCTTCTATCGCTTAAACCGGGGCAATTGCTAATCGAGTTGGGAAGTGGTGATGGTCGGATTCTAAGGGAGGCCGCTCGTCGAGGAGTTAATTCGATAGGATACGAGCTTAACCCTCTTCTGGTGATCTATAGCAAATTGGCCTGTTGGCCTCAGCGGAAATTAATCAAGATACGCTGGCGGAATTTTTGGCATATATCAACTAGTCAAGCTGATGGGATATATACCTTTCTATTGGATCGATATATGACTAAACTTGATAAAAAAATTGTAGCCGAAGTTGAAAAACCGCTGAACCTTGTTAGCTATACTTTTGAAATACCAGGTCGTAAATTTGTTAAAAAACAAAACGGGCTGTTTTTATATCATTTTGGAGTTTCTACTAAAAGTCCCGAGTGATCTCTTTACTAACAGGTACAAATCAGTTAACATTAGCATTATGAAGCACGATCAGCGTGGCGCAATAAGCCTATTATCGATTTTCTCTATACTGTTATTTATATTATTCGTTGTAGCCGTTTGTGTCGGCGTAGTCCTTTATAACGGTGAGCATAAATATAAAACCCAAAGCGATCTGCTAGTAGCTAGCGCCGTAGCCACAGCCAAGCAGCAACAATCTCAAGCAGATCAAAAACAATTTGCTGCTGAGGTCATGCAGCCGCTTCAGGCCTATATTGGCCCGGAGGCTTATGGAACGGTTACGATTTACTATCCCAAGACCTACAGCGCCTACATAATTGCTAATAACACGGACACCTCTACCCCTGTAAATGGCTATTTTCAGCCTGGCTATGTTCCGGATACTACTAATGTGGCAAATGCTTTTGCGCTAAGGGTGCAGATCAATTCTACGAGCTATGATCAGGTATTAAGCCAGTTTACTTCTCTTGCTACGGCCGGGAAGGTAACAGTAACGCCATATTCATTACCTAAAGTCCCAAGTGTTGTTGGAGTGAAGGTTGTCGGCAACATTGCGACCAATGTAACGAATGGGATAATGATTATTTTGCCACTCAGAAACACCACCCTACAGGTCTGGACAGAGTCTACTCAATACGAGAGTAATTTTAATAGCCTAATTTTGCCCAATCTTTCTTTCTTGCCATAGGACGCGTGCTATAATTTGGAGGTAAGTTGGCGAGGGTAAATCTTTGAAAGCGTCGGTAACAAATTACCAAGTTTCACCTGATTATCAGGCACTTCTAAACGGTGTAGCCGAAGAGTTAAAGCTACCCCTAATGTATATTGCTCGAAGGACTGAGCTCGCCCTGATGACTCACGATACCTCTACTGAATCCCTGCGTTCTATTCAGACTACAGCAACCTCGGCACTAGAATTGGTTGACAGCTATCTACTTGGCTTGCAAATTGCCGAGAATCAACAAGTACTCGAGCTCGAGCCAGTTTCGACTAGCTCAACACTTTATGATGTCGCTCAAAGCTTGAATGACATAGCCCGGCGTTACGACGTGAGCTTGAGGCTTGACTTAGCCGGTAGTCACATGCCTGTTATGGCCAATAAACCAGCTCTTACTAGCGCGCTTTTGAGTTTGAGTACAGCCTACATAGAAGCCCAGACGCCGGCAGTTGAGACTGGTGAGAAACGAATCTTAACACTTGCTACGCATCATGTTCGGGAAGGCATTGTTGCCGGGATATATAGTGACTCGGAAGTTATCTCACTAAAACAGCTTCGCCGAGCCTATGAGCTACACAACAATAGGGCTAGACAGCCTTTTAATCAGCTATCCTCTAGCAGTGCTGCCGGACTATTCATTGCGCGTAAATTATTGCAAGCTATGTCGGCAGAGCTTAAAACAATTCGTTATCACAGGCAGAGTGGGCTTGCTGCTATACTTCAGCCTAGCCGCCAGCTACAATTTATCTAAATAGGTTTTTATGGCGCGAATATTACTAATTGAACCGAATCGTATCCTTGCTCAGATCTACAAAGATGCGTTTAAGCAGGCTGGCTACGACGTCAGTGTTACTCATGATGCCCAGAATGCCATAACGGTTTCAGATAAACTCCGACCAGACCTAATTGTCATGGAGTTGCAACTAGTTAAGCACAATGGCGTGGAGTTTCTATATGAGTTACGGTCTTACCCAGAATGGCAGACTATACCAGTCGTGGTTAACAGCATCGTGCCTCCGAGTGAGTTTGCTCAAAACGAAGTTTTATACAAAGAAATAGGTATTAATAACTATCTTTATAAACCACAGACATCACTGACTGAGCTTTTAAGAACAATAGATAATGTTTTAAAAGCATCGCCGGCACTAAACTCATGAAAAAACTCCAGACAAAGGGTATTATTCTCAGCCGAACTGATTTTAGTGAGGCCGATCGTATTCTTACGTTTCTAACCCCCGACTACGGCAAAGTACATGTTATTGCTAAAGGTGTTCGTAAAATCAAATCTAAAATGGCTGGCGGAATAGAACTATTAAGTGTCAGCGATATTGGTTTTATAAGAGGTCGGGGAGAGCTTAGCACATTAACCAGTACGAGGCTGATTAAGCACTATGATGTTATAGTGAAAGATCTAGTCCGAACAATGGCAGCCTATGAATTCATTAAGCAGATACACAAGTTAACAGAGGATGAAGTTGATGAAGACTATTTTTTGCTACTTGAGCAGACTTTTGAGGCACTGAATGAGACAGGGATTAGTCTGGCTTTGGTGCAATCATGGTTTGCGATGCAGATTCTAAGGCTTGGCGGACGAAGCCCAAACCTATTGAGCGATGCCTCTGGCAATAAGTTGAACGCCAATATTGTGTATGACTTTGACTTTGATTCGATGACGTTTACAGAAATTGGTTTGGGGCAATTTAATGCCAACCACATCAAGTTCCTAAGACTCGGTTTCGAGGGCAGACCTCCAGAAAAATTACAGAGGATAGAGGGCATTAACCAGCTGATCGATGAAATAGCACCTCTCACACAGACTATGCTTAAAACCTATATTCAGATATAATCAGGATCAAATGAGTAGCGTAAAACTAGAAGAAATTGTCAGTCTGTGTAAGCGCCGTGGCTTTATTTACCAGGGTAGTGAGATATATGGCGGCCTGGCAGGCACATGGGACTACGGCCCATTGGGCGCACAGCTTAAGCGAAATATTATCGACGAATGGCTAAATTACTTTGTTGATAGTCGTGATGATATTTATCTAATAGATTCAGCCATCATAATGAATCCTAAGGTTTGGCAGGCAAGTGGACATGTTGATACCTTCACGGATCCGCTGGTCGAGTGCAACAATTGCCACAATAGGTTTCGTGCTGATAAGATTGACACCTCTAAATGCCCATCTTGTGGCAAGGAGAATACCTTTGGTGAGCCTCGCAAGTTTAACTTAATGTTCAAGACAAATGTTGGGCCGCTTGAGGATGATAATTCTTTAACCTATTTGCGCCCAGAACTAGCTCAGGGTATGTTCGTCGACTATAAGAATATTATTGATACTTTTTATCCTGATTTGCCCTTTGGAATTGCTCAGGTGGGCCGCGCTTTTCGTAATGAGATTGCCCCGAGGGACTTTATATTTCGAGTCAGGGAGCTTGAACTGATGGAATTTGAGTATTTTATCCACGAGTCAGAATGGGAAGACTACTTTGAAAAGTGGCGTAATGAAATTCATGGTTGGTGCGAAAGAATCGGTCTGGATAAAGATCGCATCAAAGAAGTTGAAGTTTCAGAGGAAGATAGGGCGCACTATAGCAAACGGACTATAGATTTTTACTATGATTTTCCGACTCTTGGTTTTGATGAAATCGGCGGATTGGCCTATAGAACAGATTTTGATCTGAAGAATCATCAGGACAAGTCCGGTAAGAATCTTGAATATAGACCAAAAGACGGTAAAGAAGCATTTATCCCTCACGTTATTGAGCCAACTTTTGGCGTTGATAGATATCTCTTGGCCGTACTAGCTAATTCCTATAAGGCCGATGAAGTTAACGGCGAAACGCGCAATTATCTGCAACTACCAAAACACCTTGCTCCTATTAAGGTGGCAGTATTCCCGCTACTGAAGAACAAGCCGGAGTTAACCGACAAAGCTCGGGAGATATATAAAACTCTCCGAGAAGAATTTGGCCAGGTTGCTTGGGATGATAACGGCAACATCGGCAAGCGCTACCGAAGACAGGACGAGATTGGTACACCTTACTGCGTAACAATTGATTTTGAGACGCTACAAGACAATTGCGTGACATTGCGAGATCGAGACACGACCACACAACAGCGTGTGCCAATTGAACAAATAATTGATACACTCAAGTCTTCCTTGCAAATTTAGGGCTTAGTTTTATGTTTAACAGATTAACTTTGTTATATCCATTCCGTTATCAACTCGTGTTATTATAAAGTCATGACAGAAACAAGACCACCGAGAGTCTATGCCTTTATCGACAGTCAGAACTTGAATATTAGCGTCCAAAAGTTTGGGTGGAAGATTGATTGGCGGAAATTCCGTAATTTTCTTGCCGACCAATATGGTGTCACTAAAGCTTTTATGTTCATTGGCTACATCCCAGAGAACGAGAATTTATACGATCAGATGCATGATGCTGGATACATGGTAGTATTAAAGCCGACATTTGACACTACTAAGCCGCGGCAAGAGGTTGACCCAAAGATCGCTGCTGAGGACAAGAAGCCAGTAAAAGGAAATATTGACGCCGACCTAGTGCTCTGGGCTATGAAAGAAATGAGCAACTATGATAAGGCGATTATTGTCTCAGGTGACGGTGATTTCTATTCACTCGTTGAATACCTGGAGGCTAAGGGACGTTTATTGCACATTTTGGCCCCAAGCGGGCACTATTCCCAGCTTTACAACCGATACGAGAGCTACATTGTCAAATTAGACAGTTTTCGCAGAGATCTGGCTTACAGAAGCTACCGTAAAAAGCCCAAGAGTTAATTCTATTAATCTAATGTCGCTGAACGATACAATATTATGACTATGCAAAAATCTAATCTTAAATTGGTGGTAATTGGGGGAGGTACGGGTAGCTTTAACTTGCTCCAGAACTTCAAACACAGTTTTAATTCCATAACCGCTCTAGTAAATATGGCCGATAGCGGCGGCTCGAGTGGAACTTTAAGAGATGAACTTGGAGTTTTGCCTCCTGGTGATGTTAGGCAGTGCCTAGTAGCGCTCAGTGAGGCTCCAGAACTCAGGGAGTTATTTAATTATCGATTTGATCAAGGAGGTCTGCAGGGCCATGCGCTAGGTAATATATTTCTCAGTGCTCTCGAGAAATCAACGGGCAGTTTCTCCGAAGCTGTTAAAACTGCGAGTAAGATACTCCGAATAACCGGACAGGTTATACCGATTACTACTGTAGATACGCACCTTGTTTTTCTTAGTAGTTCAAACCATCTCATAAAAGGAGAGTCTTTAATCGAACACTCTGATTTAAGCAAAGAACCCCGACCGGCGTTGTCTCTTGAACCTGATGCCGATATTGACCCTGCGGCGCGGGAAGCTTTACTTAATGCTGATGTGATCGTTCTGGCACCGGGAGACCTATATTCTTCACTAGCCCCAGCCTTGCTCGTCAAAGGTGTCGGCGAAACACTTAAAATGTCCAAAGCCAAAAAAATCTATGTTTGTAACTTAGTGACCAAGCCCAAACAGACTGATGGATATGACGTCGATGACTTTGCTTCTGAAATAGAACGTTTTATAGGTAGTCCGGTACTAGATTATGTATTTTATAATAACGAAGTGCCGACTTCGAATTTATTAGACAAATATACCCACGACGGGGAATACCTGGTTAAATACCAGCCTGACTCTCGGCATGAGCGGCATTACAAGGTTATCGGGCTACCACTTATAGCTAAAGATATCGTTCAGCTTAGGGGTGGAGATCCTCTAGTACATAGTAGGAGTTTGATAAGGCATGATCCAAGCTTATTAGTGCCTGAAATAGTAGCCATACATGAAAATAGATATTGAAGCATAAGCTTGACAAAATAGACATATATTGCTAATGTATAATCATGAATCAAAATAAAGAACCTAGACAAATAAATAACAAACCAAGTCGGATCCCGCTTTTCGAACATCCAGTCCGCTATGGTAAAAGGTTGCTCGGAGTAGGTGCTTTGGTAGTAGGGGTAGCAGCTGGTGGAAATTGGGTAATTGACCATGGTTCTGGTAATAAAGTTGAGCAGAGTGCTAACATCTCGGGCGCACATCTAGCCGCAAACTCAAAGAAAGAATCTCCTGTATCAGTCCATAAACTACTCCTTGGTAAGCCAAATACAATAAAAAATGGCGAAAATATTATGGTTACATTTGGAGGTAAAGTTGTTGAGAAGGCGGGCGGTAACCCTAATGGAAGCCCGATAATATCATCATTAGCTGATCTAGTCATACAGAATACAGCTGGCTACGGTAATAAAGCTGCAACTAACGTGAACATTAATACAGTGTCAGTACAGGGCGATAAAGCTATAAACGAGTACTGGAACGTATTGCCAGCGGGCATTGGCTATGTCCAAAGTGGTAGCAGTCATGAATTTGAGGTAACATCTGGCACGGATGTAGCAGAGCTTAGCAAAAATGCTCTACAAGACGACATTCTAGTGCGACCAGTCGTAGCGCCAGGCAAATAGCATATACACCACATATTGTGTATAACTAACACCAGTCAATAAAACTGTGGATAAGTGGTGTGAGAAACACCACTTTTTCTATATATTCTACTTGTAAGTGGGTGCATGTGGGTAGTATAGTCATGTCAGTGGGTAAAAGTAGGTAGCCCAAAATAGACTACTTACTCCGAAAAACAAAAATCCACTAGTAAATTAAATTATATCAAATGACACAATTGGACTATTTCCAACGCAAACTAGACAACAAGCGACGGTTAACCATACCGACCGAGCTTCGTGACAAGTTTGTGAGTGGGGCAGTTATCACTCGTGGATTTGGTAAATACCTCCATCTTTACCCAAAAGATGTCTGGGATAACCTAGTTGAGCCGCGCCTAGAAGGCGATATTCTAGATGAGCGAATAGCTGATCTGAATGTACAGTTTCGAATGGGCAAGTTAGACATGAAGCTGGATGGCAAACAAGGGAGAATTACCCTAGAGCAACACCTCCTTGACTACGCGGAAATCAAACGTGAAGTCGTAGCAGTTGGTGTTGGCCGATACTGGCGCATTATGGCAGTCGAGCATTCCGCTTGATCTGTAGTCCTTTAACAACTTAGTAAAACAAAAATAGTATAAATAACCGACTCGAGGTTAGCTATTCGGTAGTCAACAAGTGGCAAAGGTAACCACTCCAAAAACCTTCGCACTTTTTTAAAACACCTCCCAAAACTCCACCTCACACATAAGTCTCTCAATTTGATCTTAGCCAGCGTGGAAATTTTAAGGTCTTTGATCTTAACTCAAGATTTCTATGCATACACGGCTAAAATCATAAACAAAAACAAAAACGAATAAAAACAAAAAGTTGGCTACTGATTAGGTGACCTTGCAAAAAACAAAAATCACCAAAACAAAAACAAAAACGATGCTCAAAGATACAAAGAATCAACAAGTTCACATTCCAGTGTTACTATCAAACGTGCTGGCTGTCCTAGAGCCGAAAGAAGGGGAATCATATCTCGATCTGACGGCTGGGTACGGTGGGCATGCAGAAGCGATTCTGCAGCTGACCAAAAACCCGAAGGAAGCAGTATTAGTAGATCGTGACCAGACTGCGGTAGAAGAACTTAAAAAAAAGTTCTCCGACCAAGGTGTTGAAATCATAAAAAGTGATTTCTACAGTACTAGCAAAAAACTGGTATCTGAGAGTAGACAATTTGACATGATTTTGGCTGATCTAGGGGTATCGTCACCGCACCTTAATATAGCGAGTCGAGGATTTAGTTTGCGACAAGATGGACCATTGGATATGCGGATGGACCAGGAGCAAACACTAACAGCCAGAACTATAGTTAATAGCTATAGTGAGTCAGATTTGGCCAATCTCATAAAACAATATGGCGAAGACCCAAAATATCGCCAGATTGCTCGTCAGATTGTACGCAATCGACCTGTTAATACAACATCAGAGCTCGCAAACATTGTCGCCAGTGTTTGGCCAGGGTACCACAAAGTACATCCTGCAACCAGAACATTCCAGGCTCTGCGAATAGCAGTGAATGGTGAGCTGGAACAGCTTAGCGATAGCCTACCTCTATGGGTCAAGTTATTGGCACCAGGAGGGCGGTTAACTGTCATTAGTTTCCACTCCTTGGAAGATCGTGCTGTAAAGCATTTCTTTCGAGACCACGGTGGTAATACCTATGACTCTAGCCTTAGGCTAATCACCAAGCGTCCAGCAACTGGCGACAAACAAGAATTAGTCTTTAACCCGCGAGCACGTAGCGCAAAACTACGAGCCGTAGCGAAAATAAAAATAAACAGAAAGGGAAATGCTCATGCCAATTCAGGTAAAAAGCAGCTCCCGATCCTATAGAGTACACGTTAAGGTCATTTAAAGACCCTAACAACCCTTTATAGGAAGGTGGTGTTACGGTGTCGTGGGCGTAAGCCAAAATCGGCACCGTACCCCAAAAAAATAAAAAGAGAAAACAAAAACAAATATGACATATTCAAATACACTCGCTCTTGGACGCAGGCAATCTTATCCGATGAGAAATCGAAACGTTGTCAGTATTAGAACCGAAAGACGTAAACTTGGGCCGGTTAGCAACACAATTGCGCTTGTTATTCTAGCGTGCATTCTTGGTCTGTTATATTTAACTCTAGTTACCAAGACCAATGCTTACGGTTATCAGATTAACACTCTACAAGACCAACAGGCCTCACTAGTTCAGCAAAATAATAATTTACAAATTGTTTCGGCGCGTTTACAGGCTGCAACACGTATTCAAAGTAGCGCCGTAGCGAAATCTCTTGTAGCTGTAAGACCAAGCGCAACAGTCGATAATTAGATATACTATTAGGATATGGATCCAAAGCAACATAATCCAGTCGTACGGACTGCAGGACGTATTCAGCTGATATATCTATGCCTTATTATAGTTGTCTGTGTCTTTGTGCTGAGATTATTCTATGTACAAGTTATCCGCTATAGCTATTATCACACCCAGGCGCTAAGCGACCAGTTAAAGCAGTATCAAATACCGGCCACGAGAGGTACTATAGAGGCTTATCAGGGAAATAGCATTGTGCCTATTGTTTTGAATCAGCAATTATATACATTATACGGGGACCCACTCCTGATTAAAAAAACCAACAAATCAGCTAATGATATCGCAAATGTGATCGGTGGGTCGGCCACAACCTATGCCCAGCAATTGAGTACAAAAAATACTCAATATGTCGTGCTTGCCAACCAGCTTACTCAGGCCCAATCCAATAAGATATTAAGCTATAAACTACCCGGTATTGGCACGCTGGGACAGGATTATCGAGTCTACCCCGATGGTGATTTAGCGTCTCAAGTACTAGGGTTTGTTAATAACTCTGGTCAGGGGCAATATGGCATTGAACAGGCACTAAACAACGAGATTACCGGCACTCCTGGGCAACTAAAAGCCATTACAGATGCTAATGGTGTTCCTTTGGCTGCCAGTAGCAACAATATTGAGTCTAAGCCAGTTAACGGCAAGAATGTTGTTTTAACCCTTGATATGGGTATGCAGGCTCAGATGGAACAGATTCTAGCCCAAGAATATCAGAAAACCAACTCGCAGGGGCTGAGCGCAATTATTATGGACCCTGCGACTGGGCAGATAAAAGCCATGGCAAACTATCCCACATATTCAGAAGCTGATTACGCCGATGTCTCTAATCCACTATTATTCCAAAATGCCGCAGTTGATAATGCTATTGAACCCGGATCAAGTATGAAAACGCTTACAACGTCTGCCGCCCTAGACCAGGGCGTTATCCAGCCCAACGAATCCTTTTATGATCCAGCGCATTGGGTGATCGATGGCTTCAATATAACCGATATCGAGCAGGACGGTGGGCCAAGAGAGCAAAATATCGCCTCTATATTAGCTCTTTCACTAAATACTGGAGCAACCTGGATGTTGATGCAAATGAGCCAGCCTGGTGGCACCCAGATCACCGAGAAAGGCATAACAGCTTGGAATGATTATATGGTCAATCGCTTTAGGCTTGGTCAGGTTACTGGGATAGAACAGGGCTACGAGAGTGCAGGTTATGTACCTCCAAACGATCCGACTGACCCTAGTTTGGCATTAACCTATGCAAATACTGCGTTTGGGCAGGGGGTAACCGTCACTGCGGTGCAAATGGCCGCAGCCTTAAGCAGCATTCTTAATGGTGGTACGTATTACCAACCAACACTTGTGAGCCAAACGATTAGCCCTAGTGGGCAGGTGAGCGTAAATAAGCCTAAGGTTCTTGAAAAAAATGTGGTTTCACCTAAAGTTGGGCCAGAGCTAATACCTCTGATGCAGAATGTTGTGACAACCTACTATCATGAAGGATATAGCTTTATGAATTTTAGCCCAAACTATATTGTTGGCGGTAAAACTGGAACAGCCCAATTAGCTCAGCCTGGCGGGGGCTATTATTCCAACATTTTCAACGGAACATATGTCGGCTTTGTCGGCCAAACAAAACCCCAGTATGTAATCGTCGTTTTTAACATTAAGCCGAACGTTCCGGGTTACGCCGGTGCTCTCGGTGGGCAACCGGTCTTTGCTGATCTGGCGCATATGTTAATTAATGACGGCTATGTTGCCCCCAATAATTAGGAAACGATGGTATAATCTAATATAGCTTTAGACAACAAAAAATATGCATTCAATACTACACATCACAATTCAGACCAGTACCTTAACCAAAATATCCTTACTAGCTTTTGTAAGCTTTTTGCTGAGTATGGCCATTACCCCTATATATACCACAGCGGCATACCGCTACCAGTGGTGGAAGAAACAGCGGACTACAGACATGGGAGGGGTGGCCTCAACCGTCTACAACAAATTACACGCCGAAAAGCACAAGCGCCACATACCAACTATGGCCGGCGTAATATTTGTTATAGCTATTGCTATTGTAACTTTGGCAGCTAATTTAGAACGCAGTCAAACTTGGTTGCCCCTGGCAGGTATGCTGGGTGCAGGTCTGGTAGGTCTAGCTGATGATGTTCTAAACATCTATAGCACTGGTGGAATTGCTGGTATGCAAGCCAAGGTAAAATTATTCCTATACAGTCTAATAGCTCTCGTGGGGGGGTGGTGGTTCTATGCAAAACTGGACGTCACCTCAATTTATCTGCCGGGTATACATAACTTTCATCTTGGTTGGTTAATCATCATTCTATTCTGGTTTGTAGTCATCGCAACAGCTAATGCCGTTAACATAACTGATGGTCTTGATGGCTTGGCAGGAGGGTTGTTGATCTCTTCGTTCGCAGCTTATGCAGTTATTGCGCTTATTGAAGGCAAATACGGTATTGCCGGTTTCTGCCTAACTGTTGTCGGTGGGTTATTAAGTTACACTTGGTTCAACATATATCCGGCTCGTTTTTTCATGGGTGATGTTGGGGCCTTTGCTCTTGGTACGGCGCTGGGGATAATCGCGATGCAAACTAACACGATTTATGTTCTGCCGATCATTGGTTTGGTATATGTTGCCGAGACTGGATCCGTAATTATAAACAGACTTTCGCGTAAACTTCGCCATGGCAAAAAAGTTTTCTTATCATCCCCAATTCATCACCATTTTGAAGCTACTGGCTGGCCTGAGACAAAAGTTACCATGAGATTCTGGGTAGTTGGACAGGTTTCTGCCGTACTTGGAATAATCGTCTTTCTAATCGGCAGGTATGGATAAAATTGATAGGTCAAGCTCTAGGCAACGTATGGCTACCGATCAAGCAGTAGCCTGGCCACGTCGTCACCGGCCAGATTATATTTTACTAATTCTGGTTTTAATACTCTTGACCATAGGAGTAGTGGTTATCTATTCAATCAGTCCGGCACTTAGTCTCACTAATAATGTTGGCCAGAATTATTTTATCGATAAGCAATTACTCTCGATTGCAATTGGGTTTATTGTCTTCGGCTTAGCTATATGGCTACCTATCAGTTTTTGGAAACGCCTACAAAATCCACTCATAGTTATTGCCGGACTGTCTGCCATTGCTGTGAGGTTGTTTGGACAAGAAGTTAATGGCGCTTATCGCTGGATTCAAATTGGCGGTATATCTTTTCAATCGGCAGAACTAATAAAGATAGCATTACTAATTTGGTTAGCTGGTTTTCTTAGCAATCGAATCCGGAGTGGTACTTTAGGGGATTCTAGAAAAACGCTTTACCCTGTGCTTGGCTGTCTACTAATTCTTGTATTTGTTGTGGCTGGTTTACAAAGTGACCTTGGGTCAACTGGGGTAATGATTGTAATGATTGCATGTATGACTTTTGTGGCAGGTATGCCTCTGAAGAGAATTGCTCTCGTTGCCTTAATTGTCGTAGCTTTATTTGGCATCGCTATCGCTATCGCTCCCTATAGGCTCGGGCGTATTGAGACTTACCTTCATCCGTCATCTAATTGTTTGACTACGGGGTACCAGGCTTGCCAAGCGCTCATATCGGTGGGATCAGGAGGGATGATCGGTTTGGGGTTGGGGCGTAGTGTTCAGGCATATGGATATTTGCCAGAAGCATCTGATGACTCGATATTTGCTATCTATAGCGAGAAATTTGGTTTCATTGGTGATGTTATTATATTAGGCTTGTTCGTAGCTTTATTTTCACGAATTAAGCGTATCATCGATAGAGCGCCGGACGATTTCACTAGGTTACTCGCTGTCGGAATTCTGGCGTGGTTCGGGTCGCAGACTCTAATAAATATTGGTGCGATGATTGGGGTGCTACCCTTAAAAGGAATTACTCTGCCATTCATTAGCTATGGTGGTACAAGTCTAGTTTTTGTTATTTTTGCCGTTGGTATACTTTTCCAGATATCTCGATACACCACTTACCGGGTGCCGGCTAATACAAACGGAGAGGGGATGCGTTATGACAATAGTCCTAACGGGCGGCGGATCAGGCGGACATATAACGCCGCTGCTAGCAGTAGCTCACGAGCTTAAACAACTCCAACCTGGAGTTAATCTCATCTACATTGGCCAACGCGGCGATAGCCTGGCAGATCTACCCGCCAAACATGCTGATATAGATCAGGTATTTAGTGTCCGGGCTGGTAAATTTAGGCGGTATAGCGGGGAAGGGTTAAAGCAACTTCTTGATGCGCCAACTATGCTAAAAAACTTCCGTGATATCGGAAGAGTTTTTATTGGATATTTTGAAAGTTACCGCTTGCTTCGCAGAATTCGCCCTGATGTAATATTCATTAAAGGCGGTTTTGTCGGCGTCCCGGTTGGTTTGGCGGCTGCCAAACTACACATACCGTTTGTTACTCATGACTCAGATGCCTTTCCGGGTCTGGCTAATCGTTTAATTAGCCGGTGGGCACAAGCTCACGCTGTTTCATTATCTAAAGACCTATATCCTTATCCTAGCGCCAAAACATTTAGTGTTGGCGTGCCAATCAATCATAATTTTGTTCTGGTATCCTCAGAGCTACAGAATCAGTATAAAACAGAGCTTGGTCTTGGTAAATTTAAACATCTGATTTGTGTAACGGGCGGTGGTAATGGTGCCAGACAATTAAATTCCATCGTAGCTAAATGCTCATCTATAATTCTGGATAATAACAGGGAAGTAGCTATCGTTCACTTAGCAGGTCGAGCTCATATAGCTGAGACGGAAGCTCTATATAAAACAGTTCTGAGCCCCAAGCAAATGAGCCAGGTTATTGTTAAGGGTTTTGTTGACAATCTCTATTGTTATAGCGGTGCCGCAGATATTATCATTGGGCGGGGCAGTGCCACTAACTTGGCTGAGTTCGCTATGCAGAGCAAGGCCTGTGTTATTGTCCCAGCTAGACAGTTGCCATGGACAGTTAAGAATACTATAGCTCTATCAAAAAATAAGGCCGTAATCTCACTTGATGAGGATAAGCTCAGTAAAGACCCAACCGAATTGGCATTTGTTTGCAATGATCTACTTAACGCACCAGAGAAACGCATAGCTTTAAGGAACCAATTGTCTAAGGAATTGGAGCACCAAAACTCCGCTTGTGAACTAGCATCCCTGATCATGAGCAATGCAACTTCGAAAAAATAAAAATTATGTTCAAAAAAAAGACCCAAGATACTACCAATCAACGTAAAAGATCGACAGATCTATCAAAGCGTAGTAAGAGTTATTCTTACTATGAGTCTCGCTCTAATCGAGAAGGTAATCGTAAGCGCGCAGATGACCTAAGGCAGAACGATGTCTCAAAACTCATTAAACGTAGACCTTGGTATATCCAGACATTGAACACTTTTATATTAATATTGGTATTGGTCTTTATTGGCTATGATTTAGTGCTTAGCCAAACGCCAAAGTTGGTTATCGAAGGCAATAACTCCACTACGTCACTCTTCTCTGTTTCTAGATCTAAGTACCAGGCAGCAGCCGATGCACTTTTCAAGAACTCTATAACCAGTCGAACTAAAATTACCATTAGTACGCACGCTATAGTCTCTAAATTAGAGAAAGAATTTCCCGAACTGGCCAATGTTTCAGTTTCATTACCCTTGGTAGGTAATCAGCCGACGATAACCGTGATACCGGCTCAGCCGGCACTGATTGTTACTAGTCAGGGTCAATCTGGGAGCTTCCTCGTTGCAACAAATGGACGCGTGCTGGCCAGCAGCATCTCTGCTTGGCCAAAGAACACCTTGCCGAAAGTAATTGACGAGACCGGCATAGAGTATGTTGTAGGCCAAACCCCGATGTCCCCAACGGACATAAGCTTTATGGAGATAGTCGCAAATCAATTGTCGGCCAAAAACATTATCATTGCATCGATGACACTTCCCAGCCAGTCACGCGAGCTTGATGTTTATATTGCTGGCGAACCCTACTATATAAGGTTCAACCTAGAAGACTATAATGACGCTGCTCAACAGATAGGAACATACCTCGCCACAAGAGAATACTTAACCAATAATCAGATAACACCTTCTGATTATATTGATGCCATGGTGGTGGGAAGGGTATTTTATAAATAAAAACGTCTCTGTTTAACAGGGATGAGCAGCAGGACGGGGGAACGGGGGATGGATACATCTTAAACAGTGTCGGTCATGGATATCTTACAAGGGATAGGTATGGGGCTGAAAAGAATTTCTGTTAGCTATAATTAGATTAGATAATCCCCTCACTTCCCCTAGTTCGTATTTTGTTCAGTTATGTAGTAAATTGAAAATATCTAAAAAAACTATACATACATATATAAATAACGTAATGTCAAATTTTCGTGTTTTTAGTAGAAAAGCAGGGTACTACTAAAAAAATAGTAGTTTAATATAAAACAATGAAAAAGCAAGTATTTCACGACATAGCTGTGGATAAGTCAAATGTGATATTTATAGACTAGCGTATGGATTGAATGAGGGACGCTAGAGCCATTTTGGTAGATTAAGGGCCTCAGAGGACTTTAATGGACGTTAACGATAATGAGCGTAGTAGTTTGACGGTGAGCTAACTTAAATATCTAGGCATTAGGGCTAAATAGATAAAAACTCCCCTACAGCAGTGGTAATCACTATCATCTATTTAAGATATACGAGAGTCGCAAAATATACATTGTGCGACGTCGTGTCTATATGTTTGTCTCAGTCTCTGCTATGCACCATGTCACTATATTTTTTTAAATGACCTGCTATTTTCGATATTTAATATTGCCCTAGCCACCACATTGCCTAGCCCTATTTATTCCATGGCAATTTAAGCCTTTGCTATTTCTATATTATCTATATTTCACTGTTCGCATTTTGTACAGTGTCTATACATCAATAAATCTATTTTTTTAAATAACAGGGGTCGTTAATCTGTTATTATGCTGGCTCTGCGAGAGTATAAGTTGCTTTGGCTACACGTTTAAACTGTGGCTTGCCCTGTAAGTTAAGCAGGATCGTTGTTTCTTTAACAAATCGGCTCTGAAGTACTCGTTTTACGATTTCGTCTCTATGTAAAGGTTCACCGGCATCACGAAGTACTTGGGCTATAATGTCGGACACTGTACCTTTCTTATAACCCCATTCTTTTAGAGCGTAGATTCCGCGGCCAATTAGGACGAATCGCTTATCTTTAATTAGCTCGTTGTGAATTGCCTGAGTCGTGACATCTTTACGCTTGAATGAACTGTCCTTGATGGCTTCTGCAATTTCATTAAAGTGCATGTGAGTACCATTTTCCTTTAGGATAACGTAGATCTTGTCCCGGATGTTACGGGGATTAACCATTGGCCATTTAATAAGTCCCCACTGACCATTTAGAGTTGCTAGGTCCTTTGAGATACTGGCAAGAGCTGCTGCATGAGCAGGACTCTTTATCTTTGCTTCTGTAGCGATCTTATCAATCGTTGTTGGCTTGCCTACTGCCTTTATAGTGGCAATAATCCGAGTAATTTGGTCTTTCATTGCCTTCTCGTCGTGAGCCTCAAGGATGCCCACAGCGTTGTAATAGAAGTCATTCTCGTTAATAACTACGAGCTTGGGGCATAATTCTGCTATAAAGGCCACTCGGGACTGTTCTAAACGACTGTCATCAGCAACTACTTTTGATGTGAGGTCACTAACGCGAGCTGCTTTCCCTGCTGCTTCGAGAGCTGTAATAAAAATGTTCTGTGCATCTTCGATATGTGGTAAATTCGCCGCATTAGTTTTTAGGCGTGTAACAATCACCTTTTCAAGCTGTCGAACTCGTTCACGGGTAATACCAAGTAGTTCCCCGATTTGCTCGAGGGTCTCTTTTCGATCAAACAGCCCAAAACGGCGCGAAACGATTTCTCGCTCTCGTTCTCGCTCAATCGTATCGAGTATATCGGATACAACTTGCTTGACATTCAGTTCATTGGTTACTGCTTTATTTGTCATAATTCCCGGTCTTACCTACTTTAATTGATGATTATAGTCTTAATTATAAAACTAATCGGTCTAAATGTCAACACCCCCTCGTGTCTTAATAATATTGTAACACGCAGTGGACGTTTATGCATAGTCTATGGTCTAGCGATATGAGCAGAAAATAAGCTAGACAAGATAGCAATTTGTGGATAGATGTAGTGCTTTTGTCTACTATCTTATGTTTTTCGACGTTGGAATTTTTTTCTAGCGGGTGCTTTTGATAATAATTCTTTACACTCTTTTTCTGTGAGCGTTGTTGGGTCTGTGTCTTTAGGGATTTTAGCGTTCTTCTTGCCATCCGTGATGTATGGGCCGTATTGACCTTTAACTACTTTAATCCCACTTTCAAAGGTTGTTATATATTTATCTAGGTCTGCCTTCACTTTAGTACCATATACTTCAAGAGCTTCTTCTAGGGTGATGGTGTGAGGGTCTAGGGGCTTAATTGAAACAAACTTGTCACCTACTTTAATATATGGTCCGAAACGACCAATATTAGTGATGATCTCTTGTCCGTCAGGTGTCTTCCCTACGCTTCTTGGTAGCTCAAACATTGGGAGTGCTTCAGATAGTTCGATTGTCTCTAGCCTAGATCCGGCCGGCAAAGGAGCGAATTGTGGTTTTTCCGCCTCATCCTCGTTGTCACCAAGCTGTAGCATTGGCCCATATTTGCCAAATCTGGCAAAAACAAGCTTCTTGGTTTTGGGGTCTATGCCAAGTTCTCTTATTTGACTGACTTCTTGTCTACTAACAGATTCTGACTTATCTACGAGAGGATGAAATGATTCGTAAAAATCTTTGATAACCTTTGTCCACTCTTCGTTCCCGCTAGCTATCTCGTCGAAGCTATTCTCTATAGTTGCGGTAAAGTGATAATCAATTATATCCGGGAAATACTTTACGAGAAAATCTGTGGTTACTTCGGCGATGGACGTTGGGACTAGTTTTGATCTGTCGGCGCCGTAATTATCCTTTTTATCTTCTTCTGTAATTTTTCCATCCTGCAGTCGAATGACTTGAAGCGTTCTGGTTTCGCCCTCCAAATCGATTTTTTCAATGTATCCTCTGTTCTGTATAACAGAAATAGTAGGCGCGTATGTACTTGGTCTTCCTATCCCTAGTTCTTCTAATTTACGCACTAAACTTGCCTCATTATATCGTGCTGGTGGTTTTGAAAATGTTTCGTTGGCTTCCATTGACTGCAGCTTAAGCTTGTCGCCTTTATCTACGGCTGGGAGTATGACGTTCTCTTTTGCACCGCCATAAACCTTCATATAACCATCAAACCTTAGTACTTCGCCTTTCGCTACCAGTGTTTCTGGACGTTTATCTAGGGCGATAATAACCTCAGTTCGTTCAATATTGGCTTCAGCCATCTGGCTAGCGAGGGCGCGTTGCCAAATCAGCTGATAGATCTTGCTCTCCTGGCTACCCTCACCTGCGCTCAGATGTTTAAAATCTGTTGGGCGAATTGCTTCATGTGCTTCCTGGGCGGACTGATTCTTCGTTTGAAATTGGCGCATCTTATGATATTCATTACCATACTTACTCTTAATATAATCCTCTGCGCCCTTGATTGCCTGTGTTGATATTATAGTGCTGTCAGTACGCATATAGGTTATGTGACCCTGCTCATATAATCTTTGTGCAAGTTGCATAGTCTGTCTAACGCTATAGCCAAGGCGTCGTGAGGCTTCCTGCTGTAACGTGCTGGTGGTAAAAGGTGCGCTTGGGCTTCTAGTTGCAGGTTTCTTACTAATATCGCTTATGGTGAAGACGCTATCTTTCGCGTCATTAATAAAGTCCTTGGCCAGCGCTTTATCTTTCAACTTAGCGTTCAGTTCTGCTGGCAGCTCGGCTCCCTCGACATCAAATATGGCAGTTATCTTATAAGACGACTGCGGCTGGAAGGCCCGAATTTCTCTTTCGCGCTCAACACAAAGCCTTACGGCAACCGATTGAACTCTTCCGGCGCTTAGTCCGGTCCTGACTTTTTTCCACAGGACTGGGGATAGCTCATAGCCGACAAGCCTATCCAGAATGCGGCGGGCTTGCTGGGCATCTACCATTTTCATATCAACAAATCTAGGGTGTTTAATGGCATTTTCTATGGCCGGTTTGGTAATCTCGTGGAATACGATGCGTTTTGTGCTTTCAGGTTTCAAGCCAAGCGCCATGCAAAGATGCCAGGCTATTGCCTCACCTTCTCGGTCCTCATCGCTCGCTAGCCATACGGTAGCTGTCTTGGAAGCTTTTTTGAGGTCGCCAACAACTTTCTTTTTTTCTGGACTGACCTCGTAATGAGGCGCAAAATCATTGTCAATATCTATACTAAGGCCTTTTTTGGGTAGATCACGAATATGCCCGAAGCTACTCATTACTGAATAGTCTTTTCCGAGATACTTCTCAATAGTCTTGGCCTTGGCTGGGCTTTCAACGATAACTAAATTTTTTGCCATGTCTTTTATCTTAAGCGCGTTATAGCTACTATTGCAAGTCAGATATGACCATTACTCCAGTTAAAATGCAATTCCTTTGAATAATAAACACAAGCATTTAACACAATCTACTTGAGTATAATACAAAAAGGTGTTGACAAATATAATATTCTTGCTAAAATAGCAACTTGTAAGCGTTAATACTAACGTTTACGTACCTTATACCCCCATTCTAACAATTTCATCATTATGATGGAATCAATTTGTTAGATTGTTTTAGAGCGTGCTAATCAAAGTTGTTACCCTCCACTATTGATGGCTGCTAGCTTGTCTAGCAGCGCTCTAAGACAAACTAATCCCTTTAACTAGTTCTAACATGCTTCTTATGATGTGTAGTTAGTCCCCTTTTCAAGTGAGCCTAAACGGTGGTTATTTATAACCGACACGAGTCATTACTAAGTTTTGGACGTCGATGTTTCGCTGGGGTGGGTTGAAGGGTATAATGAGCCTCCGGCGGTGCCCACCCCCTCCGGAGGCTCTTTTTATTAACACTATTAGATTATAAAGTTTCTGGTCTCGCCTAAGAGACTATGATCGCCAAAAACATACTCATTTATCATTGAAGACACTTCTAGGTAAAGAGCATCCATGTGCTTTGATTCAGTCGGATTAAATTTTTGCAGGACGAAATCTGCGCTATCTATCTGCTCAGGAGTTTTTGGCCCAACACCAATCCTTAACCTACTGAAATCTGGGCCTATGACGTTTATGATTGATTTAAGGCCATTGTGGCCGGCTGATGAACCTCCCTGCCTGGAGCGGATCTTGCCAAATGAGATATCAAGTTCATCATGAATTATTAATATATTGCTTGCTGGGATCTTGTAGAATTGGACAACTTCGCTGACTGCGTCACCGCTGCGATTCATGAGGGTGGTTGGCTTTACTAATATAACTCGGCTATCACCAAGAGTTTTAATTGAAACCTCTGCCTTAAGATCTTTCTTTAAAATCCAGCCCGGGAATTCACTCTCCTTGGCGAAATGATCAACACAATTAAACCCAATATTATGGCGGGTTTGTTCATACTCTGCGCCGATATTTCCAAGACCAATTACTGCAATAGTATTATTCAGTCCAACAGTGTAGAGAGATGATACGTCGCTAGTTTGCGGTCGTCGTTGAAAGAGTGCCATTCTATCTATTCACCTTTAGTTACTTCGGCTCCGGGGCGGACACCGTGCTTGTGAGCAACATGTTTTTCTATAAACCATAGCTGCAGTGCGCTGCCTTCAAAATTATAACGGGAACGTAATTCTCTTTCCAAATAGCGACGATAACTCCAGTGGATAAATTTAGTTTGACTACCGAATATCTTAAATGCAGGCATGGGGTTGTCATTCTCTTGGACGATGTAGTTAAGTTTTGGCATACGGCTTTTCAGCCCAGCTGGTGGATGCTTATCTACAGCCTCCCGTAGCCATCGATTCAGCTCCGTCGTCTTTATGCGAGTCTTACGGTGTTCCTCGATTTCTAGGAGGAGTTTAAAGATATCGGAGACATTTTGCCCTGTGACGGCACTAGTAAATATCAGTGGTGCCCAGGGAACGAAATCATAAGTATTGGCTATCTGAGGCGCGAGGGCGTCGCGGGTGTAGGCGTCCTTACCTTGGACCGCGTCCCACTTGCTAACCACTAGTACTAATCCCTTCCCTGCGTCTTTTACTATGCCGGCAATTTTTTGATCGAGTGCGACATTCAGTTCATTAACATCCATTAATAGTAAACATATATCGGCCTGCTCAATAGCACTTAACGTTCGTATAACACTGAAATGTTCCACGCCGCGGTCTATCTTGCTTTGACGACGGATCCCGGCAGTGTCCATAATCTCAATATCGCGTCCTTCGAAACGCACCGTAGCCCGATTAATATCTCTTGTTGTGCCAGCTCTATCGGCCACAATTGCCTGCTGCTTCTTGGCGAGAGCATTAAAGAGCTGAGACTTACCGACATTAGGCCGTCCGATGATTGCAACGTGTAATTTATCGTCACTTTCCTTAAGCGTAACTTTGGGTATGACTTGGATTAAATTATCTAATAAAGCTTCTATTCCGCGGCTTTGAGTTGAGCTGGTTTCAATAATTTCTTTTATGCCTAGGCGCTTGAAGATAGCTAGGTCGATACCCTTGGCTTTGTCAATCTTATTAATAACAAGAACGACTGGTTTTTTGGATCGTAGCGCCATTTTTGCGACTCGTCTGTCGTCTTCGTTGATCGCAACATCAGCTTCAACAACTACCCAAATTACATCAGCACTATCGGAGGCTTGTTCAATTTGTTCCTGAATCGTAAACTCAAAGTCATCTTCAGGGTTCTTCATCCCAGCCGTATCTACCAACCAAAAATTTTGGTGTTTATACTCAGCTTTTTGCATTATGCTGTCCCTGGTTGTGCCAGCTTCGCGGGCAACTATGGCTTCCCTACTTCTTAGGATAGTATTAAATAAGCTCGATTTACCAACATTGGCTCGGCCGACAATTGCTACGATGGGTAGTTTCTTCATTACTTATATTCTAACAAGATGAAGGCATATTGACAAACGGATATAAATAATGTCTAGATATTAAACTTTTCTAAAGCTTCCAACGGCCAAGTTATCAAGCCTATAATCACCAAAAACAAGACGCTCGAGTCGGTTAATATTGTAGCCCAATTTAGCGAAGGTTCTTCGTATTTGGCGGGTACGCCCTTCATGCATAGTGACTTCCCATGATTTATCGTCCACAAGCCTCCTTAGTTTAAGTGCACTTATTCCGTCTTCCAGCTTAATACCTTGCTCTATGTTTCTTAGGTCCTGCTGTTCAAGGGGTCGATTGATGGTAATGTGATAAATCTTCTGTTTAGCAAAACTGGGATGTGTCAGGCGATTGGCCAGCTTACCATCATCAGTCAGTAACAATAACCCAGAAGAATCCTTATCCAATCTGCCCACAGTCTTAAGACTGTGTAGTTCCTTTGGCAGTAAATCATAAATAGTACTGCTCCCCTGTCCATTCCTTGAGCAGACATAACCAATGGGCTTATTCATGACTACGGTGGTCGATTGTAATGGGAGTGATATCGTTTGACCGTTCAGTGTCACAATATCAGACTCGTCGACAGTTTGACCAACTTGTGATGGTTGCCCGTTTATGGAAACTTCACCAGCGGCAATTACCCTATCGGCTGCCCGCCGACTCAAACCACTTGCTGTAGCCACGAATTGATTAATACGCATAGGCCCTATTATAGAGCAATTTGGTTGGGGTCTAAGTCTGGCTCACTAATTTGTGTTGGTGTTACTGGCTCGGGCGGAATCTGTAGGGGAGGCATGGGTACCACATCATCGAATTGCTGAGTGGGAGTGACCACGGTGTCTACGGGGGCTATAGGTGTTGCTGGCTGAACAACTGGTGGCTGTGGGTTTTGCGCTGAACCATTCACGAAATCCTCTATTTGAGATGATACGGCCGATTGCTCGCTAGTTGTTGTCTGATCGCTGTCCACGGCTGTTTCTGGGCTTGTAACAACTCCTTGAAGTTCTGGAAGAGGGCTGGCTTCTATTATTAGCGGAGTGGTGCTTGCAGCGACTTCAGCCTCTGCCTCGCTGGGAGATGGAGGTTGTGGTGCTGTTGGTGTTGGCTGGGGGGGTATGGGTACTTCGTTATTCGTGGAGGATGTAGTCTCTGCTTGATCGCCAAGTATTTCATGAACTTTCTTAACTAGATCTTCAAGAGTAACTTGAGATTTAACAAGATAAGCATTGGCGCCAAGCGCTTCAGCACGTGCCTTATCCTCGGCTTGGCTAAGCGCAGTCATCATTATTACTTTAGTATCTTTAATGCCGTCAGTCCCTCGGAGAATATCCAGCATATCAAAGCCACTGATCCTCGGCATCATGACGTCAAGCACTATTAAATCAGGGTGTTCATTGACCGCTAAGGCTAGAGCCGCCTCGCCATCCTTTGCAGTAATAATATTAAAACCCTCAACTTGAAGTCGGGCTTGATAAATCTCGATTAGATTAACATCGTCTTCGACGAGCATTAGTTTGGCTGGCATACTTCATTGACCTTCTGTGACGATTATGCTTACAAATTTATTGTAGCACGAATGTCACTATATTATTTTATAAGATACTCCCTGCTGGATTGGCGGTGGCATCATTATCCAGTAATTGCTGAGCACGCACGGTGTCAATACGGGGGATATTGATATAAAAGGTGCTTCCCTCACTAAGCTTACTATCGACCCAAATACGTCCCTGATATAGCTCAATTATCTTCGCACAGATAAAAAGTCCTAATCCGGTTCCGCCTACCGCGCGAGTTTCTGCATTATCGACGCGATAAAATTTTTGGAACAGATGAGGGATGTCCTCTGCCGGTATACCCTGCCCCGTATCTGATATAGATATTTGTACAATGTCTTTGTTCCCGGATAGACCAATAGTAATCTTGCCCTGAGGGGTATACTTCACGGCATTATCGAAAAGATTCGTCATTACCTCTTGAATCCTATCTGGGTCGACTTTTATATAGTAGAGAGGGCTAATGGTGTGTTGGTTACTCCCCTTTTCATCACTGGTGCCCATTGTGTTATTGGTGCCGTCATTGAATGCAACAGTCAACTTCTTTTCTTCAGCTACAAGCCGAAGACTTTCAGCGAGTTGTCGGAGAAAAGCACCTGCCTCGATAACGACCGGATGATTTGTCAGGTGACCATCTTCTGCCTTGGCGCTAGTCAGTAAATCCTGGAAAAGCTGCCCTAGGTGTCGGGTTGATTCATGAGCCTTTTGTAGGAAATTGCGAGCTTTATCGTCAATCCCTGCTATGGCTGGATTTAAGGCTAGCTCCAAATAGCCCTGGATAGCAGCTATGGGGGTTCGCATTTCATGGCTCGCTGTGCTTATGAAATCTGCACTCTGTTTCTCTCGTTGTTTGTCCTTTGTTACATCCCTAATAACGGCAACTCCACCTACTGCTTCATTATCCGGAGGAGCCAGGAGCGGCGAAATGACCAATGAGACTATTGTTTGTTTACTAAGGTGCCCATTTAGAATGAGCGTTCGGTTAACATTCTGTTTGTTTATGATAGCCATCGAGAAGATGTCGTCGTTGTCTGCTAAAGGACTGCCGTTTTCGTTTACCACTTTAATGACAAGTCGCACATCTAGACCTATGGTGTCTTGAACGCTCCATTCAGTCAAGCTTGCGGCAGCGGCATTGGTAAGGGTTATTTTGCCCTCTTTATCGAAAACTATAACTCCATCGCCGATAGACTGGATTATGATTTGAGATTTTTCTTCACTTGTTTCAAGTTGCTTTGTCAGTCGATTACCTACTTTAGCGGAATAGTGCATCGATAGCCTGCCCCAGGCCCACCAAGATATAAATGTCACAATAAAGGTACCAATTACCAGGATTAATTTTTCTGAGTTAGTGCTGTGCAGCTGGAAATTGCTAATGATCAGAACGTATGCGATAGTTGCAAAAGAGGTTGCCAGTAATGCCTGAGTTCCATAGAGACCGCTAAAGCCTACGGTAATTAGCAAAGCGATGATATAGACGAGACTGTCTAGTGGAGTGGAGTTCTGTATACCATATAAGAGTATCAGCCAGAAAAATAGGCTCGGTAGTAAAATGATAAAAGATCTATTATCGGCTATCAGTCTCTTATAAATAGCTACACAAAAAATTAGGCAAAGAACTGCCAGGATTATTGCATTCGAGTCTAACGCGAAGTCAGCCCTTATTGCGAGTGGTGGCGTTATGAAATATGTGAATATTGAAGCAATGCCGAGGACAATACTAAAACATACTACCCACCAGTAATAGATGCGATACCAAATTACAGATACATCTTGCATTAGCGTTCCTTAGTACTGGAGTTAGTATACTGTAAAGCTTATGTTTTATGCTAGCCATAAGTTTCTAGACTGTACCCCTGAAATGTGTTAGTATTGCCACGTCTAATAGTAGCTAAACGGCCCCGTCGTCTAGCGGTTTAGGACATCAGGTTCTCATCCTGAAGATCGCGGGTTCGAATCCCGCCGGGGTCACCATATTGAAATACCAGGTATTTGAGATTATAGATGAATTTAGCTTTTTAAAAGATAAAAGTCTTAATATTTCTTAAGTCTTTGAGCACCTCCATTCTTCACGGATAGACTTACATGTTACGTCTCGAGCTTGATAACAGACAATATCTAATTTGTGTTATATGGAACAGTTGATTTATGGTTACCAGTTAGCGATTTACTCAGTGACTTTATAGCTAAAACAGTCCTCCAAATTTGTATAGCTCGTTTTTCTGCTATCTCTGAACTATTTTTATTGTAGGGCTTAAGGCCCCAAGCTATATACAGACTTGCAACTTTTGCTGGTAGGCTATCTATATCAACTTCTCCAGGTAATTCAGGGACTACTATTCCGATATAGTCTTGTCGTATCGTTCGTGGGGCAATGACTTTCATAATACGTTCAAGATGTTGTTCTTGAGAAACAATACCAATCGGACGGTCATCTGGAAATAGACTTTGGCTATTAGTGAAATTGGTAACCGTATCAATAGATTGTGCCTCAGTTCGAATACTAGCTTCTGGGATCTGATGGTTCTCGATTAAACTACTCTTCATACTGTATGATTCCGGTATGCCCATGTATTCAATGCCGTTTTGATCACGCCACGGTTCCCCAAGATTATCGCTTGGTGTCTTATATCCACTACAGACTACTACCCCACCTTGATCCAATAGCATATGACCAATATAGAATTCTGCAGCTGTGGCAACCCGCTGTTCACCGATCGAGGTTATACTCATTCCGTCAAGGCCACGTCCACGACCCGGTAGTATTAAATGAGCCACGTCGGTGTCTCTTATTCCCGCTGTTCCTTCAATAGTTTGAAAAGTTCTAGACATTAGTTGTATATTATACTACGTATTACGACTGATGTCAAGGCAGATACAGCGAGAACTTCCTTTAGTGTATCCTCTACCTTCGGTAGTCTCTTAACTCCATTGTTTAGTCGCTAGGGTGTTCCCACTGTCGCCCGCCTGGCTCACCATTGACAGAAATCCGAGTTGGTATCATAATATTATTTATGGCAATTGAAGAACAGCTTGAAGAGCAAATTGTAGTAGGTATGTTTGACAGGGGGCTATTGGTATTCCCTGAGGTGGATATAGCACTTAAATCTGACAGGGACTCACCCTATTACTACAATGACAGGCCAAGTTTATCATTTAGTAAAGAGCTTGATCGAACTGGCGAAATGACAATGGCCCGTCAACTAGAATTCAGGAAAGCATTAGTTAGTGGTTTTGCGGCTAGTTTTCTGGACTTAGAGTCGCACATTGACCATGTTTTTGGAAAAGCTCAATCAGCTACCGCTCCTGCTGCAGTCGGGGCCTACGAGGCTGGATTATCTTACTTATGGGAAAGAGTTGATGAACCCGGGAAAACATACGGGGCTCATCACAAAATTGAGGGATCGTATGAATCCGGTGAAAACATCGGTCTTGGAGACGACGTTGTTACGGACGGAAAGTCTAAGATGGAGGGGGCTAAGGCACTGAAGGAAGTTGGGCTTATTCCTGTCTCGGTAACAATAAAATTTGACAGAGAAGAAGGCGGCATGGAAGCGCTTCGACACTATGGATTTGAAGTAAATGCAGTGACAGGATTAACGTGCGCCGTTAGATACCTAGTAGCCAATAACCGCATAGGGTCTCGAGAGGTAGATGCCTTGCGCGCATACCATCAAGATTTAATAGATGAAGGGCTAGAATCAACTTTTAGCTATTGAGGTTAGGCCAATATAACCTGGTATATGTTTGTAGCCCTATCGGACAGCGGTTCACAGGATACAGTTCACAATATCTTAGGGTTGCGGGTTCGAATCCCGTCAGGGTCATCATTTAAAATATATCTATAACTTATAAGAAGTTAAACTTTAAAGACTGGTCCTTCTTCGGGCGTGTTGGAAAAATTTGTCTTGACATTTAGATTACGATTGATGTACAATGTAATCATTATGAGTAACGCATTATTAAGTATTAGAACTGACGATAAAACAAAGAATGATATCACAGAATTTGCTAATTCTGTCGGTCTATCTGTTAGTGCTTTTGTGACTGTTGTTTTAAAGCAGGCAGTTAAAGAAGGTCGTGTGGTACTATCGCCTACGCTTGAGCCTACACCTTATCTTGAGAAGATTATGCGAGAAGCTTTAGTAGACCGAAAAAAAGGCCTTAACTATACGACAATCAATAACGAAGCCGAATTAGACAATTTCTTTAAAGACTTGTAATGATTATCAAGCTTCACAAGGACTTTGTTCAGCAAGCAGCGAACTTGAAACCAGCACAAAAAAAGCGGCTAGAAAAAGCAATGAAGCTATTTCAAATACAACCCAAACATCCTGACTTATATAATCACCCACTGACTGGTGAATGGAAAGGTTATCGTTCTATAGCTTTTGGGGGTGACTGGCGGGCACATTTTGAGCTTACTGATAATGAAACTATCGCTTGGTTTATTGCCTGTGGTACACATAGTCAGCTTTATAAGTAGTCTCGAAACTAAGAGATATTAAAGTCTGTTTCACAAAATAACTTATCGTTTGAATATTAATCATATAAATTGACTCTCAATAATAACTTCCCCCTTAACATCTGCGGAGATCTTTTAAAAATGCGTGATAAAAACAGGTTTCATCATAGAGTTTAGAGGACAGAAAATCATCAGGCGGTGTTTTATGACGCAGTAGCCTAAACATCGTGACCCTCCGCTCCTGGGTAAACTACTTGCCCATCCACATATATGAACCCAAGCTCACTTAATTTAGCGTGCAAATGGATTAGTTCAATACGAAGGGTGTTCCAACTGTCGCCCGTCAGGTTCACCACAGTATTTTGAGATTTTTTACAGAGGACAAGTGTTCCAAGAAATATTATTTTGGAACTGATTTAACACTCGTATATATTTTACCTCTGTTGGAAGGTGTTCGAATCCCGTAGGGCTATTGGATTTAAACCCCTAAAGCATCGTCCGTTTGGACAATTATGGATTTGAATTCCATAATTGTCTGATATCTAAGAAGCATAAATTAGAGTTGCGAAGGACGCCCACTAGAAGGGCAATAGTATGTATTTGATAATAAATCGAGCCAACATTTAGGCAACTGGATTTATTTGTTAGGTAATCTAGTAAGCAAGGTCTTAATTAGGAATTGGATTCTTCTGCTTGTGTTTTAATTTGCTCGATAGGATAAATCTCATATTCCGACTCAACGATGTCGTCTCTAATATTTATTTTTCCACCATCTTTTCTGAATCCTACTCCATAGTTATGTGTGCCATAATAATCATCTATAAAAAATGCAGACTGAACTTTATTAGTTTTTGGGTTAATAGCCTGATCGATGTAAGTGCTCATACGATGAATCTCCCTAGGTGTTTTATTATATAACTTTAGTGATTCTTGTGAACATCAGTCCGAGCATAGATAAATCCATGTTCTCTGAAGCTAATTTCGAAGCTTCATCATTTTCATCACCAATTACTAAATCCCAATCAAATTCATACCCAGCGTCTTTAGCAACTCGACCCCAAAATACTCGCTGTGCTCGCCCATTGCCTTCACGAAAAGGATGAATATAATTTAGCTGGTCATAAAAGTATACAAATCTTTTGATAAATTCATCTTTCGTAAGACCCCTTAAGCCATTCTCCTTTGCAAGTTCCTGAAATATATAATTAGAAGCATCAGTAATCTTTGAAACGATCAAGAAATAATCAGAACCCACAGTATTCTTTTTTATATCGACCGTTCTGATTTTCCCACCCCAATCATATACGCCCTTAAATAATTGTGCATGTATATTCAATAATTCAGCAAGGTCATTAGTCCGCGGAATATCGATTGAATCAAGCTCTAATTCATTAGCAAAGACAATTTGCGGTTCTAGTTCATGTAATTCTTGAGAAGATTTAGCACCGAGAAGGTTACGTAACTCTCCTATAGTTTCGTCGAAATATGGATCGACAAAAGACACGGTTACAAGACTCCGTAACGCTCTCGAATTTTTGTAGCTACTTGTTTTGCAGAAGCTTTACCAACAATGTAATTGTCGGCAACTTTACGTGATTCTCTAGATACTTTAAGACCCTCAAGACGCTCATTTGCAATAGCACGACTTACGATTTTTGTTCGCCGAATGACAATTTTATTCATACTTTTATTATATCACATTTCATATGCGTAAGCTTGGATAATGCCAACATTTTACAGATGTAAGCTAAAGTAAAGCGAACTTAAAATTTAGGTGGCAGAAATGCCTGGTTCCAATCCCGTAGGGCTATTGGATTTAAACCCCTTAAAGCATAGACTAGAAATGCTTTTGTAGTTATGAGGATTTTGCATCATCATCAATTCTGGTTAATCCGAATTCACAGAGTTTGTTATATATATGAATAAATTCAGACTCTAAGGTGTTCCAACTGTCGCCTGTTAGGTTCACACCAAACTTAACTAGGATCAATGATATTTAGAAAATCAGTTGGGTTAACAATTCTAATATTCTTGTAAGAACCAATAATTAGAAGGTCGTTGTCTCCGCTAATTATATAATTACAGTTTCCAATAACAGCAGTTTCAATAACCTTGTTGTCGTCAGGATCACGACTAATATTAATGGTTCTACTCCCTAGTTTTACGACTATTGCATCATTAAGTATGGAGGCTTCTAGTAAATCTAGATTTGGTGCGAATAGTGGAAATTTTTCGATTATTTTTCGTCTTAATTCGCTCAATAATTCAGCACTAACTATTAACAAAATATGCCCTTCTGTGAAGAGTTTTATAATTTTTTCTGGTTGGCCACCGAAAATTAAACCCGAAATCCAAACGTTACTGTCGACGACGACTCGAATATTTTTATCGATTACCATTTTATTTGCTTAGAATATCGTATACTTGCTGTTCGCTAGTAATCCCCATGTTCTTGCCAACCTCATGGCCAGCAATGAATAGTTTAGACCAACGGTTTCGACGTTCAAGATCATATAATGCCAGCCGACGGAAATATTCACTTCGGCTTCCGAAGTCGTTCTTAACAGCAACATCAATCTTTTTTAATAAATTTTCATCCAGCGCAATGTTAAGTGTTTTTGTAGCCATTTTTTCTCCTTATATATTATGGGTATATTGTATAGGTATTGTATAGACTTGTCAAGCAACCTAAACACTTTTATCTTTCGATTCGGGATATATAACTCTATCATCTACAAGCATAAAACCTATATCATAACTCTACTTTCTACGCGAATCATTTCATCCCCTAGTGTGTCCCTCTTATCGCCCGCTAGGCTCACCATAATTATTATGCTTTTTCTAGAGTATTCTCTTGAGTCTCTGAAAGACCGTCAATGCAATACGCAAGTCCGAACCCAGTAACCACAGCTCCGCCCAGAACAAGCAGTGTGTCATCTAAGTTAGTGGTATCTAGTTGATCCTCGACGGTTTTTAGCGATTCTTGCTTGGTAGCTAACTTGCCCAGAAGAACGTGTTCCTGTGCTTGCGCATGTTCCATACTTAGACCACCTTCATGCACCGTGAGGTAGATGCCGGTGGCGAGAAACAGACTGCCGACTACTATTTTTGCTTTATTCATATGATAATTCTCTCACTTTATAATCTACTAGCAAGCATTACCGTATTGATACCAACGAAGGATCTCATAACTTATAAGGTTTTAGTTCGACTAAATTAGTAGTTACCGAGTTTAACTAAGATCAATGATCTTAAGAAAATCTGTTGGATTTACGATTCTAATTCTTTTGTAATAACCAATTACTAAAAGTCGTATTGTAGTGTAAGCAAACCCGAATATCGATATTCGGGTTTATATAGAGTCTTTCATCCGTTATTCACTAACTACTTTTGATTACTTATATATACTGTATATATAGATAAATAATAACTTATTAATTAATGACTACATCGCATCAATTAATACTAACGCTATGAAGTAAACCAATCCGTATAAAAAACTTAACTCTAAACAAGCAATAATCTTAGAAACCCTATATAAATTTCGCCTTGCAACCATAGATCTTATCAACCAATATCAAAAATACGATAGACATCTTCACTAACTAGATAATTAAGTCTTTATCTTAAATCTAGCTGGGTAATGCCCCTGTAGAGTTAGACGTCGGTAGGTTTTTAAGCTAAAATATAGATATGAATTATCAAGACAAAGCCCTAAAAGCTCACAAAAAGCTTAGAGGAAAAATTACCATTAATGCCAAGGATAGCTTAGATTCACTGGAAAAACTGAGCATTTACTACTCTCCCGGAGTCGGTGCAGTTAGTAGTTTCTTGGCAAAAAATCCGCAAGAAACTAGAAACTATACGTGGGTAAACAATAGTGTCGCAGTAGTCAGTGACGGTTCGGCAGTTTTGGGACTTGGGAACATCGGGCCTAAGGCGGCATTACCAGTCATGGAAGGCAAGGCTATGATCTTCAAAGAATTTGCTGGAATTGATGCCGTCCCAATTGTCTTAGATGTTCATACGGCAGACGAAATTGTTCGGGTCGTGAAAGCCATTGCGCCTAGTTTCGGTGGTATTAATCTTGAAGATATTGCCGCGCCACTTTGTTTTGAGGTTGAAGAACGACTTAAGAAAGACTTGGACATCCCAGTGATGCATGACGATCAACATGGCACGGCTATTGTAGTTTTGGCGGGATTAATAAACGCTACCAAGATAACCGGGCGTAGTTTATCTGAGACTAAAATAGTTTGTCTTGGCGTTGGCGCAGCCGGTACCGCGATACTGAAACTATTATTCAAGTATGCTAATCCAAAAGAGTTGATAGCCGTAGACAGTCAAGGAATTCTAAGCAGTAAAAGGAATGACCTAAACCCTGATAAAGACGGTTTATTAAGATTTACGAACGGTAGAGATGTCCAAGGAACCATAGAAGACGCACTCGTTGCTGCAGATATATTTATTGGCGTATCAAGGCCTAATGTAGTAACAAAAGAAATGATCAAGAGTATGCATAAAGATCCAATTATCTTTGCCATGGCCAACCCTGAGCCTGAGATTCAGCCGCATGACGCGCTAGACGCTGGAGCAGCCATTGTTGCTACAGGAAGAAGCGATTTCCCCAATCAAGTAAACAATGCTTTGGTCTTCCCCGGGATCTTTAGAGGCGCCCTGGATAACGGCGTGGAACACATTACAGATGACCATAAAATTAGAGCTGCTGAAGCACTGGCGGCATTAGTCGAGAAACCGACAAAAGATTCTATCATTCCTAGCGTACTAGATAAACGTGTTGCCCCTGCAATTGCTAAGATTATTACCTAAAGACAACCTTATCTATAGGATTCATTAGAGTGGCGCTCTAACTCCAATCGTCCCCATCCTCAGGGGACTAACATATTATAATT
>PLTT01000008.1 GCA_003164595.1 Candidatus Saccharimonadota bacterium | reverse complement strand
ACTAAAATTGACGTACATTACGATTTATGTTAGAGTATTAGTATGCATAACCTTGAGATGGCTAATTCAGCTCTAGTTTTACCCGAGCAAGCTTCAATACATTTTTACTTTACTCCACATGGCCTGGCTGAAGACGCACCACGGATGCCCGAACTTATTAGAAAGGCCGATATATTTGCGCCAGAAGTACTTAACTGGTCACCTGAACATGCTTTTGCCTACGAAAAAATTTCAAAGGGCGATCGAAAAGTTCTCGAATCGTGGCGCGCAGTGTTGCCCGAAGGTAGTTTCTCTGCATTTCAGCTTAAATCGCTTTATAACACCTGGGTCCCTGTAGTAATGTTTGACATTGAAGAAGGAAACCCCATAGTTGACGCAGTACATACAAGCCTAGATGACTTGTCTTTAAGTGAAATATACAGGCCTGATTTTGAAGACACTATTCACGCAATGCGTGAAAAGTTCGTCGATGGATTGGGGCCAAGTGCACAACAACGTGAAGAACACATGGTAGTTAAATTATCTGAACGAGTTACTGAATTAATTGAGAAGCACCCTAAGCTTCGTCACAAGGATGATGTATCTGTGTTAGTGACGCTTGGAGCTGAGCATACTAATGTATATCATCAAATCCGTAGACTACATCAAAATCCACAAAATGTTACGAGAGAGTTTGATAAGTTACCTATTATATACCCTAACTTTATTAATTGTATGAGAGCGCTGCAGTTTGGCAAATTGCTTACAGACACAATGATTGCAAGATCATTTGCTGACAATATTGTCCATGCAGCAATTAATATACGAGATCACTCTTTAGAATTCAGTAATAGTGGTGACCGAGGCCAACGGGTCGCAGTAGCTGTTGGTCATTTATCATTGAACGAAATACGTTTGATACATGCTGACTTGGTTCGTGAACTGGCTCTTGACCAGGACTTAACATTAGAATATCCAGTTATATCACGAATAATTGATGAACTGGTCTAAAATCGAGTCTTAGTTGATGCAGTTATTAAAAATAATGCAAATAACAGAGATAACAAGTTAAGTTTAGAACTGAAAAATGCCTTGCGTCTAATCTGGCTGGAGAAACGGAATTCGAACCTATTTATTCAATCGAGCAGCAATTGCATATTGAGTAAAGTATCTTTCCAAACTGTTCAACTCGTCGGTTGATGGGCTTTCTTCATTTATGACTGTAAGAAATTGGTCCTTTGACCTGAGCACTTCCTTTGACCTAATTGACTTAGCACTAATCAGTTCGTCTATTGTTGCATCAAACAAATCTAATGCACGAATAACTGCGTTATCCATATTTTCTTTGTTGTTTTGTTTCTTGGCATTGATTGCCCTGCCAACTTCGCTAGAAATATTCCCCATTTGATCAAAGATAGACATTCTTGACCATTTGTTTCTATCTACTTGATAAGTAATCATTTTGTAACGATTCCATTGACTATATCTATAATCTGATTTTGTATATCGAGATTTTCGACATTTCTGGACATGTTTTGTTGTCTTGGTCGTATATTGATCATCGAATCAAATTCTATGAAATTCTCCATTCCATAATTGGCTGGATGTAGGTTAATACCCCAAAGGCTGTTTTGCAGGGAACCATGTTCCAGAAGATATTGTTCTTCATCTACATGCATTTCAGCATCAACAACCATTAACTTTTTTTCAATATCAACAACAGCTTTGACTATATTTCCATACATTTTGTCTGATAGTGTTTGGAGTTCGCTAACTGATATAGAAGAAACTTGTTTCATAAAACTAATTATATATCTAAAATTGGAAAGCACCCAATCCAAGCGCGACTTGCCAGCGGGTGCTATTACAGCTACTGTCTAGGTGAATTATTAACTTTCACTTTCGCCAACCACTCATATTATATCTAATTCTCAACAAAATATTCAAATATGTCGTGGCTGAGCATGCCTGTCTAGAACTTTACTGTTTTTGGTGGAAAATCCTTCGCAGCTCATCTTTTGTCGCCCAAAGTTTCATTTTTCTATCCTCTGATAGGTTTTTTATTGCACGATTTATATAGAAATTTAACATCGACATTGCATATTGAAAAGGACTGGCTTTGCGTTTATTCCCCGCTTCAAAGACAGAGCTATCTCGTGAGGATCATCCCAAGCATACAAACCATTCACTAGATCTAAAGAATGACTATTATGCGTAACCTTAGAAGACCATCTATTCATCATTTATTCCTTTAATTATACTCATGATCTATTAAAACTTTGGTGTTTGTTGTCTCTGTGTAAAATGATTTACGTAGTGTAATTATTTTTAAAAATTATAGAATTTCACAGATATTATTACACTAAGAACTATACTGTAATTATGAATAATGAGACAATTATATATGACAGCACAAAAGGATTGCTTCCCTATCAGGTGGTGGATACTATCTACAATAATCGACCTTCTAGAGTCTTGTTTAGCGAAAACCGTATTGCAGCAGAATCGGGCATAGCACTAGATAATAATAAGGAATTACTTTTTGATTACAACGAACGTTTTATGGAAATTATCCGTGGTTTGTTGCCAAAACGTATGCTACTCATCGGTGGCGGGGCATTCACTTTGCCTAAAACAATAAATGAAGAATTCCCAAACATATCTATAGATGTAGTGGAATTGGATCTTGAATTATATAAAATTTCCAAAAAATACTTTGGCTTTAAACCAAATAATAAAACTCGCATTTATATCGAAGACGGCAACGACTTTCTCAAATCAACTAAACAACAATACGATTTAATTATCGTAGATGTTTTTTCAAATAATACTATTCCTGCATCATTTCAAACTAAAAAATTTACTAAAAGTCTAAAAATGAAAGTTACTAAGGACGGTATTATAGCTATGAATATTATTGCCACTTATAATGGGCGACTTTCAACGTCCTTAACGCATTTAATATCTGTTTTTAGATCATCTTTCGATAATGTTCAGCTTTATCCTGCAGAAATACTTTCCTTATGGATTTCACAAAACTTTATTATTACTGCACAAAATAAATCACTAGATATTCAACCATTTTTACGTTATAAGCCATTAACACCTCTGAAAATCAACTGGCGACAATGGCTTATTGTTTAAGCCCAACAAACATTATTGAATAAATTTATGATCATATTTTTATTATACATAGCTTAAATAATTAGCAATGGCTGAGGATGAGGGATTCGAACACATTATTCGAAGTGACAGATTTAGAATCCTAATATGTACTCTTCGGGCTTTAAAGCTGGGAGGGAACTAGCTTTAAAATCTTTAACGTTTCGAGTAATAATAGTTGTAGCACCGCATGTTATGGCTGCCTGCTCAATAACGGCATCTTCATAGTCTGTAATTCGACTTTTCAAAGCATTCTTTAGTAGCGAACTATCAACAGGCACTACCGTGAAGGTTTCGATAAGCCAGTTTATATGATGCTGTATCTGAGAAATTTGAACATTGGATGATTCCATTAAGTATGCAAAAGTAGTAACAATGTGAGCACTTATGTATAAATGATTGCTGTCATGTTCGCTTAATTCAAGTACAGTCCTGGATGCATCTGATCCCTTACGGTCGAGCAATAAATCAAGTATGACGTTAAGGTCAATTAGAATATTTTTTGGCATAGGAGTTACGTATCCCTGCTTTTGAGTCATCTATTTCGTAGGATTTTAACGATCCCAACATTGTGCTCACTTTAGGGATGGCTTGACGCTTGGATTGTACTTTTCTAGATAATAGGAACTCGGAGAAAATACCCGATATTGATGTACCGTTACTCTGGGCTTCATGACGAACATACTGCACCAGTTCTTTATCTATACTTAGGGTAAGCTTTGTCTTCATACGTATATAATAACAAATGATACGTACGAATGCAAGCTACCGGTTTAAGTTTAATTATAGTAATTGGTTAGGGAGAAGGGGTTTGAGCACGTTTGTTATCTATTCAATCGAGCTGCAATCGGATATTGAGTAAAATATCTTTCTAAACTGTTCAGCTCGTCGGTTGATGGGCTTTATTCATTCATAACACTGAGAAATTGATCCTTTGACCTGAGAATTTCTTTTGCCCTTATTGACTTAGCATTAATCAGTTCATCTATTGTCGCATCTAACAGATCTAATCCGCGAATAACTGACTATATCTATTTATCAACTGGGTTCACAAGAGGGTTCACTTGGCATTTCTTAATACGCTGAAGCCAATTCTTCGGGCGGCCTCATCATGCTCAATAAATTTATCGGTCTCTGTCTTGGGTCGTGTTATAACTCGGCGTAATGCAGCACTTGGGGATGCCTTGTCACTTATCCTGGCTGTCTTCGTTGTCCAAAACGACTCAGCAACCGTCCCATCTTTAAGAGTGTAGCTACCATGCTTGGTGACACCGGCGTTTGCAATATTTAAAGGGAGGGGATAGTACCACATCTCTGCCTGTACCTGACTGATTACTCCTCCCTTGCTACTACTGGCGTCGGCCACAAAGACAAAGCCTCGCATTTTAGGGATAATATGTTGCTGATTGACTGGATCGGTAATCTTAACACCTGCACTACTTGCAGTAGACTGTAAACTCCAGCCTCGTTCGTTGGCATCCAGGAGACGATCATATGGCTTTTCCATAACCACTAGCTTTATATTGATCAGACGACCATTGAACTTTGGTGGTTTCATAAACTCACGAAGGTTTACTCGGCAAGCCCATAAATCAAGATCTAGATCCGGGTCGACATCGAATGCGATAGTATCTTCGAAAGTTACAAGCTCAGTAAGGTCGTTAAATTCTAGAATATTACCTGTTTGAAAGATCTCAATAGATTCTTTAGGAACTTCACTCATAACAAGATCATGACATAAACCGCATGTATTAACAAGATATAACTTGACAATAAGCAAGTAGAAATGCAGATCTAGGTAGTCTATAAATCTCGACCACTGTCCAGGCAACAATATAAATGCTATTGCTTTATTTAATATTGGTACTATAGTTAACGTTATCGATTGATATTTGAATATAAAAATATTACAAATGGAAACCAACATCGAACTACTAACAGATAGAGTGGCTACAGAACAACCAAAAGCCCAATTAGGTTCGCTGTTGGTAAAAAATTATAATGAGAGTCAAGGAGTTTTAACTATGCCGGATTTTGATGCGGAACTTTATGAAGGCTCAACGACCTTTGAACCGGAGAATCTTTTTGCACCGGAACTTGATCAAGATCCAGTCCTATCATTGCGCGAAGTAATCGGCAGTGAAGGGATATACAACGTCACCGTGCTTATGATCGGTGACACAGAGTATCTGTTCGGTAGATGGGTCCAAACCGCTGCCCCCAACGGGAAACCTGATGCTGGCCCCTTGGTTATGGCGCGTCTGGATTCGGACAGAAATATTGTTGCAACCAGCGAAGTATGGCATCCCGAGGGACAAGATGTATTAATTGAGGATCCCCGCGCCAGACAGACGACCAGCGGTAAGACAATTATCGGCGTTACCTTAGTGCGTACTTCTGAGGGCAACAAAGCCTACCCTGGATATATGGAGCTAAGCTCCGCCGAACAATTACTCACTGAACCGTTCCCGGTAACACGCATAATCGACAAATTCGGCAGCGGTAACCAGGCGGCTCCGGTCGGTGGTGAAGTTGAGGGCAAAAATTCCACAACAATCGACGAGAAACTGCTGATGTATAGACCTGATGGCATGAATCATACTTTGCAGGTATTAGATTGTAGCCAACCCGAAGCGGTACACGTCGGTTTTATAGACTTCCCCAAAAATATTCCCGGCGCATCGTATAAGATAGGCACTACAACTCCACCCGAATGGATTAATGACCATGAGGCTTTCTTTATTATCCATGGTATTGATAAAACGATTGACGGACAGATCGTCGACCCAGACTCCGAAGATCCTCGGGTTGTCTATGAATATTCAATCTCTACAGCCAGACTAGTGCGAACCGAAGACGAGAATGGTAAGCCGGTGTTCACTGTCGACAACATTAGCTCTAGGCCAATCATCACGCCCGATTCGTGTCCAAAGCCTAGTGGAGACCGACAAGTTGAACTGCACCCAGAACTTCGACGAGTTACTTATAGCTGTGGCGGAAAACCCAAGTGGGACGAAAACGGACAGCTAGTTGGAGTAGAATTATTCGTCAATCAAGGTGATATGCGCACTTTGGCTGCCACGATATCAACCGAGCCAATTATTGCCAACTGGGACAGAAGTTTACCCAACCCGAGCTTAAAGCTAGCGGCCTAAACGTACTTCATTGCCCCGGAACTTAATTACAATAAAAATATGATGGCGTTCGGTAACTATCAAGAATTCCATAATACCGAACGTCTCTATCAAGGCTTTCACTTAAGCTGGCAGTATCACCGTGACAGATAAAGAGTGTCTCCCGGCAACCAAACATTGTTTTCATCCAAGTAACACCCCCGCAGGCTTTCGCCATAATCTGTAACTGCCGTCAAAGAGAAGTGAACTTCACCCTTACCAACCATTGCCCCATGATGAATAATCCGACCATCCATCTTCTCTATGGAATTGGCCCTTGCTCGTTCTGGTTCATTTTGAGGATCGTACATTGCCTGCATCCCGCCGCCCAAACAAGCAACCGCCCCAGCTACTAGAACTGCTTCAGGCGTACCGCCAGACCCGGAAACAACATCGTATCTTTCATCAAGAACTGGGTTTATGTTACCGGCTAGCAATAAATCCAGATTTGCGCCGACTCGATGAGCGGCATCTATGAACTCTTTATTGCGCGGTCTATCGAGAATTGCTATAAACAGTTCCCTCGGCCGAATACCAAGGTGTTCAGCTATAAGATGGAGATTCTCAGTTTGATCACCGTCTAGCTTAACTGGGCCGTCATAGTCCACTACTGATGCGGCTTCGGGGCGAACAACTATGCTTTTCATATAGTGAATGTTAGGCCAGGGTAGCATCGTGCCACGTTCTGAGATAGCAGCCACCGATATACCACCTTTTTTCCCGGCGGCAACAAGGCTAGTCCCGTCAACCGGATCAACTCCGAAATCTACGATCTTGACGTCTTCCAGTCCATAAAATTTACCGATTTCTAGCATTGGGGCTTCGTCTTTTGTCCCTTCACCAATAATAACTTCACAGCGAAACAGTTCGTTCTTTGAGAGCATATTATCCATAACGTCGACAGCTGCCCGATCAACGCCTTCTTTATCATTACTATTAATCCATGGAGCGGCAGCAACAGCAGCATTCTCAGTAAGGCTGCGCATAAACGCGCCGACGTCCTCTTGGCTAGGAACTTTATAATCAAGCACTTGGGATTCAGTCATAAGTAATTCCTTTCGCTTATACTATAGATAACTCTAATCTATTATGTTGTTGAATGCTTGATATATTCCTGATACAATTATGACGAATTATAGATTATGTTATACTCGTCTCATCATTTTTCCGATACATTCGCGCTTTCCATGCGGAAAAGCTGCCAATCTGATATTGATACAAAAACATCAATCAATCTTACGGCGATGCCGGGCGCGGGTGTAACTTTTTTTCTTCGAACTCTGGCCCAAAATAATCCGCATAACTTCATCTTTATTAATTCCTATGAGATGCAGGAATTCACTCGAGAATCATTCTACGGGCAACTTGGTACTAAGCTTGGCCTACAACCAGACAACTCCAGTTCACTAGAACAAATTAGCCTTGCCCTAAGCCTAAAGGCCCAGAATGCCGAGAATCTAATTATTGTCTGCAACCGGCTTGATCGCTTAAGCGCCATCCTAGATCAAAACTTTTTTGATAACCTAAGATTTCTACGTGACGCCTCAAGAAACAAGATATCGATGATCTTTGTCTCCTCGCAGCCGCTGATAGAAGTAGCTGGCCATAACATTAAAGAGTTTGCATCTCTGGTTAGCAAAACAACTTACTTTTCCGGCTATAGCGATAACGACTTACTGGAAATCTTCGCTTCCAGCGACATTCCTGACGTTGACTCAAAAGCCCTGTCTTTGGCGGGGGGTCACCACTTGTTGTTACAAGTATTGCTACGTTGCCAAAATCTCGACAACCCCTTATCTGATCCAATGGTCGAGCTAGTAATAAAAGATCTATACCTTGGACTGAGCGTAAAAAGGCGTAAAATCCTGGAAACCTCAATTATTAAAGGAAGCAAACCAATTGACCAGTATTTGATTGATGCCGGATATATTAGAGATAATATCGGCCACTATGAAGCCTTTACGCCGCTGCTAGCCGACTATGTTAAATCCTTAGGCAAACAATATCTACCGCTTAAAGAAAAAAGACTATTTAAGATATTGTTATTACATAAGGGCATGATCACTACCAAAGAAACAATCTGTGATTCTGTTTGGAGAGAGAACGACGGTATAGTTTCCGACTGGGCGCTTAACGCTCTAGTCTATAGGCTAAGGCGTCACAGTGCCTTCGACAGCCAACGATACAGTATCGAATCCCGTAAAGGCGAGGGCTACATACTATTTGATCACAATTAAATCGGCTTTAACCCCCAGTCTTACTAAACATTACAAATTCGTACAGCTATTGTAATTTGTCCGTATTGTGATATAATGGTACTATATGAAGAGACGATCTAATCAACAGAGCCATCAACGAGCTCATGATCCATATTTCAATGGTATCGGGAGACAACTGGACGATAGCTTGTGGTCTGACAAGTTCGAGAGCACGTTCAAGGAAATAACCGACGGCTATGGACTAAATTTCCAGATGAGAGACAAGCCGGCGATAGTTTATGTTTCCGGTAAAGACATTGCAGAAGCCTACCGCGATGACGTACCAATTATGAGAGGCAATAAAGGTGGCACCAAAGAGCTGTTTCACAAATTAGTAGATCATGGCATCTCCAGTGAGCAAACAGTCTTGAGGGGTCTGTCACTGTCAATTATAGAGTTCTCGTCCAACCCCATAAAATATTCTAGGAACCAACGATCCGGCGTTCGCTATTATGATGTTCGAGCTCAGATGAAAGACGACACCTACGATGTCGAGAACTTCAGATCACCGCTCGGTGATGAAAAACGATTCGTGCAAAGAAAAATCCATAAGGTCACCGGTTCAGCCGCCAGCGAGGATACATCTAAACTTAGCTTAATCCTTGGCACCATAGACTACCCGGAAGGTAGTAGGGAAATTGGTACGGGCGTGACGCTCGCGCTTGGCGAAAGAATGGATATTCATAATGTAAGAGTCCACATTGGCGACCTAGCTGTACTTGGTAGATAGGATATAGTTTTTATAAAGCTTTGTTAGCCAAATCTATAATCAGTCCGGCAGTCCAAGAAAAATTATTGGCGCCATGGGCTGACCCGTTGGTTGGGCCATAGTATTCGTAGAAACCTGATTGATTTACTAGGTTAAGAGTCGACGCAGTCAGTGAATCGGCCTCAGCATTAAAACCGTATCTCCGCAGGCCGTTAATTATAAACCAATTGGTATTAATCCAAGTTGGCCCTTGCCAGTAGCGAGTCGAGCTAAACCACGGCGAATCTATCGGCACACTCGGAACAGGGTAATCCAGACCAAAACTTGTCCGATCTTTGAGCAGCTTAACTAGCTGCGCAGCTCGCTGTTTGCTAATTGAACCAGCGTATAGCGGCATCAGTGAAGCTATTGATGATTCTTTAATCAGTCGGTTAGAGGTAAATTCCCGGGAATAATACTCAGAGCTATCCTCATCCCACAAACTCTCCAAAGCGGCGTGACTATTGGCGATATGAGCTAGAAGGTCATTGGGTAATTTCTCGCCAAGCAAACCAGCAATTTCAATCAGCAGGGAATTGGCTTTTATTAAAATACAGTTATAAGTTAGATCCTGGACGGCAAACGATGGATTATGAAGTATCTTGGTACTATTGTATCTGGCGCGACGAACTTTTCGAAGCAGGAAATATAGAGCCAGCGCTTCGGCGTTTGAGGCGCGCTCGCCCTTCTCAACAAACTTGTTATCAACCCTAATAAATTCACCAGCTTTATCGATCAGTGGATTATCAAATATATTGAGCCATCTCGGCCAGGATTTCTCATGCAGGGCAACCATGCAGGGCGGGCTGGTATCCAGTCCGGTTTCCCAAGGGTGCAGTTGAACTACTAAACCCTCACGCCGTGGGTCACGTTCGCCGCTAAGCCACATGTGATACCGAAGAAGTCTTGGATATACACTTCTATACCATGCCAACCTATCAGCCTTGGATAGTTTCTGACCAATTCGAACAATTGCCTCAGCCAACATCGGCGGCTGACTGACACCACTAGTAGACATTTTTTTAGGAGAAAGTCGGCTGACCCAACTGCGCCAAATCTGACGATCCCACCAGTAGCGGTTGCCGCTATTAAAAATAATGTGGGGGATCATACCATTAGACCACTGAGAATCTAGCAGTCGGACTACTTCAAGCTTAGCCCGGTCGGTGTCATAGTGCGACCGACCAATAGCAACAAAACAACTATCCCAAAGTACTTGGTGAGGATAAAGACCTTTTGAGGGAACGGTATAACTACCCTCATCATTATGTTTAAGCACACGCTGCGCCCGAACGATGAGCTTATCAGAACCAGAAATCAGTGATTTAGGCATTTGATTGATAAGTTAACTACCCTTAGCAGGATTAAGTTTAAGAATTTTCGGTTAACTTGAATAGTAGTTCAACGGCGGCAATCTCTAGATTACCAACGTAGGGTTTAAACGATGTGCTTATATCCTTAATCTGATCATGTTCACCGGTCATCTCGCGGGTTACGGTCAGTGCCGGGCTGGTGTCAACCGGGTGCATCTTAAGTCGCTCGACTACTTGTCGAAGTTGAGCTGAAGACGTCGGGCCACCGCCAACGCCATAACTAACAATCATCACCGGCTTGTTTGACCACTCGTGGTACAGATAATCCATGGCGTTCTTTAACGATGCCGGGTAACCAGCGTTGTACTCCGGCGTTACCAAGATATAGCCGCTAGCTTCTTTTATCTTCTCACTCCAGACTCTTGTATATTCAAACTCATATTGACCAGTAGCCGGGTGAGCTGGCTCATTAAACATTGGCAAGTTAAAGTCAGCAATATCAACAATCTCGTACTCCACAGTTGATTTGGTTGGAATGTTCTCGCTGACCCATTTGGCGATCTGAGGGCCAACTCGATTAGGTCTGGTGCTGCCGATAATAATTTGGACTTTCATAGTTGCTCCTTGATATATTAGTAATCTCAGTATTTAGACATACTGTTAATGCATAGTGCTATTTATAGCTTATCACACCCTAGATCTACTGGTTGAAAAAAATGGTTATATAATCAAGGGCCAGCTAGATAATCTCAAAGCCGCGAACCCGCTGAATAATTAGCTGTTATCAGAAACAATTAAATTTTGAAAAACAGTTCTTTAGATATCATCTGGAGTCTCTAACATCAAATAATCTAATCGTTTCTTAGCTTCTCGCATTTGGTCGTACCCGCGATTTGTAATTCTTTGTATAATGCTTGGGTCATGACCAATTTCAGTGCCTATTTCCTTCAAAGTCGCGCCCTTGCCAGGTACACTACACAACCGGTCATAAATAGTGGCATAATCCTGCAATCCACGGCGGGTTTTGAAGACCAATCCTTTAAGCGCCTTATCAGGAATACCGGCGCGTAGACCTATGACCAGCCTGACAACGCTGTCCAGATTGGCCTCGGCAAATATACTTTCAAGCTCATCTTTATCAGCCAGGGCGTTAATGGCCGTTTCTAGACGATCATTGGGATCGGATAGCATGTCAACGAGCTCAGTGCTAATTTCAGCGTCATTAGAGATTGGGCTATGAATTGAAATCGTACGAATAGCCCGAATAGCTTCTATCTCAGATAATTTATCTTCATCTATCTCGATATATTCGAGGAGTTCATCTCTAGTCGGTTCTCTTCCCAGTAACCCTGCCAAATTGTGGGTATTAGAATATAGTTGCCTGACTTCCTTCTGCAAGTCAACGGGAATTTTTAAAGTCTTGGCACTGTTTTCATTGCCCCTTGAAACTGATTGCCTGATCCACCAAGTAGCATAGGTACTAAATTGAAAACCTTTGGAAGTATCGAAGCGTTTTATAGCTTTATCAAGACCGATGTTTCCTTCTTGGATTAAGTCAATTAGTGGCAGCGAACGGGGTGTGACATATTTCTTGGCTATCGACACCACCAACCTCAAATTGGTGTTAAAAACTGCCTGATATGCGTAGGTCATATCAATGAATGGCTGATCATCTTCAGCTGATAGAGGTTGGTTAATATCAACTTCTTGGTATTTCCTAAGCCCGCGTTCGATTGCATGGTGAAGACCACGAACAGTCTCAGGCTCTAGGACACTATATTGTGTAATTCCTTGAAGATAAGTATTAAGTCCATCTTCGTTATCGCTAAAATGCCGAGAGGGATCCAAAAGTTTCCCGAGCGAGTGTTCTACGACTTTGCGGTCATTATACCGTGGGATAATATCTTCGAACGCCGCGTCACGATGCTTATTGATTTCTATAGTTTTACTCTCGCCAAAATTAGTGAAGACAGGGTTTTGTTCTGATGGTGGAAAGTCAGACAGTAAGAGAATCTTTGGTGGTATAAATTCAGACACCATCTCAAGACTTGGCACTTCCTCATAAGGCCCAGAAAAGTGTTCTGTGGATGTCGTCATTTGATACTTATTCTAACATATTTACGTATATAATGATAGCTTCTGTCAAGCAGCAGTTTCACATAATTAGATTTCGAGCCACATATAGCAAATTGACATAAGCAGTATTTTGTAGTATCATATATTCTATTATGAGTGTTTACCTAGAAAAGTTTTCAAGAGTAAAACCTCTTCAAGGTGTCCAAGTACACGAACTAGTAGCCAGCAATAGTGATTGGCTGAAGAACGATCGTCCTGAAGCCTGGGAACGTTACCGTGACACACCTCACGCTGTAAAGAATATAGCCCGCATAGCAGTGGTTGAGGGCTTTCAAGCTTATATTATCCGCGGCAGCAAACATGATACAGCCAGGGGCCTGGCAACACTGATATTTAATCAGGCCGTAGTGCACCCAGACCCTAAAATCGGTGAAGTTGCAGGAGACGATCTTGATTATTGGCTAAGCCCAGATGAGACGCCTGATTTTCATGCTAAAGTTGCAGAAGCGTTATTACAAGCTAGCCGAGAACGTATCAAATCACACCCAGAAAACGGCCCTTATGTTGAATCTGATAGAGCCGCCAAGCTAGGACATTTTGGATCAATGGCAGTCATCCAAACAGACCTGATCAATCCTCCGATTGGGTTAATGGGGCCAAATCATTTAGGAAGTCCAAGATTTCATGAGCTTGGTGACCCAGCCGAGTTATCTACGCCTATCGGAGCAGACGACCCTTACGATATCGCCCACAAGGAACACGTTTCTCAGATCTATTACGCCTACGGCGGCTTGCGTTAAGATTACTGACTTACAGCTTTAGTAGCTAGATATAAACATCGCCGAACCCGTGCTATGACCGTTTGACCCTAGGAGGCAAGGGCATCTTCTCTTTGTCTTCTCTCTTCAATCTTATCAACAATAGATGCAAGCACGATGACATACTCATTAATTTCGTCGCGGGCTTTCTCTCCTTCCTCATCTAATCCCTCCAGATCATCAATACTCCATTTGCCCAACGTGGGAATCACAACTTCATGCAAGAATTTTGGCCTATCATAGATCCTAGCCTTGTCGATCCTCGCGGCATGTCTTACGAAGTTAGGGATACCAGTACCGGGCATAGCAAAATTGACTAGCTGATTACGAACAGCGATTACCATTGCCGACGGTTTGATCTCCATAGTCTTCTTCGCTAGCTCGCTATAGAATATGTGATGCTTAGCCTCATCACCAGCGACTGTCGCCATAAGCAGCTTTCCGCCTCTTTCACTATCCAGAGCTCTGCCGGTGTTAGCGTGAGCAACTCGGGTCGCCAACTCTTGAAAACTTGTATAACCCAAAACGTCAGGCAGACTCTGCGGGTTAGGAACTTCAGCCTTACCCATCTGTACCTTGCGCCCCCGTTCCAGCATAACTGGGTCGAGAGCCCTAGTAACGTGTACCCACTCACGAATTACAGCTGAGTGCTTGGCTTCTTCTTCTGTCCAAACATGGCTCCACTCCAGGAGTGCAGGAGAGTCCCGCAAGTAATGAAGGATGGTGTTGGAGTAATATGGCAGGTTGTCTTCAGTTAGAAGGTTTACATATATAGAACTTCTTATGCCATCTGACAGTGGGTAATCATCAGGAGTCCACAGCTTAGTTTTATAATTAAGCCCTTGTTCATATGGTATTAAGTCACTAGGTTCCCAAGCACTTGGCTTCTTATTATGATTATTTAGAAGTAGCTCGGCTGTATCAGTCAGCTCATTAATCAGTACTTGGTCAGTCCTAGAAATTTCAAAGTTACTCATATTCTTCTCCTTAAGATATCAAGAATACTAATATTGATATCATAGGCCGTTTATGGTGAAAATAAAATAGATAGCAACCTCGGAGCTGACTAATGGACACAGTCACACACTAAGCAGCAGACGTGCGCCACATCGAGTCAACGGCCAAAGCTGGGACATGCAGCAGGTGATCATTATCAAGAGAATCAATATCAGGACCGATAAGTACGACGTCAGTAAATGATAGACACAGGGCTCTAACCGAAGTCGCACCAATAATACGGCCAATTTTAACGATCGAGAAAGTTGCTAGCCTGCCTTCAAAAGTCAGTGAATCGAAATTAATATAGCTAGTCTGTTCATTGGCTTTAAATGAAACCGGGACAGCCAAAGCTCTATTAGTTTGCGTAAAATATTTGCCGTTCAAATCTAGCGTATCAACTAGATCGTCTAGCTCAATCAAGACCCGCTGTTCATCGGCGCTGGATGACAGGTGCCTGCTATCATCGACTACATCAATAAATGGCATAGCCAGCTCAGCCGGATTATTTATAGATAACTCACCGCTCATGCGAGTTATTCTAGGCCACAAAACCTATTTTGAAAAACTAATTATGCTCATCAAAAAGGGTACGGCCTAGAAAGAGAGCTATTTATGGGAACAAGTACTTAGTTCTGGTACCAGGTAACGTTGTCTAGATAAGCTTGTATGCCAGAGTTGCCGACTACAATAACCTGCAAACTAGCCTTTGCTACTGAAGCCGAGCTTGGAGTATAGGTGAAGCCAATAGTGTTGGCACCAATAGCGTGAATACCGGTCTTATACTGTCCCGAGATCCACTGACCAGCTGAGTTATATTCGTCAATGTAGTAAGCAACTTCTCCACCGCTGGCTGCATTTGTATCCTTAACTAGATTAAGCCAGCTAGACAGAGTATAGGAGTGAGCCGAGCTAACAGCTACTTCAGGCGAGAACAAGTGACCGTTGGCAGTAGTTGTACCAGATTGCAGGGAGATGGAATCGGTTGGGCTGGCAGGGCTACCATTTCCAGCAGTGTTAGCGGTTATGTGCGTTGGATCATCGGTTGTCCAACCATCAGATATGCCGGCAGTGAACGTGGCATTTGTTACCAAGTTTGTTGGAGCGGCTACCGTAGCCGAAGTTTCGGGAAACATCTGTGAGTTAGCCAGGTAGGCAGTAATACCTGAGTTAGCGGTCACAAGTACCTGTAAACTAGCCGAAGTTACGGCTGGCGAGCTTGGCTTGTATGTAAAGTTCATATCTTCAACAAACGAACTGTTTTCACTCTTCAACCACTGACCGGAAACCCACTGACCGTTGGCATTGTATTCATCAACGTAGAAGCCAACTTCACCGCTAGTCAGAGCAGAGATACTGGCAACGTTCAGGAAGTTCTTCATTACATAGGTAGTTCCCGGGGTTACAGCAACCTTAGGAGAAAACAAGTGGATCTCTTTATTGGTGGCCACGAACTTGATTGAATCAGTTGGGCTAGGATAACTACCGTTATTACCTGTATCTAAAGTTACGTTTGCCGGTGAGTCAGTAGTCCAACCATCGGCGATACCGGCAGAGAAATTGCCATTGGCGAACATGTTAGTTGAGCTGGTTACTAGCCCTTGGTCTACATGAACTGATTGGATTGAACCAGCTGCTTGTTTTGCCTGAACATAGGCGGCAATTGAGGCCAGTTCAGCTGTCCCGTACTGGAAATTATCAGGAGTCTTACTTGGCTTAGTTTCAATATCGTGGAAAGTTAAAACTAACCACTGGTTATTGGTAATGGCAGTGTTAATAAGAGCTTCAATACCGGCTACCGTATTAGTCGTTTCTTGTACGGTAACATCCTGCAGGTAGTAATCGCTGTACGGATAACCATTGGTGTTATTAGAAGCATTCTTAAACTGTCGCATTGAAGCGTAGTACTTTGCAATTTGGGCAATAACGTTATTGTTGAAGTCACCATAAGGAGTCGAAAAGTCAGTGGCATTGATACCGTCTGTAGCCAAAGCACTTTTGCTGTTAGCCAGCTCAGCATCAACTTGGGCAGTAGTCAGTGCAGTTGGGTTAGCACAATCACTTGGATCAGTTAGCGCACTATCAACTAAACAAACGTGATCTACGGTGTGTGAACCAATTTCCCAGCCGTCTGCCTGTAGGGCTTGCAGTTGAGCCACGGACATATATGGGGTGTCAGTGTTGGCATTGCAAGTATTAGGTACTGTCGTCATTCCAAGACAGCCGGTAATGGCGTAGTCGGTGCCAGTAAGACCATAGGTGGCTAGCGTTGGTTCAGCAGTCGTATAAGTACTAGCCAGGCTATCATCAAATGTAAATGAGATTCTAGCGGCAGGAGACAGGGCAGTGCCGGTTGAAGCCGCGTGAGCGGAAATAGGTGCAAACAGCGTTAAACAAAAAGTACTGACGAGAAAAAGCATGGAAGTTCCAAGCAGTGCTAATCGTTTCTCTAACTGACCATCTTTATTAATATATTGCTTAACTATTGTAAACATAGTCTCTTGCCGTCCTTTTCATTAATTAACTACACATGTAATGGAAATGTTATATCATAATGGCAACTGTCGTGCAATATTATTGTTAAGTAATATTACTACCCAATCTGTTTGTATTAACATAAACAATGTGTGATTAGTACTATAAGCATAAGTACTTATATAATGTTCTTTACAAGTTTGCACGTTTACAGTACAGTATTTCTCAAGTTTAAGTTTCAAAGGTCAAGCCCCTAGAGCTTAAAACGTAACTAATATAAGGAAGGACTCGTATATGTACGGAGGAAAAGGCGGCGGCGGACTTGCTAGCATTGCTGGCGGTGCAATTGTCTTACCAAATACAGGCGGTCACTTGATACTAGCTATAGTAGCTATTACAAGTATCGTTATTGGTTCAGCTATCCTTTTGTCCATTTTAGGACGATGGGTTGCCAAAAAAGCCTACACAAGAGGCTAATAAAAGAGTTTATAAACGTTTGCAAAAAAAAGAGGGGTCTAATTGCTGGAATTGAGCAACGTTAGATCCCTCTTATTTTATTAAAGAATACTTATGAAAATTACTAAGATTGCT
>PLTT01000006.1 GCA_003164595.1 Candidatus Saccharimonadota bacterium | reverse complement strand
ATAACATTAAAACTAGCTTTTCCCCGAAATGCTAACTAGCGAGTGGGAGGGAGTTCCTTCCTGACAAAGCCGTTCTTCAACATCCCATTGTAAGCAACGAAAGCAGGGTCAAGTTCACCCTCCGGGTAGAGTGTCTCCAGCTGTGAAGTCAAGAAATCTGCGCCCTCACCGAGCCCACCTTCTAAGGGCGTAATTACGGTAATGCGGGCTCCCGAGTTTAGCGCATAATCAACTGGTTTATATTCATTATCATGAGTAATTACTGTTACGTGTCCATCGGTATTGGCATTAATTATTCTTGGCTCTCCAAATATTATAGAGTAACCACCATCTCTGGCTTCGATCTTATTGGGACTACCGGCTAAGATTACAGATCCCATGCTAGCAACTTGAATCAATTTAGCATTACCATGGCCGCTGATTCTAGCGAAGTCTTCGGCATAGGCATTTTTGGTGATTTCACCTCTAACCAAGATGCGGCTGATTGATGTGGCTATAGCGGTTCGGGCATTACCGGGAATATCTATTATTTCTTTATCCTTGGCATGAACATTCTCGCCTTTTTCGGCAGGTGATTTAGGTAACATCGTAGGCATCAGAGTTCTTACGCTACTGGTACGTTTTTGAATTTTTTCACGAATCATTAACTATGATTATAATATTTAGCTGGATTTATGTCAATCGATAAAACTCATCATGGTTTGGGGTATTTCAACCTAATTTGGTTTATAGTATAGAGCATGAATCTAGCGTCTGGCATGTTTGTAATAGTTGGTATTATCGAATTTTTATATTTTAGATCGAAGTTTCTATCTAGTAAAATCCATACCGTTGTCTTGCTAGCACTAGTTGTTATCTCAAGCTTCTATTTACAGTATCGTGCCCCTAATATAATCATTCTAATTATATTTATTATTAGCCTATACCGAGTGTTCAATATAGGCCGAATATTAAAAGGACGGATGCATGCTAGTTATCTAGGTCGCACCACGAGGCGAAGCAGTTACTGGCTAATGTCCACTCAAGCATTAATCCTAATCGTCTACTTAAGTTTTATTTGGTTTAGCAGTTTCGGATTACTAATGCACCTAGTTCTGTATATGATTCTTGGCCTGCAACTTTTACTAGGAATTACCGTCTATAGCGCTATTGTCCGTAGCCGCCGCGACAGCGCACCTAAGGTTCGTGACCAACTTGGGGGCGATTTGCCAACTGTTAGCATATGCATACCAGCTCGTAACGAGAGCGACGACTTAAGGGACTGCCTTGATCGTATTGTCGCCAGCGACTACCCCAAACTTGAAATCCTAGTTCTGGATGATTGTTCCAGTGACAAACATACTCCAGAGATCATTCGCTCCTACGCTCAAGAAGGCGTAGTATTTGTTGCTGGCGCGGTGCCGCCTAGCTACTGGTTGGCCAAAAATTGGGCCTATGACCAATTGGCTATAGCCGCTAACGGAGAAATTATCATATTCTGCGGTGTCGATGCCAGGTTGCAACGCCAGACTATATCCAAGACTGTTGTCGCCTTACGCAGCTATAACTCGGACATGATTAGCGTTATCCCCAAACTTGATAACGTTACAGTCAACCCGTTTGTCCAAACAATGAGATATTGGTGGGAACTCTCACTTCCCCGTAATCTATTCAAGCGGCCTCCGGTGATCAGTACCTTCTGGGCAATCAACTCTACGGCACTAAAGAAGCTAGGTGGCTTCAACTCAACCAGGCGCATGATAACGCCGGAAGCCAGTTTTGCTAAACAACTATTTCTCGAAAAGAAATATCAGTTTTTCCGTGATAACGGTGTCTTTGGGCTTGCTACTGATAAATCATCAAGAGACCAAACCGATACTGCCATTCGTACCCGCTATCCTCAGCTACATAAACGTCCAGAAACCGTTTTCCTAATATCAAGCGCATTATTCATTGCCATGGTCGTGCCTTTTATTTGCGCGTTTGTACTTTGGATTGCCAGCTTTACGGCTGCTTTGGTCTCGGTTGTCGTCGCTATACTTTATGTACTTAGCTACTACAGCCTAATAAAAGAAGTTCGACAACAACCTTCTCTCAGCGTTGCACTGATGTTCCCCTTTGCCGTAATTGTCGATCTGTTTTTACTACATCTCTCGATGTTCAGATACGAATTCGGGTCTGTCGAATGGAAAGGTCGTAACATTTGTATACCAGTTATGCATGTGACGACCGGCAGAAATACCAAAACTTTAATCAAATAGTAGGTCGGTAATTCTTTATTTCTTTTCTAAGGGCTAGCGCGTCGGGCTCATAGCGTTTAAACTCATCCCAGAACTGGGGGCCATGCTTCATGACTTTTGTATGAATAAGTTCGTGCATTAATACATAGTCCACCAGGTGCCAAGGTAGTAACATCAAATGAGAATTGAGAGTTATTTCATTATGCGAGTTGCAGCTGCCCCAACGACTTTTAAGCAGCTTGATCTTAATGTCACTTACTCTAAAGTCATTTTCTTCGGCCAGCTGCGTTAACCTCCCCGGCAGGCTTTGTTTTGCTTCGTTCATCAATGCTTTATTGGCAGCCCGACGGGCAGCAGTTTGAACTGACTCATCAAGCGCCTCAAGTTCAGCCGGGTATTTTATTGTCACCTCATTTTTTGATACCGATCCTCGGGGTCGTAGATATTTTTCAACTGGCACGAAAACCAGTCTATGATATTTCCCGATCGTCTGGTAGTTAAGTAATTTGTTATCGACCTTAACTTTTTGGCTGAGAATCCAATCTGTTTTGCTGGCAACAAATCTCTGTGCCTCAAAATAACTTACCCATTTTGGTAAAGAAACTTTTACTTCCCCGCTATGGGACAGGGTGATTCTAATACTTCGGCTATTTCGTCGCTTATTAAAAGCAACCGATCCAAGTTGTGGCATTGGAATTTTTTTGACAGACATTTAAGGGAACGCCTGCCAGCTATCTGATAAAAATATTTCGTCGGTTAATGGTTGACCGCAGGCTAGAACTTGGAATTAGATTAACTAGTCCTGGCTTTATTACTGGAGCATTTGTGTCAGAAACATCAATTGCACTTAACTCGCGTAATCTCTTTGTCAGAGTTTTAAATTGAGTTGGAAAAGATTGCTTACCGCTAACAACAATGTAGTCCTCTTTTGGAGACGGGTTCTGCATGTACTGAAGAATAGTGTCGTAGGTAGTTCTGTCTAGAGACATTGAGTACTTACTGTCGGTCTGCCTTCGGTCACGTCCTGACACTCTAGTAAAAGCACTCTCGGTGTCAATTTGGAACCATACTGTTACTTCTAAAGCTTTAGCTTTCTTGGCCACTTCGTTTAATGCCTTACGCTGTGAAATTCTCATGGCATTGGTGTCATAAACAACCGACAAGCCAGTACTTAGAAATTCTTCAGTAAGATAGTTCATAATCCTGAAGACGACGTTGTCTTCTTCCTGAGAGTAGGCAGGTTTGTCAAAAACCTCGCTACGAATACGATCAGCCTGCAAGTGAGCTATATTAACTTCATCTACTAATTGTCTTGAGAAATAAGTTTTACCCGAGCCAGGATACCCATAAAGTACTATTAGAACTGGTTTGGTGAGAATTGATTTAGCCATATAGTAATTAGGTATACCAGAAATTGTCGCAACTAACAACCATAAGCGTGTGACGTCAGGGCAAATATCCGCTATACTATTAATCGTTTAATCAGCTTATTTAAAATAGGCTATAAACAAAATATAGGAGTGTAGCTCAGCTGGCTAGAGCGATGGTCTCCAAAACCATAGGCCGGGGGTTCGAGTCCCTCCACTCCTGCCAAAACATAATTATATCGAAGTTTTTTAATGATCACTTGCTGACATAGAGTCGTTAGCTACAAACAATCACTTGGCAAACATAAATAGCCAACCAATATAATTAATCAAGACTGACGAAATTATAGATTAATACGTTATCGACGAGGTTTAACTTCGTTGCGGCCGAGGTTTTTCTTGGTCTCAGTAAAAACAACTACTTTTTTCAGCTTGGGACTGTACTTCTTTAAAGAGAGCTTATCAGGAGTATTCTGACTATTCTTGGACGTGTAATAAATGCGCTCGCCAGACTCTTCGCTGACCATGCCAATAATCTTTCGTTTGTCACCTTTTTTTGCCATATTAATATATTCTAACAAGTTACTTTAGATTTGTAAACTGGAGCCGACGTCGGGAATTGAACCCGAGACCCCTTCCTTACCATGGAAGTGCTCTACCGCTGAGCTACGTCGGCATATTTTTATTCTGAATCCTAATTATTGACTCGTCTATTATATCAAAGATAAGACACAATATATCACGGTTTACTTAACTACTGTTACTAAGATTTACTTACTCCCAACAAAGGAATTGAATACTTTTGGCGTGCCCTGGACTATTCGATTGACCGTTTCAAATTTCTGCCCAAAAGCCATAACCTTGCTAGTAACAACCAATTCACCAAGCTTTAAAGTATGTTCCCAGTCTCTATTAGGAGCCTGCAGGGACTCCATAACGGCCGTTAAACTATTTTGAGCCAGCATTTGATCATGAAATGATCTATAGGCACTGCTGAGTTCTTGATTCTCCATTTCAGCCAAACCGTCAGTGGATTGTAATCGTTTTAGCATTAGACCAATTTTTTCAGCATCTTTATTTTTCATGCCCGACGAGAAACGCACCATTGAGCGCCAATATTGCTCCCAAGGGTTCAGAATGTTTATGGTAATCCCCTCTGGCAAAGTTAAAGACCACTTGTCCATTGCTGTTTCAGGAAGAAGTTGGCTCACGAAACCATGTTCCATGGATATCCGACCGTCGCCCGACACAATAGTTGCGCTACGGGGCAGGCTGCGATGATCATCGAACGAGAATATTGACATTATAGGTGCTGGTTGATTTAGTGATTGTGCCCGTTTTTTTGTTGCTGCATCAGTGCGTTCTTTTAACTTCTTCTGAGTTTCATCGGGTAGTCTCCGTGGTCTACCTAACTCATCACGACCAATTACGAGTACGTCGTAATCTCGGACTGTCCCATTTTTTCGCAGAAGCAGTGATTCGAACCCACTATCTACCGTAATAGAACGTTTATCAACATCAATGACTGAATATTTATAGTTAAACGCGTCAATAGCCAACCCCCCGACAATTACAGCATCGTGACTGGGCATTATTTCTGTAACAATATCCTCGCAATAAGGTAGCAACGATGCACCCCTAAGCGCTGGCTCAATTTCTCTTCTTGAAGATAGGTGTACTCCTGCGCCAACAACAGCCACAGCTAACCCAGCCACAGCCCACGGCTGTATTGTCTCGCCTGCCCCCCGAGGCGCTAGAGGCATTTCAAAGTGATTCATTGAGAGATATTGTAACGTAGTTTATTGTTCAGACTTGTTACGACCACGGAAACTCGCCACTAAACTTTGGGATAACAACTTGTTGCCCATCTTCGGCTACAACTTCGGGTTGGTCAGACAACGTTTGTCTGGCACGTAAAGCGGCTTCTCGCAGTTCATTCTCTCTAATTATTTCGTCAGCAGTCAAAGCACTAAAATTTGATTCCATTGATTTCATAGTGATCCTTATATTAATTTATACTACAACTCAGTTCGATCTCGATATAATGACACTTGACTCGGCATTAGTCAAGTAACTCAGCATTGTCTACTCGTTTATGAATATATTATAGGTTACCCACAAGATCACAAAATTCTGGTGAAAATTTTAGAGTCATTAATCTTGACGCTTCTTCTGGAGAGAACCACCCAAATTTATCTTCTCGAATATCCGTAGCAATTCGTATTTTATTGACATCTTCTACTTCGACAGAATAAATCATAAAAACCAATGGGACTAAATCGTCACCTACAGGGATTGTGATATTAGTAAGCATTCCTATTAGTTGTTTCGGTTTACCGATATATGTAACGCCGATCTCCTCTTCCAATTCTCTTTTGAGAGTCTCTAAGAATGTTTCACCGGGCTCCATTCTTCCCCCAGGCAAGTCCCAGTGCGCTGGGTTAGGCCCCCATTCCGGTATGTGTAGCATGAATACGTCACCAATATTATTTCTTATGAGTGCTTTGATGCCAATTTGAAAATTTTGTTCTGCCATAGTCATACCTATGATACACCTCTTAGCAATGGTTAAAAAAGTTATAGACGTTGGTCTATATTTCTTGCTATTTAGCGCAGCGTGATACGCAAAGTTAGTACTCTTTTGAGTATCTAGCTTCTTGCAGATTCTGCTGTAATAGTAACAGTAATTTCACTAATCTCTTGACCACGATTATCAAATACTAATCTATCGGATTGTTCAGGCGATTTTCCCATTAAGAACTGGCCTATAATCAGTCCTTCATAATAAGGAGTAAATGCTCTATCTTGTTTTTGGACTGAGTTTTGCATTCTATTAGTCCACTGTCCGCAGCCATGTAAGGCAAATTCAACCGGGCCTACTTCATTACCGTCTGGTGTTGTTGCTTTGAGACTCCCTCTAGGCCAACTCCTTGAAGCGTTTTCTACAGCAAAATCGTATTGCCAAGTTTCATCGCCAACTCCGGTCTTAATATGAATAATGTCACCGGGTTTAACTTCACTAAAATCTAGCCTTTCAATACTCGAGACTAATTGTTCGCTCATAATACTAAAATATTATAGTGACTACTTACTTAAAGAAAAAGTTCTAACGTTTTTTATGTCTTAATTCGTGGTGCAGGGTGATGTACGAAGCTAGAACCTATTTAACTAAACGTTTTTCGTTTTAAATAATTTTATTAAATATCCCAGAAATAACCAGACTATACTCCACGTTATAAAATTTGTATAAAATTGCCAGGATATTAATACACTAGAAAAACTATTTGAACCTGTGGTTGAGACTACTGGTAATTGTACGGTAATCCCTGA